>NZ_QXIY01000035.1:68309-89633 GCF_003570995.1 Candidatus Cryosericum septentrionale
GAGTCCACCATGTATCGAGATTACGCCATCAGCGATCGCTTGTTCCACTGGCAGTCACAAAGCACCACGTCAGAGACATCGATCACAGGACAGAGGTATATCCATCAATGTGAGCGGAAATGCACTGTTCTCTTGTTCGTTCGAGAGAACAAGCAGTTACATGGAATCGGAGCACCATATTACTACTTGGGTCCTGCGACGTTCGTGGAATCTACTGGTAGTCATCCAATAAACATCGTGTGGGAGCTGCAGTATCCCATGCCTGCACGGCTGTGCATGGCCACTAAGACTCTCGTGGTTTCGGAGTAGGGAGCCGTCTGCCTGCTATAGACGGTCGACGTGCAGCTGCGCAGTGCGCTACGCAAACCCAAGGGGCTTCACTGCTGTCGGAACTGTGCTGGTCCGCTTCGTAGCGGTATAGTTCGCTAAGCCCGGACTGAGTACCCTCGACATGCGACGACAATAGGTCTTCCCGGCTGAGAAGGGGTTTAACAAGCAAGGCCGAATTCTTCGCCACATATTCGATTGCCCCGAGTCACCACAGTGACTGATCAGCCGGAGACAGCAACAGCAGCGTATCGGCACCAGGTTCAACACACGACGGCGGAATGCGGATGGAGGCCATATGCTTTGATACACTCGTGCCAATGGACGTCATACGCCCGGGCTGTCGCACATGAACATCGTTGCATCCATCCGGCCACCCCATTGTGCATGAACGTACAATTCGTTGTGCTGAAATTGTACCTTAGCTGACAAAAGTACAATTCTTATCAGGTTTGTCCTCGCCCCTTGAGTTTGCTTTCTATGAACTACACTTAATGTGAAAGGCATTTGTTGAGATTGTTCGGAGGCATTGATGGATGAACTGCTTGCCTGGTTGCTGGAAGGGCGGTCGTGGGTGCGGTAGCGGGAGCGCGTCGCAGGCCCGCAGGCATCGGCCGTCTCGTGCGTGGCGTCTAGACCATGCGCTGGAGGCGGCGACGTCCAGCTTCACGCTGACGCCGCTTACGGCGATTGCCGGGATGGCAGTATCTGCCGTGGCGTCGGCTTTCGAGACGTAGCCACTCGGTCACCTGGTGCGACCGTGCTGCCCAGGACCAGTTTGTTCGCGAGGAACGTGCTGGACTTGTGACTATTGACAGGGTCGGATATACTCAGTCAGGAGGTCGTCATGAGGGTCATCGGAACGGGCTGGACTGATATTGGATTGCAGCGTCACGTCAATGAGGACAGCTTTGCTGTCGTTCAGGAAGGCAAGGAAGTCGAGCGTCAGGGCGCCTGTTATGTCGTTTGTGATGGCCTCGGCGGAGCACAGGCAGGAGAGGTCGCTTCGCGTACGGCCGTGGAGACCTTTGTCGCGGCATGGTCCTCGCGGGAGTTGTCGGCCGAAGACACCAAACAGCGCCTGCGGCTTGCAGTCCATGAAGCGAACGCGGTCGTCTACCGTCTGTCGCTTTCGTCGGAGGAACTGGCGGGCATGGGTACGACGCTGGTGGGGTTCGTGCCGCACGCAGCACGCGCGTATATCTGTAACGTCGGTGATAGCAGGTGTTACCGCCTTCGGGGCAGTGTGCTGACCCAGCTTACGGAGGACCACACGATGGCGGCGGACATGGTACGCCAGGGACTCCTGGATCCGGCCTATGCGCGGAACGTCAGCGAACGGAACATCCTGACCAGGGCGCTCGGGACTGCGGCGAGGGTCGAGGTCGATGTCGTGTCGGACGAGCTGTGCGCTGGTGACCGGTATCTCCTTTGCTCAGACGGGCTGTGGGGTACGGTTTCCGAGTCCGACCTCAAGACCGGCCTGACAGAGGGATCTCCAGAGGAGACCGCGCACCGTCTGGTGGACCTTGCCAACGCGTGTGGAGGGCCGGACAACTGTACGGCCATCGTCATCGACGTGCAGGAAACAGGTGGCGTGGCCGGCTGAGAGGCACTTCGTCCGTTCATCTTGCGAAACCAGGAGGGCAATCTGTGAAAAGCAGATAATGTCTGTCGGGCATGATGTCCGTGGCATGGTCATGGTTGTCGCCAGGTGTTCTGCTACAATAATGGACATGTCGGCCCGGCTGGAGCGACAAACTTACCATCATGACGGCTCATTACCAGCTGACCCCAAAGGAGACGGAAATGAGTGACAGGAAAAGCCAGACGGTCGAAGAGCGTGTGGTCGCCCTGCTGAAAGCGAATCGCAAGGACCTGCGGGCATTCGTACGCGCGGTCGAAGCGCTTGTACCGCCAGACGGTGATGTGGCAGGCTTCCTGGACGAGATGGGCGCGTCGCTTGCTTCCGAGGACAGGACCATCGGCGCTTTGGAGCTCTGGGACAAGGCAGCGAAAATGTACGAGGAGCAGGCGCGTCTCGAAGAGGTTGCGGGGCTGTATGCCAACATGGGGCCGATAGCGGCGGCGACGGGGGATATCCCGCGCGGCATCAGGTTCTCCAGGAAGGCGGAGGAACTGGCGGTCCAACTGGAGCCCGACCCTGAGCTTGTCTACCACGTCTCGTCCGACCTGGGAGCCATGTACGCGGAGCTGGGAGACTGGGAGAAGGCGATGTACGAGGACAGCCGCGCTCTTGAAGTGTCGCGCGCCACGGACAACTGCGCTGGGCAGATCAATGCGCTGCTTGCTCTTGCACAGGTCAGCCTTGCCCGGCACGATCTGGTGTCTGCGCGCAGCGAAGCAATGGGGACGTTCTCACTGGCTCACTCGTGCAGTGACAGTGTGCTCGAGGCCGAGGCCATGCGGGCGGTCGGAGATGTCTCGGAGGCAGCAGGGGAGCATGAACAGGCTATCCGCCAGTATGAGCAGGGGCTGGCTTTCGAGGTGATGTCACCGGATCCCGAGATACGGGCGCAGCTCCACTTTGCCATGAGCATGGCGTGCGACGCCATGGGCGACGCGGCGAGGGCGGCACTGGAACGGAATCTGGCCGAAACGGTTGGGCTCCCGGAGGACGAGGACAGTGATAGTGACGCCTGACAAGGAGCTGTACGGCGTTCTGGGCGTAAGCCCGTCGGCGTCCCAGGAACAGATCCGCTCGCAGTATCGGGTCCTGGTGAGGAAATACCACCCGGACCTGCATCCCGGGGACGCGAGTGCGGCTCTCATGATGGAACGGGTCAACGCGGCATACGACGTTCTCGGCAGCCCCGAGGAGCGGCGGCAGTACGACGCCGAGATCATTGCGTCGTCGCAGAGCCGGGGTGAGACGGCTGCTCCTGGCAGCTATGGACAGTCTGCATATGGGAGTCCAGCAGCCGGCGCAGGCCCCCAGTCCACATGGAACCCACAGTGGGACAATGGGGCGGGGGACCCGCGTGAGCGACAGGCCGAGGCCGAGGCGATGTGGGAGGCGATGCACTCTCAGGAGCGCGCCAGAGGCGGTCCGTTCAGCGACGTGTGGGCCAACGTCCCAGACCAGCGTGCGCAGGAAGACCTGAATGGCTGGGCCGTGGCCGGGCGTGTCATCTGGCTCATTGTTCGTATCGTCTTCGGTATCCTGTTTATCGCGCTGCGCTTGCTGAACACGAGCGTGGACGATCGTGACGACTTCTTCTAGCACGTGTCTTGCACGCAGGATATGATAATGGCTCACCCCGCGGCGTGGGCCATTTCGGTCATGTTTGGGCGCGACGTTATGTCGTTGGTTCTTGTTCCAGATGGCCTCCACACACCAGGCAGTTTGGATCACGGTCGACACGGGCGCCATACCACCGAAGGATGCTCGGGTGTGTCCACTTGAACCCCATGCGCGGCCAGTTTGCATAAGCTTCTTCGCGCCGGTTTGCCCAGACGTAGAAATCCGAGGCGAGGTCTTCGTCGACCGTGCTCATCCCGGTCTCGATGCCGCGTGACAGTTCCACCAGTGCCATCTTGGTCATCATATTCGCGATGGGCGCAATGTCGGAGGACAGCCCGACCTGGATCATGGTGTTGATCTTGTCTTCCTCGACGTAGGCGGGTAATACGGCAAGAGCCTGCCGCTTCTGTGACATCTCCTCTTCGCGGCCGTCGATAAGGCCCGAGGAGAATATGCAGTTGTAGCAGGGGCCCTTCCAGGGTCGTACGCGCAGGACGTCGCCGCCTGCGGCGCGTGTGATGGCGCGCCCATACAGGGCGACCTTGTTGTTGTTGAGGGACATCTGGTTGAGGTTGAAACGACTCTGGTCATTGTCAGAGGCCACGATGAGCAGGTCAGAGGCTGCGACCGCATCCTCGACCTGGCTCAGTGACTGGTTGACGTTGACTTCCATCGTCGAGACTTCGGCAAAGGGGTTCTTTTGCAGCAGCTGGTCCCGTACCGCGAGCGTCTTGTACCGGCCGAGATCGTTCACGCCACACACATGGCGGCTGATGTTCCCCAGCTCGAGCCGGTCGAAGTCGATGAGGGTGAAATGGCCAATCCCCGCGCGGGCCAGTTCCAGAGCGATGGGAGAACCGCCGCTGCCAAGACCGACGATGACGACTTTCTTCTCGGCCAGCGCCGACGTCTCGAGGAGCCCGGTGTTGCGGGTGAACAACTCAGAGCGGCGAGGCACAAACCGTGTGTCTGCGCCGGCTATACCGTTCTCGGTCAGGATGAGTGCACGGCAGGAGGGTGAACCCCCCGCACCGGTCCCGGTTACCAAGACCACGATGGGGCGTCCGTCGGGATCGACACGCCTGCGAACCTCCGCCATGAGCTTCTCTTCGTCGACGAACCCCGCAGCGTCGGAGCGTATCGCGACACAGGGGCAGATGAACCCAGAAGGCGTGAAATAAGGCTTCTCGGTATACGCGTGGAAGACCGTCCAGTCGTCGAACCCGTAAGCAACGCCATCTACCAGGCGGACGTCTCCCGTCTGGCTGAGCAGGTCACGGGCCTGCTCTTCAAAGACGTAGACCAGCGGTGTCATGGCAGTCAGCAGGCGAAGAAGCCGTCGCGCGTCGGGTCATCCGCCGTCACAGCGTCCGGCGAGAGTTGGGGGGACTTGGCGTCGACAAGCACCAGCTCCTGTGTTCGCGGGTCGAAGACCAGCTTCTTGGTCGTCGTCTTGCCCTGTGTTATCTGTGCAAGATGGTCCAGGACGCCCTTCGAGTCTTTCTCTTCCATCGTGTTCCTCCTCGTGGTCAGGCTTCCATGTGCGGCAGGTAGTGGTCTATGGCATAGCCGCTGTCCAGATGGCCTTCATAGGCTTCGATCCAAGCCCGGATTTTCAGCAGGACTTTGGAGAATGTGATATTGGGACTCCAGTGAGAGGCGCTGTAGTGACAGATGCGTACGACGCCGTTCTCCGGTTTCAGCAGGTGCATTGGGTACGATGTCCCCAGGTCGACCAGGGAGTGCCCAAAGCGGTCTCGGAGGACGGGACTGACGATCTCGATGATAGGTACGGAGTTTGGCAGGTCGGCGGGCACGTGGAGACGGACGAGGTATTCGTTGCCCGCATTGGAGCGCAAGGTCCCCTCGATGATGGCATGACCGGGGATGATGCTGTCCTTCAGGAAGAAGGTCGGGAAGTAGCGTGACAGGACGTCCATTTCGAGATGCAGTCTCGCTGACTGCTGCGAAGACCAGCCCATGGGACTCAGCCCACTCTGTCGCGGGGGGCGTCAGACCCCGTGTGTTCCCGATTGACAAGGAACGTTGTAACCAGTTCCTCGATGTGCGTAACGACGTCGTCGCCACGGTCCATCGCTACAAAGAGGGTGCGCGGGGTTTTCCAGGACTCCTCCTGTCCTGCTGGAATGTCCACGGGCCGACATTCGACGACGGGCTTGACGACAGGGTAGGAATGTGGAAAAACGACCTCGAACGCGTAACCGTCGCGGTGGAAGGACAACGACACCCGTCCGTCCTCTCGCTGCAGGATTTCGACGTCTCGTTCGAGCGCCGACAACTCCTGGGACAGGCGGTACAGTTCGCCACGCCCTTCGGGCGTCGCCATGAACGAGGAGCTGGGGAAGGTCGGGCTGGCTGTCTGTGGCGCGGCTGCCACGAGGGCGAATGTTGTACTGGGGATGGCTTCGTAGGTTGAGGCGAGAGTGCGTGGTTCGCTGCGTGGAAATCCTTTGACGGCTTCCATGGCAGTGCGTACGGGGCTGGAACCGGGCAGGATGAGCCACGTCAACTGCTGGTGTTCTCCACCTCCCTGTGCACCGTACAGATATCCGCGCATCTCGACTCTGTCGGACTTGTCGGCAAAATTGCATATCGTGAGCAACCAGGCATTGAACCCGTTCTTGTCGAGTGCTCGCTGCATCGTGCTCGAGTCGCCTTTGGACGGTTCGGTGAGAAGGAGCCTGTGGTGCGAATGCCAGGTGCCGACATGCTGCAGACCGTGCAGGTCGCGGAGGATGCCGCCGGCAGACTTCAGGAACGAGGACTCCTGGTAGAAGGCCGCGTCGTCGTGTTCAGCAGTTTCGCCGGGTCCCAGCACATACTCGATCATCGGTGAACCCGTGTGGGTCCAGAAACCAAAAAGGTCTCCACCGGTCTCGATACTTGGATAGTCTGTGACGAAACGGGCCATGGTCTCGAGTTCGCCCTCGTAGATGAGCGCCTTGTCACCGCGTAATACCCCGGACGTCTCAGTCCGCTTGCGGGCGGAAGCCGCTATTGTGCGCCTGAACTTCTCGCTGTGGCCTCTTGCCATTGTTCCTCCCCTGAAATTTCCTCTCAGTGCTCTCTGACTGTGGAGAGTATAACACGAGATGCAAAACGGCAAGTATTCCAGTACGGCAATCGTCCCAGGTTGACAATCGCTTTGGCTCCTTCTTCATTGACCAGTGGTTGAAGGCAATGTCGAGGGCACGTTGCGGTTTGTTGTCGGGAGGTTGCCGATGACGACGCCGGCCACGATGAGGATGCCTCCCGCGAGGGCGACAAGCTTCATGTGTTCACTGAGGAGCATTAGTGCGTACAGGGCGGAGAGGACAGGTTCCAGGGAGTCAATGATGACGGCACGCTGAGCGCCGATCATGGCGATGCCCTGCACGAACAGGAACATGCCGCCTGCGGCCGATAGACCGATGCCGGCAAAGGCGAGCATAGCCGTGCGGGAGCTGAAAACAACTGGGTAGAAGACGGGCTGGCCTATGGTGAGGAGGCACAGAACTACGGCAGGTGCCACATGGTTGTACAGGCCGAGCGTGCGCGGGTCGACTCCACGGATGACGCGCTGCGAGAGCACGGCGTACAGCGCATAGGCTACCGTGCAGGCTAGCATGGTCAGGACGCCGATCCCGGAGACGCTGTGGAAGTTCGCGCCCAGCAGGAGCAGCAGGCCGACGGCGATGACCCCTACGGACGCCAGGTAGGCGCGCGTCACGCGTTCATGCAGGAAGATCCAGGCGAACAGACCGGCGAAGGCGGGGTAGCAGTGGAACAGGAACATGGCGGTCGACACGGGCAGCAGCCGGAGGGCGGTGAAGTATAGCAACGTCGGCCCGGTGACAAACACGGCCGAGAAGCCCAGGAGGACGCCGGCCTCATGCCAGTTGCGCGGAAACAGCAGGCGCCAGTTCAGGAGCCCGATGATCACGATCAGGATGATGCTGGCGAGGAGGTAGCGCTCCTTGAGCAGCTGCACAGGGCTCAGGTTGTACCGGTACGCGAACTTGGCGAGGACCGAGACGCCGCTATAGATGACGGCCGACGCGAGGGCGACCAGGATCCCGCCTTTTCGAACCTGAGGCTGACTCATGTGCGCTGCTCCTTTCGAATCATACAATAATTCATGATACTGCTGCGGATGAAGAGCGCAAGGATGCGAGGCAGGGTGCAGGTGTCACATCATCTCACCGAGGGGGTGTGTGACGTCGGGTATGTGGTGCAGGGAGTTGGGGAGATGTACACGGTGTCGAGGTTTGCGGCGTGATCGGCACTTGGGTGCTGCGCCGGCTCTCGTAGATTCTCAGGAAGACGACGCCGCCCAGGATGAGGAGACTGCCCGCGATCTGAATGTCGTTCAGGTGTTCGCCCAGCACGACGTAAGCAATTGCTGCCGTAAATGCCGGCTCGAGGGTGAGAATCAGGTTGGCGACACTCGACGGCAGATAGCCGAGACTGACATTGTACAGTCCAAAACCCGCGACGGTGGGACCTGCCGCCAGGAGGAAGAGGATGAACCAGCCCCACGCGGCTTTTCCAAGCCACAGCAGGTCCGCAGGGCGAACGGCCGCGCCGGGCAGGAACCTCCTGAGGGACAGATTGAGCAGAAGCAGGAAGCACGCTGCGAAGGCGAACGTGTACAAGAGGGTCGTCCAGGGGTTGAGACCTCGCTGAGAGGCCGAACGGCCCATCAGACTGTAACCCGCGTACCAAAGGCCCGACAGCGTTCCTGTCACGATACCTGTCAGGTTTCCCTGCCACGCGCCCGGCTCGAGAGCGCCGGAAACCAGAACGCAGCCTCCCACGCAGCCTGCAATCGTCACAACCTTGACCCATCCGAGGCGTTCCTTCAGGAGCCACCTGCCCAGAAGAGCAGTGAATGCCGCCGAGGAGTAGGCCAGAACGGTCGACACGGCTGCTCCGTTGAGCGAGACGGACAGCGTCCAAAAGGAGTTGAACATCGTCAGCATGAGGCCGTAGGCAATAAGGTAGCCCACGTGGCGTCGCTCCGTGCGCAGCAGGCGCGGACACAGGATGGCGAGTACAATCAGCATCGTGAGTGCCACGAACGAGTCTCGCCAGAAGGCCAGAACGAGCGCAGGCATGTTGTAAGTTTGTGTGAGGTAGCGGATGAAGATGGCCGTGGTCGAAAGGATGATGGCGCTTGCCACGGCGATGGGATACCCACGTGCCAAGTCCGAGCTCTCGTGTGCAGAGCGGATGGAATGTTGTTCCTGGCGAAGCGTCGTCTGCGCCTTCACGAAGCCGCGACCTCCAGGACTGGCTTGAAGAGTCCACGCTGTGCCAGATAGCCGATCTTGGCAGCACCTGCCGTGTGCGAACTGGAGGGTCCGATCATGATCGGTCCCATGACGTCGAAAATGGCCATGTGTGCCTCCTGATGTCACTCCAAGTATAGGATGGAGGGGGTCGTGTCAAGCCGACAGATGTGGTGAGGAGCGCTGTTGTCGAGCTGCCGTATCCGCAATATACTATTAAAAAGGGGATTGTTCCTGACCCCGGAACGGGAGGAGTCACGATGACGACTTGCAAGAAGCAAAAGGTTGGTCTGGCTCTCAGTGCGAGTGGGGTCCCTGGGTATGCGCACATAGGCGTGCTGCGGGCGCTGGAAGACCTGCACGTCCAGATTGACTTGCTTTCGGGCGCTTCGATGGGCGCGGTGGTAGCCGTGTTCAACGCAGCGGGCCTCGACTCGGCAGCCCTGGAAGCCCTCAGCGTCAAGCACGCCGCCCAAGTGGCCATGCTGCTCGCGTCTGTCATTTCCGTGGGTGGCCTGACGACGCCCTTGCGTCTGCGCGCCCCTCTCCGCAAGGCACTCCCGGTGACAGTTTTCGAGGCTCTCCAGAAACCGGTCTGCATCGCTGCGACCGACGCGCAGACCGGCAGAGCAATTGTTTTCGACAGTGGGGACATCTGGGGTCCGTTGTCCGGGAGCTTCTGCCTGCCAGGCGTGTTTCCGGTTGCCGAGTTCGGCGGCCAGTATTTGCTGGATGGCGACATGTCGCTGCCGGTTCCTGTGACGGAGCTGCGGAAGCGGGGCGCCACGAGGGTCATCGCGGTGTCACTGTACGATCCGCTTCAGCAAGAAGAGTACAAGCCCAGCCTCAACGTCCCCAAAGTGCTCGAGCGTTCGCTCAACCTGATGCTCAACAACATCGCAGGGCCGGAGCTCGAGAAGGCTGACCTGGTCATCCAGCCTGATCTAAAAGGCTGTGAACCTTCGAACGTCCACGAGTATGTCGTGCGAGGATATGATGCCGCCATGAGCAGAAAGGCGGAGATTGAGGCCCTGCTTGCCTGACGTCCAGGGGGTTCTCGGCGCACTGCAGCAGCGGACAGCGGAGTGGGCTTCCAGGGCCGTGACCGCCGTCTGGAATGCATTCATGCCATTCGTTCCTTCTCTGGCGGCAACTGCCGTACTTCTTGTTCTAATAGCAGTGGCCGGCATCGTCATCCGGATGCGTCGCGACCGAGTGTTTCACGGAGCAACGCTGAGTTCCATCGACGCCATGGACGGTACGCAGTTCGAGGAGTTCCTGGCAGTGCTGTTTGTCCATCTGGGCTACCGCGTCCAGCATGTTGGCATGAGTCATGACTTCGGGGCCGACTTGGTGCTGACGTCGCCTCGTAAGCGCATCGTCGTGCAGGCAAAGAGGTACAGCGGGAATGTCGGCATCGGCGCCGTGCAGGAGGCTCTGGGAGCCGTGCACTATTACCGTGGCACGCGTGGTATGGTCGTCGCGAGCAGCGGGTTCACGGAATCAGCCCGAGAGCTGGCGACAAGGTCGGGGATCGAACTGTGGGATAGACAACGGCTTGCAGCCGCTATGGCGAGGACGGTGACCAGAGGCCGTGAAGTCGGGCAGAAACCTGTCTACACTAAACATGAGGAGTGAGCCATGAAGATAGCGACATGGAACGTGAACTCGGTGCGCGCTCGTCTGCCTGTTGTTCAGAAGTGGCTGCAGGAGTCACAGGTGGATGTTCTCGCCATGCAGGAGACCAAAACGGTCGACGAGACATTCCCTGTTGCAGAGTTCGAGATACTGGGATATCAGGTCGCAATGTCCGGCCAGAAGACCTACAACGGCGTTGCCATTGTGTCCAGACTACCCATTTCCGGGGTCGTCAAGGGCTGGGCCGGCAATGATCCGAGCCGGATTCTGGCAGTGGACGTTGGTGACGTCACGCTGATCGACGGGTATCTGCCACATGGTGGCGAACGCGGCGACGAGGCATTTCTGCACAAACTTCAGTTCTTCCGGGAATTTCGGACCTATCTGGACACAACGTATGCCAGAGACCATCACCTGCTCTTCATGGGCGATTTCAACGTGGCCAGGGATCCCCAGGACGTCTGGGCTCCCGAGGAGATGCAGGACGCCATCGGCTTCATGCAGGAAGAGCGTGAAGCGCTCGAGAATCTACGCGGGTGGGGTTTCGTCGACCTGTTCCGCAAATTCCACAGTGAGCAGCAGTTTACCTGGTGGGACTATCGCATGAACATGTTCAAGCGCCGCATGGGCATGCGCATCGACTATGCCTGGGGTTCGGAGGCGCTGTCCGTGCGCGTCGCCGACTGCATGGTCGATGTCGAGCCGAGGCGCTGGGAGAAGCCGTCAGATCACACTCCCGTCGTTGTCACGATCTCGTGATTGCGGGGCGGCCGCACGATGTTCGCCAATCAGGAGGGTATGATGAATGCGGGAGTACTTGACGAGAGTCTGCGCGGAATCCTGGACGCTGTTTCGGACGGCGTATACGTGACGACCGGGGAGCGCAAGATCGTCTTCTGGAGCAAGGGGGCGGAACGCATTACCGGCTATTCGTCTGACGAAGTTCTGAACAGGCACTGCTACGACAACATCCTGATTGATACCGACGTCCTCGGCAAGAACCTGTGTTTTGACGGGTGCCCGTTGCAGAAATGCATCGAGACCGGCGAGCGGCAGGAGGCCAAGGAAGTTTTCCTCAAGCGGAAGGACGGAGAGCGATTGGCCGTCTACGTCAAGGCGTCGGTCCTGCAGGTCGGAGAAGAACGGTACGGCGTGGAGGTATTCGGCGAACTCCAGTCGGTGGCTGGAAGCGCTCTTGCAGAGCGGCTGAAGCAGCTTTCTGACGCGTCGATCGTCGATCAGTTGACCGGTCTCTACAATCGGCGCTACATCGACACGATCCTGGACCAGCAATACGGGCTGTTCAAGCGGCATTTTCAGCGGTTTGGTCTTGTCATGATCGATGTCGACAAATTCAAGAACATCAACGACAGCTTTGGACATGTGGCAGGAGACGAAGCACTGAAGTTTGTCGCCTCTGTTGTGCAGCGCTCGATGCGCTCGATGGATTTCCTCGCCCGTTTTGGCGACGACGAGTTCATCATCGTGTGTCCGCTTATCGAACTTGAGGGAGTTGAGAAGCTCAGCCAACGGATCGTAGGGCTCGTCCATCACTCGGTCCTGTCATCGCCGGAGAGCCAGACGAATGTTATCGAGGTCTCCGTTTCGGTCGGAGGGTCGATGGTGGACTACAAGGATAAGTCAGGTACCGACGTCATCGCACGGGCGGAAGAAGCGTTGTCCCGGGTCAAGCGGGACGGGGGCGATTGGTACGCTTTGGGCTAGAGCCGTTTTCTGAACGTTTCATTGCGAAGGGCCGGACGTAACGTCCGGCCCTTCGCTTCGGCATGATCTATGTCTATCTCTGAGGTCTAGTACGAGCCGAGATACTCTCTCTGCTCTTCGGTCAGCGTGTCGATGGACAGGCCACGGGATGCAAGGAATGCTCTCGACGCCATGTCGTCGATCGTCTCTGGTACATTAATGAGTTCATTGGGCAATGACTCCTGGTGTCTGACCAGGTACTCAGCCGACAACGCCTGCAACGCGAATGTCAGGTCCATGATCTCGATGGGGTGCCCGTCGGCGCATGCCAGGTTGACAAGGCGCCCCTCGCCCAAGACATAGAAGTGCTTGCCATCGCAAGCATACTCCTCGATGTTGTGGCGGACTTCGTGGTGCTGAGGGTCCTTGTTCCGCAAGTGTTGAACGTCGACTTCGACATCGAAGTGCCCAGCGTTGCACAGGATGACACCGTCCTTCATGACGGCGAAATGCTCCTTGGTGATGACCTTATCGTCGCCCGTGCAAGTAATGAAGATCTCACCGACTCTGGCGGCCTCGAGCATGGGCATGACCTGGTAGCCTTCCATGTGGGCTTCGACGGCCTTGACAGGATCGACTTCCGTGACGATGACCTGGGCGCCGAGGCCTCTGGCACGCATGGTTACACCCTTGCCGACCCATCCGTACCCGGCAACGACCACGACCCTGCCGGCGATGTTCATGTTGGTCGTCCGAAGAATGCCGTCCCAGGCGGACTGTCCCGTGCCGAAACGGTTGTCGAAGAGGTGCTTGCACAAGCCTTCGTTGACCCCGATGACTGGGAACGACAGCTTGCCCGCGTGGGCCAGCGCACGGTCACGGGTGACTCCAGTCGTGGTTTCTTCGCATGCTCCCACAATGGCGGGCAGCAGTTCTGGATGCTCGAAGTGAACGGCGTTCACGAGGTCCCCGCCGTCATCGATCAGCAGGTTGGGCTTGGTGGCCAGGACGTTGCTGAAGTACTCCTTGTACTCAGCCGGCGTCTCGCCGCGTTTGGCAAAGACCGTGACTCCACGTTCTGCAAGTGCCTGAGCCACGTCGTCCTGCGTGGTGATGGGGTTGGACGCCGTAATGGCGACCTTGGCGCCGCCACGCAGCATCACGCAGGCCAGGTTGGCTGTCTTGGCCTCCAGGTGGAGAGCGATGACGACATTGAGCCCGGCAAAGGGCTGTTCCTTCTCGAAGCGCTCGGCAACTGATGACAGGATCGGCATGTGACGGATCGCCCACTGCATTTTCTGTTCACCCGACTGACTGCTCATAACTCACCTCCATGGGAGTAGTGAAAAGGCCACCGGAGGACAATGCCCCCACGGCAGCCGGCGTAAGGATCGACTAGCGCTGTTCCTTGTAGTACGGGAGGCCGTCTGCCGCGGGAGCGATAGACTTGCCGACGAAGCCTGCAAGGACAGCTAGCGTAAGGACGTAGGGCAGAATAAGTGTGAGCCCGGGCGCCAGCTTGGGAGCGATACCCGTGACGGCGATGATGGACTGCACGATCTGGCCCGTTCCAAACAGGAGTGCCGCCCCAAGAGCGCCGAATGGGGTCCACTTGCCAAAGATCATGGCGGCCAGGCCAATGAACCCGACACCGTTGGGCATGGAGTCGCTAAACCCCGAAAATGAGCTAATGGACAGCGTTGCACCGCCAATGCCTGCGAGCGCAGCCCCTACGATGACAGCGAACCAGCGAATGCGGAAAACGTTGATACCGAGTGTCGTTGCTGCCTTAGGATTCTCACCGCAGGTACGGATGCGCAGGCCGAGGACCGTGTGATACAGGAGTACGTGCATGAGGACCGTACAGATGAAGCCAAACCATATCATGAACGACAGGTTGGAGAAGGCGCCCAGAAGGGGTATTTTGGCAAGGAAAGGGAGATGCACGCGGTAGGCCTGGGCTCCAAAGTAGTTCTGGATCTGTGGCGAGTACCCGGTCGTGCTGAAGACGTATTCCAGCAAGTACGTCATGAGGCCGACGGCGATGACGTTGATGGCTACTCCGGAGACGGTCTGGTCGCCATTCCACCTGATAGTGATGAAGGCGTGGAGCGCTCCCACCAGGCAGCCGATGGCGATGCCGAACAGCAGGCCGATCCAGGGGGAGTGAGAGAAAAATGCGCCGAGCAGCCCGAAGAAGGCGCCGAAACGCATGATGCCGTCCAAACCAATGTTGACGACGCCTGCGCTTTCACTGAGGACGCCGCAGAGCGCGGCAAACAGGATCGGCATGGTGTAGTCCAGCATCTGAGCAATCGTGAGGTTGATCTGTATGATGCTCATGCTGCGGCCTCCTGGTCTGCTGGCGGGTCCCTACGGGCGTGGCGGTGCTGGATGATCTTGACCAGGTAGTACCGCACGGCAACCTGCATGGCGATGAAGCCGACGGCCATGCCCTCGATGATATCGGAGAATGTCTTGGGGATGTTGGCGACTTGCATGGACGTGGCTCCGGTGCGCAGCGCGCCGATGAACAGCCCTGCCAGCACGACACCCAGGGGTTCGCTCTGGCCGATCAATGCAATGGCGATGCCAGTCCAGCCGTATCCCATGATCGCGGTGTTGGGGAACTGGTACTGCATACCTAGGATGAAGAAGGTGCCACCAAGCGCCGCAAGGGCTCCGGAGAAGAACATGAGCTGCAGGATGCGGCGGCTGATGTTGATACCCTGCGCACGTGGGGCTTCCATGCCAATGTTGGCGGTGTAGCCGATGGCGCGGATCTCGTAGCCGACCGTCGTCTTATAGAGGAGGAACCATGTGGCATACGCCGCGAGCAACACCAGCAGGATACTGGTGTTGAGGCGTGTTGGCATCATGATCCTCCACAGCTTGGCTGTGTCAGCCACATAGAAGGTGCCAGAAGTGAACGTCTGAGAGGGAGGCGTCATGGGCCCGATCACCAGCCAGCTTGTGATTAGGAACCAGGCGATCCAGTTGAGCATGATTGTGCCGATGACGATGTTGACGCCGCGCTTGACATAGAGATAGCCGGCGACTGCCGCCCATGCGCCGCCCGCAAGCATGCCCATGATGACGCAGATGGCTCCATGCAGGAGTTGCGCTATCCAGCCAAAGCTCCCGAGGGCGGCGTACATAGCCCCAAAGGTATGTGCCACGGGAGCCCAGTATCCGAAGAAGGTTGCTACGATGGCGCCTACCCAGAATTGGCCCTCAGCGCCGATGTTGAACAGGCCACCCTTGAATGCCAGTGCGACCGAAAGACCTGTCGCAATGTACATGGCGCTCTTGATGAGCAGTTCGGCGAACTCGCGCCGCCATGCTGGTCCACCGGGGATGAGTCCCGAATCGCCAAACAGGAGCCCGTATGCCTGAAAGGGATTTCGCCCGGAGGCGGCTATGACAATCATGCCGAAGATCAGAGCCAGGCCCACGGAGATGAGAGGGACCCAGACGTTCAGAGGGTCTCTCCGATTGTGTCCCTGGTTGTCGATGCCGAAGAGTTTGAGGAACTTGGTGGTGAAATTGCTTTCGCTCACGATTGCACCTTCTTGTCGATACCGACGCCGAGCATCAGAAGACCCAGGGCCTCCTCGGTCGTCTTGTCCGGGGTTGTCTCTCCGACGATGCGGCCTTCAAACATGACCAGAATGCGGTCGGACAGGCCGAGGATCTCAGAGAGTTCGAGTGAGATGAGCAGAATGGCCTTGCCAGCCTTCTTCTCCTCAAGCAACTTGCGATAGACGAATTCGGTGGCGCCAACGTCCAAGCCGCGTGTAGGCTGCGAAGCGATCAGGAAGTTGTGCGGCAGCGACAGCTCACGGGCCAGGATGAGCTTCTGCTGATTGCCACCGGAGAGTGATCCTGCCGTGTCATAGACATCGCCAGGGCGGATGTCATATTCCTTGACCTTCCCTTCGGCAAACTCCCCGACCTTGTCGTAGTCCATCCTGATGCCCTTACTGAACGGTCTGCCCAGGTGCTGACCCATGACGGAGTTCTCGCGTACCGTGTATGGCATGACAAGACCTCTGCGCCCACGGTCTTCGGTGATGTAGCTCATTCCTTCCTTGCGCAGTTGCGCCGTGGTGACCATGCGCATGTTCTTTCCGTTGAGTTCCATCGAACCCGAGACCGGATGCGAGAAACCGATCATGGCGTTGACCAGTTCGTCCTGGCCGTTCCCCTGGACGCCCGCAATGCCGACGATCTCTCCGCCGTGGACCTCAAGGCTCATGCCTTTGACGGCTTCGTATCCACGCTTGTTTCTGACGTGCAGATCGTGACACGCAAATGCCACTGCTCCCACTTCCACATCGACCTTGGGAATCTCGAGGACGACGTTGCGGCCGACCATCATGCGAGCCAGTTCCTCTTCGTTCGTGTCCTTCTTGTTCACGATGCCCTGCAGCTTGCCGCGACGCAGGACCGCTATGCGATCGGCGATCTCCATGACCTCTTTCAGCTTGTGACTGATGAACAGGATGGTCTTTCCCTCTGCCTGCAGCTTACGCATGGTCACGAACAGTTCGACAGTCTCCTCAGGCGTCAAAACGGCCGTGGGCTCATCGAAAATGAGGATCTCGGCACCTCTGCGCAGCACCTTGAGAATTTCGATACGCTGCTGGACGCCGACGGGCAGGTCGCCCGCAAGAGCTGTGGCATCCACGGTCAGCGAGACGCGCTCCGAGAGCTCCCGGACTTCGCGCACTGCCCTGCCATAGTCAAAGAAGATTCCCTTGTGCGGCTCATCGCCGATGACGATATTCTGGGTGACGGTGAACCTTGGAATCAGCATGAATTCCTGGTGCACCATGCCCATCCGGAGCTTGATTGCGTCCTCGACCGAACGGATCTTGACTTCGTTCTCGTTGACCAGGAGATCTCCGCCCGATGGTGTGTAGATGCCGTAGATGATGTTCATCAGAGTACTCTTGCCCGCACCGTTTTCGCCGACGATGGCAAAAATCTCTCCCTTTTCGACTGAGAACGAGATGTTGTCATTCGCAAGGTTTCCGGGGAACATCTTGGAGATGCTGCGTACTTCCAGTGCTTTCATGGCCTCACTCCCTTACAGCGGCGAAGAGGGCAGATGCTGCACCCCCCTGGCGCCAGAATCTTCCTGTCACGGGCTGACAACTCACCATGACAGGAAGTTGGGACCGTCCAGGCCGTGACTGCCCTGGGGTCGATGGAACTACAGTGCTATTGACGATAGTACTGTGCAGGCTCTGCATCTGTACTGCCAGTCTGGATGACACGACTCGTGTGGCGTTGTCGCATACGTTCCCGCCGTCAGGCCGGTCCTCTCGCAACCCGTCGACACGGCGACTGCGGGAGCTACGACCAAGGGACCCGGGAACATTTTTCTGACCCATTTTTCTCCTCTGCAGGATTGGTTGCCACGTAGCTATTATATACTAAACGGCCTCAAAGCAAGAAGGCGCAAAGCCCTTTACAGACTTGCGATTGAGCTGCTGCAGGGGACTTTGCGCCTTCGTGGGCAGGGTGCTCTGATGAGGTTCGTGAGTTGCTTCGCTTGTGTCAGTCGCCCAGCAGGTCCCGGTGTTCGCGCTGTCCGAGATGCCAGTGGTACAACCAGACGGGAGTCCCGACGAGGATGGCGACGATGTTCCTGATAAGGCTTTGGATCGCGTACGTATTGTTCAACGAGACGGGACCAGCGGTGTTGGGTTGTACGGGGGTCGTCACCGGACTCAGCGACATGAAGAGCGCCCGATAGACATCGGGGGCGATGTTGATGAGGTTGAACATGACGATGAACAGTCCAATGGCGGATAGCAGATAGATGTAGAGCCTTCTGATGAGATCCCGGCGAACCTCCGGCTGTGGCGTCGCGGTGGCTACGACGGGTTCGCTCGTCACTGCAGGAGTGGTTGTCGCAAATGTTGGCGCGTGCTGACGTGATTCCTGGATGATGCCCCAGTGGTACAGCCAGACCGGCACGCCGACTGCCACTGCGGAGGCGAAGGTCAGCAGTGAGGCCAGTTCGTTCTGCATGCTGTCCGATGTGATCAGACGGAAGACATACATGTTGAGGACATTGGTGATTGCTCCGATAAGCCCGGTAAGAGCCATGACGATCCCGACCACTGTGACGAGATACAAGTAGATGATGCGAACGACGTTGCGTTGTTTCATGGACACCTCCTGAGGCACACGGTGAGGTCGATCGCTGAGGGGCTGGGTACCAGGAGTTGAGCCAGACAGTTCCAGCCGATCCTAGTGCCCAGTTGCATGCCTTGCGGCATCCCTCAGCGACATACTAGAGGAAGTCCTGCCGTAATGCAAGAATTGTGAGCATGTAGGGTATCATGATGAGGAGACCGGCCGCCGGGCTCGGCGTTGCAGATGCCGGCGTCATACAACGGTGTTGGCCTCTCCAACGGTTGTGGTATGATAAATATATGATATCTATCGGTCGGGTCAGGGAGCAGGATGCGTCGTGATTGAACTGGAACAGAAGGACTTCGAAGAACTCGTGCTCGTCGCTCTTGTCACGCTTCCTGACCAGTTTAGGACGGCACTCAAGAACATCGACGTCGTCGTCGAGGATTTCCCCCCGATGGATGTTTTGAAGCGTACCGGAGTTGCCAACGGCTACGGTCTGCTGGGGTTGTACCAGGGGGTTCCGCTCAGGGACCGAGGGCCGCACTACAGTGGCACTCTGCCCGACAAGATCAGCGTGTTCAAGGTCCCTCTCGAGTCCTCGGTCGATACGGTCGACGAGCTGATGCCTCTTGTCCAGCACGTGGTCCTGCATGAACTGGGTCACTACTTCGGCCTCAGCGACGAGGAGATGCGCGAGAGTAGAGGAGACTTGCACTAACGTGAGGATTACAGTGGGCGCACTGCGTGCCACTCTTCCTATCTCGTAACAGGAGAGGTGTACATGGAAATTCGAAGGATTGCGGTGTTTGGTGCGGGCGTCATGGGAGCGGGAATTGCTCAGGACGCAGCAGCGCACGGTCTCGAAGTGGTGCTCGTCGACCAAACGGAGGACGGACTGACGCACGCCCGCCAGAGCATCGAGAACAGTCTCAATCTCGAACTCCAGCGATGGGGTATCACGGGATCGGAGAAGAAGGTCCTGCTTTCTCACATCAAGTTCACGTTGAATCGCAGTGACGTGGGCAGCGTCGACCTTGTCATCGAGGCCATTCCGGATGATCTTGCGGCCAAGCAGGAGCTGTTTGCCCAGCTTGAGGCCCAGTTTGAACAGATGTGCCCCGGTGAGGTCACCTACGTCAGCAACACTGCTATCTTGCCCATCACTGACATCGCGCTGAAGATGGTCAACAAGGACCGTCTCGTAGGCATGCACTTCCTTGCGCCCGTTCCGGCGATCAAGCTGGTCGAGATGGTGCGAGGCGTCCACACGTCTCAGGCGGCCGTCGACCGTGCGAAGGAACTGGCACGCCGCATGGGCAAGACCCCCGTCGACGTGCTCGAAAACCCAGGCTACATCACGGCGCGCCTTGTCGTGCCCCTTATCAACGAAGCCATCATGCTCTACCAGGAAGGAACGGCCAGCAAGGAGGACATCGATGTCGCCATGCGCCTTGGTTTCGGTTTCAACAAGGGCCCGTTTGCCCTTGCCGACCAGATCGGGCTGGATATCGTCCTCGGGTGGTCGGAGCACCTCTTCCGCGAGCTTGGCGAGACTCGATATCGTCCACAGGCGCTTGTCCGGAACTTGGCTCGACGTGGGCACCTGGGAGTGAAGACGGGCAAGGGCTTCTACAGCTATGAGACTCCTGTCGACAACGCGGAGGAGAAGATATGAAGGTTCTGATCCTGAACTGTGGCAGCTCTTCTATCAAGTACAAGCTGTACGACGATGACCAGCAGCTGGCCGAAGGCCTGCTGGAGAAGATCGGCACTGCCGAGGCGCAGCTCGGTCACACGGTTGCCGGACGGAAGAAGGTCGTCTCTGTCCACGAGATCCTTGAGCACCAGGCTGGCATCGAGCTCATCTTGAAAGCTCTGGTTGACCCGGAAAAAGGTGTCCTCACGAGCATTGAGGACATTCAGGCTGTCGGGCACCGCGTGGTCCATGGTGCCGAGTCGTTCTCGGAATCGACGCTGATTACCCCCGAGGTGGTGGCTAAGATCGAGGAGTGCATTGACATCGCACCTCTCCACAATCCGCCGAACCTTGCGGGCATCTACGCCATCTCGCACCTGTTGCCCAAGGTTCCCCAGGTCGCCGTCTTCGACACTGCATTCCATCAGACGATGCCGGACAAAGCGTTCATGTATGCGATCCCTTACGTTTTCTACGCCCGGAACCATATCCGCAAATACGGTTTTCACGGTATCAGCCACTACTATGTTTCGCATGAGGCTGCCGCAATGCTGGGAAGGGCCGTCGATGAACTCAAGCTTATCACGTGTCATCTGGGCAATGGCTCTTCCGTTACTGCTGTCGATCACGGCAGATCCGTCGATACGTCCATGGGGTTCACTCCTCTCGAAGGGCTACCCATGGGGACGCGCTGCGGAGACATCGATCCTGCCGTCCCCCTCTATATCATGGGGAAGGAAGAACTGAACCTTCAGCAGATCAATGCTCTACTCAACAAGCACTCAGGCGTTCTGGGCATTTCGGGCGTCAGCAATGACTTCCGCACTCTTGAGGAAGAGTCTGACAAGGGCGACAAGCGTGCAACCCTGGCACTGGAAGTATTCTGTTACAGGCTCAAGAAGTATATTGGCTCGTACATAGCGGCCATGAACGGGGCCGATGCGATCGTGTTCACGGGGGGCATAGGTGAGAACAGCGATGCCGTTCGTGAAATGGTCGTCAAGGACATGGAATTCCTGGGCGTGGAACTCGATGCTGACAAGAATCGCGCCAAGAAGGGCGGTGTGGCGGCAGACATCAGCAAGCCGTCTTCGCGCATCAAGGTTCTGGTCATCCCGACCAACGAGGAATTGGTCATTGCACGGGACACCCGTCGGATAGCGGCTGCAAACTAAACATTCATCGTCAGTTTGTGTGCGAGAAGCCTACAGTGCGACAGCGCTGTGGGCTTTCTCTCTATCTTGTGATTG
>NZ_QXIY01000036.1:0-150 GCF_003570995.1 Candidatus Cryosericum septentrionale
CGAACTCTTCGAAAATCTGTGGTTCTCTTGTGATCTTCCCGAAGGAAGAATCGGTACAAAGGAATGACAGGGATTGTCTTGTGCTGTAAAAAGACATTCCTTGTCGGGTAAAAAACACACCTTGTGTGTCTTTCAACCCGTTCTCTTCAC
>NZ_QXIY01000036.1:203-20055 GCF_003570995.1 Candidatus Cryosericum septentrionale
CGAAACTTAATTCTATTCGATTGCTTCAGTCTGTCAAGAGCAAACCCTTTTCGTACTTTCGTTCACCGGGGCTCCTGCGAGACCTGCTGTAACCGAACATCTATAAATATACGCTAAACGAGGGGGGTGTCAAGCGCGAAGCATGGAGCAGACCGAATTTCCCGACGGAGCCGCACAAAAACGTGCATCAGGACGCGCAGGGGAACGTCAGGACCCTGTCAACAGTGAACAGACCCTGAGCCAACCTACCCGCGGGACATGCCTTTCCCGGAGCCATCCTTCAGGTCCTCTCGCGACCAGGAGCTGCCGTGGGGGTGCGCGGCGCGCCACTGCTCGGACTCTATCCTGGAGTAGATACAGCCACAGTAATTCTGGCGATGCAGGCCGTACTCCTTGCTGAGGTTCACCGACTCCCGGAAGCCATCCTTCTTGCGGAACGCCTCTGGCAAGAAGGTGACCCCGTACAGCGCCCCCTTCTCGCGCCCCACCTGCTCCAGGAGGTGCACGTCCTTGTGTGGGCTGATGAGCAGGGTCGTCGTGAACACGGGTATCTGAAGCTCGGCCGCCTTGTGCGCGGCCGCGTCCAGCAGGACCCCGAAGCACCGGGGACACCGGAGGCCACCCTCGGGTTCATCCCAGAACTCACGCGTCGCCGCCAGCCAGCGCTCGGGCTCGTACGAGCCGACGATGAGCTCGAAGTTCTCGATGCACGCCAGCTTGCGGGCCTGGTCGAGGCGGAGCTCATACTCCTCCTTGGGCTGGATGTTGGGGTCATAGAAGAACCCGACCGGCTCATAGCCCCTGGCCCGCAGGCGCAGGACCGGCACCGTGGCATCCGGCGCACAGCAGATATGCATCAGCACTTGTTCCATACGTATATCATACCCCTGTCCCCGACCTCTGCAAATGGCCCAACCCACTCCGGACAACCAGGCTCACGGGCAATGAAAAACCCCGCTCCAGGGAGCGGGGGATTGTGAATGTACCACTTGCGAGATGCACCCCTCGCATTGGAGAAACATGCTCGGGAAAAGCACCCCTTGGATTGAGAAAACATCCTCGGGGGGCTATTGAGCAGCGCATCACGAAGGATCAGTGGTGGTGGTGCTCCGTCTTGTCGTCGACGGGGGAGTCCTGGGTGATGTCCTTGCCCTCGCCTTCGACCGTGTCACTGCCCGTCGTCACATGCGGCAGCTCATCACTGGGTTTCGTATCTCTGGACGACGGTCCACTGCTGCGTGTCGGCACGGGGGGAGCCTCGACAAATCCGCCGAGGATCGAGAAGCCAAGGATATACACGGCGAACAGGGTGTACTGCCCGATCGTGGACAGGCTCCGGCCCATTGAGAACGCGATGAGGACGAAGAGAATCATGATAGGGATAGTGATGAAGAAATAGAGCTTGCGGCTGACCGTCCTGTGGGTGCTTTTGGACAGGTAGCGTCCCAGCAGGTTGCCCAGGAACATAACGGCAAGACCCGCGAGCAGCAGGACGAAGAAGCTTGGCCCAGTACTCGTGGGGGTAGCCGGAGCCGCAGTCGTTGTCGTTGTCGATGCAAGTGTTGGCACAGGTATCCTCCTATGAACGTGAGCGGCGCAAGCACTAATGCGATCCGCTGTCAACGTGCGCGTTTACAAACTACCTCATCACTGTATACTCTTCGTGTGGATTATCAATGGCAGCCGAAGGGGCGAGCGTGAACAACCTTTGGGACAACAAGATCTTTATTGTCGCCGTCATCGCGGACCTCATTGCACAGGGAATCAAGCCAATCATCCACTACGGCGAGTATCATGAATGGAAGTGGCACCTTCTCCTCTCCAACGGCGGCTTCCCCAGCTCGCACAGCGCCGCCGTCACAGCCCTGACGGCTATGGTGGGATTCACGCAAGGCTTCGCATCCCCCCTGTTTGCCATCTCTATGATCTTCAGCGGCGTCGTCGTGTTCGATGCTTCGGGCGTCCGCCAGGAAGTCGGCAAACACGCGCGGACCCTGAATGCCATGTTCGAAGAATTCAAGCTGGGGGACCGCTTCGACTACAAGCAGTTCACCGAGCTTGTCGGGCATACCCTGTTCGAAGTTGTTGGAGGCATCGCGCTTGGATTGCTCATTGCGCTGTTGTCTCTTCGCATCCCATTCCTCAGATCGAGGTGAGCACATGAAGATCATTATTGGTTCCGATCACGGCGGATTTCGCCTCAAGTCCTTTCTCATCCACGCATTGACGCTCAAGGGCCACGAGGTCGAGGACCTGGGCACTGACAGCGGTGAGCGCGCCGTCGACTATCCCGACTTCGCAGCCGCAGTAGCCCGCAAGGTCGTCGCAGATCCAACCGCAGTCGGCATCGTCATCTGCGGTACCGGCATCGGCGCCAGCATCGCGGCCAACAAGGTCGCCGGCGTCCGCTGCGCGCTGGTCTACGACGGCTACACGGCACGGATGGCCAAGGAACACAACAACGCCAACGTGCTTGCACTTGGCGGTCGGACGACAGCCGAGGAGATCGCGCTCGACTGCGTCGTCACCTGGCTGAACGCGACCTATCAGGATGGGCGTCACCAGCCGCGCCTCGACAAGATCGCCGCCCTGGAGTGTCCTTTGGGCCCTTTGGGGTCGGGCCCTTTGGGGTCAGCTGGTAAATAGCCTCAAGTGATACATTCGCAACCTGATCAGTGAAAACCGCTCTGCTGCTCGTCGACATCCAGAGGGAGTACTTCCCGGGTGGCGCCATGCCCCTCGAGGGAGCCGCTGAGGCCGCCAGTCAGGCGAAGAAGCTGCTCGCCCATTTCCGGTATAACCACCTGCCCGCTGTCTTCATCCAGCACGTGTCCCTCAGCCCCGAGGCAACGTCGTTCAGGCCCGACTCTCCCGGTGTGAGTCTCTACAGCAGCATCAGGCCCCTGCCCGGCGAAGCGGTCGTCCGCAAGCATCATCCCAACAGCTTCCGCGAGACGAACCTGCTGGAGTTGCTGCGGACCGATGAGGTCTCTCGTCTGGTCATCTGCGGCATGATGACGCACATGTGTATCGACGCGACGGTGCGCGCTGCCTGTGACGATGGGTTCGAGTGCATCATCGCTGCCGACGCGTGCGCCACCCGGGACCTGGCGTTCGCTGGAGAAACGGTGCCTGCGGCCATGGTCCAGCGAGCCTTCCTGGCTGCACTGAAGGGAACGTACGCCGAGGTGACGACGACAGGCGAGATCGTCACGATGGTGCAGCAGCTGGCGCTGAGTGACGCTGATGTCCATTCGTTGGACACGGAGGGCGGGCATGAGTGCCGGTGAAACCTGGGCGCTGTACCGTCAGGCGTTGGATGCCTCGATGGATGGCATGGCCCTGCTGGATTCGGCTGGGCGCTATGTCTACGCCAATGCAGCGCACGCCGCCGCCTATGGCTTTGCGCGCGCCGAGGACCTTATCGGGCAGTCCTGGCGCATCTTGTACGATGATGAAGGGCTGCACTTCATCGACGAGCAGGTCTTCCCCATCCTGCGCAGCCAGGGCAGATGGCAAGGTCGGGCCGTCGGCAGGCGCCGCGATGGGTCACTGTTTCCCCAGGAACTCTCTCTCGTGTTCCTTCCCGACGGGGGCATCGTCTGCGTCGTCCGCGACATCTCGGACCGAGTCAAGGCGGAGGAACTGGCCAGGATGTCAGAGCGCATCATCGAGCGCAGCTCGTCCGTCGTCTTTCGATGCGCGCCGACGCCACGATGGCCCGTGCTGTACGTCTCGGCAAATGTAACCGCCTGGGGATACCGCCCCGAGGACCTGTTGAGCGGGAATATCTCCTTTGCCGACATCGTCCACCCAGAGGACATCCAGCGCATCCTGGGCGAGAGTGCCCAGTACTATGCCACAACCCTTATCCGGTGGAATGAGCATTACCGCATCGTCACCGCAGACGGTGCATTCCGGTATGTCGACGACGAAACGATTGTCACGCGCAATCCGGACGGCAGTGTGCAGTATGCCGAAGGCGTCCTGCACGACGTCACTGAGCGCGTGCTGGCCGAACAGGCCCAGCGTCTGTACCTGCTGCTGTCCGAGAACACGCACGACATCATCCTGTTCATTGCACCCAATGGCAGCATCCGCGAGGCTAACACGGCCGCCTGCACGGCATATGGCTACGCCCATGATGAGCTGCTGAGATTGAACATTCAGGACCTGCGGGTCCCGGAGGCGAGAGCGGCCATCCCCGCCCTGTTCGCTCAGGCGATCAACGGATCCATCGTCTTCGAGACAACACATATGCGCAAGGACGGTTCGGCGTTCCCTGTCGAGGTGAGTTCCCACGGCACTGACTACAACGGTGAACAAGTGATCATCAGCCTCATCCGCGACGTGACCGAGCGACGAGCCCGCGAAGCCGAAATAGCGCAGCTGGGGCGGGCGGTCGACGAATCGTCCGACGAAATCTACGTTGTTGACGGCGACACCCTCTCATGCGTGCAGGCCAACCTGCGGGCACAGCAGAATCTGGGGTACTCCCTGGATGAGTTGCGGCAGATGAAATCGGTCGACGTAGCGCCCGAGATGACGGCCGAGCGTCTTGCCGAGGCGCTTGAGCTCGTCCGGGCTGGCATACGGTCAACCGCTATGCTGCGTACGACCGCGCGGCGTCGCGATGGCACAACCTATCCCGTCGAGGCACGCCTCTCCCTCGCCGAGACTGGCGGCAAAACGGCCATCGTGGTCATTTTCACCGACATCTCGGAACGTCTTGCTGCCGAGGCGGAGCACACGCTGATCCTGACTGCCATGGACCAAGTGTCCGAGGGTATCGTCATCCTCGACGAAGACGAACGGCTGCAGTACGCGAACCAGGGGCTGGAACACATCCTGGGCGTACCTGCTGCGAGTATCATGGGGAAGACACTCGCTGAGCTTCCTGCCGGGCCGGGCTTTGAGGAACTCCATCGAGGTGCCGCCGCAGCGGTGCTCTCGGGACAGGCATGGACAGGAACGCTGACCATGACCCGTTCCGACGGGATGCCACTGACCCTGCGTGCCAGTG
Source organism: Candidatus Cryosericum septentrionale (assembly GCF_003570995.1). Classification (GTDB taxonomy): domain Bacteria; phylum Caldisericota; class Caldisericia; order Cryosericales; family Cryosericaceae; genus Cryosericum; species Cryosericum septentrionale. Next base: position 5,227 of record NZ_QXIY01000036.1, read on the forward strand.
TGCGCTCCATTCGCCAGCCCGAGGGCCAGACCCGGGCGTACTGCGTCGTCATTCATGATGCCACCGAAGAGGTGCACCGAGAAGAGGAACTGCGTCAGAGCCAGAAAATGGAAGCGATCGGATTGCTGGCGGGAGGCATCGCCCACGACTTCAACAACCTGCTGACCGCCATCATGGGCTATGCGGACCTGTTGACGTACTCCCTGCCCCCGGGTTCCCCCGAGGCAGTGGGTGCAGCCACCATCAGTCAGGCGGCTGTGAAGGCAGCCGACCTCACTCGCCGCCTGCTGGGTTTCGCACGCAAGGGGAAGATCGAGGACGTCCCCGTCGATCTGCATTCGATCATCCATGATGTCCGCAGCCTGCTGGAACGGACTATCCCACGCAGTATCGTGATCACTGAAGAGCTGGATGCAGGCCAATCGTCGGTCTTAGGCGATTCCACCCAACTGCAGCAGGTCCTGCTGAACCTCGCCATCAACGCAAGAGATGCGATGCCCGAGGGGGGTACGCTGTCGTTCAAGACGCGGAACGTACATCTGGACGCCTTGTTCTGCCGGCTCCATCCGGAAACTCGCGAAGGGTGGTACCTGCAGACTGACGTCGAAGACACGGGGTGCGGCATTACTGCCGAGAACATGCCACACATGTTCGAGCCGTTCTTCACGACCAAGGGCGTAGGCAAGGGGACCGGCATGGGACTGGCCATGGTCTACGGCATCGTCCGCAATCACGGCGGCACCATACATGTGTACTCTGAAGAAGCCAGGGGGTCCGTGTTCCGCATGTACCTGCCCTTCACGGAGACTGCAGCAGCTCCATCCAGCGACAGCCAGCAGCAACCTGTTTCTGGTCACGGGCGCATCCTTGTCGTCGACGACGAGGATGTCGTCCTGAAGGTTTCGGCCGACATCCTCAGGCAACTCGGCTACAACGTTGACGAATGCATTTCCGGCGACGCCGCAGTGTCCTGGTATGCCACACAGCCACAGGAGCGGCGACCTGACCTCATCGTCATCGACCTGAACATGCCCGGCATGGATGGCATTCAGACCCTGAAGGCACTCAAGACCGTCGACAGTGGGATACGCGCTCTGCTGTCCACCGGTTTCGGCCTGGATGGGCGTCTGCCAGAAGCGACTGCGGCCGGCTTCGCCGGCTGGGTTCAGAAGCCATTCCATCCCTACGAGCTGTCGGTTGCCGTCGCACAGGCGCTGAAGACGCAGCACTAGACAATCGGCAGTTGCCCTTCTACGGTCTGCCGCCCGGCGTCGAGATGGAGGCGCTGTCAGGGTGCGATGGAGGTCCGCCATTCCCGCGAAGGCGGGAATCCAGTCTGCTCTCTTGCGACGGGCTGATCATCTGAAGCGTTACCTGGGGATCTACTGACCGAGCGCGATGCTGCTCATGTCATCGGTCCTGAGAGCGATCGACAGCTGGGCCATCTTGGCGTCGTCCACGATGTCGATCGAGGCACCCTGAGGGCTGGTGCCGAAACCAGTGATGGGCGCGGTGATGAACACAATATCCTCGCTGCGCAGGTCTCTCATCGCCAGTGTCTGCGAGTAGATGTCGGCAATGGAAAACGCGTTGTCCACGGTGAGGTTATGGGCCACGGCGCCCACGAGCGCAGCGAAGCGCACCGGGTTGGCCAGGGTCTGCTTGCTTAGGACCTTGAGCATCAACGCCTTGACGAATGCCTGCTCGCGACGCCCTCGTGAGAGGTCCCCCTTGCTGAGCTGGTACCGTTCACGCACGAATCCCAGTGCGGCTGCACCGTCGAGATGGTTCATGCCCACGTGCACTGCGTTGTACCATTTCTCGGTGCCGTCTTCATTGTAGACCTCGTCGCTGCTGGCTTCCTCGGCGTAGACGTCCACCCCGCCGACGGCATCGGTCATGGCCTTGAAACCTTCGAACCCAATAACAGCCACGTGATCAATGGGCACATCGACCAGGTTCCGCAGAGTGCGAACGAGCAGCTGCGGCCCGCCATACGCATAGGTGGCATTGATCTTGTCCTTGCCGTGCCCCGGCACATCGACGTATATGTCGCGCGGGAAGTGCACAAGATAGACCTTCTTGCGGTCACTGGTGATATGCATCAGGATAATGACGTCGGAGCGTCCATTGGCCACGCTGGTCTTGCTGTCCGAACCAATCAGCAGGATGTTCAGGGCGTCCTTGGCCAAGGGAGCCCCGGCAGCTGGATCCTTGGGCGAAGGATTCATAGCCGATGGATCCTCGATAGGTGAAGTCTCGCCCGCGCTGGGGGTCGGCAGCAGCGCCTCGTGCTTGACGTTCGCTGTGACGGTGTGGTTCAGCAACGCCCAGTAGACCACGCCGGTCCCAACCGTGAGCACTAGCAGGATCAAGACAACGCTCACAATGATCCGACGGGTGCGGTGCGTCTTGGAGGTAGCAGCGTTTGGGGACTCTGAGGTGGTGGACTCTTCCGGTGTTCGTTTCACGTGGTTGGAGGGTCAAGCTGCTGGCCACACTTCTTGGCTCCTGTCAGCGAACCGATGAGGATCAGAACCCCTGCAACGGCGGTCAGACCAATCAGTTCCAGGGCAACGCGTCCGTAGAATTCCAGCTTGAATCCGTTAAGAAGGAAGAACGACGGTACATACAGACACGCTCCAACAAGCGCAACCAGGTAGATCGCCACAACCATCCGAGTCCAAGCGGTGTGTGCTTTCATCTTGACCCCTCATTCAGTCATAGACTGACGATAGACCCATCTAGCAACGTGCGCCACGCTCTCTCTCCCGGGCAGCGGCCAAGGCCTTGAACGCCTTCTTGCAGCTCTCGTCGAATTCTGCCCACATCCGAGTGATGATAACACTCTTCTGAGGAATCTCCATGCGTTGACGGTAACGAGCCTGCCGGGACTTCCGCATTCTCTGTGCAATTCGATGCCCATTCACAGTGCTCCTGCTCTGTCATTCCTGCTGGACTCTGTCATTCCCGCGAAGGCGGGAATCCAATCCTTGGTCCTTGCTTACGGGATATTAATGGACGGATCGATGGCGTGAAGTGCGGCGCGCATGGCATTCGTGTCATGACTGCGCGTGGCGTTCAGCAGGGCGTCGACGGCTTGGCGGAGTACGGCTAGCTCGGGGAGTGCGGGACACTCGACACGCATGATGCTCTCGTTACTGGTCGGCACGACGTGCTCCGTGGACGACCACAGCTCCTCAGTCATCTTCTCGTTGCCGCGGTTGCCGTCGCACAGGCACTAAAGACGCAGCACTAGACAATCGGCAGCCTCCCTTCCATACGCGCGCAGCGTGGCACCTTTGGCAGGGTCATGAACGCCGACGAGGTTGTGCCGCTGATCCAGACAACGAGCTAACCCTGTTCCAGGATCTGCCGCTCAGCGTCGAGGTCGAACGCGAACTGCCGCACACTCGACCGGAAGAAATCCCTGATGTGATCCCACGTGACAGGAGTGCCGACGTAGACGGGGTCCCCCTGAACGTCGGCCTGCTCGAACCATACGAGCCCCTTGCCGACGATGAGCGGCTCGAGGATGCTCACCCCATATCGCTCCAGAGCATTGCGCGCAACCTTGCGGAAGGGGACGGTCTGGAGGACGGTATACAAGTCCACGAAGTCACTGCGCATACCGCCCTGACTGACAGCCAACAGCTTCATGGCTGCAATATCCACGACACCGGCCACGTCACAGCCATTCATCCTTGTGGTGGGCTCTGCAAAGCGCCCAGGGGTCTGCGTCAGAGTGAGCCGGGCGCCGTCTGCCTGCACGATCATCGCGTCGTCGCCCATCGTCACAGACTCCACAACGCCCGCAAGTCCCCGCAGCTCCTCGAGGACTTCGGACGGTTTGAACACCTGCTGAGTGAAGAACTCCAGGTCGCCGGAGATCCGGTGCCCCAGGTGCAGTGCCAACCCCGTCGCCCCTGCCAGGACCCCTCCATGCATACCCAGGGTCGGACCCACCCGGCTCATCAGGATGCGCGCCTTCTCCTCCACGCACTCAGGATGCATCGGACTCCTCGAACCACACCATCCAGAAGTTGCGCGCCCTCTCCGACAAGCCCTTTGCGGAGAGGACAACGTCGACGACGGCACTCACGGGGTACACGTGGACCAGCCACCGCAGGTCTTCTAGGTCTCCTTGTTCCAGCAGACACGCGATGATGGCAGCGGCGTCTCTCTGCAGGTGAAGCGCACTGGGATCCACACCGGTGAACAAGCGCATGGTGTGCAAGGGGATCGTCGTAGCCCGTTGCGCCACTTCGACCCTCCGCCGCACCTCGGGCCGGGTGAGCGGACCGATGTAAGACTGGACCATGCGCGTCCCATCACGGTGCGCCATGTACGCATACTCCTTGTTGCCCGTCTTGCGAATGGTGATACTCACGCAGGGCCTCCTGCAAGTATCATACATATCTTGCTATACAAGTCAAGCTGTATTTTGTATAGCAAGATATGTACGTCTGGCACTTTCCTCTTCGAAACAGACGTTCATGGCTATGGATGGTAGCCACTGCAGGCAGACCGCCAGAGGTCCCGGCGAGTCCGGTGGAATCCCGTCATTCCCGCAGGATTTCGTCATTCCCGCGCAGGCGGGAATCCAGTCTGGCCACTAATGAGCAGCTGACCCCAAAGGAGACTACGGCAACCTGCCCTCGACCAGCAGGATGGCGCGCCTGAGGTCGTCCATGCCCTGCTTGAAGCGTTTGACAGCCGTCGTCACGGAGCAGTGTCGCTCCTTGGCGATGACCGGCCACGTACGCTCGCGCCAGAAGCGGTCACGGATGATGGCAGCCTTCCGGCTGTCGATCATGGTGAGGCCGAGGGTGACGCGTCCCGCGATGTCCAAGCTGGTCCGGTGTAGCGTAAAGTCGCTCATTGCTCCTCCTGGGGCGACAGGAAGGCTTCACCGGTGCCGGCAGCGAACCATGGCGACGTCCCCGCCGTGCCAAGGTGCGTGGGTGTACGGCCCTCGTGGTCGCACCAGTGCAGCATGGTACGCCTCGCAACGGTGTTGCCGATGCGCAGCTGCTCGCCCAGCGGGCGGTCCTGGTACCGGCCGCAGCAGGACCACAGGGCATAGCCGGCGATCTGAATCAGGTCATCGGCGTCCAGTCCCCACGTCCGGGCGTAGCGGCGCGCCATGCCGACGATGGCAGGGCGCAGACCATCATACAGAGGTACAAACCAGGCATCTTTTCGTTTCACGCAATCCCTCCCCATGCGGATTATTTTACACAATCTGTGAACAACGCAAGTACTGCCAACATTTTCCTGTGTGTACGTTCTGTGCCCTCGTGTATAATATGGTAGACACCACCAAGGCAGGATGCTGCAGGACAGTTCCGGTGCGGTGTCGCGTGGGTGGAGCCCCGTTCCACGGCATGGCTTGCCACGACTGAAGCGCGTGTGGTTCCTCAACCAATGTGAAAGGAGCAGATGATGGGGTTTAAGGAGAATGTCCAGGCACTACTTGCACAACGCGGCTGGAGTCAGCGAGAGCTAGCAGCAGCTGCCGGCATTTCCCCCGGCGCCGTCGGGGACATCCTCGAGGGGGAGTCGTCCAACCTGCGGACCGCTGCGAAGGTGGCCGCCGCATTTGGCGTCGAGGTAGCCGATCTCATGCAGGAGGAGCAGCCCATGGAACCCCGGGACGAACTGGACGTGGCATTGCGTCACCAGGGAGATCTGTCCACCACCGACATCCAGGCAGTGCTCGCCTTCATCTCCTATATCCGGGGCGCTCGCCCGGAGCGGGACAAGCGTGGCAGGTAGAACGTGCCTCTCACCGCGCCTGATGGCATATGCTCAGCATGTGCGCGAGCACTTTCCCTGGATCATCGCGGGGACGACCGTCGCCGACCTGGACGCCCTGGCCGACGACGTGTGCACGTCACTCGACGACTTCCCTCTGACGACGGGTGTACTGGGCTGTACGGTGTTTGAGCATGGTGAGGCCTACACTGCCATCCGGGAGGGTCTGCGGCGCGAGCATGTCTGTCACGCCTTCGCGGCGGAACTCTTGCTCCCGCATGCAGCGGTCCTTGCCAGTGTCGCAGTTCTCATCCAGGCCCATGCCGGTGGCCCGGTGCCGTCCGACGCAACGCTCGACCAGCTGGCACGGCGCATGGCATCCGCCTATGACGTGTCACTCACCGCGGCGCGCATTTCGCTTGCCGAATGCCTCGCGGAGGCATCCTGATTGTCATTCCCGCGAAGGCGGGAATCCACCGACGTGGAACGGACTGGATGCCCGCCTGCGCGGGCAAGACGAATCGGGAGACAAGTACTGGATGCCCGCTAATGAGCAGCGCATCCAAAGGCTGGACAGTACCCGGTCACGCCGCTATACTACTAAGGTTATCTCCAAAAGGGGAGGCACCACGGTGTCCGAGAACGACCAGAAAACGAATACATCACGCCGATCGTCCCTGACCCACCTCCTGCACAACCAGTCGGTGGCCCAGGCGGCGGTGCTTATCGCCGTGGCCACATTCCTCAGCAAATTCGTCGGTTTCGCCCGCGAGGTGGTCATCGCACGCCAGTTTGGCGCCACCGGCCAGACGGACGCCTTCCTCATCGGCATGATGGTCCCCAGCCTGGTGCTCGGCCTCTTCGCCGGAGGACTCGGCATACTCATCGTGCCCTGGTATCTGGGCCACAAGAGGGAGGACCCGGAACGCGCCCGCCTGCTGGTCGACCAGGTGACGCTGGTATGGGGCATCGTCTTCGCGCTCGTGTGCGTGGGCGTGTGGGCCTTTGCCCCCCAGCTGGTGCACATCTTCGCCAGCGGCTTCGAGGGCGCCCGCTACACGCTGGCCGTCCAGGTGACCCGTCTCCTCGTCCCCATGGGCTTCATGCTCATCATGACCGGCCTGTTCACCGGCCTCCTGCAGGCCGAGAGCAGCTTCCTGGTAGCGTTGCTCTGGACTCTCGTAGGCAATGTCGCCTTGGTCGCTTGCCTGCTTGCGTTCTCGTCCCGTATGGGCATTCGGGCCTGGACACTCGGCCAGACAGCAATGGCCGTCATAGACTTCGTCCCGTTGGTCATCCTGCTGGCAAGCAAGAGGTACGGCTTCCTGAAGCGTTTCGACGTCCGACATATGGATTGGCCCGCCATCCTGCAGTTTGCCGCACTGCTCATGCCGCTGGTGCTCGGGGGTGGCGTAGCCGCGCTCAATGTTATGGTGGACCGCTGGGTCGCCTCACGTCTGCCAGAGGGGGCAATCGCCGCACTCGACTTCGCAGGTCGCGTCTGGACCATCCCCATTACCCTGCTTGCCAGTCCCATCGCCATAGCCGTCTTCCCCTCGTTCTCGTCCATGGCCGTGGACGGCTCGGCCCTGCATGCCATGGATGACAAGGTACGGCGCACCGTAGCCTTTCTCGCCTACATCGTCATCCCATCGTCCGTGGGCATCGTCATCCTGGCAACACCCATCACCCGTCTGCTGTTCCAGCGAGGGGCCTTCGACGCCACCGCGACCGCCATCACGGCCTCCTGTGTCCAGATGTATGCGCTGGGTCTCGTATTCCAGGCGATTGCGCCCATCCTGGCCAAGGTCTTCTATGCGTTCAAGAACACGGTGACGCCTCTGCTCATCGGTCTGGGCATCGTGGGAGCCAACATGGCCGGCAACATCATCCTCAGCAGGTACCTGGGGGCTGCTGGCATCGCCCTCGCGACCACCATCACCATCATGCTGGGCACAGCCATCTACGCGCTCCTCCTGCGCCGCTACTTCCGCACGGAGAACCGCGCTACCCCGACCTACCCGCTCTGGACCCAGATGCTCAGGACACTGCTGGCAACCGTCCCCGTTGGGCTCATCGCCTGGCTGGGTCTCAGGTGGATCAGCCCAATCACGGCGTTTATCCCTCTACTTGTCCGCGCCATGGCCGTCTGCATCGTCGCCGCCCTTGCCTACGCGGGTTGCAGTATCGCCCTGCATCTCGACGGCTGGCAGACCATCCAGGGCCGGTTCACGGGACTGGCGCATCGACTGCAGGGCAGGTAACAGCCCGTCATTCCCGCTTGGCTCCGTCCTTCCCGCGCAGGCGGGAATCCAGCCTGTCTCCTTGCGACAGACAACACTCCATCTCAGGTGCTGAACTTACCACTCGGTGCCTATTACCAGCTGACCCCAATAGCTCAAAGGTCTGCAGTGGCCGGTATTCCACCTGAACGGAGCCAACGGTTACGGACCGCGTGACGCCGCGCGTCAGCTAACGTTGCATATACTTTGTCGTCACCTCATGTCTACAATGTCGTCATGTCATGTCTGTATTGTACATGACCCTACGGACAATGAGGTGCAGGCCGTTGTCGTGGAGATTCATCCCGTCATCTGTCATTCCCGCAAAGGCGGGAATCCACCGACGTGGAACAGACTGGATGCCCGCCTGCGCGGGCAAGACGAATCGGGAGACAAGTACTGGATGCCCGCTAATTACCAGCTGACCCCAATCACGCTGGTCGCTCTTGCCAAAGGTATCATTGTATTTGTCATGGAATCCATAATGAAGATGTCATAGGAGGATAACATGGCAAAAGGACTCGACTACTCGTTTGGACGACCCAATCTAGACACGGTCAAACAACAGGGTTATAGCTTTGTCGCGCGGTATCTTGCTGTCAATGGTGGGAACAAGCTCATAACCAAAACTGAGGCTGACCAGATACGCGCTCATGGACTTGGTCTGGTGCTTGTTTACGAGCAATATGCGGGGAGGGCAAAAGAAGGGCGTGCCGCCGGTACGGCTGATGGGCAGACGGCACTCACTCAGGCTCGCTCAGTCGGCTTTCCCGACACCAGGCCTGTCTACTTTGCGGTAGACTACGACACCACGGAGGCAAATCAGGCAGCTATTGATGAGTACCTCCGTGGTGCTGCCGACAGTATCGGGGCCAATCGTGTGGGGGTTTACGGCAGTTATGCTGTTGTAGAGCGATGCTTCACGAATGGTTCAGCGCGGTTCTTCTGGCAAACGTATGCGTGGTCGGCCGGGAAGATTTCAACTCATACCCACATTCTCCAATATAGTAACGGCCGGACGGTTGGTGGCGCATCTGTGGATTTGAACGAATCGAAGCAGGCCGACTTCGGGGCTTGGGGGATTCCAGCCCCCGTCCCTGCTCCAGCCCCGGTACCTGCGCCCGTGGTTCAGCCCGCAGCCAAGCTCTCTGTGGCACAGCAATGGGCGATAGACCAAGGCATCATGACCCCTCCCGTAGATTGGGACGGGCAAGTGGATTACAACATTTTGGCTTGGGCGCTTATGAAGGCCCGCGGAAAGATATAGGAGGTTATCTGTGGCAAAAAGTCAATATTTGCGGAATTGTCCGTCCTTTCCAACGGGCTCCGTCCTTCCTTGGTCCGTCATTCCCGCTGGATTCTGTCATTCCCGCGAAGGCGGGAATCCATCCTAGTCCCCTTGCGACGCACAACTCTCCGTCTCAGGTGACGACCTTACCACTTTGAGCTGGAATTACCAGCTGACCCAATCACGCCAATGTTTCGATTGTTGACTATCACTGAAAGGAGAGACCGATACATGAAGAGACTGCAGTTAGCTACTCCTGGAGAGATTCTGAACGAGGATTTCCTCAAGCCGTATCACATCAGCGCATACCAGCTTGCGCTGGATACGGGGATGTCTCAGACACGCGTTTCGGCGATCATCAAGGGCAAGCGCAGTGTCACGCCAGAAACCGCTATGCGCCTTGCACGCTATTTCGGGATCTCTATTGACTTCTGGCTGAACATACAGATGCACTATGATCTCTGCACCGTAGACAACACCACCACGAAGCAGATAGGGAAGATCCGGACACTCAAGTCCATTCTTGGATCCAAAAAGAACAGTTCTGAGACTGATACAGCAGATCCATAGATGGTGCAGCATCCCACTCTTCGACCAGTATAGCGATTGCATTCGACTGTTAGGCTAAGCCGCCCCCGCAGTTTCCGCTCTGACAGGCTCATACAGTCACGTTCTGCGGCGTGACGCTACTTGCGTTATTCTAGTGGCATAATTCCGCACCAAGGACGCGACTTCCGCAATAAGTCAATATTTGCGGAGTCTTCCTCCGCAAAACTTCACTTGCGTCGCCGTCCGTCCCTTGCCCTGTCCTTCCCGCTGGGTTCCGTCATTCCCGCGCAGGTAGGAATCCAGCCTATCCCCTTGCGACGGACTGCAGACGGACAGCTCTCCGTCTCAGGAGGCACACTTACCACGCAGGGCGGAATTATCACTTGACCCCAAATCAGTTCTGTCTCTGATCCTTGAGCCAACGTGCCATGAATGGGTCGACCACGGAATAAACGCCCTGCTGGTCCGCTTCGACGAAGTCGAGTTTGATGAGCGCCATGAGCGCCTTCTGGATGCCGCCTGGGGACAGTTGGCGATACAGAGAGTAGTCTGCGCCAAAGAGGGACTGCGACGGCTGAGCGGCAAGCGCCCTGAGGACCGCCTTCTGGCCGGGGGGCAACGCCGAGAGCGTCGCCTCAAATTCCGGTGACTGCATGCTGAGCATCGTCTGGCAGGATGCTTCGACATGCTCTGCTGTGCACGACCGTCCAGGCCGAGTATTGTTCCATGCGATCATCGCCAAGCCCTGGACATACCAGGAGAAGCCGTCTGCCAGCTGATAGATGCGCGTGGCTATGCCAGCAGGACAGTCCTTGCCCGTAGCAACAAATCGCTCTGAGATGAATGCGACAAACGCGCTCTCGGGGATCTTGCCAAGTGGATAGACGAGAGAACTGCGGTAGAACGGACGGTTCTTGTCGGAGAACATGTCCGTGAGAATATGCCGCCTGCTGCCCAGAAACAGGAACGACACACTGCTGTGTTCCTGGACAAAGGATCGCAGTGTCCCTTCGATCGTCTTGGACTGTTCCAAGGCGGCAATCTCCTGGAACTCGTCCAGGACGATGCACGCACGCCTGTGGTGGCGTTCGACGTAGCGATAGAGACTACCCAGCATGTCGTCGATGACAATGGTGGCAGGCACGCCAGGATCGATACTCGCAGAAGCCTTCACGCCGTCGCTGGTGATCTCCATGCGTGGCGATATCCTGGTAAAGAGACCGAGCAGGCGCTTCCCGATTGTGGTGGGATCCGCCCCACGGCCGATACCTCGAATAATCCCATCAGACAGCCGCTGGACGAAGTCGCGCTCGGACGAAACGGGATAGACGTCGATCCTGGCTGTCAAAAAGTCCTCGGCCTCCAGGCACTCCAGCACCTTCCCAGCCAGAGATGACTTGCCCAAGCGACGCGCCGAAAGAAGCACGACGCTCTGACCATTTCGAACATGGGTCAGCAGGTCCTCCAGCTCCTGTTCTCGATCACAGAATGCTTCATCTCGTGCGAGATGCAGTGTAAACGGGTTATCTGCCATCTCAATGCCTCCAAACAACGACCGTCGCTTGCATCCAACGTTGCCATTTATAGTATACCACGTTTTATTCTACTAGCATAATCCTCACAGAGGGCGACGCACAAGTGGCTACAATAGAAGCGTTATGTCGTGTTCTGCCGTTATATTCTTGTAGCATTATTCCACTAGAATAATTTCGCAGTGCTCCGTCATTCCCGCTAGGCCGTGTCATTCCCGCGCAGGCGGGAATCCAGTCTTCTCCCTGTCTACGGGATATTGATGGATAGGTCGATGGTGTGCAATGCAGCCCGCATGGCGTTTGCGTCATGGCTGCGCGCAGCCTCCAGCAGAGCGCTGACCGCCGGGCGCAGCTCCCGGGCAGTCTGCATCATGCTGGTCACAACTGGCAAGGCGCCGCTCGGCGCGGTCACCCGTGATTGAAGTAGCTGGACCTAGTCCCTGCGTTCTGGCATGAAGAACATCTTGAGGGTATTCAAGATAATCGTGAGGTCGTAGTTGAACAGCGACCGCGAGCGAATGTAAGCCAGGTCCATCGTGAGCTTGTCTTCCGGGGCCGTATTGTACCGGCCGAGCACCTGAGCTACACCCGTGATGCCAGGACGCACCAGAAGCCGCAGATTCCAATCTGGTGTCTCCTCCAGAATCTTCTGAGCTAGCTCAGGACGTTCGGGCCGCGGCCCGACCACGCTCATGTCGCCTCGAAGCACATCGATGAACTGAGGAACCTCATCAAGTCCAGTCCTGCGCAACAACCGACCTGCACGCGTGATGCGCGAATCCAGTTCTCCCTTGCTCAGACGCGCGCCCGTCAGCCGCTCTGCGTCATGGCACATGGTCCGAAACTTGATGATGCGGAAGAACTGCCCGCGAAAACCCAGTCTTTGCTGCAGATAGAACACGGGGCGTCCGTCCTCCAACATGATCGCGATGGAGGCCAGGAGGAAAACAGGGGAAAAAACAGTGAGGGCGACGACGGAGGCGGCGATGTCCAACATGCGCTTCAGCGCAAGGTCTACAGGGCTATGACCGTACGGCTCAACTGTCAACATAAGATGGTCCGCCCGGACCTTCATAGGAGCCTTCTGCACCAGAGTCTCCTTGACGGTCGCAACCAGCTGCACGGTAATCCCGTTCCTCATCGCCAGTCTCAGGATCCTGTCACGTTCAGGCGAGGGGACGCTGGCGTCAAGCGTCAGACTGGCCCCCTCTGGAACGCCGTGTATCCACTCCCCGGTCACGTCACGAGCCGACATGGATGACACGACATACGCCGTGGATATGGAAAGCTGCTTTGCCAGAGTGGAACCGGCGGCTGCGCCGGTGCCGATGGCGATTGTGAGTGCCTTGGGCCTCACGCGAGAGTAGAACCGGCACAAGGCGTAGTTCAGAGGTACCAGCGCGGTCACCTGCAGCACAAACGCCGTGGCGACCAACCCGCGTGGAAACGCAAACGCGCGAACGACAAACGACGTTGCCAAGCTTGCCAGTGCCAGGATAAGCTGAACAAAGACCTGGCTAAGCACTCCCTCATAGGTGGCCGTCTCATAGTAGGCAGGCAGCCGATAGACAAGCCACAGTACGACGTAGAAGGCGGCCAGATAGGGGAACACCGCCTCAACCGCCAGTCTGTTCGCGGTACCGTATGGGTGGCCCAATGCGGCTCGTATGGCAAACACTGCCCAATACGTCCCGACCAGCACCAGCAGGTTGGTCACTGCCTGGGCAAACCCAACGAGAGTGTCAAGCATCTTCTTTGACATGACCATGACCCCCTACAGGGTCTGACGCACCCACGCTAGCGTCTGGGTGAGCCCATCCTCCAGTGAAACGGTCGGACACCAGCCCAACCTGCGCCCAGCTTCACTTGCGTCCAGCGCAATCCTCTGCACCTCGCCCGAACGTGCCGGCTCATACTTCCGAGCGACAGGATGGCCAACAACGTGCTCGAATGCGGCCAGAAGTTGGTTCAGGGAGGTCTCAACCCCCGTGCCGATGTTGAACGTGCCCAGCGGTCCCAGCATTGCAAGCATGTTGGCCTGCGCAACGTCGTCGACGAAGACAAAGTCGCGTGTCTGTTCACCGTCACCATATACAATGCACTCTTGGTCCAGCAGAATGCGCCGAGCAAAAATGCCGACAACGCCCGCCTCTCCTTTGGGATCCTGCCTTGGTCCGTAGACGTTGGCATACCGCAGGATCACGGTTTCCAGCCCAGAGACGCGGTGGAAATACCCGATGTACTGCTCTGCACAGTACTTGGACACGCCGTAAGGAGACAGAGGCCGGATGGTGGCCTGCTCGGTTGCTGGCAACGTGGAGGGTTCGCCATACAGTGCCCCGCCCGTCGACGACATGGTGAACCGCCTTACGTGCGCCTCCACACATGCGTTGAGCACGTTGATGGTGCCACCAACATTGACCTGTGCATCGAGCACCGGGTCCTCGACCGCCTGACGAACGTCAATCTGTGCAGCCAAATGGAACACGCAGTCTACACCGCTCGACACTGCTGCGCTTGCGGTCTGCTCGTCACGAACATCACCCACCTGCAACGGTGTCCTCTCGCTCAGATTCCCAGCATGCCCGGAGCTCAGGTTGTCCAATACAATCACGTCTGAGGCATCTGCCTGAAGCGCATCCACAACGTGCGAGCCAATGAAGCCTGCGCCACCCGTTACTACCGTGTTCATAGTTACACCCCCTTCCTTCCAAGCTCATTCTGATAGATTGTCTTCATCTGAGGCAGCACGGCCTCAAGGCTGAACGTCTCCTCAATGCGCCTTCTGCCAGCTTCACCCATCTGATGTCGTTCATCTGGATGCTGTGCTAACCATGCCAGCTTGTCAGCCAGACCACGCACATCTCCAAATGGAACCAGAAAACCGGTCTCTCCGTCAACCACAAGGTCATTGCAGCCTCGGATGTCATACGCAACGACGGGCAGTCCCGTGGCCATTGCCTCCATGACATTTCTGGGAAGACCCTCACGACTTGATGTCGACAGGAATACGTCGCTTGCAGACAAATACTCGGCCACGTTGGACACCCAGCCAGCCAGCGACACAATCCCTTCCAAGCCATGCCAAACCGTGAGATCTGCCACCTCTCGGTCTCTGCTGCCGCTTCCCAGCATCACCATCCTTGTAAGGTCCTCCTGGGATAGACAACGGATAGCTGCCAATGCATCTTCCGGTCGCTTGTTCCGGTCCAACTCGCCCACCCAGACTACCACAAAAGCATTTCCAGGGAGCCCAAGAGAGGCACGTGCAACAATGCGTCCGGCTGCGGGAAGGATCTGGTACCTGCCACAATCGGTGCCAACCCCTGGAACATACACAACCTTGGTCCTGCCATGAGCGAACGCACGCGAGGCAAGAGCGAAGTCCTCCCCGTTGATCGTGATCAGGGTATCTGTCCAA
>NZ_QXIY01000036.1:20090-20308 GCF_003570995.1 Candidatus Cryosericum septentrionale
GAAGTGGAACCCGTGGGCCGTGTAGACAATGTGCGGCACCCCTTGTCGCCGAGCAGCAAGCCGCCCCAAGAATCCGGCCACCGGCGTATGCACGTGCACCATGACATAGTGTCGGCTTTGCATAAGCCTTCGGAGCGCGCGATAGGCTGCGATGTTCCGGAGGTTCAGCGGATTCCGGCTGAACGGAATGGTGTGAACCTCATACCCCTCAGCGCGAA
>NZ_QXIY01000036.1:20454-21659 GCF_003570995.1 Candidatus Cryosericum septentrionale
AGCTGATGTGACGTGTTTGAACTGTTCTCGATACTGTGGCGTTCGCTTGACCCCTAGCGGTGCTAGCAATCGATGTCAGTATCGCAGCGATAATCCACAAATGCCGCCAATGGATCGTGTCCACATAAAGGCTGTTCACCGCGATGCCTGCGAGCGCAGCCATGCAGATACGTCGGATGCGAGTCGCAGCAGGATCTTCGTTGAACCCGACTCTCCGCTTTCCTGCACAGTACACAAAGAAGGACATCAGTGCGATAAAGCCCAGTACACCGGTCTCCGCCCATGCACGGGCGTACAGCGAGTGGGTGGACATGCCCGTCAACAGCTCAGCCTGCCCCGGGCCGATGCCAATGACGATATGGGTCATCCCCGTTCGCCAAGCAGCTTGCTGAGCCCAAAAGCGTGCTGTGTCGTAGCTCTGCAGGCTGACACGTGCGACAAGCGAGGACCACAGATTGCCATCCCGAACCAACAATCCAATCAGGACGGAACTGAAAAGCAGCCCCAAGAGGACCAACCGGCCGAGTACCCGTATGCGTGCTTTTGCCCCGTGCAAGTCCCGCCTGAGAAGCATCGCCCACGCCAGAAGACTGACGGCGGCGTTGAGCCAGCCGGCACGCGACCCAGTCAACACGATAGTTCCCAGGACCAGCAGGCCAAAGACCGCCCAACTCATATTGCGGCGTTTGCGCTCGGTCCCGACCAGCATATCAAGAGCAATCAAGATGGCGGGCACGAGCCAAGGCCCCATGACGTTCGGATCCTTAAAGAACCCCAGTGCGCGTGTGCCCCCCCACAATACCCTGCTTGCAAGCGGGCTCCATCCTGTAAGCTCTGCCAACAGGACTGCGATTGCCGTTGCCCCGGCCGCTGCTAGGTAGCCGTACACGAGCCCCCAAAGCGCTACTCTGCCATTGGAGGCTATGAAAAACCACACGAGCTCAAGAAGCATCGTGATGCCGAGGAACCTGAAGCCGATGGTGACATCCGCAGCATTGGCACACGACAATATGGCCAGCGCATTATATGTAAGCAATAGCGAGAGCGGCCCCAGCACCGGCCGCTGCAACCGGCGTAAACGTCCTTCTAACACGCCCACGAAGAGAAGGGCAAGGGTCAAATACTCGAACGGACTAGGTTCGAACAACACGAATCCGGATGCAAACCCCAGCAGCCATCCTGTCATGAGATTCCAATCAACCGAC
>NZ_QXIY01000037.1:0-575 GCF_003570995.1 Candidatus Cryosericum septentrionale
TACAAACACGCGCATGGAGACGTGTTGAAAGGAAAGGTCGACCTTGAGACCCAGGGCGAACGCAGCGGCGGCATCGGCAATGATGTCTGGGTCGGCGAAGGAAGCCAGATCTCGAGCTTCAAGGGGTTTGACGGCTCAGTCCTTATCGGCAAAGACACGACTATCGGCGAAGCACGCGTACGCAGTTCCTTCATTGGCGACCATGCAGTTATCCAGAGTGGAGCAAACATCGATAACTCAGTCCTGTGGGACGGCGTCGTCGTGGAGTCGGGAGCCCGTATCTTTAACTCTATCGTCTGCAAAAACGTCCACATCGGCAAGGACGTCCTTCTCGAGGGTGACAATACCGTGGCTGACGATTGCATCATCGGTCAAGGATCTGTCCTCAAGTCCCAGGTCGAGATCTGGCCGGGCAAGACTGTCGAACCAGGCTCTACCGTCACGAGCAACGTCGTTTGGGGCAAGGCCTGGTCAAGAGCCCTGTTTGGCTCTTATGGCATCGTCGGTGTCAACAACGTCGAAGTCACTCCGGAGATGTGTGCCAAGCTGGGCTGTGCCTATGGTACGTTCCTTGG
>NZ_QXIY01000037.1:610-41554 GCF_003570995.1 Candidatus Cryosericum septentrionale
TCATCGGAGGCCTCATGAGCACCGGCGTACGCGTCATGGACCTCCAGGCAGCTCCAGTGCCCCTGGCACGGTTCACCGTCAAGTCGTTCGCGGGCAGCGGTGGCATTCACGTCATGCGCTCGCCATTCGACCGTCGACTCACGACGATACGATTCTATGACCGGTCAGGGTTCGATCTTTCCACCACCCAGGAAGGAGCCATCGAGCGCCTGTTCTTCCGGGAAGAATTTGCTCGCGCCGACGTCGAAGAAGTGGGGACCATCGACATTCCGCCTCGTGTGGTAGAGTCGTACCGTGACTACTTCCTGAGCTCCCTGGATGTTGCCGCCATCCAGTCGTCCGGCATCCGGTTCGTCATCGACTACTCGTATGGCACTCCCGTCCAGCTCTTTCCTGCCATTGCAGGGGAGTTTGGCCTCGAGATCATCTCACTGCACGCCTACGCTGACGGGCGAAGGGCGGTGAGGACGGCGTCTGAGTTCCGGGACGCCAAGCGAAGGCTGTCTTCCATGGTCAAGTCACTGGGAACAGCGTTCGGCGTGATTCTGGACGCCTCCGGCGAAAAGGTCTTCATCGTGGACCGGAGCGGTGAGATCCTTTCGGATACCCGTACCACGGCACTCATGATTGGCTCCAGGCATCGGTCCGGGGTCCTGAACTCAGTAACGCTTCCCATTACGGCATCCATCGAGCTGGAGCGGTATATCAGGAATCAGGGGGTCGATGTGCACTGGTGCTCAACCCTGCCACGCAATATTATCGGCGAAGCGACAAACACCGACGCCGGCGCGGACATCCTGGGAGGCTTCATCTTCTCCCGCGCTCTCCCCTTCTACGACGGTATGCTCTCCATCGGTTTTCTCCTTGAGACACTTGCCAAGACAGGACAAGACCTTGTCACGCTGAAGCAGGAGACACCGGCCCGGGATCCCAGTCACATCGAACTGCCATGCCCGTGGGAGTCCAAGGGAACTATCATGCGTCGCATGAGCGAGCTCTATCGTGACACGGCGGAGTTCGTCGAAGGGGTCAAGCAACGTGAGGAAGACGGGTACACCCTTGTGCTGCCTGACAGGGACCGCCCGGTACTGCACATCTATTCGAGCTATACGACCGACGAACGTGAACGCGACCGACTGGCCGACGCAGAGAAGAAAATCCGTTCCTGGATGCAATAGCCGAAGCCTTATTGCTGGAGGGGGTTACGAGACTACACTATTCGGCATAGTCTTTTCAGACTGAGACAGGAGGAGATAGTGGGCGAGCACACCGAGCCGCTTTCGATGGTCAACGGCGATGGCCTGATCAATTTCGGGTGGGCCAGACAACCGCTGTTCGACGTGAACATGGCAGCTGCTGCGTCGGTGCATCGACACATCTTCAGTGCGTGGCGCCTCAAGCGGTGGGAATATTCTTACGTCGCTACACCAACAGTCTTCTTCGCAGCGCAGATTGCTCACCTGGGATACCTGGCCAACCTCACAGCATACCTGTATGATATCAAACGCAACGTCCTGCTGGAGCGCACATCGAACATCCCCTTCGGAACCGGCGTCGTCCTGGCCGACCATCCCCGCCGGGGGACGACCAGCGCCCGCGCAGGGACCTCCAAGTACCTCCAGTTTGAGATGACGCCGGAAGGCAAACACGTCACCGTCGACTGGCACCGGTTCAATGGGCCACAGGATCTCCACGCCGACCTGCTTCTCGGCTGGCCCGAGGAACTCGAGTCCCTGAGTGTCGTCGACCCCCTGAGGAACGGACGCTTCGCCTATACGACCAAGGTAACCTGTATGCCCACTACAGGGACTATCCGCGTTGGACAGGAAACATGGGAGTGCGATCGTTCAGAAGTACTGGGCGAACTGGACTGGAGTCGAGGCTTCCTCGAGAGTGTCACGCCATGGAAGTGGGCGACAGCTTCAGGCCGAACACGGCAGGGCCAGACGGTTGGCTTCAACCTGTGCAGTGGTTTTCATGACCGAGGCGACAACGAGAACGCCGTGATGGTCGATGGGCATCTCACCAAGCTGGGCCTCGTCTCCTTCACGTATGATCAGTCTCACGTCATGCAGCCCTGGCACGTCAGCTGCCCCGATGGGCACGTCGATCTGTCGTTCGTCCCGATGGTGGACCGTCAGTCGTACACGGACGCCGGTCCTCTCCAAAGTCATATCCATCAGCTCGTGGGCCGGTACAGTGGTACCGTGACGCCAGAAGGTTCAGATCCGATAGCAATCACGGACTTCGTCGGAGCGGCCGAGGACCACTACGCTCGCTGGTAGTCGATGCGTGGCTGGGCACAACGACTCAGAGCAAACGCCCCGGGCATATGGTGTTCGAGGCGTTTGCTGTCGACCAGGCGTCAGGCGCCTACAATCCCGCTTTCGATGCTCTGATCAGTGTAGAGAGACCGATGCGAATGCTCTGCTCCTCGGCTGTCTTGAACAGGCCCTCGGCACTCCTCGGCTTGATCGCGTCCTTCGTGACGCTACCGTCAACAGCAAAAAGGGCAGACGTGCGGACGCCACGGAACTGACCGACGATGAAGAGACACCCGCTCTCCATTTCGATCGCCTTGACGCCCGACTGCATCATCAGGCTCATCTTGTCCTTGTCGTAGTTACGGTAGAATGCGTCACTGCTGATGACGACTCCGTGCTTCGCCGTCGGAACAACGTCCCGGGCTGCTTCCATGGTGACGCGAAGGAGGTCAGCATCCGGCACTGCTGGGAACGACAGTGGAAGGTATTGGAGAGACGTTCCATCGTCACGGATACTCCCCGTGGCAACGACAAGGTCCCCGGCATCGACGTCCGACGCAATGCCCCCGGCCGAGCCAACCCTGAGCAGCACGCGCGCCCCAAGGTTGCACAGCTCCTCCACGACGATTGCTGTTGATGGAGCCCCCATTCCCGTCGTGGCAACCGACAGCCGTTCGCCCTCATACATCCCCGTGAAGACAAGCAGATACCGGTATTCATTGACCAGGCGAGCACCCTGGAGCAGCTTCGACACCTGCTCGGCTCGCTGGGGGTTCCCGACCAGCATGACGTGCGGCGCAAGGTCCTCTGCCTCAAACTTCAAGTGAAACTGTGCCATGGAATCTACCTCCCTGGGATACTAAAGCATGCCACGAGCCAGCAGAGCCGTTCGCTCCGCCAGGGCGTGGATCGAGAGTCGTTCTTTGCCTGGAATATACGTTTCGAGCCGATCGCCGATGGGATCCGCCCACACGGCAGGGACTCCACCCATCACACCCAGAACCGTTCCGACGAGACCGGCATTGCAGTCAATGTCGAGTCCGCCACGCGCCAGCAGGGCAAATGATTCCGTGATATCCTGACCACCATACCAGAGTGAGATGATGTCCACCGCCATGTTCGGGTAGGCATGGATCCAGTTGTACTGCTCAAACCGTTGCTCGGCCCATGCAAGCGCCGAGGAGACGTCCGATTCCCGCGCGACCATGTCCAGACACTCGTGCAGAACGGCAGCGTATTCGCTCCCCTGAGGAACGTATCCCGCCGCTTCAACCGCAACGACACGCGGATCATCGCGCACATAAGCGAGGGCCGTGAGCGCTGCCGCATACATGCCCCCATACACGCCGTTTGCCGCGTGGGACACGACCCCGTCGAGATGAGCCAGCCTTACCGCCTCAAGTGGTCGCCCCGGTGCCAACATCCCGCAAATCATCCCGCGCATCTGAACACCAATCCAGTCCGAATATGGATTCCGGTAGCTTCCCGATTCGGGCGGAGTGAGACCAGCACGCAAGTTCTGGATAGCAATCCACTCTGCCGACCAGCCAAAAGGTATTTGCCGCAGCCATTCGTCGGCAATGTCCTGCGACGTAAGACCGTGTCCATGTGACTCGAAAGCGTCAAGGAGCGCCAGTTCGTAGACAACGTCGTCGTTCATCGTCTCAGGATCTGTGACATAGGAACGGACATCGCCATAGACCTCTGAGATACGCTGGCCTGTATATCCCTCGATGGCAGTGCCAAATGCGCCACCCGCAAGCTGGCCGACCCATCCTGTCAACGTTTTCTCCTCGACGCTATCCGGCTGCTCCTCCTGCGGCGTATGAGCCGCGGGCAGGCGAGACAAGACTTCATCCCACGAGCCAGGGTGCTCGAACCCGAGGTAGGAGCACAAAGGATCCTGCGGTGCGGCAAACAGTGCGTCGAGGTAATGAGCGGTGAGTACGCGCAGCGCAGGAGCATCTCCGCTATGAGCCAGGCGCAAGCCTTCTGGGATAAGCGATACCGCCACACTCTCGTCAAAGCCCTGATTCTCCATCGACTGGGCTGCCTCGCGATAGAGGCACTCCGGAGCGCCTGATCCCGGCACAGAACTCTCCCAGAGCATGAACATCACCTCATCCTGCCCCTTCTCGGCAGCGGTCTGCTCACACCAGCTGCTTGGATGCAGGCGCCGGTCCAGCGGAACGGCAGAACGCCGTATGTCGCGTTCCGCTTGCCATGCCTTGATTCTCATGCCTGCCTCCTCTTGCGGACGGAATACAGGTACAGGGAAACGAGCGTCGCGACGTAGGGGATCATGGCCGTGAACTGGGTAGGAATCCGACTGCCTTGCAGGAATACCGTTAGACCGTCGAAGAACCCAAACAGCAGAGAGATGATCGCGATGCCCCAGGGATTCCCGCTGACCAGAATGACGGCCGTCAGCGAGATCCAGCCGCGCCCAGCTGACATGTTTTCGGCAAACAGCCGCACATACCCAAGAGAGAGATACGCGCCTGCCAGACCGCAGCATACCGCACAGACGATGAGCGACCAGATACGTATCGTCGATGCCGGGACGCCGCTCGAACTCAGGCACGCAGCGTTATAGCCTGCACCGCGGAGCCGGAGCCCGAAACGAGTCCGGAAGATGACGAACGCGGACAGCACAGTCACCAGGAGGGCGACGTAGACGATAGCGTTGTACCCACTGAGCAACCTCCCCAGAAAGGGGATTCCGTCAATCAGCGGCAGCTTCACGGCTGGAATCGCGCGGATACCGGCATCGGTGAAGGCTCCCTTGACGTGAAAGATATCGCGCAACAAGAACGTCGTCAGGCCCACCGCGAACAGGTTCAGCGCTATGCCTGTCAGGAACTCGTCCGTATGAAGTCTCACGGCAAACAGAACGAAGATGCCGGCCATGATCAGCGCCCCAGCTACCGCGCATAGAATGCCAAGGAACCAGCTGTGCAGGAAGAACGACCCGAGAACTGCGCAGAACGCACCAACCAGCATCATCCCTTCCATGGCGATGTTGAAGATGCCGGCATAAAAGGTGAATGTCCCACCAATGGCCGCCAGCAGGATCGGTGTGGCTCCGACGACCATGGCCGAGACAAGTCCAAACAGGACGTTCACCCCGCACTCTCCTTCAGTTTTCGCCTGGTCGCCAGCCGGTCGAACACCATGTTCAGAGAAACCCTGCCAGCTACCACGACCAGCACAATGACTGCCTGCAGCACATCGATGAACTCCGAAGGTACGGCAGTGACGAGTTCCATGCCTATGGCGCCCTGCTGCAGTGCACTGAAGAGCAACCCATAGAGAAAGGTTCCCGAAATGCCATTGCTGGCCACGACTGCGATCATGATACCGTCCCAGGCATAGTTGGCGCCCAGCCCCTTCACAAAGCGATGGGGGCCGCCCATGATCATCAGCCCTCCGGCAAGCCCCGCGAGAGCTCCGGTGACCAGCATGACGCGGACATAGTTGGCATTCACTTTGCATCCGCCGATCCTCGCAAACAGCGAATTCTGCCCAGTCATGCGCCATTCGTAGCCACTGCGGCCTCTGCTCATGATCAGCCAGCAGACGACTGCTGCAAGCACCATGAACAGGACACTTGTGTTCACGCTTCCCAGATCCGGCAGCCATGCAGCGGTACTGATGGGCCTGGTCATGGGAGTCGAAGCAGAGGGGTCGAACAGGGGGTACGTAATAACCCACAGCGCGAAGTAGTCGGCGATGAAGTTGAGCATGAGCGTGACAATGAACTCATCCATGGCGAAAGCACGTTTGAGAAGTGCTGCAAGCCCCGACCACAGCGCGCCGCCGAGAAGAGATGCCAGGATACAAAGCGGGACAAGGAATGCCGAAGGCAGATGGACGAACAACCCGACCAGTGTCGCACCCAGGGCTCCCATGACGAGCTGACCCGGCTGTCCAAGGTTCACGGGACCGGAGGCGAACGCGATCGAGGCCGAGAGCCCTGTCAGGATAAGGGGAACGGCGCGCGTCACCGTAGCAGTGAATCCCGACCCGCTGAACAACGAGTACTGGAGAAGCGCACCGTAGGTCGCAACCGGATTGAACCCCTGGAGCGCCAATACAAGCGCTCCAATGGCGAACGCCGCCAGGACGCCAAGAATCCCGCTAAGAGCCTGTTTCCGCATGTGCAGCTTCCTTTCCCCCGAGCATGTAGTACCCGACCTCCTCACGACTGGTCGCGTCCGTAGCAAGGTCCACGACCACCTCGCCCTGGCACATCACGACGATGCGGTCGGCCACCATGAATAGTTCGTCGAGGTCGGCCGATACCAGCAGGACAGCCCGTTTCCTGCTCCGCAGGTTCAGGAGCAGCTGATGGACATACTCGATGGAACCGACGTCCAGGCCTCGCGTCGGCTGGTCCATGAGGACGAACGGCGTTTCCAGCAATAGTTCACGACCGAGAATCACCTTCTGCTGGTTGCCGCCTGACAATGATCGGAACGGATCCGATGAGTGTCCCATGCTGACAGTAAACTGCTCTCGAATCTGATCGACAAACTCAGCTGCATGCCGGTAGTCGAGCCCAAGCCCCCTCCACGTGCGGAACCGTGGGTCAAGAACGTGGTGTGTCATAATCGCATCCTCCAAAATGGACGCCGCCACGCTCGCGCCCATCTTTCCCCTGTCCTGGGGAACGAACGCAATCAGCGTCCGCCTGGTCAGGATGTCGGCATGCGTAATGTCCTTCCCCATCACGTCAAGTGTCCCAGATGTCATTGAGGCCAGCCCCATGATTGCGTTCACCAGCTCGAACTGGCCGTTCCCCTCGACGCCGGCCACTCCTACGATCTCGCCGGCACGCACTTCGACGGTCGCGTCACGCAGTCTTGCGCGATGCTCGGTGTCGTTGCAATTCAGCTCTCGCGCGCGGAAGACGATCTCTCCGGGTTCCTGAGGCTGGCGCCGCGACGTGAACAGGACCTCTCTGCCCACCATCTGCCGGGCCAGATCCTCTTTCGTCAGTCCGGACGCGGCGGACGTGCCGACGATCTTGCCATGTCGCATGACGGTTACTCGATCACTCAAGGTCAGAACCTCGTCCAGCCGGTGGGATATGAAGATGATCGTGTGTCCTTTGTCCCTGAGACGCGCCAATTCGGCAAACAGCTGGGGGATTTCCTGAGGCGTCAGAACCGCCGTCGGCTCGTCCAGAACAAGCACGGAGACATTCCGGTAGAGCAGTTTGAGGATCTCGACCTTTTGGCGTGCAGCTACCGAGATATCTCCTACCAGTGCGTCAGGGTCCAAGTTGAACTGAAACTCCTCGATCCTCTGGCGCACTGCTTCACGCGCCTTATGAGCATCGATTGTCCCGAAAGCGCGGACGGGCTCGGCGCCCAGGACGATGTTCTGCCATACCGTGTACTCCGGAATGAGCAGGATCTCCTGGTGCACCATACCTATCCCGGCGGAAATCGCTTCACGTGGTGTCCTGAATTCGACCTTGGCACCCTTGAAGAAGATGTCCCCTGCGTCACGGCGCTCGAGGCCATAGAACACCTTCATGAGCGTGCTCTTCCCGGCTCCGTTCTCTCCGACCAGCGCGTGGATCTCGCCGGATTCAAACGATACTGACACGTCAGAGAGCGCGACGGTGTCCGGGGGAAACACCTTGGTGATGTGCTGCAGGTCGATCAGGACATCACGTGCCACAAACAGCCCGTCCTACTGGTACTTGGTGACGGCGAGCGTACCGTCAATGATCTGCTGACGGACTTCACTGATGCGATCGACAATGCTCTGCGGAAGGACTTGCACCGTCGCCTCGGTCACTAGATCGACAGTACCGGTCTTCATACCGTACTTCACAACTTGACCCGGCTTGTACGTGCCGTCCTTGATCGTCTTGTAGACGTCTTCGATGGTCTTGCCCACGTCCTTGATGTCCGACGCGATGACGTAACCGGGCTCGATATCGTTCTGATTCGTATCGACGCCGATTGCGTACAGGCCACGCTCCTTGGCTGCCTGGAGCACGCCCAGGCCCGTGGCGGCGGCAACCTGGAACACAACATCGCACTTCTTGTCATAGAGACTGAGAGCGGCCTGCTTGCCTTTGGCCGGGTCGTCCCAGATGCCGGCGAGCACGACGCGCTCGACCTTGATAGTCTTGTCGATGTAGTGGACGCCATCCTCATAGGCCTTTACAAAAGCCATCACCACCGGGTCATCCGCCGCGGCGACCACGCCAACGACCTTGTCGGCGTTAATATTCTTGATGCTCATGTCTGTGGTCGTAAGACCAGCACAGACGCCCGCGAGGAATGCGCTCTCTTCCTCGACGTACTTGATGGACGTTATCGTGCTCTTGCTGTTCTGCACAATCGTGTCGATGTTGACGAAGATCTTGTCGGGGTACTTGTCGGCCATCGCCTTCAGGTTGTCCTCGAACGCATAGGAAATAACGAACACGACGTCACTGTATTGTACAGCAGCCTCCAACCCAGGCTCGTACTTGCCTGCATCGAAGTTGCACTCGATCGTTCTGGTCTCCACTCCATACTGGCTCTTGATGTTGTCGATCCCTTTCTGACCAGAATCATAGAACGCATTGTCGCCAAGAGCTCCATTGATGAGGTAGACAACTTTGTCGGTCTTAGGGCCAGTCGCTGTCGGCTTGCAACCGGCAAATGACAGGCTCATGATCATGAGCGCGAGCAGCATACACAGTATTCTCTTCATGTCGACTCTTCTCCTTTGTCCTTCAGATCTGCTGCTTCGGGAGGTGGTCTCCCCTGTGCAGCCTTGACTCAAGAAACGCAGCGACTTCCACTTCATCCGGCATCGATTGCTGAGCACCCGACCGCGTTACCGTCAGCGCACCCGCAGCCATCGCCCGGTAGAGCGCCATGTCGGGGTCAAACCCCAGGTCTATCGACGCGGCAAATGCTCCCTGGAAAGAATCGCCTGCAGCCGTCGTATCGACCGATACCACCGAAAAGGCGGGCACCTCGGGGCTCTCGAACGCGCCAACCGCAAACGCACCCTTTTCTCCCCGCTTTACGACGACGGTCCTCGCGCCCAAACCCAGAAGGACTGCTGCGGCCTCTTTGAGATCGGCGGTTCCGGCAAGCGCACGGGCCTCACCCTCGTTCGGCATAAGGTAATCCACATCGGCGAATACTCCTGCCGTCAGTGTGACGGACCCCCAGGGCGAAGGGTCGAGGATGACGGTAGCTCCTCTCAGGTGCGCCACGTGAGCAGCCTCCCGAACGACCGCAAACGGGATTTCGCACTGCAGCAGGAGAACGACCCCGGGCTGCAGCAAACCGCCCAGCGTCTTGAGTTCGGCGGCACCGACGGCACCGTTGGCGCCCGGGACGACCACAATGCGATTTTCGCCGCCTCTTTCCACCAGGATGCACGCAACCCCTGTCGACAAGATGGGATCCACCGTTACGCCGACGACGTTCACTCCAGAAGCCGACAACCCATTCATCACGTCCCGCCCAAAAACGTCTGATCCCACGCGCCCCACCAGGACACTCTCCGCTCTCAGCCGGGCAGCCTGCACCGCCTGGTTCGCACCTTTCCCGCCCGGGTTAGTGAACCATCCAGTCGAGACAACGGTCTCACCGTGATCCGGCACACGCTCGCACCGGACAACCAGGTCCATGTTGATGCTGCCGAATGATACGACCATGACTACAGGGAAGTTGCCGAAGAATGCTCTGCCGAAGTATTCCGGAGCGCCGTCGAATCCCGGACCACAAGCTCCGTCGGGAGAACCACCGGCTGACATGATACATGACCGGCTCTCATGTCGAGAATCGCTCTCACTGCCCGCCGCCCCATCTCATAGGTGGGCTGTCGAACCGTCGTCAACGATGGACTGAAAATCCTCGCAAACGCGATGTCGTCAAAACCAGTGACCGATATCCGTTCCGGCACCGGGATGCCCACTTCCGCAAGTCTCGCCAGAGCGCCAAACGCACATAAGTCATTGGCACAGACGACACCCGTCGTTCCGTCCATCATGAGCTCGGCCTGTTTCATGGCTCCGTAGCCGTCGTCGATCCCAAAACCAGCACGCACGACATCGAAGTCGATATGGTGCAGACGGCACTGGTCACGGAACCCTCGGAGCCTGTCCTCAGTTGTGGAGATCATCGGAGGGCCAGACAGATACAGCAGTTTGCGATGCCCCAGTCCCGCCAGGTAGTCGACCACAGCCTTGCTCCCACTGTAGTTGTCGGCACTCACCTGTGAAACCAGGGAACCGGAGAGTCTACGGTCCATGACAACAACGGGGACACCGGCCGCCAGCTCTGCCACATACGCATCTCTTCGGGAAGCGCTGGCCACGATGACTCCCGCCACAGTCAGATCATGCAGAGAATGCAGGTACTGCTTCTCCTTGGCCACATGACCGTCGCTATTGCAGACGATGAGGTTCAGGCCATGCTTGCATGCTTCGTCCTCCGCGCCGCGCACGATAGCTGGAAAAAAGGGGTTGGTGATGTCTGGAACCACAAGCCCAATGAGATCGGATTGGCCAAGGACCATGGCGCGTGCGATAGGGTTGGGCTTGTAGTCCAACTCCCTGGCCATCTCCAGGATGCGCTCACACAGTTCTGGCCGCACCATCTCCGGTTTGGAGAACGCCCGCGATACCGTGCTTGTGGAAATGCCGAGTTTTCGCGCTATATCCCTCATGCTACTCTACCCTCGGCAGCCAGATACCTGTCTGGTTCTGGTACTTCCCCTTCTTGTCCTGATAGGAGACGCTACACATGTCATCTGCTCCCATGAAGAGGACCTGAGCAATCCCCTCGTTGGCATAGACCTTGACGGGGAGCGGCGTCGTGTTACTGATCTCGATGGTCACGAAACCTTCCCATTCGGGTTCAAGCGGCGTCACGTTAACAATAATGCCCGCTCGAGCATATGTACTCTTGCCAATGACAAGGCACAAGACATCCCGGGGAATCCGGAAGTACTCGAGACTGCGTGCAAGAGCGAAGGAGTTCGGCGGGATGATGCAGGAGTCACCGTTCATGTCCACAAAACTTCGCCCGGTAAACGCCTTTGGATCGACAATGGCATTGAAGACATTGGTGAAGACCTTGAACTCGTCCGCCACACGCATGTCATATCCATAGGACGACACGCCATATGAGACGACGCCCTTGGGACAGTCTAATGCAAACGGTTCGATCATGCCAGCCAATGCATGGGCCGCGATCCAGGTGTCAGATTTGATTCCCATCTCCCGCCTCCAAATCCCGATTTTCGCCTGCAAGCGCTACCATTGTGTTCAGAAGCATCCAAACTTCAAGGTTGACAGCCAGCAGGCCTCGATTGGGCGGCACCAGTGCCGGCATTTCACAAGCCGACCTGCCTGTGTCTGGTTCAGGCTTCCGGTACGCGCCGCGATCGATCACCCGCGTTCCTGGCCACCGCTCTCTCGGACATCACATCACTCATTGTAGGTGTCAGGGAGATCGTTCTCAAACATCACCGTGTCACCGGGTGTCAGCAGGCTTCGCATGAGCCCCGTGACCTCCTCAAGGGAACGAGCCGTGAGGATGTTCGTCTCCGGGAAACCAGCCGACAGCAGCCCCTCGCGGACCGGTCGAGTCTTTTTCGGGCCGACCAGGATGACTGTGTCAGCTGCTCCAGCCGCCTGCCTGCCCGCCTCGATGTTTTCCGTGTCCTCCGCTTTGCCCAGCGAGACCAGCCCGGGGGTGACGAGAACCCGTCGCGAAGGAAAAGCGGCCAGCACCTCCATCGCCATGGCAAACCCGGCAGGATTCGAGTTGAAAGCATCATCGATGATGCGAACGCCGCCAGCGCCAGCCATCACCTGTAGCCGATGAGGAGGTGCCTGCAGTGTGGCAACACTATCCTGGATAGCGTTCCAGGACACCCCCAGCTCACGCGCCACTGCGACCGCCAGCAGGATGTTCTCAACGTTGTGCCGGCCAAGCAGCTTCGTATGGCATGCGAATTGCTCATCCTGACTCATCACGATGTCAAAGGACAGACCGTCAGCACTCATCACGATGTTCTCGGCATGCAAGTCAGATGACAACGATCCGCCTGCGCTCGCGCTCAGGATTCTCTTCCCCTGTACGCTCCCGATTTCTGCAAGGACAGGATCATCGGCGTTCAGGACGACCGTGGATCCGCTGCGAGGCATCCTGACGAATTCCTTCATGACACGCCGGATGGCAGCCTCGGAACCGAACTCCTCGAGGTGCTGCAGACCGACCGACGTCACGATCGAGATACTGCAGGGGACTAGACTGAGAAGATGCTCAAATCCACCCTTCTCGTTCTCGGCGAGTTCAACCACGAACACCTCGTGTTCTGGGCCGAGCTGTCCGCGAATGACCCGACAGATGCCCATGGCCGTGTTATAGCTCTCGGGCGTCATCAGAACACGATAGCGTGACTCCAGCAGTTGCGCCGTGAAGAATTTGGTGCTCGTCTTGCCATAGCTCCCGGTGATGCCGACCACAGTCGGAGCAAACCCGGCAAGGATCCTGCTGGCGTCTCTGACGTACCAGTCCCGTATCGACGCCTCGATGGGCTCCATGATCGTGCGGCTGATAACCAGAACGGCAGGAGCCAGCGTCGGCAGGAGCCAGGCTATCGCGAGGGCGAGTCTTGCCTGTCCAGCAAATGGTACCAGACAAATCCCCGCGCTAAGGATTGCAGCACACCCCAGCAGGCGTCGCGCGCGCGGAGTCATAACCAGAGCCTTCTTCACTGGACTCCGTACCCAGAGACGGAGTTCCCACAGGAGTCCTGCCAGGCCAATAACTATCGACAGGCTGCAGGCGATGACGATCGAAGATGCCGATTCAAGGTACAGGAACAGCACGACGACCCCAAGGAGGCCAAGGAGGTCAAGCATCGGATTGGCAGCCAGATAGTCGACGTGGAGGGCAACCCAATGCACGAACCGCCGGATATCGTATTCCTCGAGCTGCAGCATATGAAGAAGATGGACGATTCTTGCCAAAGCAAGAGCGAAGGCAGTAGCGACGGCCAGTACTGCAAGGAGTTGAGCCAAACCTCTCATCTCGTCGCCCCTTCTCGCGTTCCGTGAAGGAATGCGCTGACCACCGCATTCACGAATGCCGGACTGTCGAGGTAGCTGAAGTGACCCGCTCCTGCAATAACGATAAGTCGTGACCCCCTGATCAGCTGTTCCATTTTTCGTCCATCCGCAATGGGCGTTTCGGTGTCTTTTTCCCCCCACAGAAGCAGCGTCGGCGCGCTGACGGCCCCAAGACATGCGGTAAGGTCGAGATTGACGGTCCTCACCATGGATGCCCTCATCACGCCAGCCATCGCACGGTAGTCGACACTTCCAAACCGCATGGCAAGGCGTTCCCGCAGCGCGGGCCCCTTCGCCCCAAGAATCGGAAGACGCAGGACTGTCTGGGCGGTCTTGTAGAAAAGTCGCCGCATGCGCCGCCTGAACGTTGCCGGAGGTCTGATGCCAGCGGCATCGACCAGGACGAGAGCCTGGACAGCTTCAGGCGCGTGCGCCGCCAACCATATGGCGATACGGCCACCAAACGAGTGTCCGATGTACGTCGCGCGCGAGATCCCCAGAGACGCCACCGCTTCCTCGACGAAGGCAGCATATTCAGGCGTGCCCCAAGGAACCGCAGGAGGGCTGCTGCCACCGAAACCTGGAAGGTCGAAAGCAAGAACCCGGTACTTGTCCCGAAGTCCCACAATGAGGGGCATCATGCTGACCGCCTGACCTCCCCAGCCATGCAGTAGCACGACAGGGTCTCCGGACCCTTCGTCTACATATGCAAGCGTGATGCCGTCGACGAGCGTGGTAGCCATCATACTCCGTCAGACGTTCTTGGTTCCGGACTTGCCCTCTGAACCTAGCCTCAGCAGATCTGACACATCGTAGCTGACGACGTTCGACCTGCGGTCTTCGAATGCTTTGCAGGCGAGATCGATCAACTTCGTGAGCAGATCCCGGTATTGCATGCCCACAGCTTCCCATAGGTAGAACGACAGGGCGCCTGGAATCGTGTTGATCTCGTTGACGTAGACGGCTCCAGATTCATCGATCAGGAAGTCGACCCGGGCGACGCCCCGGCAATCGAGAGTGGTAAATGCACGGCACGCCAGTTCCTGCACGCGATGGGTAAGGTCATCGCCAAGATTCGCCGGCACCTTGCGGGCCTCCGCCTTCTGGATACCACTATCTGACCCAGCCGTGGTCTTGTACCCCACCTTATACTTGGCGTCGTAGTCGAGAAAGGCGCGCGAGCTGAAGACTTCCTCGCACGCCGACGGTATTGGATCGTCATTGCCCAGAACGGCACAGTTTACCTCACGATGATGGACAACGGCCTGCTCCACCAGCAACTTGCGGTCGAACTGACTCGCAACCTCCAGTGCGTATCGCAGCGTGTCGTGATCTGTCGCGCGCGTGATGCCGACGCTGGATCCCAGGTTCGCCGGTTTCACAAACATGGGAAAGTGCAGGCGCTGCTCAGCTGCACGAAGACAGTCATCCGGCGAAGCACGCCATGTGCGCCTGCTAAAACTGACGTACGGAACGACGGGGATTCCGGCTGCCACAAACAGCTGCTTCTGGAACACCTTATCCATGCCCAGTGCAGAGCCGGTCACGCCTGCACTCGTGTAGGGGATCCCCAGCAGTTCGAACATGCCCTGCATCGTCCCGTCTTCACCGTTGGTACCGTGGTTACACAGCAGTGCAACGTCGACAGCCAGCGGTTCCACATCTATACCACGGCCCATGAAGCCTCTATGCGAAGCCGGCACTACAAAGGTCGTTTTTCCGGCAAAGGGCTGCAGCTGCACGCGCTGTACCTTGCCCGGAAGACTGACGAGATCACAGAACACATCCATCGTTTTCAGGGCTTCTCCTGTGAACCAGACGCCCTCCTTGGACACGTAGAGCGGGACGGCCTCGAACTGCTCCTCGTCCAGAGAATTCATGGCCTGAACGGCGGTAATGATAGAGACCTCGTGCTCCACTGAGCGCGAACCGAAAACAACGGCGACTCTCTTCTTCATCCATAGCTCCTTACACTGGCCCCGCAGGGACAATGTTTCCTGAAAAGCCCGTGAATTGCTGATTTCATGCACATTCAGTGTATTCCCTTTGAACCGTATTGCAACGGACCGAACGAATTTGACAGAGACGCCCGACGTTATATATTGGAATACGAACAATTGTCTATGAAAGGATAGGCCAGATGAACTACAGGTCATTCGGAAGACTCGATTGGAAGCCGTCTGCACTCGGATTTGGCACGATGAGACTGCCTACTGTTGGCGAAGATCCTTCGGTCATCGACGAGCAGCAGGCCATTACTATGCTTCGTACCGGCATCGACGGAGGGATCAACTACGTCGATACGGCATACCCGTATCACGGGGGCAAGAGTGAAACGCTCGTCGGCAAAGCCCTCCAGGAAGGCTACCGTTGCAAGGTGCACCTTGCAACCAAGATGCCCTCCTGGCTCATCGAGTCACAGGCAGACATGACCCACTATTTCGAAGAACAGCTGCAGCGTATGCAGACCGACCACGTCGAGTTCTACCTGTTGCATGGCCTCAACGCTGAGCGCTGGCACAAACTGCGTGATGCGAGGGTCCTCGAATGGGCGCACGAACGCGTGCGGGAGGGCCGTATCGGCTATCTGGGCTTCTCGTTCCACGACAACAATGCAGTGTTCCGGGAAATCGTCGACGCCTATCAGGATTGGACATTCTGCCAGATCCAGTACAACTTCCTCGATGAAGAGATGCAGGCGGGCACCAACGGGCTCCACTATGCGGCATCCAGGGGACTGGGGATCGTCGTCATGGAGCCTCTACGCGGGGGGAAACTGGCAGTGCCAAACGCAGAAATCTCAGCAATGTGGGACGCAGCCTCGACCAGACGGTCGGCGGCTGAATGGGCTCTGGACTGGGTATGGAGCCACCCCGAGGTCTCGCTGCTACTCAGTGGCATGAGCACTCTGACACAGGTTCAGCAGAATCTGGACGCTGCGGGCATGTCAGAAACCGGCATGCTGGCTCCCGGCGACCTGGACCTGATCGCACGCGTCAGGGATGCCTACAACGCCCTCGTCTGTGTCTCCTGTACAGCTTGCAGCTATTGCATGCCCTGTCCGCAGGGCGTCAACATCCCGGGCATGTTCCAGCTTGTCAATGAAGGTTCGATGTTCGGAAGCTGGGATGTGCAACGCAAGAGATACGGCCAGATGAAAAGCGAAGGTTCGTCAGCTGACAGCTGCATCCGTTGCGGAGCATGCGAGGATAAGTGCCCACAGCACATCTCCATTCGCGATCAGTTGGCCAACGTCGCTGAGCAACTCGGCTGATTCTCTACTCCGATCCTGGAGATTGTCGTCCTGAACGGCAATGACGGCAGTACCCGTACAATACGAGGCTGTGATCAGTGACCTCAAAATCCAGCGCTTCGGCCGCACTGTTTGCAAAATCCTCTACAGGACAGCTGCTGATCGGAAACATGTGGTGGCACCCAAGGCAAACCATATAGTGCCGATGAGCATTGCCCATCAACTCAAAGAATGAACGGCCGTCATTGCTCAACAACGTCCGTTGCACGCTGCCGCGACTGACGAGTTCATCGAGGGTACGATAGACCGTTGACAGCGCTATGCCCGGCACAGCTGTGTTCACCCTTTTGAGAACGTCGTCGGCTGTCAGTGGAATACAGACTTCACCCAGGACCTGCAGAATGGTGCGACGATCCCTGGTCATCCGGAACCCTCTCAGCTGTCCAGAAAGCTGACGCCTGCCCGTATCGTTCCTGTCCGCTGAGCCCATGATGTTACTTCCCTGACAGAGACTGTATGACGATGCCGGCAGCAATGCTGATACCGAGCAGCCAGCCAATGACCTTTAGCGTATTCTTCATATCGTGGTTCTCACGAAAGAGAACAACGAGTCCTAGCCCACCCGCAGCCCCGAGACCCGCCACTGTCGAGCCAAAGCTGATTGTACCCGCGATGTACAGCTGCGTGACCGCCACACTGGCAGCACAATTCGGGATGAGCCCGAGAAGGGCTACCAGAACAGGCTGAAAGACCGTGTGAGTCAGGAATACACGCGACAGGTTCTCCTGCCCGATGCGATTGATGAGCAACCCGATGACCAGCGATGTCACCAGAACAAACAGGATGATCTGAGCCGTCCGCTTCGTCGCGGACCACAGGATCTCCTTCCAGTCGATGCTGCCGGTCTCCTCACACGTACATGATGCACGGGTGCCATCGCAGGAACAGCTCTGCTCACCAATCCTCACTGCCTCCCGCTGAGCTTTCTGACGGTCCTGGCATTCCTGCGTACGCCTGTGATTTTCGGACCGCATGAATGCGTCCACGAGATATCCCCCTGCGATGGCAAGCAACACCTTGATGCCGATAAGGGGAAGCACAACGTGTGCCTTGTCCGGCTTCGAGAGAAGGATGGGGAGGGCTTCGTCAGATGTGGCAAGATACACGGCGACGATCGTGCCCATCGTGAGGAGTCGCTGCGTATACAATGCGCTTGCCATGACCGAGAAACCACACTGGGGGATGGCGCCCCCTACTGCTGCGACAAGAGGCCCGACATGCCCCGCTTTCTCGACAGCATCGACGATTCGCTGCTGCCACCTCGCCTCAACGTATTCCAGGACCAGGTAGACCCCAAACAGGATTGGCACCATGTTGAGGGTATCCTTGAGAGCATCCAGAATAACTTTCACCACAGGCCAACCTCCTCTCTACATGCAAATGACTTGCAGCAAGACAATCACAAGTATACTCGCGCGAGGACGACATCAACCCATAGACCATGATTTCGGCATCATCGGCCTCCAATTGGTGAGAAGTTGGCACCACCGGCAAGAACACTGCATCTCCATCCATCGGCGGGACCCATCCTATCCGTCGTTCCCGCGAAGGCGGGAACCCATCTTGAATTTGTTATCCCCCCGAGTGTGTTCGTCCAGCTCTCCGCGAAGGCGGGAACCCATTCCTTGTCTCTTGGCAGTTGACGCAACTCCCTCCGCGCTGACGCTGCTGGTGGTATCGTCAAGAAAGAGACACGGCAACCGCAACAAGGCTATTGCCATCATGGGGAAGTTGACGAGTTCAAGCAGCGCTCCGTCACTGAAAACCGATCACTGATGGCGCAATGATCGCAGTATTGATGAGGTCGTGGTGGAGATAGGGGGATTGGTGGCACCTCACGACTCT
Source organism: Candidatus Cryosericum septentrionale (assembly GCF_003570995.1). GTDB lineage: Bacteria > Caldisericota > Caldisericia > Cryosericales > Cryosericaceae > Cryosericum > Cryosericum septentrionale. The sequence goes on from NZ_QXIY01000037.1 coordinate 19,140, forward strand.
CCGTCAATGCGCTAGTCAGTGCGCTTCAGATGCGGTCCTTCGAGACAACTCATACCCGGCAAGTGCAGATCGAACGGTCAGGCGCCAGTCAGAGGTAGGGGTGACAGTGGTCGTGTGGTGGACCACAGCAGTTCGAGTTGGAACCTTCTGCTCACGGAGTTGTCTACACTTAGCAAGATTGTTGAACATTCGACGAACCACGAGAACCGTGAGCTCCCAAGTGCTGCAGCACTAGAACACAGGCGAGGATAGCTCTCTCTGTCCACAATCCCGGGAGTGTCCTCCCCGTGCTCAAGTACCCAAGTCTCTAGAACTACTACTGTACTACTGCAGTCTTCTCACTATGGCAATCACTCCGTGCTTCTCGAGGAAAATCGCCTGAGGATCTTCGCCCGCACCCCTTACACCTCTCACATTCGCAAGAGGACCGCGAGCACTCGGGTCGCAAGACGCCGCAGCCGAGACTACAGAGGTTCTTGTCCGCGTGTTTGACGCGCAAGTCTCGCATCGCGAGCACCATGTGCCGTGCCGAGGTTGTGGCTCACGGTCAGGAGTAGACCTAGCGCGCCCGGAACAAGCGTCCACTCAACCTCGCCGTCGCGAGCGCTTCCGAGAAACTGTCCAGAGAATCGAATTCGTCCATATGGTGGCAGAGCACGCGGATGGTGAGTCTGACGCAGTTCTCCATCTCGCGCACGTCGGAAAGGGACAGAGTTTCCACGGCTCGACCATGTGCAACGTCTGAACGCTTGTCGTATAACTTCTTGATTCGCGCCGAGATATGTTTCCGTTCTGCCACATTTCGGGAGATGACCATTGCTGTTCCCTCGGCTACTGCCGACCTCACGGGAGAGGCTCCGTAGGAGAAGAGAGTCTCCAAGGCAACGGTCAGGGCGAGTATCCGCGAGCTGTTGTCAGGCTGGTCCAGAGAGACATCCGCCCAGTGAAGTACCTGGAGCAGAACACTGTGGAATGATCCGCCGGGGAGTCCCCGACCGCTTTCCGACTCCTCATACAAGGCAGACAGGACGAAGACCCCGGCTTTCCGCATACCGGCCCTGTCGGGAGGTTTGATCGTCCAGGAACGGCTTTTCCCGGTGCGTGCCCAGCTTGACTGGATGAATCCCTCTTCTGGAATGATAAGACAGTGCGTGGACTGGACCGAGCCGATGCCAATCGCCATCTCGTTCCCATCAGAGCGGAGAGACATGCAGCCATAGCGCAGAAGCGTACAGACTCGGTGCGCCATCCCAAGTGAGAGCTCCTCTGCCCGTATTGGCTCTGCAGCATGTGTCGACCACAACACCGTCTTTCCCACGAAGTCGTTAAGATCAGGCGCCATCGCGTCGGCAACACTTCTCCTAAGCTGTGGTTTCGTAATGACGGAGCGAGCATACTCCCGGTACTGCCTCAGTAGGCGGCTGCGATCCCGTTTGGTGAAGCGCGCAACCTTGCCCCCAGCAAGTGCAAGAGGCGTTGTTCTTGGCGGGAGTTCAATACCGGTGAGCTCTCGAAGTACTGTCTGCTCTGGTGGCGGGACAGAAAGGGTCTGAAGGATCCCGTGAAGCTCGGCTTCGGCAGTCTCGACTGTTGCCTGTCCATCGACAAGGCGGGCGACTGATCGGCTCACCATCGTGCCCACTGCGGACAAAGAGAAGTGCTCCTCTGCACCGCTATGCATCAATAGTCGCCAGGGGAAACGTCTGTAGCTGTCGATAGCCTCGGGCCCAACCTCATAGGATTCCCGGTCTATCATGAAGCACCCTGAGCCGAATCGGAATTGTGCTCGCTTCGTGGCGTTCACGATTCTCAGGAGCTCAGTCGCCAAACCGGCCTCATTGTCCTTCACGAGTCCTCCTCAGCAACGCCGCCGTCAGGAGCGGGCGTGAAATCCTTTGGTACTCACACATCCGCAGCGCAGTGTGTTCCGCGGTGACTGCTGCCGAAACCTGACAAGCCATGTTGATAGACTCTCGCGTCTGGAGGGTCGCCTTCACGCAATCTGAGGCGAACGCTCTCAACGCCTGGCATCCGGTGCGCCCTTCTCGCATCGCGCGAACCTGCGATGGTCAAGGATGACTCCGAACTTACAGGGAATGACGGCGAGTCCTCTCTGGTCGCAACTACCCTGGTGGCAGTCGCGCGACCCAGATGCTTCTCTCTCCTGGTCTCCTTCAGCGCGCAGTGCTCTTCCGGTATTCCTCGGCTCCATTGAGGGGAAGGATGCCCTTCTTGAGGGCCTGTACGTATGATGCCTCGTTGAGTACCCACGTGAACCACCAGTGCCTCCAGCCAAGAGCTAATCAGGGCCAGCATGGGCAGGTTTGGCACAGTCCCAGCCGAGCCATGCGTGAGAAAAGCGGGCTCTTCCTGAGCATGAGAGGTTGAAGAGACATTGCTTCCATCTCTAGCGTGCATCCATTCCTTGATAGTTCTGATAGTCTGCTCTGCCAGGAAATCCTTGAGCTCGACCGACTTGGCGCGTCCAAGCGCCAAGTAGCTCTTCCGGCAATCCACTTCCCAAGTCGGTCAAGTTCGGCATGTACATTGTTCCGTCGGTCTCTCTGGCTGTACCTGACATCGTTACCTCCTATGGTTGTCTAGAGCCCCCACGGAGCCGCAGGCGCTTGACTAGGCTGTTGCTGCACCGCGTAAGAACTCACGATACTTCATTTTGACGAGAACGAGAACCTGTGCAACTCACTGAGAGCCTTCTACGCGAAACCTTTTCAACTTGCTCCAATGTCAAGGGGCGTCGAATGCAGCCCGCCACGATCAAGAGCGTCGTTGCGGGAGTCGTGCCCAGAGAATGAGCCTGCTACATGTACGCGGCACGACCCAGGGTCATTGGGCGTCATTGTCATCCTCGTTCCTCGTGGCCCACTTGTCAATCCGCTCCGCCTGCGCTTCTAGCTCTGAGCGGATACTGCGTGCCCAACGCTGAACGACCGCATTTGTGCTTGTCTCAAGCTGTCTGTAGAGATCGGCCACCAGCTTGGCCGACCGTCCTCGAGATACCCAGCCTAGGATGTCACGGAGACGGTTGCCCACGATGGCCTGCACGACAGTGTTTTGTCCATATGTGTCCACCACATACCTGGCAACCTCATTCCACGTGTACCCATCGCTCTCGGACTTCCTCACACCAATGGGCAGAAGGTCCAGTAGGAACAGAGGAGCATGTTCCTGGTCAGCGCCACACCACTCGCGGGCTTCCTGGAGCGTGATCTGGGAAAACCCAGTCTCCAAGTCGCTGTCATCCCTCTCGCGGCTAGCGAAGGCAATCCGGGCTCTCGTCGCAGCGGGGAGTCCTCGCTTTGCCACGCTCTCCTGTACCAGCGCCCACACTGTTGGCCAGTACTCTTTGAGGAGGACCGGAGCAGCCTCATCCACGTCGTGGTCACTTCGTTCGGAATCCTCAGGCTCCGTGCCAGAGTCGGAAAGAAGCTGCGAGACTAGGTCTGTCGCGAGTTCCTGGTCATCTTGCTCGTGCAGAAGCCAGATCACAGAACGGTTCCACCAGAACCAGTCAAGGTGCTGCCCCGTTCGCAGACTACCCATTAGCCTATGATCCATGAGCAAGGCCTTCAGAGCGAGTCGCACTTCAAGAGGAGGCTTTTCGTCGTGGGCAGAGGCGTAGTTGCAGAGAAGTGAAAGACTGAGATTGAGGGCTTCGGGGGTTCCAAGGGAACGAACGGACGCTGCCATGGTTGCCAAGTCGTCGGGCTCAAGTCCCTTCAGCACGTACTGGTATGTCAAGCGGCGCAAGCTCGAGACCTTGATGTCTCCTTCCTCCGCAGCGTGCATGCATCGCTGCAGAGACCTGTAGCCCGGTTCTGACCACAATGTAGTGTCCACCAGGAAGGGGAGTAGTGCACCATCGTCGCGCATCCTGTCGAGAACCAGTTCGACCCGGTCGGTGTCTTGTGTCCGCAGCGATGCCAGCAAACCGCCCATTACACCGACGTTCACTTTTTCCACTGGTTGGCTGAGTAGGGGAATCGTATCCAGTAACCTATCCACGATGACCCACGGATCTCTGAGAGCTGTGCCAAGCTTGCTACCGAACACGATACTTGGCCCTGGACTGTCTGTCGACTCGAGAAGAAGGGGTATGGCACTGGTCAGTTCGCTGCCATGATCGTTGCAGTACGCTGCTAGATCGGTCAGGCTATTGTCCACTGAGTTCTGCAAGTCTGTGCTCCTAAGGTACTCTGGGCCTCCGAGGACCTCGGTGCGTATTCGCTCGTCAAGCGACGTCGGTTCCATGTCCCGCAACCAAGACTCTAGTCTGGGCTTGTCAAATTCCCGTGGACTGTCCAGCAATTCAATGACCCTGTTGCGCAGTGCAGGCAAGTGCTCCCGGGCATCCTCTATGATTGCCCTCACGATTGGCTCGGCAATCTCCTGGAACCCGTTCTCAACAAGCTCGGGTACTTTGTCGACGAGACCAGTAGCTGCTGCATCCCGAACTGCTATCTCCTTTGATCGCAACGAATCGTTCAGCCGAATCGTGATCTCATGCCAGTAGCTGTTGATTTCATCTCGTGACCGTGGCCAGTAGTCAAATTGTGGACGACGACCCCCTTGGTTCAGTATCTCCATGCTCCCGACAATCTGCCCTGTTGTCAGGGCATTGCACAACGCCGTGACTCCGAGCACCCTGCACGCCTCGAACGGGCTGCCTGTAGCACCATCCAATACCGACAGACGGTCCAGAAGAGGCGTCTGCGTGCCAGGAAGGACCCACCGAAAGAGGTCAGCGTACTGCTCAGCCACCTGGTGACGATGCGATGTCGTGTCGCCCGCAGCAAAAACAAGGAACACGGGTGCAACCAAGTCAAAGCACTGAGGCCACCAACAGAGCTTGGCCATGGCCTCGACCAGTGCTCCAGTCGACTCCATAGCATCACGCGCCTTCTCAGGAGTGAAGGAAGCGAATGCATGTGAAAGAGATCGGGCAGCTGCCAACGGATTGCACTCCGCAACCGCCGAGAGCAAACGTGCACCGCTATCCGTGGTCAGGTAGGCGCTGTCAGAGAGCAGACCGCTCCGATCGCAGAACTTCTCGATTGCTTGCGTGGCTTTCCCAAAGAAGCACAGTCGACTGAGGCGCTCACAAAACGAAACTCGGAGGTCATCCGGTAGTTGGTCCATCAGACCAAGAGTCGAGGGAAGTTCTTTCTGTCGCCACCACTCGTAGGCGAGTCTGTCTGCCAGAAGATCCTGAGAGACAATCGCGTAGCCGTATTGCTTCTTGGCGTACCCTTTAGTCGTGAGTGTCTCGATTGCCTCAAGGAAGACGTCGGCGTTCGTGTCATGACAGAAGACCTTGGCAACATGCTCTGACTCGGCCTTAAGGGAATCGCGATATCCAACGCGACTGAACAGACTCAGGGCATTCAAGCATGACTTCTCGTTGTCCGAGAGCAGGGCAACGTGCGCCCTCATCGTTTCTACAGGCGAGTGGTCCATCAGTGCTTGTACGTTGTAGTCTCCTTCACCTAGCTGCACCGCAATCGTACACGCGATTCCAGGAAGGCCCTGTGCTTGCCGTATCGCGAATTCGACGTCTATGTAGGTCAAACTCGGAGCACAGTCGACCACAATCTGCTTCACTGCGTCGTCTGGCATCCGACCAAGGACCAAGGTAGTCTGCTGCGGCAGGTCACACGACGGCACTGACACTGTTACAAGGGTCACCCGAGTTGAGCTGTCAACTACTTCCTGTGCCAGCCATGAGCGCTCAGACTCGCCGCAGTTGTCAACAATGAACGCGCATGAAACGTCCAGTGATTTGACCCAGGACCACGCGTACCGAACCGAATCCACTCCGCCCCCCTTCTCATCGATGTACAATACAGAGCGGCTCGGAGTAGTCCGAGACTGGTCATCGTCATCCCCAGGCCGAAGCGCTTCTACGAGCATGCGGGTTCTGCCTACCCCCGGCAGTCCCACTATTTTCCATACCTTATGTTGCATGAGTTGCTGCCTAAGGAGAGCGATCATGGTCGTTTCGTCGGTCGATGCATGGAAAGGGTTGGCGTACTTGTGATCCCGTGACATGAGGTCCCATGTCAGGAGACCATCTGGCGGCTGCCTTCGCAGCCAGGACAGCACTTGGACTACAGCGCTTGGGAATCGATTCACCCATGAAGCGAGCACTCCGGCGTCCCAGATCAATATCCTGTTCTTGCGTGGCAAGGTCGGGTCTTTCCTCGCGATCTGGTCTACCATCGCGGCTATCCGCTTGCTTCGATCCTGGTCCGTCCAGTCGAGAGCCACCACAAGGACGTATTTCCCTCCTCGACGCAGAGTGTCTCGCACTCCAGGCCTTATGAGACCGTTCTTCGGGGACAGCAATTCGACGCTGCATTGAGTCGGCCCGAACTTCTTGCAGGCTTTGCACTGGAAGACCACATCTGTGCCCGGGAACCAATCAGGGATGGCTTCCGGCTTGGCACTCCAGGATATGGAGGCGTCAACGCCGCCATCTGCCGCCTTCGTATCAGCGTTGACATGCCAGCAGCCAAGAGGAACACCCATAAGCAGAGCTGAGTTGTCCAGCAGGATCTTGAGCAACTGAGGCAGTTGCTGCTCAGAGAGCCCCGTTATGTCCTCAGCTTTCACGCCGATCAGAGCGTTGTCAGCTTGTATGTTTCCCATTCTCCCTTCCCGACATGTACTGGCCATCGTCCCGAGCCACCTATTGAAGTGTAGGCGGGACCGGCGAATGACGCAAGACGTCAAGCAGAACGTGAACGACGCGTTCAGCAGCTGTGTGTTCGAAGGTGTGTGTTTTTGCGGCGGTTCTCGCCTTAGTTCGTGTCCAAGGCGAGCCCACGTATTGATGTCGCCTAGTGGGTTTCCACCGATGCCCCGTTCGCACGGTTCTTGCTGTTCGTCAGGGAAGTGATTACGGCACGCGCTCCGACACTCGACATGCGGTACAGGTAGCCCAATCAAGTATCTGCCTCGGCGTGGCTTGGCCACTGCATCGATGACAGACTGTCGACTCGTGTCCGGGTTTTGCCGCGCAGTGCTATACTCAAAATGGTTTCCAACCTACCGAGGGGGCACGATGAACCACAACGGCAACAACATTGAATCCCGCCTGTGGGTAGCAGCCGATGAGCTTCGGGCCAACTCCAGGCTGAAGTCATCGGAATATGCCGTCCCGGTGTTGGGGCTGGTCTTTCTTCGCTATGCCGACCACAAGTTCCAGGCGGCGGCGCAGGAACTGGCCGGTCAAGGCGGCGGGCGGCGGAAGGTTGGACCGGTGGACTATCAGGCAAAGGGCGTGCTCTATCTGCCCGACGCGGCACGCTTCTCGGTGCTGATCCAACTGCCGGAAGGGACCAACATCGGCGCGGCCATCAACGATGCCATGCGCGCCATCGAAGCGGAGAACCCCGACCTCAAGGACGTACTGCCCAAGACCTACAACCGCTTTGACAACGCCCTGCTCAAGGAATTGCTCAAGGCCATGAATTCCATCCCCACGGACATTGAGGGCGACGCCTTCGGCAAGATCTACGAATACTTCCTTGGCCAATTCGCCATGAGTGAGGGCCAGAAGGGCGGCGAGTTCTTCACTCCCACCCCTATTGTCCAGCTGATCGTCAGCATCATCGAACCATTCCATGGTCTCCTCTTCGACCCAGCTACCGGTTCTGGCGGCATGTTTGTGCAGAGCGGCCGCTTCGTCGAGGAACGCAAAAAGAACCCTGGTGCCGAACTAAGCATCTATGGCCAGGAGAAGGTGGCCGAAACCGTTCGTTTGGCCAAGATGAACTTGGCTGTGCATGGCCTGGCCGGTGACATCAGGGATGGCAACACTTACTACGAAGACCTGCACCACTCCACCGGCAAATTCGACTTCGTCATGGCCAATCCACCCTTCAACGTCGACCGTGTGGACAAGGACCGGCTCAAGGACGACCCACGCTTTCCTTTCGGCCTGCCCCGCGCCGACAACGCCAACTACCTCTGGATCCAGCTGTTCTACAGCGCCCTTAATGGCACCGGTCGCGCCGGGTTCGTCATGGCCAACTCCGCCGCCGACGCCCGCAACTCGGAACTGGACATCCGCAGGCAACTGATCGAAGCCCATGCCGTGGATGTGATGGTGGCGGTCGGTCCCAACTTCTTCTACACCGTGGTCCTGCCCTGCACCCTCTGGTTCTTCGACCGGGGGAAGCGCAAGACCGCCCGCGCCGACAAGGTACTCTTCATTGATGCCCGCCACCTCTACCGCCAAATCGATCGCGCTCACCGCGACTGGACCCCAGCGCAGGTTGAGTTCCTGGCCAACATCGCCCGACTCTACCGTGGCGAGGCCGCGGAGAACCTGCACGACAGCGCTGAACTGCTGACCGAACACTTCGGCAAGAAGCCCAAATATGCTGATGTGGCAGGCCTGTGCAAGGTGGCGACACTGGCTGAGATCGAAGCTCAAGGGTGGAGTCTCAACCCCGGCCGCTATGTGGGCGTGGCCGCTCGCGAGGAGGAGGACTTTGACTTCAAGGAGCGACTGGAGGAGCAGAACGAAGAACTGGAGGCCCTCAACGTCGAGGCCCGGGAACTGGAAGAGCGGATTGCAGAGAACGTCGTCAAGCTGTTGAGCGAGGGATGATGACCTGGCCCGAAGTCCAATTCGAGACGCTGTTCTCAGAACCTCAACGCAACGGGCTCTACAAGGAGAAGCAGTTCCATGGTTCCGGTGCGAAAATCGTCAACATGGGGGAGCTGTTCGCATATCGCTTCCTAGGGTCCCAGGACATGCAACGCGTTCAGATAAGTGATACCGAATACCGGCGCTTTGGTCTGCAAGATGGCGACCTTCTCTTTGCACGTCGTAGCCTCATAGAGTCCGGCGCTGGGAAATGTGTCATAGTCGAGGGTGTGAAGGAAGAAATGGTCTTTGAGTCGTCTTTAATCCGAGTGCGATTAGCCCAAGAGAGGTGTTCTAGTCGCTTCTATCTGTACTACTTCTCCTGTCCCCCAGGACGCTCGCGGGTTGAGGCGATCATTACAGGGGCTGCTCAAAAGGGCATTCGAGGGACTGACCTGGCACGAATCATTGTTCATCTCCCCCCTCTCGCCACGCAACAGAAAATCGCGGCGATTCTCTCGGCCTATGATGACCTGATCGAGAACAACCTGCAGCGGATCAAGATTCTGGAAGAGATGGCGCAGAACCTCTACCGCGAGTGGTTTGCCAGGTTCCGCTTCCTCGGCCACCAGCACGCCCGCTTCGTCGACTCCCCCCTTGGCAGGATTCCAGAGGCGTGGGAGGTTGTGCCCTTGGGCAAACTTACAGAACTAAGGAAGGACAAGTTCAAGGAGGCACTGCATTCGGAGTGCCCTCTCTTGGACTTAGCGAAGATGCAACAGCAAACACTTTCTGTGGGCGAAACGGGGAATCCTAGCGAACTTACAACATCACGTATCGTTTTCGAGGAAGACGACATCCTGTTCGGCTCCATTCGACCTTATCTCCACAAAGTTGCTCTCGCCCCCTGTCGAGGTGTCACGAACGTATCGGTGCTGGTTGTTCGGTCTGCTGAGAAGACTCTGCAATCGTTTCTTGCCGTGCTCTTATCTTCGATAGACGCAATTCGCTGGGCTGACCAGCACAGCACGGGAACCAAAATGCCCGTCATCAAATGGGAAGTATTGCGGACGATGCCCGTGCTGCTACCATCGCAGGCTGTTCTTGGATCCTTTGAGACTTCTGTTCAGCCAATGCTGCAGACTGTAAAGATGGCATCTTCGCGCAACCAGAATCTCCGCCGCACCCGCGACCTGCTGCTGCCCCGGCTTATCTCCGGCGAGGTGGACGTGTCGGAACTGGACATCGCCGTTCCCGACCAGGCTGGAGCTTGAGAGCTGTGGTAATAATATTTCCGGATTCTCACAACGAGTCCCCGAGGCCTCTCGAAGGGAGTTGACGGGGTGTGCAGGCATAGGCAAAGCAGCAGGTGAACATTAGCGGAGGCACATGAAGTGAAACCAGAGGAATGGCGGAAGGTCGAGAGTATCGTGGAACATGGTTCTCGTAATGCTGGCGAGCTCGCCCAGGCACTGAAGGATGGAGGATTCCGTTTTTCAGCGAGTGACCTCAAAGCCTTCGGGGCTCTCATGGCTCGACGCGATGGACGCTATAGCGATTTCTTCTCAGCTCCCGCCTGGCTGACTGAAGTATTTCTTGCCCTTGCCGATGGGCACGCATATGACACGATGTGCGATCCGTGGGCGGGCATAGGACTCTTGATTGGCGCGATGCAGGAGACCGTCCGGGCAAGAACCGTCCTTGCTCTTGTGCCCAACACTTCGCAGGGTTCACTTGGTCAGGTTCTAGTGCCAGACGTTCAGTGGCACATAGGGCGACCCGTTGAGTTGCTCTCCTCTGAGGCCAAAGAGATCGACTTGGCTGTCAGCTTGCTGCCGTGGAACGCGCGAGTACTGGACCCATTAACCATAAGATGCACGGGCGGTGACGATGTCACTGTGAAAGGCGACGTTGGAGAACAGGTTTTGGCTCTTGCATCGAAGAGACTAAGTGCGACAGGAATGGGCCTCTTCGTCGTAGCCCAATCTTTTTTTGCGTCCTCGAGCTCGGTCTTTCGGCAGTTTACTGCTCTTGGCCTTGGAGTGGAAGCGGCGCTGGCCCTACCCTCTGAAACGTTTCCACCCCACACAGACATGCCTTCGTACCTCATAATCGTCCGTAATCATGCCACTTCCGATCTGTTTGTTGCTCAACTCTCAAGTGACGTGAAGTCAAACCGCGAGGTGCTCTCTAACTTTGCCAGCCATGAGGAAGGCAGCTCTTTGGAGCTCGGACGATTCGTGGACTCGCTCTCGTTCAGAGGCCTGGACCAGATTCGCCAGCACGAGAGAATCAAGGAGGCAGAGCGTCTGTTCGGAGGGTCAGCGGTTTCTCTGAAGGAACTGGCATCTGCAATCAACTTGGGTCGCGGCCGCAACGACTTTCAGTTCGGGCGACAGGAAGACGCAGTGTATGTTCCGCTTATTGGCATGAGCGACGTCGTCGAATCGCTCGACGGATTGACGTTGAAGCCTCAGAACTATGCACAGATCGTCATGCGTTCTGGAGTTGCGGACGTTGAGTTCTTGGCCCGGTTCCTGAATTCGGAGTTTGGCAGAGAGATCCGGCGCCTGAGCAAGTCAGGAACCGTCATTCCCAAGCTTACCAAGAAGACTCTCATGGAACTCCCCATTATCCTGCCAAGCGTTCAGGTACAGCAAGCTGTGGTTGATGTGGAGGAACATATCGCCGTCCAGAGGAACACGCTTCTGGGCTTGCAGAACGAACTTGCCCAGTTTGAGCGTGACCTTTGGGCGAACCCTCAGTCCGCTGGGGCAGTCGGTCAACGCGTGTCCGTTCTCTCGAAGAAACTCTCTGGGGGTCCTCTTGAATACGCGGTGGCAGGTCTCGATCAGTGGATAGAAACCGTTCCATTCCCGCTTGCTTCCATTTTGCGTGCGTGGCAAGCAACATCAACCAGTAACTTTAAGACCAAGTGCGAGCACTTGCTGCACTTCTTCGAGGCAACCGCTGAGTTCGTCAGCATGATCCTCATGAGTGCGTTCAGTTCAAACGGACCTCTCTTTGAGCAGCACCTGCAGAAGCTGACTAGGGCGATGCGGGAGCAAGGCCTGGGCTTCAAGATGGCCACCTTCGGAACGTGGAAGTGCTCAGTAGAGTACTTTGGGGCACGGACTCGGGACCTTCTAGGGGGCGAAGGTCGCAACGGATCGTTGTTCGCGGAGGTATTCTCGGACCTGCCAGTCTCGCTTCTTAAGGCTCTGAGCAACGTGGAGCTTGTACCCGTCCTGTCCAGAACAAACAAAATACGCAATGATTGGCGTCACGGTGGGGTCCTTGGACAGGAAGAGGCCAGACGGCTGCACGAGCAGCTCCTGGGTGACGTCCAGAAGCTCCGGGAATGCATGGCTGATGCATGGACTGGCACGCAGTTGATAAGATCGCTCAGTTGCGTGATGCGGAACGGGGTCTATGACAACGACGTAGCGGTTCTGATGGGCAGCAACAGCGAATTCCTGCAGGCCTCGAAGGCCACGTCAACTTGTCTGGACACCGAGCTCATCTACCTGGTAAGTGAGGGATCGCCGCGAGCTTTGCAGTTGCTTCCGCTAATGCAGATTGGACCCTCTCCCGAGTCGGCGAAGAATGCGTGCTACTTCTACAACCGACTAGATAAAGACAAGCGAAATGCGAGGTTCGTCTCGTACCACTTCGTGGAGCAGCCGGAGCGAAGCACTCCAAGCAGTGGGCTAACAGCGCTAGACGACTTGTGGAAGGAAAACGGCGTAGACGCGGGAGCAGACACATGAGTCCCGCAGGCTACACAGAAGACGCGCTCGTGGAGCGTCCGGCAATCGACCTGCTAGCAGAATTGGGGTGGGAGACGGTCAATGCCTATCACGAGTTCGATCACGGTACGAGCACACTGGGCCGTGAAACCCGTTCCGACGTCATCCTCACGGCTCGATTAAGACCAGCTTTGCAGCGGCTTAACCCAGAGACTCCGACCGAGGCCATTGACCAGGCTATCGAACAGCTGACTCATGACCGGTCCCGCATGAGCATGGCAGGCGCCAACCGCGAGATCTACAACCTTCTGAAGAATGGTGTGCGGGTCACTGTGCCTGATCCTGAGGGTGACGGAGAGATAGTCCAGGTTGTTCGGGTCGTAGATTGGGAGAGTTCGAGGAACAACGATTTCCTCTTCTGTTCACAGCTCTGGGTCACAGGCGACATGTACACTCGCCGAGCCGACCTGATCGGTTTCGTCAATGGTCTTCCACTGGTATTCGTCGAACTGAAAGCCGCACACTGTCGCTTGGAGGCTGCTTTCACGAGCAATCTGCGCGACTACAAGGACACGATCCCGCAACTCTTCTGGCCCAACGCTCTGATTATCCTTTCCAACGGCAGTGAGAGCCGCCTAGGCAGTGTAACGGCTGGCTGGGAACACTTCGCCGAATGGAAGAAGATCGGCAGTGAGGATGAGCCGGGAAAAGTCTCGCTGGAGACCATGTTGCGTGGCGTCTGCGAACCTACGCGGCTGCTGGACATAGTAGAGAACTTCACCCTGTTTCAGGAAGGTCAGGGCGGGTTGATCAAACTGATCCCCAAGAATCACCAATACCTGGGAGTCAACAACGCACTAAAAGCGCTGACAAAGGTCCGTGAATGTCAGGGCAAACTCGGAGTCTTCTGGCACACGCAGGGTAGTGGCAAGAGCGTAGAGATGATCTTCTTTGCTCAGAAAGTGCTGCGCAAGATACCAGGGAACTGGACGTTCGTGGTTGTTACCGACCGCCAGGAGCTGGATGGGCAGATCTACAAGAACTTCGCTTCCACCGGGGCAGTAACCGAGGCTGAAGCACAAGCACGAAGCAGTAAGCACCTGCGGCAACTGCTCAGCGAGGACCACCGCTACGTCTTCACCCTGATTCACAAATTCCAGACGGAGCAGGGCGAGCCACACCCAGTGCTTTCCAACCGCAGTGACATCATCGTCATGGTCGACGAAGCTCATCGCAGCCAGTACGACACGCTGGCGATGAACATGCGGAGAGCCTTGCCCAACGCTGCTTTCCTGGCATTCACTGGCACCCCGCTGATCGTTGGCGAGGAGAAGACCCGGGAGGTATTTGGCGACTACGTTAGCGTATACAACTTCCACCAATCGGTCGTCGATCATACCACGGTGGCTCTGTACTACGAGAATCGCATTCCGGAACTCCAGCTGGTCAACGACAACCTCAATGAAGACATGGAGCAGTTGTTGGAGGAAGCGGAGCTCGATGACGCTCAGGAAAAGGCGGTGGAACGAGAGTTCGCTCGTGAGTACCACCTCATTACCCGCGATGATCGGCTCGAGGCAGTAGCGAAGGACATCGTGAAGCATTTCACCGAGCGAGGCTGGCAGGGCAAGGGGATGGTTGTCTCAATTGACAAGGCCACGGCCATCCGCATGTATGACAAGGTGAAGAAGCACTGGGCGGCGAGAATCGTGGAATTGCAGGCGCAGCGCGCCGTGACAAACGAAGACGCCGTTCAAGAAATCGAAGAGCGCATTGCACAGATGCAGGAGACTGACATGGCAGTGGTTGTCTCTCAAGGCCAGAACGAGATTGCCGACATGGCCGGGAAGGGATTGGATATCCGTCCACACCGCAGGCGCATGGTTAGCGAAGATCTCGAGACGAAATTCAAGGATCCGGACGATCCGTTCCGGCTGGTGTTTGTCTGCGCAATGTGGATGACCGGCTTCGATGTGCCGAACTGTTCGACCATCTACCTCGACAAGCCGATGCGGAATCATACGCTGATGCAGACGATCGCACGGGCAAACCGCGTCTACGGAGACAAAGAGAGCGGCCTCATCGTCGACTATGTCGGAGTCTTCCGCAACCTGCAGGCTGCTCTTGCGATTTATGGCGCGGGCAAAGGGGAGTATACCCCCGTGGAGGACAAGTCCGTGCTGGTGGCTGCCTTGCGAAACGCACTTACAGAGGCCCGTGACCTGTGCCAGGGGCACGGAGTGAGCCTCACGGCTATCCAAAGTGCTCAAGGCTTCCCGCGGGTCGGTCTGCTCGATGATGCTGTCGAAGCATTGGTCACCTCTGAGGAAATCAAGCGTCGTTATCTTGATGCTGCGAACAACGTCCATCGTCTTCTCCAGGCTGTCTTGCCCGATCCATCTGCACAGGAGTTCGCCACGGAGGCAAATCCGATAGAAGTCATTGCGTACAAGATCCGGGCCCTGACACCGCCAGCGGACATTTCGGAGGTCATGGGCGACGTGGAGGATCTGCTTGACCGGTCAATCGATGCCGAGGGCTACGTGGTCAAGCCAGCCACACAGGGTGTGAGTGAGAGGCCCGTCGACTTGAGCCAACTCGACTTCGAGAAGTTGGCGGAGCAGTTCAAGACCGGGCACAAGCGTACCGTCAACGAGAAGTTAAAAGGTGTAGTGGCACAGAAACTCATGAGCATGGTGCGACTCAATCGCATGCGGATGGACTTCGTGAAGCGGTTCCAGGCGATGATCGACGAGTACAACGCCGGGAGTCTCAACGCCGAGGAATTCTTCCGTCAATTGGACGCTTTCAATAGAGATCTGAGTCAGGAAGAGCGGCGGGGTGTCAGCGAACAACTGAGCGAGGAAGAGCTGGCAGTCTTCGATCTCTTGACCAAGCCGGCCGTTGAGATGAGCGCTGCTGACCGCATCAAGGTGAAGGCGACTGCTCGGAAACTGCTGACTACGCTCAAAGACGCGAAACTCGTGCTTGATTGGCGAAAGAAGCAGCAATCCCGAGCCGCTGTACGGGTGACGATCGAGAAGATACTGGACACGGGTTTGCCAAAGGTCTACACCCCGGAGATGTTCGAGCAGAGGTCCTCCGCCGTGTTCCAGCACATCTACGAAGCCTACTATGGCGCCGGACGCAGTGTGTACACGACGCAGTAGTGAAGCAGCAGCATGAAGCCCCTTGCCCAAGCAAGAGGCAGGGAGATGTGAACTCCAGTTTCGGAGATCGAACCCTACCGGAGATAGCGCCAATACCCAACTGGATTCGTGCAGCGTCTTGCCAGCGCAGTTCGTTTGATCGCAAACGAGCGCGACGTCTGGCTGGGCAGAACGGTCAGCTTCGTGTGTGCATTGCTCACCTCTGGCCCCAGGCCCTCCCAGAGTTGCTTGAGGCCGTCACAGTACGAGTTCTCGGTTGCATCCTTGCGTCGATACTGCTCCGAGACCGCCCCCAGATATCTTTCCACCGATGCCCTGAACGTCATGATCCCTCCCTGAACCTTGCTGGTGTTTCTATGTAAAGTATTGTAGTCCTAAATGCAACAAGATGGACTCTCGCCTGCGCGGCAGAGCGCCACTCGCATTGCACCAACATGCTCGTGGAAAGCACCCCTCAGAAGCGTCCCTCTCATGGGAAGAAAGCGCTCGGGGGGAGTGACGGATCCGCCGCTGGGAAGGGCAGGTTCGAGACAAACTGGACTCCTGCCTTCGCGGGAGTGACGGATTGGTCGCTTGCGCGGTCTGTACGACCGAACGGTTTCGGATACAATGGACGTTACCGCTTCCGAGGCGGTGAAACGAGGGGCTCATGACGGAAAGCGAACAACTTGTACAGACAACGATAGGATCAGGAGGCGCCACCCTCTGTGCTGCCGATGGCGGGGAACTCGTATACAGGCTGACCGGCAGAGGAATCAGTGCGCTCCTCACAGCGGTGGAAGAGGAACGTGTAGTCAGTCACGGTCCTCTGGACTGGGGCGACAAACTGGTGGGACGGGCGGCTGCACTCCTGTTCACCCTCGTGCGTCCCCGGTCGGTATTCGCCCTGACGATGAGTACTGGTGCACAGGATGTTCTGCGCACGGCCGGCATTCCATTCACGTGTGATACTGTCATCCTCGATGTCCTCAACCGAACAGGCATAGGGCCATGTCCGATGGAAGCAGCGGTATCCGGTATCAATGAACCGCTTGTCGCCCTGGAAACCCTCAAGCAAGTAAGCCGTACACTATCAGATGCAGGACGCAACAACGCGCCCAGAAAGGGGAGTACATGAACAATCTGGTGGATCGTTTCCTGCACTATACGTCTTTCGATACCCAGTCGGACGAGACTTCGGTCACGTTTCCCAGCACCGAGAAACAGTTCGTTCTTGCCCATGAGCTGGACGAAGAGCTCAAATCACTTGGTCTGACAGACTCTTCTGGGAGCCGACGACAAGGCAGGCATTGCAGAGATCATGACTGCTGTCGAATACCTGCTGTCCCATCCCGAGGTGAAGCATGGAACCATCAAGATTGGGTTTACACCGGATGAGGAAGTTGGACAGGGTGTCGATCGCTTCGATGTAGCGAAGTTCGGGGCCAAGTATGCTTACACCCTCGACGGCGATGAACTCGGCAGTCTCGAATACGAGAATTTCAATGCCGCATCGGCAGAATTCGAGATCATTGGGAAAAGCATCCACCCTGGTACTGCAAAAGGCATCATGAAGAATGCGGCTCTCATAGCGGCAGAACTGACCACACTCTTCCCGTCCGACGAAACGCCTCGATCAACTGAGAAGTACGAGGGTTTCTTCCACCTGACCAGCATCAATGGTGTGTGCGAGAAAGCCAAAGCCAAGTATATCATCCGAGATCACGACAAACACCGTTTCGAGCAGCGCAAGAGCATGGCACATGCCATCTGCGACTTCCTGAACGCCAAGTATGGAGAGGACACCGTCACGGTTCACGTGCGCGATTCCTACTACAACATGCGCGAGGTTATCGAGCAGAACATGATCCTCGTCGACGTCGCCCGCGGTGTCATGGAGAAACTAGGCATAGCACCCCTCGTGAAGCCTGTTCGTGGTGGAACTGACGGCGCACGACTCAGCTACATGGGACTTCCCTGCCCCAACCTGTTCACCGGCGGCCGCAACTACCACGGTCCCCTCGAGTACATCGTCATCCAATCGATGGAGAAAGCTGTACAGGTCATCGTGGGCATTGCGGAAGCGTTTGCGAGTCGATCAGCGACTGCGTCGTGACCTGACAGACATCGTGCAGGACACAAAGGGGGTGTCCTATCAAGGGCACCCCTTTTGTGTCCTGCTTCCCGAACCTTGATCAGATACTCTTGCCGCGCAGCGCCGCCAGAACTTTGTCCGGCGTATATGGCGTACGGTGAAGGCGTATCCCCGTCGCATCAAAGATTGCATTGCCGATTGCAGGGATGGGACCGTTGATGCAAATCTCGGCCACCGATTTGGCACCCCATGGCCCAGTCGGCTCATAGGTGTCGACGAGAATGACCTCGGTCGGCGGCATGTCGCGGCGAGACAGAATCTTGTAGTCGAACAGCGAGGAATTGGTCATGTTGCCGTGGGATCCAAAATGGTACTCCTCGGTCAACGCAAATCCTATGCCATTTGCTATCGCGCCCATGATCTGCCCACGCACCAGGTCGGGGTTGATAGAAACGCCGCAGTCGACGGCTGCCACATACTTGAGAACCTCGACCTTTCCTATGAGCTCGTCCACTTCGATCTCCACAAAGTGTGCCGCAAAGGGCGGCGGAGAGTATGGGGACACGAACGACTGTGTCGTTGCAATCTGATGCTGATTGACTTCGTAGTAGGCACGATAGGCAATGTCAGACACAGAAACCTTCTTTCCGCTCCGCACCGACACCACGTTTCCATCCTCCATACGATAGAAGGACAGGATGGGGTCCGGCTGATCATTGTCCCATTCAACCTTGGGCTCTGCAATGACAAGTTGCTGGTTCAGCTCCTCCCCCAGTATCTCGGCTGCAACTGAGAAAATCTGGTTGCGCACTGCCTTGGCCGCTTTGACGACGGCGCCACCCGAGACAAACGTGGTCGAGGAGGCATAGGCCCCAACATCGAACGGCGTCAGGTCAGTGTCGCTGGAGAGGACACTGATCTTGTCCATGGTGACTCCCAGCACTTCAGCCGCCATCTGCGACAAAATGGTGTCGGAACCAGTGCCGATGTCCGTGGCCCCCATGGTCATGAAGTAGCTCCCGTCCTCGTTGAGCTTGATAGAGGCAGAAGCCATGTCGATAAGTGGGATGCCAGAGCCCTGCATATGCATCGACATTCCGACGCCACGGACCTTGTGACCGCTGCGCACACGCTTTCCCCGCTTCTCTTTCCATCCGATCGCCTCAGCTCCCAAGTCAAGCAGCGTAGGCAATGAACTGCTCTTAATCGTCTGGGCAACTCCCTGACGGCCTTCGCCGAGAGCCTCGAAGATTGGCGAACCTTCCCCGACCCTGATCATGTTCTTCTTCCGCAATTCGATGGGGTCCATGCCGAGTTTAGCAGCCAGATCGTCGATTGTACACTCGAGGGCAGCGTATCCCTGGGTCGCTCCGTAACCACGGTACGCTCCGGGGACAGGAAGGTTCGTATAGACTGCATCACCAAAGAACTGGACGTCAGTCGCCTTGTTGTAGAGCGGCAGCGTCTTGCTGCCGGTGTTCGACATGACCGTGAGGCTGTGACTGCCATAAGCCCCAGTGTTGCTGAGAACATACATCTTGAGAGCTCTGAAGTGGCCCTGCTTGTCACAGCCGATGCTCATGTCGATCTTCATCGGGTGACGGGTCCTGGCGGAGACGAACTCCTCTTTGCGAGTCAGCTCGATCTCGCACGGAAGCCCCGTTTTAATGGTTGCGTAGGCCACAAGGTCGTCAATGAGGATCTCCTGCTTGGTGCCATAACCACCGCCAATTCGAGGCTTGACGACACGCAACTTGCTCATGGGAAGGCCAAGAACCCTTGAGACAATGCGGCGTGCGTGCCAGGGGACCTGTGTGCTTGACACGATGACGATCTTCCCCATGTCATCCGTATAGGCGAATGCCGTATGCGTCTCCATCGGAGTGTGCTGAGCATAGTGCGTCTGGAACGTCTCAGAGATGGTTACCTCGGATTCCGCGAGGGCCCTTTCGACGTTCCCAACGTTGATGTCCACGTGTGCAGCAACATTGTGCGCCGAATCATAGGCACCCTTTGGATCTTCGGGATGCACGATCGGAGCTCCCGGCTTCATGGCATCGTCGGCGTCAAGAACAGCAGGCTCTTCCTTGAAGCTCACCTTGATAAGCCTGAGCGTCTGTTCTGCAATATCCTTGGAGTCCGCAAAGACAGCAGCCACGCGGTCACCCACGAAGCGCACGCGCTCCGTGAACATCTGGTTGTCGTAGGGCGAAGGCTCCGGCCAACCCTGTCCAGCCGTCGTGTAGAACGTACGCGGGGTATTCTTCCAAGTCAGTACGAGGCGGGCACCAGGCAGTGCCTCTGCAGCACTGGTATCGATCGAGGTAATAACACCATTCGCGATCGGACTGGTCAGAATCCTTCCATACAGACGGTTCGGAAAATCACGTGCCGCGATATCGTCCGTGTACATCGGGGCTCCGCTGGCCAGAGCGTAGCCATCAACCTTATCGACGGACTTGCCGACCACATGCGTCGCCGGATACGATCCCTCGGTCAGGTGACGGAAACCCTTTCTCTCGATGCTCATTTCTTGTCCCCCCTTCCGGAGCTGCGCGGCGGCATCGAGGACTGCCTCAACCTGCTGTTCGTATCCAGTGCAGCGACAGTAGTTGCTGTCCATCGCCAACCGTATTTCTTCTTCAGTGGGATCAGGATTTTCGTCCAGCAACGCCTTGGCAGATGTGATGGCGCCAGGCACGCAGTATCCACACTGGACAGCGCCATTCTTCACAAAGGAGTCCTGGAGAACGTGAGGGTGAGCCTGATCCCCTATGCCGCGTACGGTCGTCACGGCGTGTCCGTCAGCTTTGGCCGCCAGTGCCAGGCATGAAGCGACAGGACGCCCGTCCAGCAAGACGGTGCACGCGCCGCAGTCTCCCGAGTGACAGCTGCCCTTCACCTCGAGGTAGCCCTCGCGCCGCAAGACATCGAGCAGGACCTCGTCAGGCTGAACATCAAAGGAACGTTCAACGGTATTCACCGTTATCGAAATAGTCATTGTGCCACTCCCGTCATGTGCTCTTCCAGGTTTACGATAGCCGCCCGCACCAGCTCACGCCGGAACTCGCCCGTCGCACGAAGGTCAGTCCCGACCTCGACAAGGTCAGGAGCCATCTCCGCCAGTCTCGCGAACGTCTCATGCGACAACGACTTTCCGACAAGTTCTTCAGAGAGTCGAGGGTAGAGAGCGGCATGGCCCGGGCACCCAGCGAAGACCAGATTGGCCGCCGTCATGACCTTGCCGTCACAGCTGACAAGCGCTGAGAAGTGCAGCGTCGAAATATCCTGCTGGGTACGCGTGAATCGCCAGAGGAATCCCCTCGAGCCGGCATTCCCTGCCGGCAGCAGGACACCCTTGATGATCACCCCCAGCTGCTTCGCTTCGATGTAGTCAGAGAGAGGCATGATGCGCTCGACACCGTCAAACAGTCGCACCTGTGCACCCAGGGCAACGAGATGGGGCACAACGTCGTTCCACGGCTGGTTGCGCCCAATGACTCCGCCGACAGTGATCATATCCCGCAGGTTGTTATGAGCAATATGGCCCGCGCAGTAGGCGAGCGAACCGCCAGCGTACTGCCTGATGTCTGCGCTGCGACTGATCGTCGTGAGTGTGGTCTGAGAACCGATTTCGATCTCGTCGTGGGCTGTTGCAATGTAGTCGAGACCGCAGCGCGACAGATCGATCAGGGTCGTGATCTCCGGGTTCCGCCGAAGGACCAGTTCCACCCCACCGCCAACATACGCGGCAACAGGACCCAGCTGCTTCGCTCTGACGAAAGCATCCTCCAAAGATGTTGCATGATAGTACTGAGTAATTTTGCCCATGAGGGCCTCCTTGCAGACAATGCTGATATCCATAAATATTGTACCCTCGTGACTCGGCAAATGCAACATCCAAGCAGGCTGAGAGTCCAGCTTGGTCTCTGGCATCCAACGACAACCGACCTATACTGAACTCAACCTTGGGAGGTGGCAAGCGATGATGACAACCATCTGGAGATACGACCGCAGTGGCACTGCGATCAGGTGCGAGGACGAAGTCACGGAAGAACGCGCACTAACCATCTATGTGAACGGCACGCTGGCAGTGCGCCTCGCGAGCTCGGGCGAATTAGTCGATGCAGCCGCGGTCGGCCACGCTGTGTCTCAAGGCTGGGCCCGACCTACTCAGATCCTTGCCGTCACCGTGGAAGAACGCTCGGCGTTTCTTACCTTTTCCCCCGATGCTCCAGGACCGGATGCACCAACATCAATCGACATCGACTGCATTTCGGGAGACGTACTAACTGAAGATATCGCTGTCTCACCCGGATTTACCGTGTCGGCCTCCCGCCTTCAGGATCTGGCCGAGGAGATGCAACGCAGCGCTCTCCACTGGAGGACCACTGGAGGCGTCCATGCAGCCCTTATCGCACAGGGAGAGCATGTCTTCAGCTGTGAGGACATTAGTCGTCACACGGCACTGGACAAGGTCATCGGCCACGCTCTGATGCACGCCTGGAATGTCAGAGAGGCAGTCCTGATGGGAACGGGACGTATTCCAGCCCAGGCAGTTGCCCAGGCAGCCCGTGTCGGGATACCAGTACTGGCCTCGAGGAGTGCAACGACTGCTCAGGCAATTGCTCTTGCGGAAAGGGCTGGAATCACAGTCGTCGCATTTGTGCGAGCCGGACGTATGAATGTCTACTCACACCGGGAACGAGTGCTGCCCTAGAAGCTCTGCTCAAGGGATATCTACTATCCAGAGAGACCTCGGGCATAGAGCTTGCCCGACGCCACGTACATGATATCGTGTGTCGCCA
>NZ_QXIY01000038.1 GCF_003570995.1 Candidatus Cryosericum septentrionale
CCCGTCATCCTGCAAATGTCTTGGATGGACGTCTGCTCGCTGTAAAACAACCCCATCACGAGGCGATCGGCCGGCGAAAGTTGCTGCAATGCTTCTCGTACGACACCCTTCACGAGCTCGGTACCCGAGACGTCGTCCTCGACCGGGGCTCTGACGGGGTGGCTTCGGCGAAGCTTCCGCCTCGCACAATTGATGGCAATCGTCCGCAGATAGACCGGTACCGAACGCGTATCGTCCAGCTTCCTGCGTACCTGGTAGAGCTTGAGGTACGCTTCCTGAACCACGTCTTCCACATCCTCCCGCGTCATCAGGTACGTGTACAGAGTCCTGTAGAGTTGTCGAACCGTGAGATGATACAGGTCGTCAAACGCTGCTTCCTCTCCTGCGTGGACACGTGTGACAACTGTCCTGAGCTCGTCGTCCATAGGGCCATCCCTTCGCATCGATGCTCTTGCCTTTCCACTATGATATCCCAGTTGGTGCCAAAAGGTTGCAGAGGACCCGAACAGAAAAGGCCCCAATCCGAGGACCGGGGCCGCGTGTGCAGCACTACCGGTCAGTTCACAGGACCTTGTCCTTGAGGAACTGCCCCGTCAGGGAATTGGGGTTGCGGGCGATCTCCTCGGGCGTGCCCGTGGCGATGATACGGCCACCTTTGTCACCGCCCTCGGGACCCAGGTCAATGACCCAGTCGGCGTTCTTGATGACATCCAGGTTATGCTCGATGACGATGACCGTGTTGCCCTTGTTGGTCAGCTCCTGGAGGACACCAACAAGCTTTTCGACGTCGGCGAAGTGCAGGCCGGTCGTCGGCTCGTCGAGGATGTACAGGGTCTTTCCTGCCGTCCGCTTGCCCAGTTCCGCCGCCAGCTTGATACGCTGGGCCTCACCACCCGACAGGGTCACGGCGCTCTGGCCAAGGCGGATATAGCCCAACCCGACGGCGTCCAGCAGCTTCAGCATGTGCTTGAGACGTGCATGCGCCTCGAAGAAGTGCAGGGCCTCCTCGACCGACATCTCCAGCACGTCGGCGACGGACTTGCCCTTATAACGGACCTCGAGCGTCTCGGAGTTGAAGCGCGCCCCGTGGCACACCTCGCAGGGCACATAGACGTCTGGCAGAAACTGCATCTCGACCTTGGTGAACCCGTTGCCCTCGCAGGCCTCGCAGCGGCCGCCCTTCACGTTGAAGCTGAACCGGCCGGGCTGATACCCGCGCATCTTCGCCTCGGGCATGCGCGCGAAGACCTCACGGATGGGCGTGAACAGCCCCGTATAGGTGGCCGGGTTGCTGCGCGGCGTGCGCCCGATGGGCGCCTGGTCGACCACGATGACGCGGTCGATGTATGCGACACCCGTCAGCTTCTCGTAGTGACCTGGCTGATCCTTGGCGTGATACAGCTCGCGCGCCAGCCCCTTGTACAGGCAGTCGTTGATCAGCGTCGACTTGCCCGAGCCGGAGACGCCCGTGATGCAGGTGAACATGTGCAGGGGGATGTCCGCGTCGATGTTCTTGAGGTTGTGCTCCGTCGCGCCCGTGATGAGCAGGTGCTCGCCATTGGGCTTGCGCCTGGTTGTCGGCAGGGGGACGGACAGCTTGCCCGTCAGGTACTGCCCCGTCAGCGACGTCGGCTCAGCGATGATGTCGGCCAGGCTGCCCGCAGCCACGATGCGCCCGCCGTGTTCGCCAGCCCCCGGGCCTACATCGACAAGGTAGTCCGCGGTGCGAATGGTCTCCTCGTCGTGTTCCACGATGACCAGCGTGTTCCCCAGGTCGCGCAGTTCCCGCAGGGTACTCAGGAGGCGCTCGTTGTCCCGCGGATGCAGGCCGATGGACGGCTCGTCCAGCACGTAGAGGACGCCCACCAGCTTGCTGCCCACCTGCGTCGCGAGGCGCAGCCGCTGGGCTTCGCCACCGGCCAGTGTCGCCGACGCACGCGAGAGCGTCAGGTACCCGAGGCCCACGTCCAGGATGAACTTCAGCCGCTCGTTGATCTCGCGCAGAACCTGCTTGGCAATGGTACGCTGGGTCTCCGTCATCGTTGCCGGCAACCGTGCAACAAACTGCGACGCCTGGTCAACCGACATGTCGGTGACCTCGCTGATGTTCAGGCCGGCCAGCTTGACAGCCAGCGCCTCGGGCTTCAGGCGCCTGCCGTGACAGGTCGGGCAGTCCTTCTGCAGCATGAAGCGCTCATACTCCTCCTTCATAGCGTCCGAGGTCGTCTCTTCATACCGGCGTGCCAGGAGGTTGATGAGCCCTTCCCAGTGGAACTTGTAGACGTGGTCAAGCCCTGCACCGTCCTCCCAGTGTACCGGGATGCGTTCCTTATCCCCGTGCAGGACGATGTCCATGGCTCCCGCCGGCAGGTCGCGCACCTTCTGGTCCGGGTCGTACCCGCGGAAGCGGAGCGCCTGCACGACGAAGTCCTTGCTGAAGGTCGACGCGGCAAGGAAGCCGGGGATCTGGATGGCCCCCTCAGCGAGCGACTTGTCGTGGTCGACGATCATGTCGATGTCCGGCTCCAGCTGGAAGCCAAGACCCGTACACGTCGGGCACGCGCCGTAGGGTGAGTTGAACGAGAACAGGCGCGGCTCGATCTCCTGGATGCTGTAGCCGCAGATGGGGCAGGCGAAGGTGCTCGAGAAGAAGTCGAGCTTGCCCGTCGCCAGGTCCAGGACCTTGAGCACGCTGTCTCCTTCCTTGAGCGTCAGTTCCACCGAGTCGAACAGGCGCGTGCGTTCGTCCGCGGTGACCAGCAGCTTGTCGACGATGAGCTCGATCGTGTGCTTGCGCTTTTTGTCGATGCTCGGGACCGGGTCGTCGACACTGTACTCCGTACCATCGACACGATAGCTCTCGAACCCCTTGCGCTGGACGTCCTCGATGAGCTTGCGGTACTCGCCCTTGCGCCCCTCCACCGCAGGCGCCAGCAGCGCAACGGTGCGCCCTGTGTACTCCGCCAGCAGGTGCTCGACGATCTCCTGGGGCGACTGCTTTGTGATGGGGATATCGTGGTTGGGGCAGTACGGAACGCCGGCGCGTGCGAACAGCAGGC
Organism: Candidatus Cryosericum septentrionale; assembly: GCF_003570995.1. GTDB lineage: Bacteria > Caldisericota > Caldisericia > Cryosericales > Cryosericaceae > Cryosericum > Cryosericum septentrionale. Next base: position 3,060 of record NZ_QXIY01000038.1, read on the forward strand.
GCAGGTAATCATAGATCTCAGTCAGCGTGCCAACCGTGGACCGGGGGTTCTTGCTGGCTGACCTCTGGTCGATGGCGATGGCGGGGGACAGCCCCTCGATGAGGTCGACGTCCGGCTTCTGCATCAGGCCGATGAATTGCCGGGCATAGGCAGAGAGTGATTCGACATAACGGCGCTGTCCCTCGGCGTACAGGGTGTCGAACGCCAGCGAGGACTTGCCCGAGCCGGAGACGCCGGTGATAACGATGATCTTGTTACGCGGCAGGCGCACGCTCACGTCTTTCAGGTTATGGACACGTGCACCCTTGATGAAAATGCTTTCTTCAGCCATTCAATGACCTCTCATTTCGAATTGTGAATGCCCTTGGGGTCAGGCACTATGTGCCCTTGGTGCCTGACCCCAAGGGTGTTCACATTTGCAGGCTAGTGCTTGCGGAAGACGACGCGGTCAGCTTCGTAGTCAGCCAGGACCTTATCGCCAGGCTTGACCTCGCCAGACAGCAGGGCATCGGCCAGGCGGTCTTCCAGAACCTTCTGGACCGTGCGCTTAAGCGGCCTTGCGCCATAGACCGGGTCAAAGCCGATGGTCACGAGATGTCTGCGCAGGTCGTCGGACACCGTCAACTCGATGTCACGCTCGCGCACCTTGGCCACGGTCTTGTCAATGACAAGCTGAAGGATGCTGGCCAACTCTACCTGTCCCAGCGGGTTGAAGACGACGACCTCGTCCACCCGGTTCAGGAACTCCGGATGGAACACCGTCTTCATGTGCTCCAGCACAATGGTGGTGACGCGCGAGTATGCCTCTTCGTACGCGACCGTCCCGGGCGTTGCCTCGATGCGGCTGATAATGTCGCTGCCGATGTTGCTGGTCATGATGATGACCGTGTTGCGGAAGTTGACCGTACGGCCCTTGCCGTCCGTCAGGCGCCCGTCGTCCAGGACCTGCAGCAGGATGTCGAACACGTCGGGATTGGCCTTCTCGATCTCGTCAAGCAGGACGACCGAGTACGGATGCCGGCGCACGGCCTCTGTCAGCTGCCCGCCCTCTTCATAGCCTACGTATCCGGGAGGCGCGCCTACGAGCCGGCTGACACTGAATTTCTCCATGTATTCGCTCATGTCGATGCGGACCATGCGGTTCTCGTCGTCGAACAGCACCTCCGCCAGCGCCTTGGACAGCTCGGTCTTGCCGACGCCGGTGGGGCCCAGGAAGATGAAGCTCCCGATAGGGCGGCTGGGGTCCGACATGCCTGCGCGCGACCGCTTGATGGCCGAGGCGACGGCATGGATTGCCTGCTCCTGGCCGATGACGCGCTTTGCAAGACGTTCCTCGAGGTTGACCAGCTTGGTCACCTCGGTCTCCATCATACGGGACACCGGGACACCGGTCCAGCGGCTGACGACCTGCGCGATCTCCTCTTCGGTTACCGACTGCTTGAGTTCGACGCCGCCCTTCTCCTGCGACTCGAGCTGGTCGTGCTGTGCCTCGACCTTCTTCTCCAGTTCGGGAATCGCGCCATACTTGAGCTGCGCCGCCTTCTCGAGGTCTCCCTCGCGCGTCGCCTTCGTGAACTCGACTTTCTTCTCCTCGAGCTCCTTGCCAAGCCGTGCGGCTTCCTCGATGACATCCTTCTGCTTGTGCCAGGACAGCTTCAGCCGGTCCGCCTTCTCCTTCAGTTGCGCGATCTCCGCCTGGACGTCGGCACAGCGCTTCCTGGACTTGTCGTCGGTTTCGCAGACCAGCGCCTTACGTTCCATCTCCAGGATGATCAGTCTGCGGTCCAGTTCGTCAATCTCGACGGGCATGCTCTCGAGCTGCATCTTGACCAGCGACGCCGCCTCGTCCATGAGGTCGATGGCCTTGTCGGGCAGGAAACGGTCGGTGATGTAGCGTGCCGACAGTTTGGCCGCCATGACCAGCGCCCCATCCGCGATGCGCACGCCGTGGTGTGTCTCATACCGTTCCTTGAGGCCACGCAGGATAGCAATCGTATCCTCGACCGATGGCTCGCTGACCAGGACCGGCTGGAAGCGGCGCTGAAGGGCAGCATCCTTTTCGATGATCTTGCGGTACTCGTCGACCGTCGTGGCGCCGATCGTCCGCAGTTCACCCCTCGCGAGCGCCGGCTTCAGCATATTGGAGGCATCCATGGCTCCCTCGGCCGCGCCCGCCCCGACGACCGTATGCAGTTCGTCGATGAACATGATGATGCGCCCGTTGCTGGCTGTGACAGCCTTGAGTACGGACTTCAGCCGGTCCTCGAACTCCCCACGAAACTTGGCGCCCGCGATCATCGCACCCAGGTCGAGTGCGAAGATGGTCTTGTCCTTGAGCTCTTCGGGCACGTCCCGCGCCACGATACGCTGTGCAAGCCCTTCGACGACGGCCGTCTTGCCGACGCCGGCATCGCCGATGAGCACCGGGTTGTTCTTGGTCCGACGCATGAGGATTTGCATGATGCGCCGGATCTCCTCGTCACGGCCGATAACGGGGTCCAGCTTGCCCTGACGCGCCTGCTCCGTCAGGTCGCGGCCGTACTTCTTGAGCGCCTCATACTTGTCTTCGGGCTCCTGATCCGTCACGCGTTCCGTGCCGCGCACCTTCACCAGCGCATGCAGGATAGCCTGCTTCGTCACGCCGGCCTGCTTCAACAATGGGCCGCATGAACGGCTGTTCTCGGCCAGCGCGATGAGAAAGTGCTCGACGCTGATATATTCATCCTTGAGCGCCGTCATTTCCTCCTCGGCCTTGCGGATGACTGTGTTCAGGTCCTCTGAGATGACCAGCTGACCGACGGGGACGCTGCCCGAGACCCTGGGCAGCCGTTCGATTTCCTGTTCGACTTGTGACGACAGCGCGGAGGCGGCAACGTTGAGGTATGGGAAGAGGGACGCTGCAAGCCCCTCCTTCTGATCGAGAATGGCCCGGAGCAGATGGAGCGAATCGGTGGCCTGGTTCCCGTGGCCTTCGCTGGACCGCGCCGCCTGCTGCAATGCTTCAGCTGACTTTGTCGTAAACTTGTCGAGTGTCATATCATCCGCCTCTGAGGCGTCCACCTCCCAATTAGTGAGTCTTGGACTGCTCTCAGTATACGGTGGGCTTGAAAAAAAGCCAAGCATCCATATGATGAAAAAGCATTGCCGTGCTGAGCAAAACACCCCTCGTATTGAGAAAACATACTCGGGGGCACGGAGCTTGTCCAGGACTGACATACGGGAGGGTCGACCTTGTTCGTTCTCCTGACGGTAGTACAGAAATGAGCCCTGAACTGCTGCTCAAACAGGACTTCCTCACTGAAGAGGAGTTCGCGATCATGCGCAAGCACGCCGAGTACGGTTCTGCCGTCATCGGGCGGGTCCCCGGTTTTTCCGATGTCTGTGACATCATTGTATCCCATCATGAACGATACGACGGTGCAGACTATCCTCATGGTACAGCGGGCACGGCCATCCCGTTGGGTGGACGCATCCTGGCGGTGGCTGATCCCCGAGCATGTTGGTCCAATGCGAGGGGTGCACTTCGTTCGACGCCATGGTGACTGCGCACGTGTATCGACATGGCACGCAGCCCGACATGGCTGGCGCCGAAGTAGCGCGATGCGCCGGATCGCAGTTTGATCCGGTTGTCATCGAATCCTTTCTGGCAACAACACACTTCAGAGGAGCCCGTCATGGCGAGAAGAGCGCAGCGCAGCGAGAATGACCAGCTGACCGGGCACAAGACCGGCAGCAGCGTCACCAAAGGGTTTGCCGAGGAAACCAGGCGCGGCGAGACCCATCCGGAAGAGTTCGTCATCGCCGAGGAAGTCCAGGAGGCTCTCCGCAAGGGAATACCGGTTGTCGCCCTCGAGTCTGCCATCATCACCCATGGCATGCCGTATCCGGTCAACCTCGAGCTGGCACAGGAGCTTGAAGGCATCGTCCGCAAGGGCGGAGCCATCGCTGCCACGACTGCCCTGGTTTCGGGCAAGATCCGCGTGGGCCTCTCCAAGTCTGAACTCGAGATGCTCGCTCGGGCCAAGTGGGTCAAGAAGATCGGACCCCGGGACATCCCCGTCGCCGTCGCCATGGGATTCAGTGGGGGCACGACCGTCGCTGCATCGTTGCACATCGCCGACGCTGCAGGCATTCGCGTCTTTGTCACCGGTGGCATCGGGGGCGTGCACCGCGGCGTGAGCGAGATCCTCGACATCTCACAGGACCTGCCGGTCATCGGGCGAGCTCGCTGTATCACCGTGTGCGCGGGTGCCAAGTCCATCCTCGACCTGAGGAACACGCTGGAGTACCTCGAGACGATGTCCGTCCTCGTCCTGGGCTACCAGACCGACACCCTGCCCGCCTTCTACGTGCGCGACTCCGGCATCCCGATCGAGCACCGCGTCGAGAGCGCATCGGACATCGCAGCCATCGTGGAGGCACGCGACCGCCTCGGCCTCGGCACCGGGATCCTCGTCACGAACCCGATCACCGAGTGTGACCAAGTCGACCCAGCAAAGCACGAGAAGGTGCTGCAGGCTGCGCTCAAGAAGGCTGCAGAAGAGAAGATCGAGGGCAAGGCGATGACACCATACATTCTTGCCTACATGCAGAAGAACCTGCCCGGTGTCATCGAGGCCAACATCGCCCTCATCAAGAGCAACGTCGCGCTGGGGACGCAGATCGCCACCCTGCTAAAGCACCGCTGATCCCTGGTCCCATGTTCTTCGTCACGGGCGACCTCAACATCGACGCCACGACGGTGGCGCCCACCCTGTCGCTTTCCGGAAAGGAAGCACAGGCGGACCTCATGCTGTCCTGCGGAGGGCAGGGAGGGAATGTCGCCTTCTTCCTGCGATGCCTCGACCGGCCGGTACAACTGTTCGGTACCCTGGGGACCGACGCCGCAGGAGATCTGTACGCTGTGCGCCTAGCGCACCTTGGCATCACGTACGCCGGCAACCGCGTCGATGAACCAACGGGCATGGTCAGCGTCGTCCAAGAGGCCGGCTCATACCACATGTACCGTCAGCGCGGCGCCAACGCAGCGGTGGATCCAGCAGCATTCACACGCTTCGTGCACAGTGCCTGCAAGACCGCTGGAGACTTCCTGTTCGTCTCGGGGTACAGCCTGCTTGAAAAGGGTTGCTGGGCAGCACTCGGGGCGGTGCTGACGAGTTCGGCCCTCGCACGACCGGTCGTCGTCATGGATCCCGCCAGCATCGATGCCATGAACTCCATGGGCCGCGACGCAGTCCTTGGAGCGGCACGACTCTGTGACTACCTGTTGCCCAACGAAGAGGAAGCCTGCTGGCTCGCACAGGAGGCAGATGCGAGGGAAGCAGCCGGTATCCTCCACCGATCGACCGGGACAACCATCGTTGTCAAGCTCGGCGCACGAGGCGCCCTCCTGTGCAGCGACGAGGGCATCATCATGGCACCTGGCGCCGCTCTCACGCCCGTCGACGTGACGGGGGCTGGAGACTCCTTTGCGGCGGCGCTCCTCTCAGCGCTTGCAACCGGGGCAGGCCCTCAGACCGCGCTTGACACCGCCGTGCGCTTCAGCGGCGCCAAGGTACAGCTGGCAGGCACACAGCCTCTGGAACTCCTGGGCTACAGCGGCTGACCCTCAGCGCCCCCAGATCCTTCTGCAGCAGGGCGGCGGCTGGAAACGATCCCCAGCGCCAGCCCGGCCAGGATGACGACACCTCCCGCAAGCTCGGCCGGACCCGGCCGATCACCCAGCACCAGGAACGCCAGCAGACTGCCCAGAATTGGCTCCCACAACAGCATGAGCGCCACGAACTGCGGCTGAAACGACTTGAGCGAAACATTGATGAAGCCGTGGCCAACAGTCTGGCCCAGGACGGCGGTCACAGCGAGCCACAGGAACGACCTGCCCGACAGCAGCAGGAGCGGCCGTCCAGCCGCCACGCACACGACCCCTGTCAGGACAGCGGCCCAACCGAACGCGCCCACATTGTAGGAGACGGGGTCCATGTCACGGGACGCCCTGCGCCCGACAATAAGATACAGCGACGCCGCCAGCGCCCCACCGAGCGCGAGCAGGTTTCCGAGGTTGGCGCCCGTGCCGGACCGCAGCCCGATGAAGACGCCGCCTGCGGTCACGACCCCGACAGCCACCCACAGCAGCGGGCTGGTACGTTCCCGAAACAGGACGAGGTCCAAGACGGCCACAAACAGCGGGCTCATCGTGACGAATACCAGCGAGGACAACACCGAGGTCATCGACAGCGACGTCACCCACAGAGCGAAATGCACAGCCAGGAACGCGCCCGCCAAGATGGTCCACTTCAGGACGGTTCCGTTATGTCTGAGACTGTTACACTTCGGGACGGTTCCATTTTCCCTGAGACTGTTACACCTGCGCCACATCTGTAACGGAAGGAGCAGAAGCGTCGACAGCGCCAACCTCCAGAACGCGGTCACAAGAGGATCGGTTCCCGCCAGCTTCATGAACGTCGACGTCCCCGACACGCCCAGAACTGCCAGAACGAGCCCTGCCCAGGCCCGGGCGTCCGGTCGACCCCCACTCTTCTGTCGCGTTGTTGCTCTCATGCTGTCCAGTATATGCCTGGCACGATTCACCTCAAAGGGCTGTCATGATGGCGGGCCTTGTGAAATTGGAACCGAGCAGAGATTAGTCCTCCCAACTGACGGTAATAGTACGCGCCTTCGCGTCCCAGTCCACCTGCAAACCGAGGTTCTCTGCCACGAACCGCAGAGGCAGCATCGTGCGGCTGGACGAGAGGATCGGGACAACCTTGCGGTTCTTCGGGTCGATGACGAGAGGCTTGCCATTCACGAGCGCTGTACTCTTGCCGATGGTGAGGATGATCGTCGTGCCGCGTGCCTTAAGGGTAACCTGACGGGTCTTCGCGTTCCAGGAAATGGTACCGCCCAGATGCTCCACCACAGCTCGGAGGGGGACGAGCGTGCGGTCCTCAAGGAGTGCAGCCGGGGCATCCAGTGCGACTTCTGTGCCATCCACAGTCATCGTCTTGCTCCCAATGGTGAGGACCATGGTGTGCCCCGAGACAGGATGCGGCAGAGGAGCGTAGGCAGCAGTGACCGTCTTGCTGGCGTCCATGGTGATGGTCGCGGAATTCGTGGTGCCACTCAGACCACCGGACCATCCGACGAAGTGCCAGCCGCTGGCAGGGGTTGCCGTCAGCTGGACCGAGGTGCCGTGGGTGTAGCTGATCTGGTCGGGGTTCTTGGCCACCGAGCCGGAACCAGACACGCTCACAGTGAGGGTGTACGTGTTGATGCTGACGGCAAAGGTGGTGGTGGCATTGATATTCGCCGTCACGTTCGCATCAGTCCTTGCAGCGGTGAGAACCCCGTCACTCCAGCTGACGAAGTGATACCTGACATTCGGGACTGCTGTCACAAGCGTGCCGCTGGTGCCGTGGTTCACGGTCTGCGGAGACGTGCCCGAGATCGTGCCGTTCGTACCTGTCATGTAGGTTAGAGTGTATGTATCGATGGCGAAGCTCGCAGCGATGGTATGATTTTCCGTCAGGTTCGTGAAGGTATACGAGGTGACTGCGCCCACGGAGCTGCCGTCCACAAGGACGTTCTGGATGTGGTAGCCGGTGCTGGGAGTGATGCTGAAGGACTGCGAGGCCCCGTGGTTCACCATAACATTCCCCGAGGGAGAGATGTTTCCGGCCAGGTCGGCGGAGGCGACGATCGTGTACATATCGATGGCGAAGGTGGCAGTGATGGTCTTGTTCGCATCCATGGTGATGGTCGCCGGGTTCGTGCTGCCGGTGAGGCTACCAGACCAGCCGGTGAAGTGCCAGCCGGTCACAGGGGTCGCCGTCAGCTGGACGGAGGCCCCGTGATTGTAGGAGGCCTGGTCGGGGGATTTGGCGATGGAGCTGGAACCGGTCACGTTAACGGTCAGGGTGTACGTATCGATGGCGAAGTTCGCAGCGATGGTGTGGCTAACCGTGACGTTGGTGAACGTGTAGGAGGGGACCGCGCCCACCGAGACGCCGTCCACGAGGACGTCCTGGACGTGGTAGCCGGTGCTCGACTTGATGGTGAAGGTGAGGTTGCTGCCGTAGTCCACGATCTGGGTGGTGGACGGCGAGATAGAACCGTTCGAGCCGGTAGACGGCGTGACAGTAAACGTATCGACGGCAAAGGTGGCGGTGGCATTGATATTCGCCGTCACGTTCGCATCAGTCCTTGCAGCGGTAAGAACCCCGTCACTCCAGCTGACGAAGTGATACCCGACATTCGGGACTGCTGTCACAAGCGTGCCACTGGTGCCGTGGTTCACGGTCTGCGGAGACGTGCCCGAGATCGTGCCGTTCGTACCTGCCGTATAGGTCAAGGTGTAGGTGTCGGCAGGCGGGTCGTTCACCGCGGTAACGGTGATGGTGAACATCTGGGGTGCCGAGGTGTCCACGCCACCGTTAGCCGTGCCGCCGTCGTCATGGAGAGAGATGGACACGGTAGCCGTGCCGTTCATGTTGGCGGCAGGGGTATACATCAGGGTGCCGTTTTCGGCAAGGGCAGGCTGCGTGCTGAAGAGTATGGCGTTGTCATTGGTGACAAAAAAGTCAAGGGTCTGCCCTGCTTCGTCGGCAGGACCGGCACTGACGGCAGTTGCCCAACCGCTGACCGTTTGTACTCCACAGTCTTCCAGAACTGTCTGGTCAGCGCCCTTCGTGAAGGACGGGACGTCGTTACGGAGGTTAACAGTAATGTTCACGGTGATGCTGGCGGTGCCGCCGTACCCGTCGCTCACCTGGACCACGAAGCTATCGGAGGCATTCCAGTCGGGGGCGGGCGCGTAGGTGATGGCCTTGGCAGTCCCAGTCCCGGTTGCCGTGCCGGTGCCGTGGGATGCCCCGGAAGGAACGCTCCAGGTAAGGGTATCGCTGTCAGTATCGGTCGCATGCAACGTGAGGCTGAATGAAGTGGGACTTCCGTCCTCGTCCATGGTGGCTGAAGTCGAAGCACCTTCGGTGATCACGGGGAGACGGTTGATGACCTGTGAAGTCCAGGGCGTGGGGAGTGTGACGCTCTGCGCAGTAGGGAGGCCGACGCCACTATCGGTACAGGTGACCCTCACGCACAGGTACTTGTGGGCATCAAGATCCGACAGGACATAGGTGGAGGAAGTGGCAGATGCGATGTCCACCGCGTTCATGCCAGAGGCGTCATCTGCACGGACCCACCGGTACGTGTAAGTCAACGTCGAGGTCCCGGAGACAGCTATGTCGATAGTGTCATCCCATGTACCAGGTGAGGTGGCCAGCGTGTCACCGATGTTCATTGCACCAGCGCTACTCGGCAGGATGGTATTCACGGGTGGATCGTTGACAGGGCCGACGGTGATGGTGAACGTCTGGGGTGCAGAGGTGTCCACGCCGCCGTTCGCCGTGCCGCCATCATCATGAATGCGGACCGTCACGGTGGCCGTGCCGTTCCTGTTGAGTGTAGAGATATAGATTAGGGTGCCGTTTGCAGCAACGGCTGGCTGAACAGCAAAGAGAGGGTTGTTGTCGTTGGTGACGATGAAGTCGAGGGCCTGCCCTGTTTCGTCGGAAGGACCAGCACTGATGGCACTGGCCCACCCAGCGACCGTCTGGGAACCGCAGTCCTCCAGGACCATCTGGTCGGCTCCCTTCGTGAAGGACGGGACGTCGTTCACCGGGGTAACGGTGATGGTGAAGGTCTGGGGCGCCGAGGTGTCCACGCCGCCATTCGCCGTGCCGCCGTCATCATGAAGCACTAACGTTATTGTCGCTGTGCCGTTCTTGTTTGCCGCCATCGTGAAAGACAACCGCCCACCAATAGCCTGGATGACAGGGCAATCCGCAAATAGTGACGGATTCGAGTTACCGGTGACTTGGAACGTGAGAGCCTGGGAATACGGATCGCCGGATCCTGTTGTGATACTGGTTGCCCAGCTCATTATCCCACGCTGCCCATAGTCTTCCACGACGCTGACGTCTAGCCCGACAACGAACGAGGGAGCATCGTTGACGGGACCGACAGTAATGGTGAAGGTCTGCGCAGGAGATGTGTCCACACCACCATTCACCATGCCACCACTGTCCTGGAGACAAACGGAGACAACGGTCGAACCGTACTGGTTGGGAGCAGGGGTGTAGGTCAGGGTACCGGTAGTGAGACTCACTGCCGGCTGGACACTGAAGAGCGCGTTGTAGTTGTTCGTAACAACAAAGCTCAGAGACTGGGAGGACTCGTTGACAGGGCCGGCGCTGATCAACGTTGCCCAAGAGACGACAGCTTTTGGACCGCAGTCTTCCAGGACCGTCTGGTTCGCGCCCTTCGTGAAAGACGGTGCGTCGTTGACGGCGGTCACAGTAACGGTCACCGTAGCGGAAGGAAGAGTGCTCCCCTCGCTTACCGTGTAGGTGAAGGTATCTGTCCCATTCCAGTCGGATGCCGGCGTATAGAGGATGGTACCTGCGGACTCATCTAGAATGACTGCAGTCCCATTGCCGGGGGCTGTCACCGATGCAACCTTCAGACCTGACCCCGTGTCGTTTCCTAATACGCTGATGGTGACGGAGGCGTCCTCATTTGTTGATACCACATCGTCAACCGCTGTAGCAGCCTGCACCGCAGAGGGCACAATCAGTAACTGCACCAGCAGCAACAGAATGAGCGTACTACCAAGAACCCACGAACGCCAGTCCCTTTTTCCGACTTTCCACCTTTTCACAAGATCCCCCTTGGTCTCTGATGATTTCGCAATGCCAAGCGACTTTCTCCCCCCGAACACTCTAGTCACTTCGTTTCTCACTGCAATACCATCCGCAGTTGTGGACCACTCCCAGAAGAAGGTGTTCCTGAACAGACGCATGGATTCCCGCCTTCGCGGGAAGGACGGAGAAGAGCGGACAGTGCTTGTTACACTTCGGGACGGTTCCGCTTCCTCACCGTCACCGAGTTTCAGCGTCAGGTCTTGTTGTCGCGATCACGGTGACAACACGTCGATAGTAGTCTCTGATACGTTCGACAGCAGCATCAATGTCGACATCAATGTGGCACGATGCAGCCAGAGCTGCATATGGCTTCTTCCAGGAAGCCGGCGGGTCCGGGAGCCTCTCTGGGAGCGGGTGGCTGTTTCTGTGGCTGAACGTCGCCAACACGGCCGCCGCGGCACCTTCAGGCTCCAGCTTCCCCGTTTCAAGGAGCAGTATCATGTCGATAAGGTCCTTGACGCGGCTGTTGTCGCGCGTGCCTGCGCGGGGCATGGTATAGGCATGCAGTTTCTCGGCGAACTGCTGCTCCAGGCTTGTCGTGGTGAGCGGGGATGCCTCGATACCGGCAAAGCCAAACCAGTCCTCACCTGTTGTGGCGCGCAGGGGTTCGAGGAGAACGTCTCCAACAGCAACATCGACATGGAACGCAACGAATAGTCGGCCTCCCAGCATCGAGCGGACGGGGAACCTCTCGCCGCCGTAGAGTGGGCCGTCGAGGTCCATCATCGATTCCCCCACTTGAAACTCCAGCCAGTCATCTGCTGAGCGTGAAGCAGCCTGCTGCAGCATCCGTTGTAGAGTCGCGTGGTTGTCGGAGCCTCTAGCAAGGCTGGTGTTGAGAACGAGATCAATATCGCGGGTCGCCCGGGCGGATCCAATCGCCAGTTCCAAAGCATGTCCACCCTTGAGAATCCATTTGTTGACCCCATCGTACTGTATGCGAGTGACAAATTGGTCAAAGGCGACTTGCTGTCGCAGGCGTTGCAGATCTTCACCTCTATTCAATGCTCGTTTCCTGAGTCGATCCTCCAGTGCTTGGCGGAAAGACACTGCATCATCGTAGTGCTGAGAACTGCTCATCGGGAAAGAATGCTCCGCATGGTCTCCGCGAAGGGAGACGATGGGTTCAACCTGGAAGCTCTGGTCAGATCGTCCCGTTGCACGAGTCCACGCTGGAGGGCTTGGCGGATGGCCTGTTGAAGAAGGTCAGAGGAGATGGTCGCAGCAGCAGCCACGTCGATGATCGTTCTCAGGGGACGCGTAACGCTGTACCCCTCCATCACCTGAACGTCAGCGAGGTCGAGCGTTGCACGATGGATGACGAGGACGGTGGGCGTCCTAGCCGACCTCCTGAATGACGGCGGGACTGTCATGTGTAGGCTGACAGGCATGACATCAGAGAGTTCGTGAATGGACAGCGCTGTCTCATGAGAAAACACGCCCTGGGGCTTGCCCTTTCTGTCACGTGACCACAGCGACCACAGCACAAGGTCCGGTCGATCAGCCGCCGTGTAGTCGGCAATGCGGTAAACGCCATACCCCTCCCGGATCCAGTTCCCGGTCTCATTCTGGTAGTACTGTGAGGGATATGAGTAGCCAGCCTCGAGAGCCTGTCTAGCAGTGAAGTATCCCTGCTGGCGGGAGGCAATGCTTCGTATGTTGCGTTCCGATTCCTGTGTCTTTCCCATTTGCATAACCCTTAACATTTTCTTAAGTATTGTGCAATTCCCGGGAAAATCAACACACTCCATACTACTTCTTGAGACGTTGTTCGGAGACTGTTACACTTCGGGACGGTTCCGTTTCCTCTGAGACTGTTACACCTGCGCCTCGCACTGCAACCCTCCTGGATATGGAAAAACCCCCCAACGAGGGGGGCAACGTGGAGAAGCAGGATGGATTCCCGCCTTCGCGGGAATGACAGTGAGGATGCCTTCGCGGGAATGACGGCAGGGTGCCTGGATATGGAAAACCCCCTGAAGAAGGGGTATACACAAGCAGGATGGATTCCCGCCTTCGCGGGAAGGACGGTGAGGATGCCTGCGCGGAGAAGCACCCCTCGCCTTGAAGAACACCTCGCATCTTGGACAAAAGGATGCGAGGGACAAAAGGGCTCGGGGGAAGGACGGTAGGAGGGGAGATGGGAAACAACATGACCCTGGCAGCGACCTACTCTTCCAACGGGCTTCCCCGTAAGTACCATCGGCGTGTCGGGCTTAACTTCCGTGTTCGGGATGGGAACGGGTGTTTCCCCGACGCTATGACCACCAGAGTCATGTCTTTGATTGAAAAACGAGAGAGAACTGCAGTAGGCCTGCACCCTCAAAACTGTACGAGCCAATGACGTCCCCGACCTATTAGTACTGGTCAGCTCAACGCATCGCTGCGCTTACACCTCCAGCCTATCAACCTGGTAGTCTACCAGGGGTCTACCTCGTCTTGCGACGATGAGAGATCACGTCTTCGAGTTGGCTTCGCGCTTATATGCCTTCAGCACTTATCCAAGGTCGACATAGCTACCCAGCTCCGTGC
>NZ_QXIY01000039.1 GCF_003570995.1 Candidatus Cryosericum septentrionale
TATGTTCCAGTCCGATATTTGTGATGACGGCAACCTCGGGCACGGGGATGACATTGGTAGCATCGTACAGCCCTCCGAGACCGACCTCCCACACGACTATGTCGACCTTCCTGCGGGCGAAGTGCACGATCGCCATGGCGGTGAAGACCTCGAAGACCGTGACCGGATCATCTTCGGACACCGTACCAATAATATTCCACACGACTTCGAAGGCGTCGAGGAAATCCTTGGGAGAGAGCATCGTTCCGTTGACCGAGATGCGTTCGCCGACATCTACGAGTGAAGGGGAGATGTAGAGGCCGACGGTATAGCCGGCTTCCTCGAGCATGCGTGCCGTGAAAGCACAGACCGACCCTTTGCCCTTGGTGCCTGCCACGTGAACGAATCGGAGCTGCCGTTCCGGGTTTCCCAGGCTGGCCATGATACGACGAATTCTCTCCAAGCCCAGCTTCGAGCCGAACTTGGAGAGTGAGAAGACGCAATCGAGTGCTTCAGCGTATGTTGTTCTTCGCTCGCGAGTCTGCACGCCGTGCCAGGTCTAGCCCTGCCCCTGCAGGAAGGTTGCGATGAGCTGTTCCTCGGCCTTGAGGTCTTCCAGTTTCTGCGTGTCCTTGTTGACGACTTCGGCCGGCGCACGCGCAAGAAAATCCTGGTTGCCCAGCCGGTCTTCAAGCTTGGCAATCTCTGCGTGCAGGAGTTCCAGTCTGCCATCAAGTACCTTGAGCTCGCCTTCATAGTCGAAGTCTGACTTCGCAAGGATCATGACCTGCATCGCCCCGTAGGCGCCTTTGATGTAGCGCTGGGTCGAATCCAGCTCCGTGCCGATGTCGGCAAACCGTCCAACGAACTTGACTGCCTCGGCATTTGCCATGATTGCCGCGATGTCGCTTTCCGCCCCGATCGCCACCACGCTCTGTTTCTCGGTTGGCGGCAGATGGAAGACCGCCTTGAGGTTCCGGACTGCCTTGATGAACCCGATGAGGAAGTCGGCCTGCGTGGCGTCCTTGTCGTAGGTGGTCATCCCATCGGCCTCGGGGTACGCCGCCGTCGCCATCAGATGGTCGCCGCTGTACAGCTGCTGTGTGATGGTCTCGGTGACAAATGGGACAAACGGGTGGAGAAGGCGCAGCGTATGTTCCAGGACGTACGCCAGTACCCAGCGGGTTGCGGGTGCCCTGGCGTCGTCGCGGAGCGGGATCTTCGCCAGCTCGATGTACCAATCGCAGAAGTCGCCCCAGATAAACTCATAGAGCCGGTGCGAAGCCTCGCCGAAGTCGTACACGTCCATTTTGGCCGTCACGTCGCGTGTTGCGTCGGCCAGACGCGTCAAAATCCATCGATCGAACAGTCCAAGCTGATCATCGGACGGAAGGGGGCCGGCCAGCGTCTCCTTGACGTCGACGCCGGCGACGACGAAGCGCGTTGCATTCCACAGCTTGTTGATGAAGTTCCGCGACGACAGCAGCTTCTGGTCGGAGAGCAGGATATCCTGTCCTCCGTAGGTGGAGAGGGAGGCCATCGTGAATCGCAAGGCATCGGTGCCGTACGTGCTGATCAGGTCCAGCGGATCCACCTGGTTCTTGAGCGACTTGCTCATCTTCCGTCCCTGTTCATCGCGGACAAGACCCGTGATGAAGACCGTATGGAAGGGGACGTCATCCATGAACTCGAGACCAGACATGACCATGCGGGTGACCCAGAAGAAGATGATATCGTATCCGGTGATGAGCAGAGACGTCGGATAGTAGTACGTGAGAGAGGCGGTCTGCTCGGGCCATCCCAGCGTAGCGAACGGCCACAAGGCCGAGCTGAACCACGTATCCAGGACGTCGCTTTCCTGGGTGATATGACTGCTGCCGCATGTTGGGCAGACGTGTGGGGCGTCGACTGAAACGATGACCTCTCCGCAGTCTTCACAATGGTAGACCGGGATGCGGTGGCCCCACCACAACTGACGGGAAACACACCAGTCGTTGATGTTCTCCAGCCAGCTCTCATAGACTTTCCGCCATTTGACCGGCAGGACCTCGACCTTGCCCTCGCGTTCAGCCTTTAGTGCCCTGGCGGCCAGGTCCTTCATACGCAGGTACCACTGGTCCGTGACGATGGGCTCAATTGTAGAAGCGCAGCGAGAGCAGTGCCCAACGCTGTGTTCGTAGTCGTCCACCTTTTCCAGCAGCCCCAGGGCGTCGATCTCGGCCACGATCTTCTCACGGGCGAGGGCGGCGGTCATGCCCCTGTAGTGCAAGGCGTTCTCGTTCATGAGGCCGTCGAGGCCGATGACAGCCATACTCGGAAGGTCGTGCCGCCGGCCGACCTCGAAGTCTGTGGGGTCGTGGCCGGGAGTGATCTTGAGGGCGCCCGTGCCGAAATCCAGCAGGACAGCTTCGTCCGCGATCACTGGGATAGTCCGGTTGGCGACGGGAACGATGACCTGTTTTCCGACGATGTCCGTGTACCGTGGGTCAGCCGGGTTGACAGCGACGGCTGCATCCGCGAGGATGGTTTCCGGGCGCGTCGTGGCAATCGTGACGGACCCCGAGCCATCGGCGAACGGGTATCGGACGTACCAGAGATGACCCTTCTCGTTTGCGTACATGACCTCGATGTCGGAGATGGCCGTGTGGCAACGGGGACACCAGTTGGTGATACGCTGACCCTTGTAGAGAAGGCCCTTCTCATAGTAATGCACGAAGGCGGCTTTGACAGCGCGCTCATACGGCTCGTCAAGTGTGAAGCGCAGACGGTCCCAGTCGGCAGAGACGCCGAGCTTCTTGAGCTGGGACAGGATGATGCCTCCGTACTTCTCTTTCCACTCCCAGATGCGACGCACGAATTCGTCGCGCCCAAGTCCTTCCCTGGTCAGCCCCTGTTCCTTGATCTGACGCTCGACGACTGCCTGTGTGGCGATGCCGGCGTGATCCATACCCGGCAGCCACAGCGTCTCGAACCCCTTCATGCGCTTGTACCGGATTGCAATGTCCTGGAGTGTCATATTAAGAGCGTGTCCCATGTGCAGGTACCCAGTGACATTGGGTGGTGGCATCATGACAACGAATGGTGTTCTGTCGGGGTTGGGCTCCGAATGAAAAGCCGCCTGGCTGAGCCATAGATTGTAGATCTGTTCCTCGTGCTTTTTCGCTTCGTACAACGGATCCAGTTGGATTGGAGTCATCACTCAAACCTCCACGACGGTATCTCGCAAGTATAAGCTGCGGCTACTGTTTGTCAATTGAACTGAGGCTCTTCGGCTCTGATTGCCACGGCCAGGAACGCGGCTATACTTTCGTTGGATCGGACCCTTTTGAGTCGGAGGACACGCGCGACATGTATCTGAAATCCCTTCATATTCAGGGGTTCAAAACCTTTGAGCAGAGCACGACACTGGAGCTTTCCTATCCGGTCATCGCTATCGTTGGGCCCAACGGTTCGGGCAAGAGCAACCTGGTCGATGCGTTGCGCTGGACACTGTGTGAGCAGAACCTGAGAACGCTTCGTGCCCGTTCGATGCTGGACCTCATCTTCGCCGGCAGCGCGACACGCCATCCCGTCAACTACGCCGAAGCCGAGGTCGTGTTCAACAACGAGGGCGACGTGTTCGGCACCGGCATGGACAAGGTCGCGGTGGCTCGGCGCATCTTCCGTTCCAAGGAATCGGACTTCCTCATCGACGGAAACGATGTTCAGCTCCGGGATGTCGAAGAGCTGCTGACATCGACGGGGCTCGGGTTCCGCCACTACCCGTTCATCGGGCAGGGCGAGATAAGCCGCATTTTCACGATGAAACCGGAGGAGCGCAAGGCTCTCTTCGAAGAGGTCGCCGGCATTGCCGAGTACAAACAGCGCAAGAGGGACACGCTGATCAAGCTGGAAGAGACACGGGTGAACATCGCACGTGTCGAGGACCTGCTGGCCGAGCTGAACGGCAACTATGCGCATCTTGGCCTCCAGGCGGCGGCGGCACGCGAGTATGTCGGCTATCAGTCGCGCCTGCGCGATCTGGAGATGGACATTGCGCACGCGCGGTATCTATCTGTATTGCGGGAACAGGAACGCGCCACGGCGCGACTTGCCGAGGCTCAGGAGAAGATGGCGGAGGTCATCGGCAGCCTGAACAGCCGGCAGGCAGCGCATGACGACCTTCAGACCGCACAGCGCAAGCTCAGTGCATCACTCCGCGAGAAGGCATCAGCTCTCAGCGAGGCGCGGGAGGATGCGTACCGGCTCGAGAAGGAACTGGTATCCGTCCGCGAGAAGGCTAAGTACCTTGCGGCAGAGGAGTCGAGGCTTGTGCGTCAGGAGCAGGACTGGGATGCCAGCAGGCTCCAGACGACCAGGCTGGCCGGCGAGACAGCATCGTCCATTGACCAGTTGAGGGGCGAGGAGTCACAGGGGGGCGCGGAGCTGGCCGCAGAACAACGCACCTACGACGAAGTGATCCAGAGCGTCGAACAGAGGCGCAAGGGCCTGGCCCAGACGCAGGCCCAGGTCTTGCAACTCGAGACCGAGGTCCGCCAGCTGTTCAGCCGGTTCAATCCATTACAATTCGAGCTGGACGAGAAGTGCAAGACCGTCGAGATTTCCGGACAGGCCACCGACGCTCCCGGACCCGAAACAGCCGCTGAACAAGTGAATGTGGTGCGTGAGCAGGCAGCCGCACTCGAGAAAACACTTGAGGAGTGGCGAGGGCAGTCTGAGAACGTTTCTCGGAACTTGACCACGCTCGAACAGGAGCAGGCTGCGCTGGCAACTGACAGCAAGGACAGAGCGATGACTGCCGAGTCCTACCGGAAGTCCCTCAAGAATGCCGCGGCGTTCGTCGCCAGCCTCGAGCGGCAGATACGGAACGGGTCCACGGCACGCCGTGTCCTCGACGTGGTCGACCTGGGTGAACGCGGGCCTCTCCTGTTGCAGTTGCTGCGAGAGGAGCTGGCCATCGAGCTGAGTGATGATCCGTGCGATGCCCTGGCGTTAGCTGTCCGTCGTTCTGGACAAGCGACCATGGGGGTCCGGTACGCCCCAAAGGACGATGCAGCTAACCAGAAGGACGTCGCCACCTCTTCTGTGGCGGCGATGGCTAGCAGTCTGGCGGGCGCGCCACCTCTCGTGGGCGGGCTGCTGCGTCGGCTCTTCGTCGCTTCGTCTCTCGAGCAGGGACTGGTGTTCGCCCGCGAGCATCGCCACGATTTCTACAAGGTGTACTGCGAAGACGGATTTGTCATCGACAGTGCATTTGCGGTGCGACCGCTGCGTGGGTCCATCGAACGCTCGTTTGCGGGCAAGGACTCTGCCGAGCTTTCCCGGCTCGAGGCGGAGGCTGCCGAAGCCCTGCGGATAGCCACTGATCAGGCGCAAATGGTGACGCTCGCGCGCTACAAGCGAAGTGAGCTCCTGAGTGGCATCCAGCAGGCTGAGCGCGATCTGAAACAGGCTCAGGCCCGGTTACAGGCGATGGTCGTGGAGGAGGAACGCCGCCTCGCGGTCGAACATGAACGTGCAAGCCGCCTGGACGTGGCACGAAGCCGTATCGTGGAACTCGAGAAAGAACTGGCGCCTCTCCGTGAAACTCTTGCTGAACGCAGAAGTACGCTGGCCAAGGCGCGCGACGCCCAGGACAGCGCGGACAGGGC
>NZ_QXIY01000004.1 GCF_003570995.1 Candidatus Cryosericum septentrionale
CCTACCGGCGGTACGAGTGGCAAGTCCGGCAGGAAACCCAACATGAACCTCATCATCTCGGACTGGGCACTGCCATACGTTGCGTTTGCTGAATCGAAGGGATTCATCACGGCCGAGCAGGCCACTGCCCCGAAGCATCAGCTCACGAGGGGTGAACTGGCAGACATGGTCGTGAAGATGCGGTTCCCGACGGTGGTTATTCTGCACACCAACGATTTCCATGGCAACCTGGTGCCAGCGATCGATGCCAACAAGAACAGCGTCGCTGGGGCGGCCCGGGAGGCCACCATCATCAACAGCGTGCGCAGCACATTCGGGAAGGATCATGTTTTGCTTGTGGATGCGGGCGATGCCATTCAAGGCGCCACAGTAGCGAACCTGTTCCAGGGCAAGAACGTGATAGAGGTTTACAACGCGATGGGCTACAACGTGGCTACACTCGGCAACCACGAGTGGGACTACGGCCAGCAGGTCCTGAAGGACCGGATTGCAGAGGCCAAATTCGACTATGTGAATGCCAACGTGACGGGCGTGAACCTTGGGTGGAAGTCGAATGTCATCAAGAATGTGGCCGGGATCAACATCGGGCTGTTCGGTGTCATAACGTCCGACCTTCCCATTATCGTTGCGACGTCAAGCCTGACCGGCGTCGGTGTCGCGGATCCCATAACGACAGCGCAGAACCAGATTGTCGACCTGAAAGGACAGGGAGCACAGTACATCGTTGCTCTGAGCCACTGCGGGTATGACAATGGCGGCGCTCCGCTGGACCCTGCTATCGCCGCGGGAGCTCCTGGCATCAACCTGATCATTGGTGGTCACTCTCATACTGTCCTGAAGACAGAGGTCATGGTTGGCAAGACCATGATAACTCAGACCGGCACTGCCGGTGCGTACGTCGGCAAGGAAGTCATCGGTTTCACGACATATCAGGGGAAGGTCATCAGGCAGAACGTCTCGTATGAACTTGTACCAACTGTAACCTCTGTTCCTGAAGACCCGGCCATCAAGGCTATCGTCGACGGCTATAACAACCAGTTGAAGGGTAAACTGAGTGTCGTCGTCGGCAAGGCTCTCGTAGCACTTGACGGCGAGCGCGCGGACGTGCGCACGAAAGAAACCAATCTCGGCAACTACGTCACCGACTGGATGCGCATCTCCACAGGTGCGGACATCGCGTTCGAGGACGGCGGCAGCATTCGCGTCAGCGTTCCTGCAGGTGACGTCACGGTAGGCAGCGTTTATAGCGTGCTCCCGTTCGACAACTTCCTGGAAGTCCTCGAGATCAAGGGGTCCACGCTCAAGGCTGCCCTCGAGAACTCTGTCAGTGCCTATCCCGCCCAAGCCGGTGCGTTTGCTCAGGTGTCCGGATTCAGCTTCACGTTCGATCCGTCCAAGCCGGTGGGTTCACGTGTCGTCAGTATCACCAAGGACGGTAAGTCCATGGACATGGACGCCACGTACAAGCTCTGCGTTCAAGATTACACAGCGCTCGGGGGTGATGGGTATGCAATGCTGGTGGGGTCAAAGGTCGTCTACAAGTCCAGCGAGTGGATGCGTGACGGTCTTGTCGCCTATATCACGGCACATCCAGAGATCAACCCGACGGTTGAGGGTCGAATCACTATCGTCAAGCCATAACAGATTATCGACTGATTCGTCAAGGGGGCCGGCAGTCGCCGGCCCCCTTGTGTTTGACCGGTGTTGCACATCTGTCGAAAGAGGAGACAATCCATCCATGAACACAGTGAAGACGATGACGCATGAGCAGCAGGAACGTCTCAGATCAGCTCTGACCGTGGGTGGTGGCATCGAGGACCCGGAGTTGCCTGTGGGAACGTACTTTCTCACCAGGAGTGAAGGTTCGGTCGTCACCGCCTATCGGAGCGGCAAAGTTCTGTTCCAGGGGCAGGACTGCGACAGGCAGGTTCGGCTCGCGGAAGGAATTCTGGCTCACGCCAAACCGGCGAGTAAGGGTCTCGAATTCCCGATCGTCGGGGGAGATGAATCTGGCAAGGGGGACTTATTCGGTCCGCTTGTCGTTGCCGCGTTTGCCGCTCGCGACGAGTCAGAGCGACGGGAGGTCGTGCGTGCCGGGGCACGTGACTGCAAGCTCATGACAGATGCGGAAGTGCATGCCGTCGCGACGAGACTGGACGGTATCGGTATATCGAGCATCCGCGTCCTCATGCCCCAGGAGTACAACGCACGATACGCGGGTGTGCACAATGTGAACGTCTTGCTCAATGAGGTCTATGCTGGGTTACTGCTCGAATTGGCAACTGCATCGAAGGCTCACACCGTCATTCTGGACAAGTACGGTGGACGAGCGATGGCCCTTTGGAAGAGTCCGCAGAGCTTCCGCTTCGTCGTGGAAACGCATGCAGAACGGTATCCCGAAGTGGCTGCTGCTTCCGTTCTTGCCAGGGCCGCATTTCTCGACGGTCTCGAGCGTACGGCAAGAAACAGTGGAGTTGTCCGGCTGCCAAAGGGGGCTTCGATGGAAGCGCAGGCATTCATGCGACGCCTGGCGTCAGACAAGGGCAAGAACGTGCTTCGGTCGGTCGCAAAGGTGAATTTCGCTCCCGTGAAGGCGTGCCTCGAAAGCTTGTTCTAGACGGGGCCAGTGATTGTAGTCCGGTTGACAACACTACCCGGCCACGTAGTATATATGCTGATTTCCGCAGTGAAACCTTCACACGAGGAGACGCCTCATGTTTAAACCCGTATTGCCTGCCGACAAGGTTGTCGAGCAGGAGGTGGCCACCATCCAATTCTGGGAAACCGGTCATGTCTTCGAGAAGTCGCTTGAACTAAGCAAGGACAAGGAGCGCTTCGTGTTTTTCGAAGGGCCGCCGACCGCCAACGGAAGACCCGGCGTGCATCATGGCCTGGCCCGTGTTTTCAAGGACACGGTTCTGAGGTACAAGGCGGGTACAGGCTACTATGTTCCTCGCAAGGGTGGTTGGGACTGCCAGGGTCTGCCCGTGGAGATCGAGGTCGAGAAACGACTCCACATCAGCGGCAAGCAGGAGATCGAGGAATACGGCGTCGAAGCATTCGTGCGGGAGTGCAAGAGCAGCGTTTTCACTTATAAGGCGGAGTGGGAGAAGATGACCAGCCGCATCGGTTTCTGGCTGGATACCGAACATGCGTATGCGACCTACACCAACGACTACATCGAATCGGTGTGGCATATCCTCAAGACCTTCTACGACAAGGGGTTGCTGTACCAGGGACACAAGGTCGTCCCCTATTGTCCGCGCTGTGGGACGGCTCTCTCGATACACGAGGTCGCGCAAGGCTACAAGAACGTCACCGAGGAGACAGTCTTCGTCAAGTTCTCCCTGACGTCGGATGGACTGGAGGGTGTCAAGGCGCTGGTCTGGACGACGATGCCATGGACTCTGCCGAGCAACGTCGCGCTTGCGGTCAACCCGGGCCTAGAGTACTCAGTCGTCGAACTGGAAGGTGAACGGTATCTGCTGGCCTCTGCGCGGCTGGCGGCCGTGTTTGGTCATGACGCTGAACACGTGGCACTTGTGCGCACGTATCTCGGAAGCGAGCTTGCGGGGGTTCGATATGAGCGCCTCTATGACTATGCCAGTGTCGAACCCTGGGAAGAGGTGCGTGGGTGGCGCATTGTCACCGCAGACTACGTGACGACGACAGACGGCACAGGCATCGTTCATCTGGCACCTGCGTTTGGCGAAGACGACCTCAGCGTTGGACTGAAAGAAGGACTTCCGTTCGTGCAGCTTGTAGATCCTGCCGGCAAATTCACGTCTGAAGTGACCCTGTGGGCTGGCAAGGATGCCAAGGGAAGCGACCCCAATATCCGGCGTCAGCTCAAAGCTGACGGGAAACTGTTCAAGACAGAGAGGATCGAACACGACTATCCCTTCTGCTGGCGATGCGATACACCTCTTCTCTACTACGCCAAGGACTCGTGGTTCGTCCGCACGACGGAGTTCAAGGACCGGATGGTTGCGAACAATCAGGAGATTACCTGGTACCCCGACCACATCAAGGACGGGCGATTTGGCAACTGGCTGGAGAACATCAAGGACTGGGCGCTGTCCCGCGAACGCTACTGGGGAACTCCATTGCCCATCTGGGTCTGCGATTCCTGTGGACACCAGCATGCGGTAGGTTCCATCGCTGAACTCAACGAGATGGCTGTCAACCCGGATCCCGAGGTCGAGTTACATCGTCCTTATGTGGACAAGATCGAACTGCGGTGTCCGGTATGCGGTAGCACTATGCACCGTGTTCCAGAAGTCATCGACGTCTGGTTCGACTCTGGTTCGATGCCGTATGCACAGTGGCACTATCCATTCGAGAACCAGGACGAGTTCGCAAAGATGTATCCAGCCGACTTCATTTCTGAAGGAATCGATCAGACGCGTGGGTGGTTCTACACCCTGCACGCTATCTCCACGGCCCTCAACGACAGGCCCGCGTTCAAGCGTTGCATGGTGCTCGAACTGGTGCTCGACGAGAAGGGCCACAAGATGAGCAAGCATGTCGGCAATGACATCGACCCTTGGAGTATTCTCGATAAGCAGGGGGCAGATGCGTTCCGATGGTCCCTGTATACGAGCACTCCACCCTGGTACCCGAGACGGTTCGGGCCGAACGTAGTGGCCGACGCCCTCAAGAACTTCATCATACCACTTCGCAACGTCTACAGTTTCTTTGTGCTGTACGCCAATATCGACCACTTCGATCCGAAGGTTGCCCAGCTGCCATTCGACCAGCGGCCAGAACTGGACCGGTGGCTTTTGAGCCGGTTCCAGGTGCTCGTCCGGGATGTGCGTGCAGATATGGAGACCTATGATATCAATCCGGCGACGAAGCTCATTCAGGCTTTCGTCGAGGAGCTGAGCAACTGGTACGTGCGCCTGAGCAGGCGGCGTTTCTGGAGAAGCGAAAACGATACTGACAAGCTGTCGGCGTACGAGACGCTCTACAGGGTCCTGGTCGACCTTGCCAGACTGCTGACGCCGTTCACGCCCTTCATGTCGGAGGAGATCTACCAGAACCTCGTCCGGTCGGGTAATGTCGAGGCCCCGCTTTCTGTGCACTTCCTCGACCTGCCCGAGTTTGACAAGTCTATGTTTGACCCACAGCTTACGGTCGCGATGCAGGAGGTCATGGATGTCGTGTCGCTGGGAAGGTCAGCAAGGAAGCAGGCGGGCGTCAAGACTAGGCAGCCGTTGAGTGCAGTGACTGTTTACACCCATGACGCGCAGGCTCATGAAGTGCTGGTTTCCCATGCCGACATCATCCGCGATGAGCTGAACGTCAAGTCTATTGCCGAAGCGACTCACGCTGCGGACATTGCCGAGTTCACGCTTCGGCCTAACCTGCCTGTACTCGGTAGGAGGGCCGGAACATCGATCCCCGCCATCCAGAAGGCACTGGCCACAGATCCAGAGAGAGTCTATGCCGAGCTTGAGAGCACTGGCCAAGCTTCACTGGATCTGGACGGAACGGCATTCCTGCTGACGAAGGATGACGTCATCAGCGCGGTCTCAGGGAAAGGTGGACTGTTCGCAGCGTCGGGGGCAAACATTGTCGTGGCGGTCGATGCTACCGTCACGCCGGAGTTGCGAGCTGAGTGGTATGTGCGCGAGGTCGAGCACTTTGTTCAGGGACAGCGCAAGGACAAAGGCTATCAGGTGACGGATCGTGTACGACTTGCTTTGACGTGTACCGATGCTGCAGTGACGGCCGCACTTACCGCTGCGGCGCAGGACGTGGCCCAGGAAGTCCTCGCAAACGAGGTGACGGTGGTCACTGGCCCGGTCGAGGACAGTGTCGAGGCCCTGGAGCTTGAAGGTTCGAAAGTAGCGTGCCGACTGGAACAGTAAGGGCGTTCCGGCAGTAGCAACACGTTCACTTTCCCGGTAGAGTCTCCTGTCTTCAGCAGGAACTCTGCCGGGGATCTATTTTCATCGAGAACAACTCGGTTATGGTTGGTTGGTCACCACACACTCGGCACTGAGGGTCGCGTTCAAGTGGCACGAGCTCGAAGCGATTGTCCTCTCCATCCATGAGCAGCAGCTTGCCGGCTAGCCAGTCTCCGCACCCCACAATGTACTTGAGCACGTTCTGTGCAACGATGGAACCGATGATGCCGGGAGTGGTGCCGAGAATGCCGCGAGCTCTCTCCTCGCGTGCCATGGCAGCAGTAGGAGACTTGGGGTACAGGCAGCGGAAGCAGGCTGTTGTTCGCGGGATGACCGTGAATGCCATTCCGTGGAGGTTGCTTACCGCACCGACGAACAGCGGCTTGCCAAAAAGGACAGCAGCATCCGAAACGAGATATCGCGTGCTGTAGTTGTCTGTGCCGTCGACGACCATGTCGTAGGCGCTAAAGAGAGCATAGGCGTTGTCCGGATCCAGTCGACTGGGATAGGCCTCGATACGTATTTCCGGGTTCAGTGCCACCAACCGTTCCTTTGCGACAAGAGCCTTGGGTTGACCGATGTCTCCCGTGGAGTAGAGCACCTGCCGGTTCAGGTTGGACAGGCTCACGGAGTCTCCGTCGACCACTCCTATCGTACCCACTCCAGCGGCAGCCAGGCACAGCAGGATCGGAGAGCCAAGTCCTCCGGCTCCCACGACCAGAACAGACGCTTTTGCCAGCTTCTCCTGTCCCTGAGGGCCGACCTGTTTCATCCATAGTTGACGTTCGTAGCGACGCCCGGCGGGGGCCTCGCACGACGACGTGCGTACGTGTTTCGATGAAGTCATGTTGTTGCCTCCTCCGGCACGAAGAGTGCATGCAGTCCGAACGGTAGCGCGTACGGAAGCCATGCGCGGGCTTGTTCGGTCATTGTCGCAGCATCCAGAATCAGGACAAATGAACGTTTTGCCAGAACATTGAGCACGATAGTCAGTAGCCAGCCTTCTCCTTCTCGGCTGTCCGCAGCAGCGGGAACAAGAATTGGAGCGCCGGGGAGACAGTTGTCGAAGGACCACTCGATGAATCGACCGGTCGTCACGTCGGAACGGCACAGCCGGTCGATCGGCTCGCCTGTTCTCGTTGGCCCCGCCGCGAACAGGATGGTGTGCGGCCGCATCGAAAACCTGGCGTCTACCACGTAGAACTCTCCCGGCGGGCACCTCAGTGGCGAGCAAAGGACTCGCTTGTGCTCCAGGTCGATGACGAGGCGGGTCGCCAGTGGAGCGGGAAAGTCGCCTGCAGGAACCTCTCCATGGTCGAAAGTCAGAGAGTCGAGGATACTCGGATCCGCATATGCGGCAAGATCGACGATGATCTGATCTCCGTCGTCCCAGGCATTGATGTGGTGGAGTGCGAACAGCGGGCGCGTGGAAAGTGTCGTCTTCAGTGCACCTGTCCTCCGGTCGACGACCAGGACTCTACTCCCTCGCCCCGCATCCCAGACGTAATTTCGCAGGTACGGACGTCTGGATGAGCTCAGGGAGCGCGGATATGCCGTGAAGGGCCCTTCGACGAGAACGACCCATCGTGGCGTTACACTGAAGGAGTGCATGTATCCAAGGCGCGACGACGGGATAGCACAGAGGCGTCGCGTTCTTCCTTCAGGATTGGTGACTGTAATGACGTATGCGGCGGGATCCCCATTGCAGAGCGACAGGTCGAAGCGCTCTCCAGTGAGCCGGTCGAAGACGGGGTGTGGCGAAGAGGCACAGCATCTGTGCAGGTGCGCCCATCGCTTTGTGCGTACTGTCGCCAGCGTCGTGGGATCGATCAAGATGCTCTGTGGCGTATCGCCGAGAGCCTCGAGCTCGTTTCTCCAATGCGTGATGTTCATGTTGGCGTTGTCGTCGGAGAAATGACTGCGCCGGTGGACGGACGGGAAGTCGAAACCACCAGCCGGCAGGGCGTCTTCCGTCAGAGCCCGACGATACCAGGAACTTGCAAGAAAGCGGTTGCTGCAGGTGACGCCGTGTGATCCAAAGGTTACTGATGAGAGGAGGGCAAAGCCATCCAGCCAATGTCCAACAGTGTGACCCCCAATCTCGAACCTGCCGGGGCCGATTCTGTACATGGTGCCGACGAGGCCGGGAGGAACAAGTCCCGTGACGCTGAGGGGTACGCTGGACACTTCATCGAGAAGCGAAGTGAAACCAATGCTGTATCTGGGAGCATATCCTGGGTTCATGGCCGCTCGACAACATCAAGAAATGTGCAAGATGACGATAATGCCAGCATCCGTGTAATGCTGGCGGAGAGGGTGGGATTTGAACCCACGAACGAGGGAACCCCGTCACCTGCTTTCGAGGCAGGCGCTTTCAACCGCTCAGCCACCTCTCCGTTTGGACCTGATACGTGCAAAGAACTGCTGCAGGACAGCTTCGGCATCAGCGCGCAACAAACCAGAAACCACCTCTGGAGCATATCCAAAAATAGGCTGCGTAAGCATGTTGCCATTGCTGCCGACTGCTCCATTGTCGAAATCGTACGCTGAGAACACCACCCGCTGTACCCTCGCAAGAGCTATTGCGCCAGCGCACATTGGACACGGCTCAAGAGTAACGTACAGGACGCATCCGTCCAAGCGCCAATCTTCCAGACGCTCGGCACTAGAGCGCAACGCGAGCATCTCGGCATGTGCCGTTGGGTCCTTGGCGCTCTCTCGCATGTTGTGTGTGGAAGCAAGCAACTCACCAGCCCTTGTAACAACACATCCCACAGGGATCTCTCCTTCATCAAGGGCACGCCTGGCCTCGTCAAGCGCAAGGAGCATGCAATCAACATCAGTGAGAGCCATGTCAGGACTGGTGCGCCCGACAGGAATCGAACCTGTAACCTACGGTTCCGTAGACCGTCACTCTATCCAGTTGAGCTACGGGCGCACAGCGATGATTGTATTCCATTTCCCCCGGTTGGCAAGAAGAACAGTGAGGATTGCTGGGCAACGTGGCAGTAGTGACGCGCACAAATCTGTTATAATCTAGTTGCCGATGGGAACAAGAGCTGAGATCTGCGTCATAGGTGGTGGTGCTGCCGGAATGCTGGCGGCATTGTCTGCTGCAAGGTACCTCACAGCCTCTGGCCACGATGGCTCAGTCCTCATCCTGGAACGGAATCGGGTGCTTGGCAGGAAGCTGGCCATCACAGGCAAGGGCAGGGCAAACGTGACTAATGCGCGTTCACTGGACGAGTTTGTCCAGGCCTTCGGCCCTTCCGGCCGATTCCTCTACCCGGCTTTCGAGTCCTTTTTCTCGGATGACCTTGTCGCCCTTTTTGCCGAAGTCGGCCTGCAACTTAAGACGGAGCGGGGTGGCCGAGTGTTCCCTGTGACGGACAAGGCGCAGGACGTCGTCCAGGCTCTTGGGCTGCTTCTCGTGCGAGACGGCGTTGATACCCTCTACTCGGCTCGGGTCCGAAGTATCGATTCTGAGTCCGGCGACTGGACGATCGGCCTGGAGTCCCGTGGGCCCTTGCGCTGCCGGGCCGTGGTCGTGGCCACAGGTGGAAAATCTTATCCTGGTACCGGGTCGACAGGAGACGGCTATGAGCTTCTTGAGCATGTGGGCCATCATCCCGGTCGTCTGCTGCCTGGCCTGGTTTCCCTGCACTGTCCCGAGAAGTGGCTGAGAGAACTTGTGGGGATCTCGCTCGAAGGCGTTGCTGTGGAGGCATGGGTTGGCCCTAAGTTGTTGGCTCGAAGGCAGGGAGAAGTCATGATAACGGACCGAGGGATTGGGGGTCCGGCCGTGCTGTCGCTGAGCCTGGCCGTCACACCGGCTCTGGCCGAGAGCCACGCTGTCGTGCTGTGCATGGACCTGCGGCCCGAGAAGACACTGGCCCAAGAGCTTCACGACATCGAGGCTTGTGGGAATGCCGATGAGATCCTGGTGAATGTCTCGAGGTTCCTTCCGAGGCGGATGGCGCTTGAGCTGATGTATGTGTGGGGCATTGAAGGGAAGGGCAGCACACCATTACCCAAGAAAACCCTTGCAGCAGTCGCCCGATCAGTCAAGGGAGTGGAGCTGAGATGCACAGGGGCCGACCCTCTCGCCTCTGCGATCATCACGCAGGGGGGAGTGCCTCTACGAGAGGTCGACCCACGATCCATGGGATCGAGACTCGTTCCCGGATTGTTCATTGCCGGCGAGCTCCTGGACCTGCAGGCTGTCACCGGTGGCTATAATCTGCAGGCAGCTTTCTCGACCGGATTTCTGGCCGGAAGGTGTGCGGCCGAATACGTTGCCAAATCACCAAATGACAGTAAACTTTAAAGGTTAAAGAGGTGACAACGACATGGCTGAAATCGGAACGACCAAGGTAAAGCGGGGTTTGGCAGAGATGTTCAAGGGTGGCGTCATCATGGACGTCACGACGGTCGACCAGGCGAAGATTGCCGAAGAAGCCGGTGCAGTGTCAGTGATGGCACTCGAACGGATTCCGGCTGATATTCGCAGGGAAGGCGGCGTCGCAAGGTCGGCTGACCCGGGACTTGTCGAGCAGATCATGGACGCCGTCTCGATTCCCGTCATGGCCAAGGTGCGAATCGGACACATCTCCGAAGCACGGATACTGGAGTATATGGGCGTCGACTTCATTGACGAGAGCGAAGTGCTGACTCCCGCTGATGTTACCTATCATATCGACAAGTGGCAGTTCAAGATTCCCTTCGTATGCGGAGCGCGCAATCTGGGCGAGGCGCTGCGGCGTGTCAGCGAGGGAGCTGCGATGATCAGGACGAAGGGCGAGCCGGGCACCGGAGACGTCTCTGAGGCGGTCACCCACATGCGAGCGGTCATGAACGAGGTTCGCAAGGTGCAATCGATGCTTGAGGATGAACTCGTGGTCGAGGCGAAGGACCTTGGGGTCAATGTTGAGCTACTGCGCGAAGTGCGTACGCTGGGACGTCTTCCCGTGGTCAACTTTGCAGCGGGGGGCATTGCTACCCCGGCCGACGCGGCGCTCATGATGACGCTTGGGGCCGATGGTGTTTTTGTGGGTTCTGGCATTTTTAAGAGTTCGGATCCGCTTCCGAGAGCAAAAGCCATCGTGGCGGCAACGACTTACTGGGAAGATCCTAAGGTGCTCTTCGAGGTAAGCAAGGGCTTGAAGGAAGGTATGTCGGGCATAGACGCACGCACGCTCGTCGAGCTGGATAAGATGCAGGTGAGGGATAGCTAGACGTGGTCATCGGCGTCCTCGCTCTTCAGGGCGACTTTCGAGAACACGCTAACATGGTGCGGTTCCTCGGGGCGGAGGTCTGTCTCGTCCGTCTCCCCGACGAAGTCGACTTGGTGGATGGGCTGATCATCCCGGGAGGCGAGAGTACGACCATGGGGAAGCTCATGGTCAAGTACGGAGTGGATCGAGCTATCGTCGACCGTTTCAACGCAGGCAGACTGGCGATCTATGGCACGTGCGCAGGAATGATCGTTTTGGCCCTGGATATTGAGGGAAGTCAGGCACAGCCTCATCTGGGACTTCTGGATGTGACTGTTCAGCGGAATGCGTTTGGACGTCAGAAAGAGTCGAGCGAGGAAGATCTGGAAGTCCAGGGGCTGGGTACACCATTGCATGCGCTGTTCATTCGGGCGCCGGTGATCGTCCGGACAGGACCTTCTGTAGAGGTACTGGCAAGGGTAGCACAGGGGCCGGTCTATGTGCAGCAGGGAAGGCTCCTTGCTTCTTCGTTCCATCCGGAGCTTGGAAGCGATACGAGGGTACATGAACATTTTCTGCGATTGGCAGAACAGAGCTCAAATCAGGAGGTCTAGATGTCTGGGCATTCCAAGTGGCACAATATTCAGGCCAAGAAGGGCGTAGAAGACGCCAAGCGTGGTCGTGCTTTCACCAAGATCACTCGTGAGATCATTATCGCGGCGAAGGCAGGAGGAGGGAGCACCGAAACGAACACGCGGTTGAGGGCGGCTGTAGAAAAGGCCAAGTCAGCAGGTATGCCCAATGACAATGTCAAGAAGGCAATCATGCGTGGAACCGGAGAGATGGAGGGTGTCAGCTACGAGGAGACCTCATACGAAGGTTACGGCCCCAATGGCACTGCATTCATCATCCAGGCCTCGACTGACAACAAGAACCGCACTACTTCGGAAATCAGAAGGATCCTCTCTCAGCACGGTGGTGCGCTGGGCGAGAACGGGTCTGTCAGCTGGGGTTTCGAGCGCAAGGGTTCGCTGGAAATCGATCCGGCTGACAAGGCATACGACGATCTGTTCATGATTGCAGTCGACAGCGGCGCAGAGGACCTCAAGCAGGATGATGAGACCACGACCGTCATCACCGGACCTGAGGATGTCTATAAGGTGCGCCAGGCTCTCGAGGCTGCCGGGATTGTCGTGAAGTCGGCGTCTCTGGTCATGATCCCCAAGACCCTTGTTGCCGTCGCCATTGACGATGCGCGAAAAATCGCGCGGCTGGAGGAAGCGCTGGACGAGCACGATGACGTCAGCGACTACTTCTCCAACTATGAGATGAGTGACGACGTCATCAAGCAGCTGGAGCAGGAAAGCTAGAGACTGTATGCTTACTCTGGGAATCGACCCCGGATTGGCACGCATCGGCTACGGTGTCGTCTCGTCAGACGGCGACACTGTAGCCCTTCTTGACTATGGGTGTCTGGAGACCCATCCTGGTACGCCATATCCAGACAGGCTCAAGTACATCTACGACGGCGTCCGCCGACTCGTCCGCAGGTACAAGCCGGACGCAGTGGCGCTCGAGTCCCTGTTCTTCTTTCGAAACGCCCGGACGGTCATGAGGGTCAGTGAGGCGCGCGGAGTCATTGTCCTTGCCATCGGCACATGTCACGTTCCTGCGTTCGAGTATACCCCTCAGCAGGTGAAGCAGGCCGTCTCATCATATGGCATGGAGAGCAAGAAGAACGTCGAGATTGCTGTGCGCCAGATTCTTGGTGTCGAGGAGCATATTACGCCTGATGATACAGCGGACGCCATTGCTATCGCCCTCTGCCATACGTTCACGGGGGCCTATCGCGAGGCAGTTCTGGCGGAGGAGACCGATGATTGCTTTGATTAGGGGGACCATATATCGCAGATTGGATTCCGCCGTCATCGTTCTTGTCGGCGACATCGGTTATGAGGTAAGAGTGGTGGACCCCGCTATGTTCGAGGTTGGGGAAGAGGTCGAACTGCGGACATACCATGTTGTCAAGGAAGACCGGCAGGAGCTCTACGGTTTTGTCGAACCACTGGACTATGAAGTTTTCGCCGACCTGGTCGAGCATGTTCCAGGCGTTGGGGCCAAGACCGCTCTGAGCCTTCTGCGTGCTGCACCTGCATCTCGCCTCATCGAAGCAGTGCGGGAACAGAATGTTGGGTTACTCACTTCGGCGCCCGGCATAGGGAAGAAAAATGCCGAGCGCATCCTCATCGAGTTGCGTCCGATCGTCAACCGCAAGTACGCTGAACTTCTGTCTGTAGAGGGCATGACAGGAGCGGAACCCACCGTGCTGGCAGAGGTGGAGATGGCGCTCCGGTCTCTCGGATACTCACAACGAGAAATCAGTGGGTCTCTCCGGGAGCTTGGCGCTACAAAGGACCGTTCGGCCGAGGAACTCGTGAGTGATGCCTTGCAGCATCTTTCGAGGAAATAGGGTATGGCTGCCGGCGAGGAGAAGCGTGTACGTCGGAAAGCGACTGTTGCTCAAGCCCCAGTGTCGTCGGGGAAGCCCGAGGGTGACGCGGTGGGTTCAACTTTGCGGCCACGACGTCTTGAGGATTTCATAGGACAGGAGCAGCTGCGGCGCAACCTGTCCATTTTCATCAAGGCCGCACTCAGCCGCAAAGAGCCTTTGGACCACTGCCTGCTCTACGGCCCTCCTGGTCTGGGCAAGACAACACTCGCACAAATCATTGCCGTGGAACTTGGTGTACGGTTCAAGTACACGAGCGGACCGGCACTCACACGGGCAGGTGATCTTGCCAGCATTCTGGCATCGCTTGGGGAGCGGGATGTGCTGTTCATCGACGAGATTCATCGTCTGCCTCCCGCGGTGGAAGAGGGTCTCTATGCTGCAATGGAGGATTTTCAACTGCCCATTATTCTCGGGAAGGGGCCAAGCGCCAAGACACTTACGATACGCCTCAAGCCGTTCACTCTCATAGGAGCGACCACCCGGTTTGGCATGTTGTCCGCCCCTCTTCGCGAGAGGTTCGGCATCGTCATGCGCATGGATCCATACAATGAGGAGGAACTGGCTCAGATTATTGCCAATGCAGCCTGCCGGCTTGAGACGGCTGTCGAGCCGGCTGCTGCCAGACGCATTGCTGGTCGCTCACGCGGCATTCCTCGAATAGCACTTCGGAACCTGAAACGCATCAGAGACTACTTGGCATATGCGGGGGGGCTCGTAGTCGATGTCAAGCTGGTCGACGAGGCTTTCTCACGACTCAACATCGACAAGTATGGCCTGCTGGACATCGATCGGCGGCTCCTTGGGGCTATCGATGAAAAGTTCAGAGGCGGCCCTGTGGGGCTCGACAGCTTGGCTTCTGCGATCAGTGAAGACCCCGATACGGTGTCCGTCGTCATCGAGCCGTATCTGGTGCAGTTGAACTTCATCGCGCGGACGTCGCAGGGACGCGTCATAACGGACCTTGGCCGGCGATATCTGAAGGGTCATGATAGTGTCTCCGGCGGCGGGGAAGATGTGCTGTTCTGACGTCTGCGAAGGCTCTGCCCCTTGATAATGTCCGGGAAACCAGTATAATCAGCAAGAGCCCGTGCAATAGTGCGGGTTTGTCAGTTTCCAAAGCACGGAGAGATGGCCGAGTGGCTGAAGGCACTCGCCTGCTAAGCGAGTGGGTGGCTAATACCGCCTCCCGGGTCCAAATCCCGGTCTCTCCGCCATTCTGGTTTTGAAGGTGTGCCACCATGCTTCTTGCCATTGATGTCGGGAACACCAACATAGTCTGTGGCCTCTTCGACGGTACTGTCCTGCGCGATAGTTGGCGCCTGACGACCGACCGGGGTAAGACTGCCGATGAATACAGTGTGTTCATCCGCAGTCTGTTTCAGTTTTCCGATGTTCAGCTGGGGGATGTAGAGTCTGTCATTCTGGCTTCTGTTGTCCCGCCGCTTACGCCAATCATGCGCCGCCTCGTTGATCGCATGTTTCATCTCCGACCCCTCGTGGTCTCGACAGCACTCAACACGAATATCACATGGGAGGTCGAGTCTCCATCAGAGATGGGGGCCGACCGTATTGCCGATTGTGTCGGCGGGTATATGAAATACGGGGGGCCTTGTATCATCATCGACCTCGGGACTGCCACGACGTTCAACTTTGTGAGCGCCGATGGACGGTATCTTGGGGGGTCCATAGCACCCGGCCTTCTCAACTCGAGCGAATCCCTGTTCACCAAGACGGCCAAGTTGCCCCGTATTGAGCTTGAGCGCCCTGCAACGAGCCTCGGAATCGACACGATCACGCAGATGCAGGTTGGCGTCGTCTGGGGTGTGGTCTTTATGGTCGACGGCATGGTCCAGCGTATCCGCCAGGACACGGGTTGCCCGGATGCCAGAGTGATCCTGACGGGCGGGCTGTCGGGTGTGGTGGTTCCTGGTTTGCAGACCAAGTGCGTGCACGACCCGAATCTCACGCTCGATGGCTTGCGAATCCTCTTTGAACTGAACAGAGGTGGGACCGAGTGAACATAGGGCCCCTGAAGCTCGATGGGCGAGCCTTCCTGGCGCCCCTTGCGGGGTATGGCGATTCGCCCTTTCGCATTCTGTGCAGGCACTATGGCGCGGCGATGGTCTACACAGAGATGGTTTCATCCCTCGGCATCAAGTTCAGTAACACCAAGACATTCGGGATGCTGGTGTTCGATCCTGTTGAGCACCCAGTCGACTTCCAGATGTTTGGAGCTCGACCTGATGCAATGGCACAAGCGGCAGAGGTTCTGGCGAAGGCAGGGGTTGATGCCATCGACATCAACATGGGATGTCCCGAGCCAAAAATCGTGAAAACCGGTGCCGGATCGGCGCTGCTGAGGGATCTCCCCCTTATCGATGCAATTACGTCCGCCGTTGTGCGGGCGACGCGGCTGCCGGTGACCGTGAAAATACGCAAGGGATTCCTGCTCGACGACAACGTTGCCGAGGAAATCCTGAGCATTTGCGAGAAGAACGGCGTGGCAGCCCTTGCGATTCATGGCAGTACCGCCGTGCAGGGCCGCTCGGGCTCGAAGGACTGGGATGTCATCGCTGCAACAAAGGCGAAGGCGACCATACCAATCATCGCGAACGGAGGCGTCAAAAAGGCGGAGGACGCGAAGAAATTTCTCGACTACACTAGAGCTGACTACGTGATGGTAGGACGGGCGGCTCTCGGGAATCCGTGGGTCTTCGAGCAGATAAACGATGTTCTCAATGACAGGAGTCCTCGGGAGCCCGGAGTTGACGAGCAGTTCAGGGTTATGCAGGAACATGTCGACCGCGAGGTCGCTCTCAAGGGTGAGGTCATTGGAGTCAAAGAGATGCGCAAGCACCTTGCTTTCTACTTCAGGGGCTTCCCTGAGGCGACGACGTATCGAGGGCGTATCAACCAGGTGAAGGAAGTAGACCAGCTGAAGAAGCTGCTGAATGAGTACCGTGCACTGTGCACGGGTGCCAGCGAGGAGGTTCGCCATGATGCATGACGAAGAAGAGCATTTCGACGAAGAGATTGAAATCACCAATGTGCGTGAAGATGACGAAGAGAAGCTGTACATCAGCCCCTCTCAGCACAAGAAGATGCTTGAGGAGCTCGACAGGCTGAAGACCAAGGAGCGCCTTTGCATCGCAGAGCGCATCAAGGACGCCAAAGGGTTCGGTGATCTCTCGGAGAATGCCGAGTACGAAGAGGCCAAGAAGGAGCAGGCGTTCATCGAGGGAACCATCATGGACGTCGAGCGTCAGCTCGAGCACTCCGTGGTCGTCGAACCAGGCGATACGGGTACAGGCGAAGTTCACATGGGCTGCAAGGTCCAGGTACTCGACATCGAGACTGCCAAGACTCGCTGGTTCACCATCGTCGGCAATCTTGAAGCCGATCCAATGGAAGGTCGCATTTCCATTGATAGTCCGGTGGGCAAGGCCCTCGTGGGGAAGCGCGAGAAGGAGACCGTCGCTGTGCGTATCCCGAAGGGTCGCGTCTCATACAAGATTCTCTCCATAGCGAAGGTATAGTCGTGCTGGAACTCAACGAGGTTGAGCAAAGCCGCAGGGACAAGATTGGGGAACTTCGCGAACAGGGGATCGACCCGTTCGGGCACAGTTTTGGGGATGCACTTGCGACAGCCTACATCGTGGAGCACTTTGATGAGCTGGGAGAGAGGACGGTTCGTGCCAGAGGGCGCGTCATGGCCGTTCGTGGCCATGGAAAGGCGTGTTTCCTCGTGTTGGCGGACATGTCCGGGCGGATCCAGCTGTATGTGCGCTCTGACGACCTCAAAGAGCCTGCCTATGACTGGTTCAAGAAGTATGTCGATTCTGGTGACATCATTGGGGTCGAGGGAACACTGTTCGTAACGAAGACCGGAGAGAAGACCATCGCCGTCGCAAGACTGTGGGTTCTGTCGAAGGCGATCCGTACGTTGCCCGAGAAGTTTCATGGCCTCACGGATGTGGAAATCCGTTATCGCCAGCGCTACGTCGACCTCATGGTCAACCCCGAGGTTCGAGACGCTTTTGAGAAGAGGTCTTGTATGGTTTCGCATATCCGGACATATCTGACGGAGCGAGGGTATCTTGAG
This sequence comes from Candidatus Cryosericum septentrionale, assembly GCF_003570995.1. GTDB lineage: Bacteria > Caldisericota > Caldisericia > Cryosericales > Cryosericaceae > Cryosericum > Cryosericum septentrionale. Next base: position 17,743 of record NZ_QXIY01000004.1, read on the forward strand.
GTCGAGACTCCAATGCTTCAACCAATCGCAGGTGGTGCAACTGCGCGTCCGTTTGTGACGCATCACAATGCACTTGATCAGGATCTTTTCCTGCGCATTGCTCCCGAATTGTACCTGAAGAGGCTTCTGGTCGGCGGTTTCGAGAAAGTCTTCGAGATCAACCGGAGTTTCAGGAACGAGGGCATCGACACGGTTCACAATCCGGAGTTCACGATGATGGAACTGTACGAAGCCTATTCAGACCTTGATGGCATGATGAGCCTGACCGAGAACCTCATCCTTGACCTGGTCGAGAAGGTCACGGGCATGTCGCACGTGCATATGGGCAAGCGGTTGATCAACTTCACCCGGCCATTTGCACGGACGACGTTCGACGAGGCCATGCAGAAGTACGCGGGCGTCGGTCTGGAAGAGCTACGCGATGATGGGCTGGCGCGTCGCAAGATTGCAGAATTCGGCATTCACATGGACAAGTCGTTCGAATATGCCAACATCGTCAACGAGGTGTTCGACAAGATGGTCAAGCCCAACTTCATCGACCCGACGTTCGTGCGTGACTATCCCGTGGAAATCTCTCCACTTGCCAAGCGCATGGCTGAACAACCGCAGAGAGTCCAGCGCTTCGAGCTTTTTGCCGGCGGGATGGAGCTTGCCAATGCCTTCACCGAACTCAACGACCCCATGGACCAGGAAGAAAGATTTACGCAGCAGGCTGCCGCGAAAGCCAGGGGCGATGACGAAAGCCAATCCATGGATTTCGACTACGTGCGTGCTCTGCAGTACGGCATGCCGCCTGCGGGTGGACTGGGCATTGGTATCGACAGGCTGGTCATGCTTCTGCTCGGCGTGGAGTCTATCCGTGAGGTTATTCTGTTCCCTCAGCTGAAGCGAAGGGAGTCACAGGACTGACGTTCTTGTCTCGACATAGGAGGGCATGATGGCGAAGCCCCAAGTTCAGTATAGGTGCAGCGAGTGTGGACATATCAGTGTCTCGAAACTCGGAAAATGCCCCGAGTGCGGGGCTTGGGGCTCCTTTGTTGAGGATGTTCCCGAAATCGAGGTCACGGCGCGGCCGGCCTCGAGAGTGCCGATTTCCGGGATACTGCCCGCTGAGGCGGATCTGGACGTCGCAGTGGAGAATGTCCAGCCTGAGCAGCGCATGATGACTGACATCGGACCGTGGGACGAAGTATTGGGAGGTGGCCTGGTGGTTGGTTCTGCCGTCCTTGTGGGAGGGGAACCCGGCATCGGAAAGTCGACACTTGTCCTGCAGGCGGCAACTGCTCTGGGACAACACGGAAAGGTACTGTACGTGAGCGGTGAGGAGTCTCGGTCTCAAATCCTCGGGCGCGTTCGGCGACTGGGGCTGGACCCGAAGAACCTTCTCCTTGCTACCACCAATTCGCTTGCTGATGCGCTGGCCATGGCTGATCGAGCCAGGCCGGTGGCGCTTGTTATGGACTCGCTGCAGTCGTTCTCGACGGAGGAGGATTTCTTCGGATCCGGTACGCCGGCTCAACTGAAGATCACTGCTGCTGCCATCGCCGGGTTCTCCAAGAAGTCTGGAGTGGCAGCGCTGATCATCGGGCACGTGACCAAGGACGGGACGATTGCGGGTCCCAAGTACGTCGAGCATCTGGTCGACGCCGTCCTCTACATGGAGGGAGACCGATTTGGTGCTTACCGACTGCTGAGGTCGGGGAAGAACCGCTACGGCAAGAGTGGGGAGACCGGATTCTTCGAGATGACCTCGACAGGGCTCATACCGATTTCCGATCCGTCGAGCGCGTTTGTGACCGACGTACACAACCTTCAGCCAGGGTCCGTGGTGGTCCCTGCAGCCCAGGGGAGTTTTGCGGTACTCGTGGAGGTGCAGTCTCTGGCTGCTACCAGCTACCTGCCGTCCCCGCGCCGCATTGCGACCGGACTGGACTATGACAGGCTCATGATCGCGCTGGCGATAATCGAACGTAGAGCGGGCACGAGCGCCGGAGGCAGAGACGTGTACGTCAATATCTCAGGTGATTTTTCGGTTGAAGATCGAGGTATTGATCTCGGCGTCGGCCTGTCGCTGTACAGTGCGATACGCAACGTAGCAATGCGTGACGGGGTCATGCCGATCGCGGAGGTCGGTCTTGCAGGAGACCTGCGTCCCGTGTTCAACCTGCACCGGCGCATCGAGCTGGGGGCACGCATGGGGTTCAGGGAGTTCATCGTGAGTGATAAGGCTCGCGACGACCTTTCGGATCTCCATGGTCTGACGATTCATCGAAAACGCTATGTGAGTGAGGCGATTGCCGCCAGTTTTCCGCGACTCTCCGATGCCGGAGGCGAGTCACAGTGAAGGCTGTCAGGGCTCATCGGCCGAGTCTTTGTGCCATTGTTGTGGCGGCAGGAAGCAGTACGCGGTTTGGAGGGGACAAGCTTCTCGCTCCTTTCGCAGGGAAACCGCTCATCTGCACTACTCTGGAAGCAGTGTGCCAGGTGCCCGTGCACCGGCTGGTTCTGGTCTGCAGACTGCAGGACCGTGCGAAGATGGAGAAATGCGTCACTCAGGCAGCCCTTCCGCGCCGCGTGCACGTTTTTCTGGCGAGCGGAGGCCCAACGCGAGCCGAAAGCGTCCTCAACGGCCTCAAGACGCTTGCAGACAATGGTGCTTCCGGCCAGGACTGGGTTCTGGTCCATGACGGGGCTCGTCCCCTGGTCTGCAGAGCACTTCTCAAGAGACTGCTCGCGGCCAGGGATATGGGAGACATCGTTATACCAGTGATTCCGGTGGCCGACTCATTGCGGCGAACGTCGGCAGGCAGGACAGAAATACTGGACAGGAGAGGGGTCGTTGCCGTACAGACACCTCAGTTCTGCCGAGTGGCGACGCTCCGGTCTGCGTATTTCAACTGTGTGGATAGTGCATCTTTTGACGACGAGGCGACGCTCATCGAGTCAACTGGTGGGCAGGTCGCGACTGTTGAAGGCGATGCCCAGAACATGAAGGTGACGGTGCCAGAGGATGCTGAGATTGCCGAGGCGGCATTCAGCGCAAGGGCCAGGACCGTGGTCGGGTTCGGTTACGACGTCCATCGGTTCGTTTCCGGGCGACCGTTGATCCTCGGCGGTATCAGGATCGCCTCGGAACTGGGGCTTGACGGGACATCAGACGCCGACGCCGTCCTGCATGCGGTCATGGACGCTGTCCTCGGGTGCGCTGGGGCGGGAGACATCGGCGGTATGTTTCCATCATCAGACGGGCAGTTCGTTGGAATTGAGAGCGCCGTGCTTCTGGGACGCGTTATGGCGGATAGAAAGATTCGCAGACTGAGGATTGTTTCGGCGGACATCACTATTGTCGCTGAGAGGCCGAGATTGCGGGATTACCAAGTTCCCATGCAGAGGAGGCTCGCGCGCCTCCTTGGACTTAGGTCGACTGATGTCGACGTCAAGGTGACGGGTAACGATGCGATAGGCTGGATCGGCAGGGGTGAGGGCATAGCCGTTCTCTGCGTTGTGACTGCTCTCCATCCAAGGTAGGAAGAAGAAAAGGCCGTACGCTGAGCACTTGTTGCGCAGACCCCCGGCGTGGTCGACTGTCTCCGGCTCCAGTTGCATCGGGCCACGGCACATGTTCTACTCACTACTGTTGCTTCCTTCCGGACCTGGCAGAGTTCAGAGCTTCCCACTGCATGGTTTGCAGCCTTCAACGCCTTCAACAGGGACTGTTTCGGAAACGTGCGCCCCGCATGCCCAGTATGGACCCCGGTAAGCGGATTCCGGGCAACAGGGCACCGCTGGCTCCCCATCCTGTACGGCTTCAGTAGTATATACGCTGAGATGTTCCCCGTCAACCTGTCGTTAATACAGCTTCGTGAGGGCGATGGAGAGACGAGTCGTCTGTCCTTTCGGCATTGATACCTCGTCTGACCATGGGAGGTACCCTGGCAGTTCCAGCTCAACCACATGCGTACCCTCCTTCAGCGTGCTGAACGTGAAGGGCGTGATATGACTCGTGGCCTGGCCGTCGATTGTTATGGACGCTCCGGCAGGGTCAGTGGAGACAGCAAGCCCGCCAAGCGTAAGGTCGAACTTGTACCGCTTTGTCAGAACGATGCCTTCTTTCACCGAGAGCGTATCAGTGATGTCCGTGCCCCCATCCAGCTTGAGTGTCAGAGCGTAGTCGCCCACAGGGAGGGAGTCGATCTTCAAGGGTGTCACCCCATGTGACTTGCCGTCTATGATGACTTGAGCTCCGGTAGGGTCTGACACGACGCTCAGTTTGCCAAAAGCCTGCACGAGAGAGAAGTCCTGCGTGCTCTGCGTCGCATCGGAGAGGTCGACAGTGCGCGAGATTGCGGCGTAGCCCTTGAGGGAAACGACCAGTGCATAGTTGCGCGGCTTGAGATCTATCAGCGTCAAAGGCGTGACGCCTTTGGTTGCTCCATCGAGTGCCACTCTTGCACCGCGCGGGGTAGACGTGACGACCAGGGAGTAGGCAGCGTGTGTCATGTTTGCAATGACCTGCGTTGTGGATCCCCTTACTGCCGTCGTGGTACCGTTCCAGACGTCCCATCCCGATACGCGGATTTGTATCGCATGGGTCCCCGGGGTCACGTGGGGCAGCACCAGCGGCGTCGTCCCGACCTGCTGTTCGTCGAGGAACACGGTCGCTCCTGATGGAAATGATCGGATGTTTAGGCTGGCCGCCCTTCCCTGGAGAAGCAGGAAGACCACAGCGGCCGCAACTGCGGCGACCAGTACGAACACGATCCAGATCCTGCTTCTGCGAGGGCGCTGCGGGGCTGGTGGGAGCACACTGGCTCCAGCAGGAGCTTGTGCCGTGCGTGACTCGTGGAGGCTTCCAAGAAGTTCGTCGATGCGGTCAGGTTCGTGAGAATGCCGTTCGGACATGTTCATACCTCCTTTATTCCAGTCGTTTCAACACTGCCTTGAGCACGTCGCTGAAGACGTTATCCGCAGGACGAGCCGCGTCGATAATCACCCATCGTTCCGGCTGTCTCATGGCCATGTCCAGAAAGGCGCGGCGCACCACGTCGAGGAATGGGCCTCGTTGCTCGATCCGGTCGAGGTCGGTCTTCCGAGCCAGGGAAACGCGCGGATCGATATCCAGAAGCAGCGTCAGGTCAGGAACCAGGCCCGAGGTGACGATATCCATGAGTCGCTCGACTCGTTCTTTGCCGACGTTTCCCGCAACCCCCTGATAGGCGATAGATGAATCTGCAAATCTTTCGCCAATGACGATGTCGCCGCGTTCCAGTGCGGGATTGATGACCTCATCGATGTCCTGTCTGCGATCGGCCGCGAACAGCAACACTTCAGAGAACAGGGACAGGTTGAGTTCATCATGCACGAGGATCGTTCGGAGCTTACGTCCGAGCATTGTTCCTCCCGGCTCGAATGTGTGCGTGACAGGGAATAGTCGCTCCGTCAGCGCCCGCTTGAGCCGTTCAGCTTGCGTGCTCTTGCCGCATCCGTCGATCCCCTCGAAGGTAAGAAAGAAGGCGCGTCGCATCACACTGCTCCTGGTGGCCCTTGAGTCGGCTTCGTCGCCGGAGAGTACACGACAACGCGCCGGAATGGCTCGATGCCTTCGCTCTCACTGAACAGCCCAAGTCGTTCTGCCAGTCTGTGTTGCATCCGCCGCTCGAAGGCACCGGAATATGGCAGTTCACGCGAGGCCGAGGAGACGACGGCTTCGCGCATGAGATGAATCCAGGAAGCATACTGGTCCTTGTCCACGGACATCGAGTGGATGCGTCTGAGGAGGTCCTTGATGGCAGCCAGACTGTTCTTGCTGGTTGTATACAACGGCAATCCGAGTGCCTCGGCTCGTTCTACAAGAAATGGTTTCTTGGCTGCGACTGTGTCACTGAGCAGCACGATGTCTGCATCCTCCATCGTGCGCGCGACCCGTACGTCGGCATGCAGGCTGTGAGAAGCTCGCTCGATGTAGCTCTGGCTGACTCCCTGGATGTAGAGTCTGACGCTGGAATCCTGCGTCCATAGCTGCTCGGTGCCAGTTTGTGAAGTGGGAGCCTCTCCCTGATGAGGAGATTCGATCATAAACTCCTTGCCGGCCGTCCTCCTGCGTATCTCGGGTTGCACGTCGAAGCCGCGCAGGACTCTGTCGACGACGTCTGCCAGGTTGCGGTATACGGCCAGGACATCGCGTTCACGCAGTTCTACGAGGACGTCAAACGTGGGAGCAGACTTGCGTTCGAGAACGCTCTTCCGTGTCCCACGGCGCTGCGCTTCTTCATCACCCAGCGTAACCGTCTGGATACCTCCGAGCAAGTCGATGAGGGTCGGATTGGTGATAAGGTTGCCCAGATCGTTGCCATGCGCCGTTCCAATGAGCTCGACGCCGCGCTCAGCGATCGTCCGGCATGCCTGCGCCTCTTCGATGCGGCCGATTTCATCTATGACGATGACTTCCGGATTGTGGTTCTCCACGGCTTCAATCATGATGTCGTGCTGCTCTTTGTTGGGCGGTACCTGCATACGGCGAGAAGACCCGACGCCGCGATGGGGAACGTCACCATCCCCACCGATCTCGTTGCTGGTATCGACAATGATGACGCGTTTTTTCAGCGTATCGCTCATGTACCGGGAAGCCTCGCGCAGCAGCGTTGTCTTGCCTATGCCCGGTCGGCCCAGTATCAGGATGCTCGAGCCTTTCTTGACGAGGTCTTCAATGATCTCGATCTTGCCGTATAGGGCGCGCCCAACCCGGCACGTTAGCCCGACCACGTCGTTGTATCTGTTCCGGATGGCGGAAATGCGATGCAGCGTCTGTTCGATTCCGCCCCGGTTGTCACGGTCGAATTCTCCGACTTTCTGGACGATGAAGTCGATGTCCCCCTTCGTGACCGTGCTCTCGCTAAGGGGAACGAAGTCGAATTCGAACCGAGCTTCAGGGACACGTCCGAGGTCCAGCACGACCTCGACGAGCTCGTCGAATCGGTCGAGCCCCTCGAGTGCCTCCTGCAGAGGTTCGGGGAAGATGCTCAGGAATGCCTGGGTATCGTAGTCGTGTACTGCCATGTCAGTCCTTTCTGCAGAAGCGCTTCAGCAATACGATCGGTGACCCTCTCATACTCACCGAAGAGGCTGAACAGATCAAGATCGTCTGTATCGATGGCAATCAGGGGGGCGCGCAAAAACGAGCTTGCCCATCCATTATAGCGTTCGTTGAGTTTCCGAAGGTAAGAAGAGGGCAGGGACTTCTCGAACGAACGTCCCCGCGACTGTATGCGTCGCGAGAGTGTTCTTGTGGATGCACGGAGATAGACAACGAGGTCGGGTACCGGGAGGTTCTCCAGCAGGTACTCGTACAGTTGCAGGTAGATCTGGTATTCGACGCGCGAGAGCGCTGTACGCGCGAATATCTCTGCGTCTTCATACAGGGTGCGGTCCACGATCTTGGTATGATCCAGGGCACCGGCTTCCTTGAAGAGCCTCACTCGTTGCGTGAGGAAGAAGAGTTGTGACTGTATTCCCCATCGCTTGGGATCATCGTAGTAGAGCTTGAGGAAAGGGTTCTGTTTGACTGGCTCAGGGAGCAGAGTGAGCCCCCACTTGTCGGCAAGATGACGGGTCAGGGTAGACTTTCCTACGCCGATGTTGCCGGCGATGGCAAGGAACAGGGGACGGTCGCCGCCGGCCGTCGTGGGCTGAAACTCACCGCTCATGAATTCTTGAGCTGAGCCGGGTCGAACGTACCCTGCTCGAAGATATTCTGGTAGAACGAGGCCCAGGAGACTTTCTTGTTGCTGGTCCGGGAGATTCTGCGCATTTCGCGGAAGTGAGCGCGGAACATGAACCGGGCGAGAGAAACTCCAAAGTCGAATGTGGCGATCGATGAGAACGACGATGCAAGATCAGGAGGCAACGGGACGCGTTCCTGGAGGAATGAGCGGGCATCATGATGGGACAGCCTGTTTTGCAGGATCTCGATATCGAGAGCAGCTGCCGCGTCCTCGATGAGGAGCTGGAGCGTTGTAAGCAGACTATTCTGCGGCGTCAGCATGCCGTCGAGATTGGCGATGTTCTGCAGTTCGAACAGCGAAAGTGCCGTGATGAATACCTCTCGCTGAATGTGAAATGCCAGACATGGGTCCCAGCTGCTGATTGCGGTCTGGATGTAGGCCTTACCAGGGAAGTAAGTCATCATGAGAGCGATCTCGGGCGAAAGCCAGCGACGGGAAGACGCCATCGGACAGACGGTCTGTCGGTGGTCGAGCGAGGCACCCTTCAGGGCAACCGCCTCTGGATCATCATAGGCCGGGCGAGTCGCGGACTCGTCTCCTAACACGGGTACGGACTTGAGTCTGTAACCAGGGAAAAACGAGTGGAGGCGGGGATAATCCTTGTTCATCCAATCATCGATGGTTGCTTGATCCAGGCGCCGCGCGAGAGAAGCCCGGAGAACGTCATTGACAACCTCGTCGGTGCTTCTGGAGGCATCAAGCTGGGCAGCGGTCTCGCTCAATTGACGCTTCAACGCCTCTGTCTCATGTTCCAGATGCTCCTGTGCTTCTTTCGTGCTTACCTCTTCGAGTGAAGGCAGCAGGACAGAGAGTATTGGGTCCCGGGTGGAATCGCCCGTACTGGTGGAGTGAACCAGCCGTGGGTCCAGTCTATTCATGTACTGGCGTGCCTTGAGGATGCGCTCTGCAATAACCTGCTTGTCATCGAAGCGGCTGGTCCTGTCTTCCGCGAAGAGGAGATATTGGTCAATGATGTGCATTTCCTCAAGAGCCAATTCTTGGTGAGAACCTGAACGCAGTTGGATTTGTTCTGCAGGCGCGGTCGGGGGTGTCGACAGTTCCTCGAGCCGGCGAACGAGAGCCTTCCCACGGACGTATGTGGGGATCTCCGTCATATACAGCAACTGGTAGAGGCCCCGCCGGGTGTTGCGTAGCTGCCAGAGAGTGTCCCCGAAATACCCGGCCCCAATCAGGAGGGACAAGCTGTCCATGTAGGGCCGAAGGAGGAGCGCTGAGCGGTGCTCGCTGTTGCTGAGCTTTCCTTGTTCGAGTTTTGCAAGCACTTCACGTTTGTCGTCGAGAAACCGCTGCATCTGCGCAGCGTTTGCTGCCGAGAAGTCTCCCAGATGATAGAGGTATCTCTGTGTGCCTGCGCTGAGCGCATCCACGGGAAGGAAGTAGCTGGTTTCATCCTGGATGTCTTGAAGCAGTTCGTTGTACTTGGTCAATGCGGGCAGAGTCTGAGGACTGTTCTGGCGGGCGTCCGCTCTGGAGCGTCTGCTGCGAGGCGGACGGTTTGTTTTCGGGCTAGTGTTCCTGGGGTTCTCCGGGGCGGCCAAACCAGCCGGAGTCTCTCTTCGTGGGCGTGTCACGAGCCTGTGTCGACCTTCAGTATCTCAAGTGAATCCGGGACCTGGATGTCAAACATGATGTCCCACCACCTCATGAACTGCTTGTAGCGTGTATCACCACTCACAAGACTGTTCTCCTTCTTGAGAAGCTGTGCCCGATTTTCAAGGATCAGCTGGAACTTCTTGTTCGCCAGAGCATCTTTTGCAAGCCTTGCGCTTGCCTGCTCGAAGGTGAGCTGGTGTCCCGCCGTGTCCGTATAGTTCCAGCCCCATGTAGCGAAGTACTCGTGCACTTTAGCTGACGACACTGTGGCATCCTTCGTCAGGCTCTCTTCATAGGCTTTGGACGTGGCCCAGAGCTGGATGTACGAGCGCATATCCGGGGACCGCAGTCTTGCGGTCTCGGTCGTGTCGTCAGGTGAGGCGTGGTTGTTCACGTAGGCCTCGACGGCAGTGTCGATGGCCGATGGACTCACGACGATTCCCAGTCGTAGAGCTTCGTCGGACTGAGCGTGCATGACAATGAGTCGTTGAATGGCTTCTGTCTTCAACCCCGCAGCAAGATACTGCGTCTTTGGGTCTGAGGGGTCTCCGAGATCCACTCGTGCGTTGTAGTGGTCACTGGTCTCGTCGAATGGCAGGTCCACAATCATTGCCGAGACATGTTCCTCAGTAACTGGTTTGCCATTGACATAAAAGGCGACGTTGCGTGAACCTGCTACCGGGACGGCAACGATTGCTACCACAAGGGCGACCAGAAGAAGCGATGCCACAATGATGAAGGCCGTCAGGCGCGTCCGAGGGCGCGCCTGGACTGTGGGCTTTCTGGACGAATCGATGCCGTCTTTCGCAAGCATGACTATTGCGCTGATGGAGTGCTTGGCGTTGCTGCGGGAGTCGTCGTTGTTCCCTTGCCGGTAGCTTTAACGATCCACTGCCCGATTGTTCCGAGCACCTTGCCGATACCATGGCTATACCATCGGGTGATACGCGACCACTGACCCTCGCGGACGGGGAATTGTACCTTGAGTTTGGTCACCAGTGCAGTTTTTGCATCCGCCTTGCGCTCGTCTTCCAGTGCGGTCTTGACCTTATCATGCGTAGCCTTGTCACTCAGGTTTGCCTTCACGAGTGGTTTTCGGCCCAGAAGCTGGATGATCTCATAGGAAGAACCATCGACGAAGGGTTTTGAGTACTGGCCGGTTTTCAGACCGTTGAGGGCGTTGAAGCGGGTCTCATCGCCCACGCTCGAGAAATAGTCCAGGATTCCTCCCGTCTTGGCGTCGGCATCCGTGGAGTACTTCGTGATCGCCGTCTTGAACGACAAGCCCTTCTGGAGCTCTGCATACACCTTGTTTGCAAGGGTCTCGGCAGCCTTTGCTCCAGCTGTCTGGTCTCCGGTACCGAAGCCCAGGACGATGTGTGCGGCTTTCACCGTCTCCGCCGTATCGTAGATTGTGCTGACAGGTTCTTGTCCGATCTTGTGAATGATATGGAAGCCAAACTCGGTCTGGATGGGTCCGACGATGTCGCCCGTCTTGGCGGCAAAGGCGGCAGTCTCGAATTCTTTGACCATCTGCCCTTTGGTGAAGAAGCCCAGTGTCTCGTAGGTAGCATATCCTGCGGTCTTCTTGTTGAGCTCGGCCGCCTTCTCCTGTGCGTACTTGGCGAAATCGAATGTGGCATTTTCAGCCTTTTGTTTCACGACCTCGTCATAGATGGCTTGAGCGACCTTCTTTTTCGCAGCAATTGTCGAAGAAGAGTCATTGTCAGCGTCTATCGTGATGAGAAGATGATCGGCGTTAACACGTCCCTGAGAGCCGAAGTAGGTCTTGATATCCGCGTCCGAGACGGTGACGCCGGCATTGATCTCGGCAGTCACCGCGTCAGCAAGTTGCTGCCGTTCGACAAATGGCTGAATCTGAGTGCGCAGGGTGGCTTTGAACTTGTCCATCGAGCCATATTGGGCTATGACTGCGTCATTGAATCCCTGAGTGTCCGTTCCAAACTGCTGCTGTGACTGCGCGACGGCATTCTCAACTTCTGTGTCGAGAGCAGTCTTCAGCTTGGCCTGGTCGATCGTCATGTTCTTGGATTTGGCATATTGGATGAACAGCTCCTGCTCGATCGAGCTGTCTATAGCGTCTTTGCGAACGGACTTGAGCGTGCTGGCATTCTCTGCAGTCGTCAGATCCATTCCGTACTGCTTATACATATCTATATAATTCTGGACGCGCGCCGTGATATCGGACTGGAGGATTTTCCCGGCGCCGACCTGATATGCTATCGTTCCGGTAGCGCTCTTGATTGCAAAGAAGGAGCCCCATGTGGCGAGCGCTACGATGAGTACGAGGGCAATGACTCGCATGACAACGGGAAACCGATCCTTGTGATACGCCCCCGGCTTCTCGACGAGTCCCGCCTTGCGTTCCTGTCTGATCCTGCTTTCTTTTCCCATCCTGTCACTCCTCGGTCGAGTCTGCCTCTGTGGACAGACGACTCAGATAATAATCATAAAACTATACCATGATTCCTCTCATCTTAAAGCGTTCCAGTCTTCTCTGCCGTATTTCCGAGCGACAATGCCGGCGGCGTTGAGTACCTCTCGCTGAGTAAGAGAATCGGCAAGGAGATGGACGCCTTTGGCAGCCGAGAAGGCTGCAACGAGTGTATCTGCCATTTCGCGGAATGAGACGGCTCGGTGAGCCTCGTCGCTGACGCTGGTCATAAGACGAGCGGCCCGCCGCGCGGCATCGTGCACGTTTGGCTGAGACGTCCGGACTACGGCAAAGAGCTTTTCCAGGTCATTCTTCAGGACGACTGAGCCGTGCTGGAGGAACCCGTCCCGCGTTCGCATCTGTGCCGAGCCGACAAGCTTCCTTTGACAAGCAACGATGTCGGTGGTCCCCGGTGCGGTGAAGCACGATGCGGACACAAAGCCGGTGGAGCCATGTGGAGCAAGTGTGGCTGATACTCCAACAGCCAGGAGAGCCGCGACAATCGGCCCGCATATCCACTCATATGACGCCTCCAGCCCCAGAGCATAGAGAGGATCCGACTGTGGTATCGACACCGAGTAGGTGACTTCCATGTCGTGGAGCACCACTCTGCCTCCCGTAGGGCGTCGGACCCACGCAACATGTCTCCTGTCCATTTCGGTGAAGTCCAGAGCCTCTGAAGCTCGCTGAGCGAAGCCAAGCGATGCGGTGGCAGGTGTCCACCCATAGAAACGGAGAACTGGAACGCCCGACCTGCAGGCAGTGTCAAACAGTGCCTCGTCTGTGGCCATGTTCTCGTATGGAGTGCCGATGCCGGACATGATGCATCGCCAAGTTCTCATGCCAACATGCTATGGGTATGGGCGCCACTGTCAAGGAAGAGCTGAGTGAAGACAAGTCCAAGAGCTGCTTTCGTGTTGCATTTTGGCCCTGATGTCTTAGTATTTATGGCACATGATGATCACAGACTGGACACAGGAGTACTTTGACGATACATACAGGCGCCTCTTTCTGGACACGGTAGAACCGGCCAGAACAAGGTACCAGGTGCAGCAGCTCCTGAGGCTGTGCGCAGTACTCCCTGGAGCCGCTGTTCTCGATGTTGGATGTGGTGTTGGGCGACATAGCATCGAGCTTGCGAGACTTGGGTTCAGGGTAACGGGCGTGGACATGAATGCAGACTACATCGCTGCGTGTCGCGAGCGTACTGCGCAGCTGGGCTTGAAAGCGGAGTTCTATGCAATGGACAGTCGTGTCATGAAGCTTCACGTGAGAGCAGATCTGTCCATCTCTCTCTGGAGCTCATTCGGCTACTATGGTGAGATCGGTGACCTGCAGATACTTCAGAGAGTCTCGGAGCACACGAGGCGGGGCGGGCATGTAGTCGTAGACGTCGAGAACCGTGACTACATCGTGAAGCACTTCGTACCCGAAGAATGGCATGAAAATGAGCAGGGGCTTGTCTGTGAGAAGCGTCGATTCGATGCGGTGGATGGCACTGTCTCCACGAGACGCGTTGTCCTGAGCGGGGGAGAGCGTTGCGAGTACCGTCGCGTGCTGCGTATGTATACTGTGGCTGAGCTGGCAGCGCTGTTTGAGGCAGCGGGACTGCGGCCCGAACGCTGGTGCGGTGACTATGATGGATCACGGTTTGGACCTGAGTCCAAACGCATGATCGCTATTGCTGAGAGGTGATATGGTTTTCCTGCAGAGGTTTTTTGCTGACCTGTTCGTGAATCTTACGCTAGGACGAGGCATTTCTATCGTCATGGACGTCGCTCTGACATCCCTGCTCTTCTACGCCGTCCTGAGGCTCATCTCGAACACGCGTGCACTGCAGTTGGCTCAGGGTCTCGTGATCTATTATCTGCTCGTGTTCGGAGTCGAGTGGCTCAGTCTCAAGGTTGGGCTGCTGGCTCTCAACAGCGTATTCAGCTGGTTGCGCAGTTTCTCGACGTCGTTCCTTCCGCTGCTACTTGTCATGGTTTTCCAGCCAGAACTGCGGCGGATGCTCGGTCGACTTGGCAGCAGCAAGCTGGTGTCATCTGACACGCACACCCAGTTTACGGACGTCCACGATTGGGAAGAGTCCGTTGACGAGATTGTGAAGAGTGTCAAGTACCTGTCGATGAACCGGATCGGCGCGCTCATCTGCCTGCAGAGACAAACGGGTCTCGAAGACTATGTCGAGACCGGAGTCCGGCTTGACGCTCTGGTGAGAGCCGAAACACTGTCCACGCTTTTCTACCCCAACAGCGCGCTTCATGATGGTGGCGTCATCATAGCAAGCAATCGTGTCCTTGCCGCGAGGTGCCTGTTTCCGTTGACTGCAAGCGCAGACCTGGAACGAGGACTTGGAACAAGGCACCGTGCTGCCATCGGCATTACGGAAGAGACTGACTCCATTGTTGTCGTCGTATCCGAGCAGACAGGGGTCATTTCTCTTGCAGTACACGGCAAATTGACACGCTATCTGAGCCCACTTGAGCTCAGAGGAATGCTGCTGGTCATGACAAAGCCCATAGCCAGCGAGCACAGGTTCAACTTGACCGGATTCTTCCGTAAACGGAAGCCCAACGAACAACAGGGAGGTGGAGATGGCCAAGCGTAATATCGGCGCTATGTTGTTTAACTCCAAGATCATCTCTGTGCTCCTGGCCGTTCTGCTCTGGGTCTACGTCGTTGGTATCCGGGGTCCTGACACGACGAAATCCGTCGAGGCCCAGTTGATGGCTGTGAACGTACCTCAGGGCTACGTCCTGGCAGGGACGCTCCCCACGGTCACCGTGACACTGCGTGGTCCCATGAATACGCTGTGGAACATCACGGGTGGCTATGTAACGCCGACCGTCGACTTGGGGGGAAGAACCGAGGGATCCTTCATTACATCGGTTCAAGCTCAGGTCGTTGGGCTTACTGGCGTGACAGTAGAGACCGTTGCTCCCAACGAAGTCAATGTCCAGCTCGAGCGTCTTGAGACGATCACCGTCCCTGTCCACGCAGAGGTGAGCGGCACCCTGCCCCTGAGTCTGGTCCTCGGGACCCTGCGGATTGAGCCGGGGTCCATCGAGGTGTCGGGGCCCGGTTCGCTCGTGAGCCAAGTGAAGGATGCAGCGCTGGTCGTTGCACTGGACAAACTGGGAGCGACCACAAGCGGCAATCTCACGATTGCTGGGGACGTCGTTGCCTATGATGCCAGGGGTAATGTCGTTGAGGGCGTGCTGTTGTCTCCTCGATCGGCAGTTGCCATTCTGCCGATTCTTGATGCTGCAACCGTGAAGACGGTGCCGGTCATTCCGACTGTCATCGGGCATCCGATGAGTGGGTACGCCGTGGCGAGCGGCTCATGCACCCCGGCAATTGTCATGGTCACAGGAACGGCAGCGGTGCTCAGTCGGGTTCAGGCGGTTTCGACGATTGCGGTTGATGTCTCAGGTGAGTCGGGATCTCTCACGAAACAAGTCAACTTGGTCCTTCCGCCGGGAGTCTCGCTTTTGGGTGGAAGCAAGACCGTGTCATGTCATGTCGTTATCGAGCAGGTTGTCGTTCTTGCCATCCCGGACGTGCCGATCGAGGTTCGAGGAGCTGGATCGGGGTGGCAGGTGTCCCTTGGTACAACGTCCGCATCGGTCCTCATCAGCGGGACGAATTCCGTCGTCATGGCTCTCAAGTCTTCCCAGATCACGGCATATGTCGACGTCAGCCAGCCTCCACTGACCGATGGTAGCTATGCAGTCTCAGTGGACGGGCTGACACAGGGAGTTGTTTCTGCTATGGTGACGCCGTCTTCGGTTGATGCTGTTGTGCAGAAGGGACCGTAGCGGACGCATGGCTGCTGTGGTGAATCCAATCTGGGGCACAACAGGCATCCATGCTCGCGACTTGGTGTCCGGCCTGTGAGTACCTCACATCCCGAAGGCTTCTTTGCACTGTTCAAACCCAGCGGCCTGAGCAGTGCTGGCGCTCTGCGCGTGGTCAAGGGGATTCTGAGCGCGGACAAGGCTGGCTTTCTGGGAACGCTGGATGTGCCGGCAATGGGAGTGCTTCCTGTTGCTGTTGGCTCTGCAACGAAGCTCATCTCCTTTCTTCCGCCGAGCGAAAAGGAGTATGTCGGCGAGCTCGTTCTAGGGATCACCACGATCACCGACGACATGGAGGGAGAAGTCATCGAGCGCAGGGGTGCCACGGGTCTCGAGGATGCAGTCGTGAAGAAAGCTATTGAAAGCGTGACAGGACAGACGGAGCAGGTTCCCCCGCACGTTTCAGCCAAGCAGCAGGATGGCGTACGAGGATACAAGGCAATGCGAGGCCAGGGCCGCCTCATCGATTTTGCTCCGGTCCCAGTAGCAGTGCGGCGGTTGAGTGTGCTTCAGGAGCGGCAGGACGCTGACCTTCGTCGTATCGTATTTCGCATGACGGTGACCCCGGGCTTCTATGTGCGTGGGTTCTGCCGGGATGTGGGAGCTATCCTGGGATGCGGTGGATGTATGGGGCGACTCCTGCGTACGGGAGCTCACGGGTTTGGCGTCAGTGACACACTGTCACTGGCAACGCTGCGGCGCAGGGTGCAGGCGGGTGACCTGTCGTTTCTCACGTGGGGCGAGACAGACGTAGGTCTTCTGGCGACACTGCCACAGATTTTTCTTGACGATGTGCAGTGGAGCGCATTTGGGCATGGGCTGGCCGTGGACTGCGACATGAGGGAGGGAACCACCGCCATGGTGAAGCGTCCCGATGGTCGACTGGGCGGTGTGGCGGCGGGCAGAGCCGGGAGGGCATGGCCGCTGAAAGTGTTCAGCGAGTGAGCAGCATCTACCTGTCGTCTTCGGAGTTTCCGGGGATCGCCTCTGTTGTCGCCGTAGGGGCCTTCGACGGTTTTCACGTCGGTCACCAGCGGATTGTCCGGGAACTTGTCGATTGTGGTCACAAGGCATCTCTTGCCACTGTTATCTATACCTTCCGACGGAACCCGAAACTAACGACTCGGGGTATCCAGGGTCTCCTGACGACGAACAGCGAGCGTGTTGAATTTGCTGAGAAGACCGGGGTCGACTCCATTGTCCTCGAGGATTTCTCAGCTCGTTTCCAGGGACTGCCTGCTGAGGTCTTCGTAAGTGAGATCCTTATCAGTCGCCTGAATGCATGTGTTGTTGTCGTAGGTCAGGACTTCCATTTCGGTAAGGGCCGCGCCGGCGACGCGGAGATGATGTCCCGAATCCTCGACAACGCGGGGCGCAGACTCATCATCGTTGCTCCAGTGATGGTCGACGGGGAACCGTGCTCCAGCTCGATTATCCGCACGTCCATTGCGGAGGGTGACATGGAACGCGCAGCAAGGCTCCTCGGGCGTTCCTACTCCATTGAGGGGGTCATCGTCACCGGAAACCAGATAGGAGGGCGCCTTGGTTTCCCGACAGCAAATGTTGAGGTCCCCGATCCGGTGAAATTGCTCCCCGGCAATGGTGTGTATGCGGTGCGAGCTGTGGTAGATGGAGCGATTGTGAATGGCGTCTGCAACATCGGCGTTCGTCCGACGATCGTTGCCGCATCGAGGCGAGTCGTCGAAGTACATCTGCTCGACTTTGACCGGCAAGTATATGGCCATCTGGTGTCTGTACAGTTTGCGGCCCGCCTTCGCGGGGAGGTGCATTTTGCCTCGCCGGCCGCGCTCGTGAAACAGATTTCGCGCGATGTACTCAGGGCGCGTGTCATTCTTGGGTCTGTCGGCGGCCGCCAGGGAATGACAAAGTGAAGCCTTTTGTTGACCGGTTTTCCTTTACTTGTTCCGTGTTTCTGGTACAATTCTAGTACATTTCTCCCGCACTTGGTCCCTCGTTCCGGCTGGACGTGAGACTGGGTCATGGGACACCTTGGAGGTACAACATGCTTACAGCCGAAGAGAAGTCAAAGATTATCGGTGAGTTCAAACTCAGTGAAGACGATACCGGCTCGTTTGAAGTTCAGGTTGCGATGCTATCGAAGCGCATTCTTGCGCTTACAGAGCATCTCCAGAGCCATCGGAAGGATTTCAGTTCCAAGCGTGGGCTCTACAAGCTGGTCGGAGAGCGCCGGAGACTCCTCAGCAGTCTGAGACGCGTCGACGAGGACCGTTACGCTTCATTGATCAAGCGGCTGGGAATCCGCAAGTAGGAGCCAATGTTGCAGAATGATGAGATAAAGACCGTTCGCGGTAGTATTGCAGGCAAGCCTGTCACGTATGAAACTGGACGGCTGGCCAAACAGGCCGGTGGAGCTGTTCTGGCTACAATGGGGGGCACTGTCGTGCTCGCCGCAGCCACTGTCAGCAACACCACAAAGGAAGGGATTGATTTCTTCCCGTTGACCGTTGACTATTTTGAGAAAATGTATGCAGCCGGGAAGATCCCGGGTGGATTCTACAAGAGAGAAGGACGTCCCAGCGAGCGTGAGATTCTTCGTTCGCGGCTCATCGACCGGTCGATCCGCCCTCTGTTCCCCAAGCACTTCCGTCGGGAAGTGCAGGTCATTGTCTACGTGCTGTCTGCCGATGGAGAGAATTTACCTGACGTGTTGGCCATCAATGCGGTATCGGCGGCGCTTCTTATCAGCAATGCCCCGTTCGGTGACGCAGTCGCCGCAGTGAGGGTCGGAAAGATCAATGGCGAACTTGTTTTCAACCCTTCCTCTTCTGCGATAGACGAGAGTATGCTCGATCTTATCGTGTCTGGCACGGCTAATGGCATTCTCATGGTCGAATCCGGGGCTCGCGAGATTAGTGAGGCAGAGATGGTCGAGGCCTTGGTACTGGCACAGGAACCGATCAAAAAGACGTGCCGCATGGAGGAAGAACTTCGCGTTCAGGCTGGCAAGGAGAAGATTGTTGTCCCCGAGCTGGAGTTTGATGCAGCTATCCAGAGCGAAGCTCGTTCCATGATCGAGGAGCGCCTTCCTCTGGTGCTCAAGGACAAGGAGAAGCTGAAGAAGGAGAAGATCCTCGATGAGTTCAAGGGCGAACTCGCCACCGAACTGCTGGCGAAGTACCCTGAAAGTGGGCTGGCCATCGGCGAGGTTCTTGACGCAGAGATCAAGCATTTCATCCGGCATCGTGTCGTGACTGAAGGCGTACGTATCGATGGTCGCGCTCCTGAAGAGATTCGGCCAATCGGGGTCGATGTTGGTGTTCTTCCAATGAGCCATGGCTCGGGATTGTTTTCCCGAGGTCAGACGCAGGTCCTTTCGATTGTCACCCTCGGAGGAAAGAAAGAGGGTCAGTTGGTCGAGAGCCTCGAGGAAGAGGTTACCAAGCATTACATGCACTACTACAACTTCCCTCCCTTCTCGGTGGGCGAGACCCGTCCCATGCGTGGACCTGGACGTCGCGAGATTGGCCACGGCGCTCTGGGAGAGAGGGCGCTGCTCCCCGTCATTCCGGATGAGAGCGAGTTCCCATACTCGATTCGCGTTGTCTCTGAGGTGCTTGAGTCCAACGGTTCGACGTCACAGGCTTCCATTTGTGGCAGTACATTGGCCCTTATGGATGCTGGAGTGCCGATCACGGCGCCGGTTGCCGGTATCGCGATGGGTCTGATGAAAGAGGGCGACAAGAGTGTCATCCTGACCGATATCCAGGGAGCCGAGGACGCCAATGGCGACATGGACTTCAAGGTCGCGGGCACTGCGAAGGGCATCACGGCATTGCAGATGGACATCAAGATTCACAGCGTCGACAGCGACCTGCTGTCCGCGGCCCTGGATCATGCCCGCACTGCGCGTCTCTTCATTCTGGACAAGATGCTGTCGGTTCTTCCTGCCCCTCGGAGCGAAGTCAATCCGCTGGCTCCACGCATCTTCACGATGCACATTCCCGGAGACAAGATCGGCGCTCTCATCGGCCCCGGTGGCAAGGTCATCAAGAAGATCATTGCCGACACCGGGTGTGACATCGATATCGAGGACGATGGCTCAGTGTTTGTGACTGCACCAGACGGAGCCAAGGGTCAGATTGCTATGGATGCGATCAACGCGATTACCGAGGATATCGTTGTGGGCAAGGTCTACATGGGCAAGGTCACCGAGTTGCGCGACTTTGGCGCTTTCGTCGAAATCGCACCCGGCAAGTCTGGCCTGCTGCATGTCTCACAGATATCGGACTCTTATGTCAAGGACATCCATTCTGTGCTCAAGGTCGGCGAACAGATTCTCGTAAAGACTCTGCCTCTCAAGGACGATGGCAAGATTTCTCTGACCCGTAAGGGCCTGGCTGCTGGGAATGCCGACAAGGCTTCCCATGAGTCTGACGATGACCACCACCATGGTGATCAATAGCGGAGAGCGCAAACCGGAAGTCATAACACTCAGCAATGGCATTCGCGTCGTTTTTGACGTTGACAAAGGGCACCCGACCGCAGCGGTCGGGGCCCTTATTGCTAGTGGCTCCCGGTTTGAGGATGAACATACGCGTGGGTTGAGTCACTTCATGGAGCATATCCTGTTCAAAGGCACAGAGCATCGAAGCTCACTCGAGATTTCGTCAGCTATCGAGAATGTGGGCGGTAAACTGAACGCATTCACCGATACCCAGTACACGATGTTCTATATGCGTGTCCCGGCAATCCACACGTCTGTCGCTCTCGATGTGCTGTCCGACATACTCCTGTATCCTTTGTTCGACCTTGGTGCCATCGAGCTTGAGCGCAGAGTCATCGAACAGGAGATCTACTCATTTGAGGACAGTCCCGATGACGTCGTCACGGATGAGCTTCTGAAGGGGGTCTACGGAAGCGACCCTGTTGCGTCGAATCCGCTGGGAACCGTAGAGTCAGTGCGTTCGTTCAGGCGGAGCGACTTTGTCGACTATTTCCATAGGCATTTTGTTGCCCCCGACATCGTTCTTTCGCTTGCGGGAGACATCGATGTCGACGCATCGGCACGTTTCCTCGAAGATTCCTTTGGGCGGCTTGCGAAGGGACCAGGCAGGGCCGAGTGGGGAATCCCTGTCCGGGCTGCTGTCTGCAGAGAGACAGAGCGCCCCACGGAACAGGTATATATGGCGATGGCGCTCCCCGGCTTCGCTCAGTATTCGAAGCAGGGGTCCATTCTGAATCTCGTCTCCAGTATCTTCGGGGGCAACATGTCGAGTCGCCTGTTCCAGAGGGCTCGCGAGAAGGAAGCTCTTGTCTACAGCATTGGTTCTTTTCCCGTGAGTTTCAGCAATACTGGATTGCTGGGCGTCTCGGCCGAAAGCTCCCCCGAGAACGCTTCGCGTGTCCAGCAGGTCATCCGCGAGGAGATCGAGAACATGCGGCAGGACAAGATCAGCATGGTTGAGCTTCAGCATGCCAAGGAGACTGTTCTCGGCGGATTTCTGCTTTCGCTGGAATCCTTCTTCCGTCGCATGCATCGAAACGCTTCCGAGCTCTACATGAAAGACCGGATACGGACGGTCGCGGACGTCACGGAACAGGTCAACTCGATCACGCTCGGCGAAGCATTGGGCGTTATCGATGACGTTTTTGACACCTCCCAGCTGGCAGTGTCGATTGTTCATGGACCCGAAAAGCACTGACTTGCGTGTAGGTGTTCGCAGGCTGGTTTCACGCGCAGGACAGCTGACACGCGCAACGTCAGGGTCGTCAGGCTATGATCTTGCAAGTGCAGAAGACGGGGAGCTGATTATCCTGCCTGGCGCCGTTGCACTCGTGCGGACGGGGTTGGCACTTGAGTTGCCTCCTGGCCTCGAAGGGCAGGTTCGCAGTCGTTCCGGCCTGGCAGCCAGAAGCGGCGTGTTTGTCCTCAATTCGCCAGGCACCATCGACAGCGACTACCGTGGCGAAGTGAAGGTTGTACTGGCAAACTTTGGCGATGCCCCCTTTTCGGTGTTCCCGGGAGATCGCATCGCGCAGTTAGTGTTCATGGAGGTTCCGAATGTTTGCCTTGTGGCCGTCGACGAAATGGCGCCGACCGAGAGGGGGGCCGGTGGCTTTGGGTCCTCAGGGAGCTGACTTGAAAGAGACTCTCCTGGCTTCAATTGCCGAGGAGGTCGTGTCCTGTCAGAACTGCAAGCTAGGGGCCACCCGGACGAAGGCTGTCCCGGGCGTCGGATCAGCCCATGCCCATATCTGTTTTGTGGGTGAAGGTCCGGGGCGTGAGGAGGACTTGTCGGGGGTCCCATTCGTCGGTCAGGCGGGACGTTTGCTGGACAGGATGCTGATAGCCGAGGGACTGAGCCGCAGAGACTGCTACATATGCAATATCGTGAAGTGCAGGCCCCCGAACAACCGACTGCCGGAGCCTTCTGAGGTGGCTGCCTGCTCACTCTATCTGTATGCGCAGTTGGCCATCGTGGAGCCGGAGGTCATCTGCCTCCTTGGCAATACGGCGCTGCGCTTCTTCTTTGGAGAGCAATACTCCATCGGGCAGGTGCGCGGCACGATTCTGGTCAAGGATGAACAGCGTTTCATGCCAACGTATCACCCAGCGGCTGCTCTAAGGAATCCTCAGTATGTGCAGGTCATCCAGAGCGACCTGCGAAAACTTGCTGCCTTGATTCAGCGCACCAGGGACTAGGTTCGGACTGACTTCAGAGAGGAAGGCTGCCAATCGTAGACTGGAAGCAAGTTCCTGCGGCTCTCCAGACCATCAGGTATGGTTCAGTCGTTTGAGGCAGCTGCTCGCTCAGTCTCCGAGAACGTCGCTCAGCGACTGTTGGTCCACAGTATCGCAAACCCCCGGCTCTAAGGTCGGGGGTTTGCCTTTGTCTGTTTGAGAAGGTTCAACCAGATCCGGGGGATGGTGGAGGCAGTATTACTTGCACAACTCTACGAACTCGGTCAGCATGGCCACAAGGCAGTCGGCTGCCCCAGGTTGCATAGTCTTTGTAACCTCCTGTACACTCTGGATACGCTGTCGGATGACTTTCCGAATGATCGAGGCTCCCTGCTTCGTGCACTTCAGGACGACCTGCCTCTTATCCAGTACGTTCTGTGTCTTAGTGACATAGGCGAGTTCGACGAGGCGATCGACCATCTCTGAGACCGTGGACGCAGCGAGGCCCGTAAGGTGTGAGAGGTCTTTGACGTTGACGGCCTCACCAAAGTAGACAAGCTGGAGTACCTGAAACTGGGGCAGCGTGATTTTCACGCTCGACAGTGCATCGCGCCCCTTCTTCTTGATCCAGTATGAGATGTCGCGTAGTAGGGATTCTAGTTCTGTAGCCGTCTCCCTCATGGTTTCCGTACCCCTCTCTGGTTGATTTTTGATTCTAGGCATCTATTCGCGTCCAGTGCCGAGAGTTGCATGAGAGTCCCCAAAGACAAGCGCCAACTCTCGTTCTGCATCACTTGAGGATGCGGACGCATGTACTACATTTTCGGTCAATTGAGTTGAGAAGTCTCCTCGAATCGTCCCGGGCAGTCGGTCTTCGGGTCGGGTTGCCCCGATCGTTGTTCGAACAAGCGCTATTGCGTTGGGCGACTCGACTTGAAGGGCAACGACGGGGCCGGATGTCATGAACGAAAGCAGGGCGGGAAAGTAGTCACGGCCATCGTGTTCAGCATAGAAGGTCCGCGCGAATGCATCGTCCATGCGAAACATCCGCATGTTCGAGATCACAAGGCCCTTTTGCTCGACGCGCGCTATGATCAAACCGATGAGACTGCGGCCTACGCCGTCTGGTTTCACCATCAGGAGTGTTCGCTCGCTAGTCACTTCGGTTTCCTCCAGGAAGAGCTGTTCGTGCAGGGTTGAGAGTGGAATTGCTTCGCTTCCAATTGTAGCCATTTCTCGCTGCTGCGCAACGTTTTTCTGACATGGTAAACAAACGCCTCACTTGCCAGGCGCTGCCGGCCTGATATCATCTAAGGATGCCAGGAAAAAGGATTCAGTGGTTTACTGTACTTATCGCAGCGCTGCTGGCGGCCGCATTGGGGCTCGGCTGGATGGGCTTGCGAGGCGCTGCGCCCGCGTCCGCTATTCCGGTCGTACCCCTGGGGGCTCAGGCCCTTTGTGTCGTGACACCCAGTGAACAGGCGCGGAGTCTTGTCGTAGATGACATTCTGAACGCACAGAAGTCGGTTCTGGTGGAGTGTTATCTGATCTCCGACCCTGCGATTGTCCAGGCGTTGCAGTCTGCCAGGCTGCACGGATGCGATGTGCGAGTCCTCATGGAGGAGGCGCCGTTCGGGGGGTTCTCCATGAACCAAACAGTTCGCAACGAACTGAGAAGCGCCGGCATCGACGCCAACTGGGGCAACAGGGTCTACTCGTTTACTCACGCCAAGTATGTGGTCATCGACGATATCGTTGCCTGGATCATGACGGCTAATCTCAGTAAGAGCGCCTTCGACAAGAACCGCGAAATCCTTGTCAGGACTTGCAGCCAGAGCGTGGTGGCAGATCTTGAGCGCATTTTCTGGGCAGATCGACGGCGAAATCCCTGTGCGGCTGGGTCGCTTGTCGTCAGCCCCGTGAACGCTCGGCAACGTCTTCTTGGTATGCTGAGAGGGTCGTGCCACAGCGTGGACATTGCAAGCGAGGTACTCGATGACCAGGAGACGTGCAAGCTCTTGCGGGATCTCGCCGGGCGGGGTGTCACAGTGCGTGTTCTGGTTGCAACACCGGAGAGCATTGCCGTCAATGCTGTGACAAGATCGGAGATGGAAGGGACAGGTGTTACCGTCCGGTACCTTGATACTCCCTATCTTCACGCGAAGTACATCGTGGTGGACACGCACCTGGCGTATGTCGGGTCGCATAATCTCAGCGCCGGCTCACTCGATGAGAACCGTGAAGTTGGAGTCGTGACGGACGACAGCATGGTTATCTCGACTCTCGAGGCGACCTTCTCGGGCGATTGGGACTCAGGGAGATAGAGAAGTGCCCCGCAGTGGTGCGGGGCGCGTGAGGTCATTGGTTGCTCAGTCGTGGGCCAATGCTAGATGCCGGCGAAATCCCAGTCAAGATCAGTCAGTCGGTCCTGAAACGCCATAAGATCCGCGTGCGATCTTAGTGCCTGTTGTAGCTGGCGCACTCCGTTCGTTGTTCCGTAGAGGATAACGCCGACGATGATGCCATTCTCGAGGACAACCTTGCGATAGGTCTGTCGCCCTTGCGCCTGGATCACTTGGACATGCTGCTCCTGGGTCGGATTGATGTTGCCCATGCTTAGAACGTCGATTCCGCAAGTCTTGAGCGAACTCGACATAATACTTCCCTCGTACGTAGCCGTGCCGGGTGAAACCATGTTCTGAGCTGCAACCCTGGCTTGTTCCAGGCAGGGAGGGATAATGCCGTAGACACGTCCGCGGTGCTCGACGACGTCGCCGGCGGCATAGACGTCAGGTGCAGACGTTTGCATCGAATCATCCACCTGAACGCCTCGTCCTATTGCGATATCTGCTTCCCGAGCGATGCTGACGTTGGGACGGACTCCGGTTGAGAACAGGACGAACTCTCCTTGTGCGAGGCGACCGTCCTTGAGGAGGACGCCTGCTGCGCCATGTCCTCCCGAAACAATCTGCTGAGACTCGGCGCCGAGCAGAGGTGTGACGCCTAACCCTTGGAGGTGTTCCACGAGCATTTCCGCTGAGCGTTCGTCGAGCTGGTTGGGCAACAGCCGGCCGGCGAACTCGATGACGGATGCTCTCATTCCTCGCTCTGCCAAAGCCCTCGCTGCTTCAAGGCCCAGCAGGCCTCCGCCCACGACGACCACGGTGGCACCTGGAACGATGCGCCCCAGCAAAGCATCTGCATCATCGAGTGTTCTGAGGGTGAAGACATCGATCTGGTCTGCGCCGGGCAGGGGCGGCACAAAGGGTGATGCTCCGTTCGCCAGCAACAGCCTGTCGTAGGGAAGCACAGTACCGTCGTCGAGCGTCGCTTCATGCTCTATGGCGTGCACGTGTATGATGCGGCGTCCACTGATGAGAGTTATCCTGTTTTCGCCATACCAACTTGGCCCGTGCACAATAAGCTGGTCTTTGGACTTGCGGCCGGCCAGGTACTCGATCAAGTCAGGGCGAGGATAATATGCAACAGGCTCGGCGTCGACGACCGTGATCTCCGACGATGGCTCAAGCTTTCGCAGGTGCTGTGCCGCGGTTGTGCCGGCAGTCCAGCCTCCTGCAATAAGGTACTTCATTGTGACCGTTGGCCGTCAGGCTTTCTCAAAAAGGTCCTTGGCGGCACCGCAGTTTGGGCAGACCCAGCTCTCGGGGAGATCCTCAAACTTGACGCCGGGGTTGATTTCCTGCGTGCTGTCACCGATAGCAGGGTCGTAGACGTATCCACACACAGTGCAAATCCACTTCTCCATGACAGTTCCTCCTTGTGTCGAGCGGTTGGGAAGAGGAAAACTCTTCTGTATACGCAGTGTACGGTGAAAGGCCCTTTCCTGCAAGTCAGCAAGCCACACACGGTGCAGCAGCTCTTTGACAGCCGCAGCGGACGCGCTACTCTGTAAAAACAGCGTCTGAAAAAGGTCAGGAGGTGACATGAAGTATCAAGCGTTAGTTGACGGTAGGGTAGGGGATCATGAGCTGCTGCTTGGCAACGAAGCTGCAGTCCGTGGTGCTCTGGAAGCCGGTATCGGTGTAGCGGCCAGCTATCCTGGGACCCCGTCGTCAGAGATCGGGGACGTGTTCAGCGTCGTGGCGAAAGCCTCAGGAGTGTACTTCGAGTACTCTGCGAACGAGAAGGTAGCCCTTGAGGTCGCAGCAGCCTCAGCAGCAAGTGGTGTCCGGTCCTTCACGTTTATGAAGCACGTTGGGCTGAACGTTGCCTCGGATTCCTTCATGACGACGGCATACATAGGAACCAGGGCGGGGTTCGTCGTGCTTTCCGCGGACGATCCATCGACGCACTCGTCACAGAATGAACAGGACAACAGATACTACGCGCGCCTCGCGAACGTGCCCATGCTGGAACCCTCGAGTCCTCAGGAAACCAAGGACTACATGGTAGAGGCCTACAGCATTTCGGAGAAACTGGAGCTGCCGGTTATGTTCCGAACGACTACCCGTGTGGCTCATATGCGCGGTGACGTCGTTTTCGGCGACCGGAGGCCCGTCGTGAGGCGCGGGGTCTTTGAGAAGGACCCTGCAAGGTTTGTACCGGTGCCCGCCAACTCCTCAAAAATGCATGTCAAGTTGCTGGGTAAACTCGCCGAGGCTCGACATCTCAGCGAAACCTCTTCGCTGAACCGCGTCGTTGATGTGGGTGTGGGGGGACGGGTGGGGATCGTTACCGTGGGCACCACCTTCAACTACGTCGTTGACGCCCTGGAGGAACTCGGACTTTCTGCTCGAGTGTTCAAGATAGGTTTCTCCTATCCGTTGCCGCTCGACAGGATCCGAGAGTTTGCCGCGGGCGTCCACGAGCTGCTTGTCCTCGAAGAGCTCGAGCCTCTCATGGAAAATGACATCAAGGCCGATTTCTTGTCGCATGGTACCAGGACGCCGGTATGTGGCAAGGAGGAACTTCTCGTGCCGCGCGTGCACGAACTCAATGTTGATGTTGTGGCAAAGGCTTTGGCCAATCACTTTGGCGTACCATTGCATGTGCCTGCTGGGGGCAAGGCGCAGCTCTGGTCGTCGCCCCTTCCATCACGGCCGCCGGTCCTGTGTCCCGGGTGCCCTCATCGCGGATCGTACCTTGCTGTGCGTCGAGCTATACGCGAACTGGGAATCCCGGAACCTGTTTTCGCCTCCGACATCGGCTGTTACACGCTCGGTATGACGGCTCCATTCAGCGCAGCGGACTATCTCCTGTCCATGGGATCGAGCGTGGGGACTGCGGGCGGCTTCGACGTGGCAACTGACCAGAAGGTCTTCTCGTTTATCGGTGACAGCACATTCTTCCACGCCGGGCTGTCCGCTCTTGCAAGCGCCATTCACAACAAGCATCGGTTTGTCCTGACGGTCCTGGACAACCGGACGACCGCGATGACGGGACATCAGCCCAATCCGTCCATGCTGACGGATGCCGTGGGCGATCCGGCACCAGCTATCAGTATCGAAGCGGTGGCAAAGGCAATGGGTGTTCCATTCGTGAAGGTCATCAACCCATACAGGGTGGCCGAGGCTACCGAGGCCTACAAGGAAGCCGCCCAGGTGGATGGCGTCGCCGTCATCGTATCTAAACAGGTTTGCAGCCTCCTCCTGGACCGTGCGAAGCGTGCGAAGGGGATCTGGCAGACGTTTCAGGTCGACCGCAGCGTCTGTACGGGCTGCCTGGCATGCGTACGCGAAGTCGCTTGCCCTGCCATCTTTGTGTCCGAAGGAAAAGCGGAGATCAACCAGGAACTGTGCGACGGATGCGGCGTGTGCTCGCAGGTGTGTCCAGTGCATGCGATCGGGGTGAAGAAATGAGTCCACTGAATGTGTTTTTTGCCGGAGTCGGAGGTCAAGGGATTA
Organism: Candidatus Cryosericum septentrionale; assembly: GCF_003570995.1. Taxonomy (GTDB): domain Bacteria; phylum Caldisericota; class Caldisericia; order Cryosericales; family Cryosericaceae; genus Cryosericum; species Cryosericum septentrionale. The sequence continues at coordinate 45,981 of NZ_QXIY01000004.1, forward strand.
TCACTGGGGCCAGTATTATCGCACGGGCTGCCATTGCGGCTGGCGTGGATGCTGTCATGAGTGAGGTTCACGGCATGGCACAGCGAGGTGGCTCGGTCGTGTGTGAGCTTCGATTGGGAGGGGTACACAGCGCGATGATCCCGGAGGGCGAGGCAGACCTCATTATCGGGTTCGAGCCGGTCGAGACGGTCCGGTCACTCATAAAGGCCAACCATCATACCGTTGTCATTACCGAGGTGCGCCCGATCATTCCAGTGAGTGTCTCGCTGGGAGGTATAGCTTACCCTGCGGTGGAGGATCTGCTGGCGTATCTTCGCTCGCAGGTTGCAGCGGTCTACGCTGTACCTGCCGCTGCTATGGCCGAGGAAATCGGGTTGCCCCAGGCCGCAAACGTTGTCTTGCTTGGAGCGGCCATGGGAACCAGCCTGATTCCTCTGGAGCTTGGGACAATCCGAGATACGCTATCTCATACCGTGCCAGCAAAGGCCTTGGAGGCCAACTTCCTGGCACTGCAGGGGGGATTCGAGTTGACTCGGAAGGCTTAGAACAACTGCGAGGGAATCGAGCTAGGCGAGGTGGCAGGTCGAGTCGATGACTCTGGCCTGCCACTTGCTGGTCTCGGCTTCGAAGACCGAAATGCAGGCGTTTGGTTGGGTGAGGCTGCTATAGCTGCTGAGGGGAAGGTCCAGCAGAACGGACATGAGGACACGGTTGAACCCTCCGTGAGCGACAACGAGCACTAGGTCCCCGGAACCGGATTCGACTATCGAACGCACCTTTTCGGCGCGGCGACCCACATCAGCCAGGGACTCGCCGCCATCTGGCCGGGCTTCCAGCGACTTGAGTTCCCATGCCGCCAACGTTGCCGGGTACATGGCCCCTATTTCGTCCCACGTATGTCCTTCCCAGCCTCCGAACTCGATCTCCCGCAGCTCGGGCATGACGATGGGTGAGATGCCTAAGTTGACACCCACGGGTTCCGCGATGGCACGGGCCCGAGTCAGTGGACTCGTGAAGATCGTATCAAATCGAAGAGCTGAGAGAAATGCCACAGTCTTCGCTGTCTGGGCGAGGCCGTCGAGGGACAACGGCGTATCACGACTGCCCTGCACTTTGCCTTCCAGATTCCAGGTTGTTTCGGCGTGACGTACGAGATAGATGGTTTTCATGCTGAACCTCTTGACTTATCGCTGCTTATCGTGGATATTATGTGGACAAAATCTTGGTTTGAGAAGGGAGCAACACTGTGAAGTTCATCAAGGTGGTAGCAACAAAGACCATTGACGTCGACGACAAGCTTGCGAAGGCCTGTCGTGAGTGCCAGACTCCCTGCAAGTCCGCTTGCAAGACGTCCTCGACCGTAGGCAATCAGGTCTGCGAAACCAGGAAGAAGCCCGAGCGGTTCATCTGGTAGTTCGTGGCGCTCTCCTGCATTCTACCCGCCTCGACCCATCTCTTCGAGAGAGGCGGTTTTTTTGTGCTCCTGGACGTTCCATCAGGGTCGATCTTCTCGCTTGACGAGCGAGTGTACCAATATCTTCAGGTGGTTCTCGCAGACTCTTCGATGAAGGGCGAGTCGGTCCAACGGCTGACAGGTCTGGACGCGCAGACAATCACCGAAATCGAAGGTGAACTCGAGCAGCTTGTTGCTGCAGGGTGTCTGTTCACGCAGGCAACACAGCCCACGGAGGACGGATCGGTGTTGACGCTGAAGTCGCTGTGCCTCAACGTCGCGCATGAGTGCAACTTTTCATGCGCATATTGTTTCGCTCATGGGGGTGACTACCATGGCGATATGACGTTGATGACACGGGAAGTTGCCCGTGCAGGAATCGATTTCCTCGTGCGCGAGAGCGGTGTCCACCACAACGTCGAGGTCGACTTCTTCGGTGGTGAGCCGCTCATGAATTGGGACGTTGTCGTTGACACCATGGCGTACGCGCGGTCAGGATATCCACTGAAGAAGTGGCGGTTCACGCTGACGACCAACGGCTCATTGCTTCGGGACGACATGTTCCCGGTGCTCGAGGCGAATGACGTGTCTGTTGTCCTCAGCCTGGACGGCGGCCGGAGGGCCAACGACGCCAACCGTGTCTTCAAGGACGGGCGTGGCACGTTCGATACCATTATTGAACGGATACGGCACTTCACGCGGACGCGCGATGAAGGTGGCTACTTTGTGCGGGGAACATATGCACGCAACACCTTGGCATTTGCCGAGAACGTTCGAGAGCTCCATAGCCTGGGATTCAAGTACATCTCGATGGAACCTGTCGTACTTTCCGCAGACTCGGCTCTTGCCCTTCAGACAAGCGACCTGCCGGCAATTCGTACCCAATATGAGGAACTCATTGCGTACTTCCTGAGTGAACTGGGCTCAGGTGCGGGGTTTGACTTCTTTCACTTCAAGCTGGATCTCGAAGCAGGGCCATGTCTCAGCAAGCGCATCTATGGATGTGGCGCTGGTGTCGAATACATGGCTGTTGCTCCGAATGGGGACGTGTTCCCCTGCCATCAGTTTGACGGCGTTCAGGAGTACAGGATGGGTAATGTCCTCGTGAGCCGGGCTCTGGGCCGCCCTGAACTGGTGGCAGAGTTCGTTCACGCCAACTTTCTGTTTGCCAAAGAGGAGTGTGGTAGCTGCTGGGCGCGTTTCTACTGTAGCGGCGGGTGCCTTGCCAACAACTACGCGACCACTGGTAGCCTCCTGAAGCCGTACGCGCTCGGATGCGCTGTCCAGAAGGAGCGGATCGAGGCTGCACTGGCGGTGAAAGCGGCGGAGTCTCCAGAGAACAAACCATGACTAGTACGTGAGTTGACAGCTTGAGGGAAGACCCGTTGCCGCCCGGTGCGCAGAGCATTGTGGCGGCGATGGCTTT
>NZ_QXIY01000040.1:0-47745 GCF_003570995.1 Candidatus Cryosericum septentrionale
AACTCGTCTGCACGGTAGGTCTCGAGAAAGAACCCCCGCGCGTCTCCGTGCACGGTCGACTTGATGACGATCAAGTCGGGTACAGCCAACGGCTCAAAGGTGAACTTAGTCATGCTGCCCCCCTCTTGTCTCGTCGAGACCAAGCTCAACGTTCTGCGCCAAGTCGTTGGCTGTGCGCAGCGAGGGGAATGTGCCGGCATCCGTCCACCAGCCCTGCAGGACATCGTATGCCATGGTACCAGCGCGGATATACGCGTTGTTGATGTCGGTGATCTCCAGTTCACCACGATGAGACGGGACCAGGGTCGGAATGATGTCAAAGACCTGAGCATCATACATATAGATGCCAGTAACAGCCAGGTTGCTCTTGGGGTTGGTCGGCTTCTCCTCGATACTCAGGATATGTCCGTCCTGGGACAACTCAGCCACACCAAAACGCCCGGGGTCTTGTACCTCTTTGAGGAGGACCCGGGCACCCCGTCCTTGGCGCTGGAAGGCTTCGACGGATGGTGTGAGGTCATCCTGAAAGATGTTGTCCCCCAAAATGACGCAGCAGCTGTCACCAGAGCAGAAACCACGAGCCAGTCCCAAAGCCTGGGCGATGCCGCCTGCCTGGTCCTGCACCTTGTACGTTAAGTCCAGTCCGAAGTCATGACCACTACCCAGCAGTTCCATGACATCCCCCATGTGATCACGACCAGTGACAACAAGAACATCCTTGATGCCCGCCTGCTTGAGGCGTGCAATGGGGTGAAAGATCATGGGATAGTTGCCCACGGGCAGGAGGTGCTTATTAGTTACAGCCGTCAGAGGAGACAGACGAGAACCGGTGCCACCTGCAAGAACAATACCCTTCATTACAGTGCCTCCTCGAGTAGACTTTCACTCCACTCATTCGAGATACTGCGTGGCACGCGAAGTGCCGCATCATGCGCATCCGTGGCTGAGCAGGCTATGAGGCCGCGGTCCGTCAGGTCATGTGCGAGACCATCGCCACGGCTTGGGTTCACAGGAGCTGCATTCTTCCGGCCAAGTGAGCTCAATATCGCATGCCGATGTGGCACGATAAACCGCACTATCTCCTGCTCCAAGGTAGGACAAGATATCGAAGCCAATGCCGGAGTCCACCTCCCATGCGCAGTTTGAGCCAAGGCGGATACACCGCGTATGCCAGCGCGATCATCTCGACTCTCCGTATCTCACCGTGATGGTCTGGCACGTGTTTCAGGAAGTATGAACACAGTTCGCGTATCGAGCGAGGCGTCTGCGGCTGGCCCTTTACTACTATCCCCATCATATCGCTGCAGACGCTCTCAAACCCAGCCACCGCGATCTCAGTCTGCCTGCCAGAGAAGTCCTCGAGTCCCGAGGCAAATACAAACATATTGATGTTGCTCTGCCCCATTCGAAGAATGTCCGCGCATCCTTGCCCCTCATGCAAGCGGTAGTGAAACAGCGGATTGTCGATGAACTTCAGATCATGATGGAGAGCTATGCGCAGCCACATCAGCCAGTCCGCGGCCATGTATTCGGGAAACGAACCCATTTCACGCAATACCGATGTACGGAGAATTACTGCGGGAAAGATGATGAAATTGCCGTGCACCAGCTCCTTGAACGCAGTCTCCGCAGGCAGCACTTGATCATGGTTGAACCTTTCCGGCAATCTGTATGCTGTCTCGTTTTCTCCCTGAGACAGAATGACTCTCGGCCAAGCCAAGCCCACTTCTGGAGATTCCTCCAACCCAGCGATCATTCGCTCGTAGAAGCAGGGCTCCAGCCAATCATCGTCGTGCATGAAGTGCACATATGGTGCCATAACCCGGGTGAACAGAGCGTTCATATTGCCATACATGCCGAGGTTCGTTGCATTGCGTACGTAGCTGAATCGACTGTCCCTGTCGCAGAAGTCCTGTGCTACTGTCCTCGTGTCGTCATCAGAGCAGTTGTCGCCGATAATGACCCGTATGTCCGTGTACGTCTGTGCTTGTATGGACTCCAAACACTGGCCCAACATGGCCGACCGGTTGAAGGTTGGGACCAGCACGTCAACGATTGCCATCGGTATCCTCCTGGGATTCTGCGTTGAGTGCCGCAAGACCATCCCTCAGACTGATGCATGCTTGCCACTCTGGTAGTACAGGCACAGGAGAGACCGGTTCCATGACCTCACGCAGTCGGTATGGCCTACCACCCCACACGACGCTGACTGTGCACCCGGTCGCCTGACGGTAGAGCTCGACGACGTCTTTCAGAGGCACAAGTGACCCTGAAGACAGCTGGTACTGTGACGGCGATCGCAAGTGTCCCGACAACAGGCCGTCGGCAGCCACCTCATAACCATGGACCACATCATCCACATGCAACAGATCAAGAAGCTGCTCACCTGGCGACATCTGTAGCGTCTCACCCGATCGAGCAACCTGATCCAGCAGGGAGAGCAGTTTCGAGCGCTTGTCATCGGGACCATATGTGTCAGGGAGCTCCAGCGTCACGGCGCGCAAACCACGGACTTCACTGTAGAACTGCAGGATGTCCTGAAAAGCCTGCTTCGTTGCAGCATACAGGGAGACAGGGCTGTATTCTCTGCCCTCATAGTGCTGCGAATAGGAGCCTGTGTTCACGATGTCCAACACTCCAGCAACGGTCATGGCCTCAAGAAGCTGGACGCCAAACAAAACGTTGCTCCGGATGAGGGGGTCCACATCATCGGTAAGGTGTTCGGCAACAAAAACTGATGCGAGATGAAAGACGACTTCTGGGTGGACATTCCGTAGAATGTCGACGAGTCCCTCCGTACTGCCATCATGCACGTGCACATTGCCACTCCCGAGAACGTCGCGGAGAGTTGTTGCGTCCGATGACGGACGCACGATCGCGTGCGTCTCCCAGCCATCGGACTGCAGTCGCCCTGCCAGGTGCCCGCCCACAAATCCTGTGGCTCCGGTCACTAGGGCCACTCGAGTTGCGCTCACGATGCCTCCTGACGATAGACGAAGGCACTCTTGAACTGGCTCAGCGGAGGCAGGGCTGCATCGCGGGCGGAAACGATGGGAGATGCCGCAGGCCATGCGATGTCGACAGAACTCCACAGGATGCCAGCGTCGTGCTCAGGGTCATACACTGAAGTGACACGGTACGCGACAGTGGCTTCGGGACTCATGGTATAGAAACCGTGAGCCAGACCAGCCGGTATGTAGACAAGCGACGGCTGTGCTGCGTCCAGGACGAGAGAGATGGTTTTTCCATATAGTGGCGAGCCTTTCCGCAGCTCGACCACCACGTCGAAGGCCCTACCAGACAGACAGGACACGACCTTCACATGGTCTGATGGAGGCAGCTGACAGTGCAAACCACGCAGGACGCCCTGGTGCGAAATGGAGTAATACTCTTCTACCCAATCCGTGCGCAAGCCGAGCGATTGCCATGTCGGTTCATGGTACGTCTTGACAAAGGTGCCACGCTCATCTTCAGAGTGATCTGGGACAATGAGCAGACACCCCGGAATACGCAACTCAGTGACGGTCACTACGCACACCCCGCGCCCCATTCGGTAAGGGACTCAATGACATACCCCAGCATTTCCGGAGTGACCACAGGATACACACCCAGCCAGAACGTATCCTCAAGGATAGCGTCCGTGGTCGCCAACGAGCCTGCCACACGGTACGTTCGCCCCTTCATATAGGGCTGGCGCACCAGGTTGCCGCCAAACAGGAGGCGACTGTCAATGCGACGTGATTCGAGGAAACGCAGCAGCTCAGGCCGGTGGCCGGCTGCGGAACCGTGCAGCGTAGTCGGGAAGCCAAACCACGAAGGCACACTGCCAAGTGTCGGCTCGGGAAGGAGAAACACATCCTGCAGCCCGGACAGACCCTCGCGCAGGAACGCGAAGTTGCGCCGTCTTGCCACAGCGAAATCGTCGAGCTGTCCAATCTGAGCTAGGCCCACTGCTGCCTGCATGTCGGTCATCTTGAGATTGTACCCCAGATGCGTGTACACGTACTTGTGATCATATCCGTGGGGAAGGCCAGGCCACTCGGAATCGTACCTCTTGCCGCACGTGTTGTCGTGGCCAGGCTTGCACCAGCAGTCACGGCCCCAATCGCGCAGTGATGCCAGTGAACGAGCCAGGAGCGCGTTGTTCGTAAAGACGGCTCCTCCCTCGCCCGTGGTGATATGGTGGGCAGGGTAGAAGCTGAGCGTGCCAATGTCGCCGAAGGTACCGACGCGTCGCCCCTTGTACTCGGAACCGAGTGCGTCGCAGCAATCCTCAATAAGCCACAGTCCATGCTGCTGTGTAAACCGAGTGACTGCCTCCACGTCGAACGGGTTGCCCAACGTATGGGCCAGCATAACCACCCGTGTACGAGGGGACAAAGCCTGCTCCAGCAGCTCGGTGTTGACATTGTAGGTCGGCAAGGATACGTCAACGAAGACGGGAACCAGACCGTTCTGCAGAATAGGGTTGACCGTCGTGGGGAAACCAGCGGCGACCGTGATGACCTCGTCGCCTGCCGCGAGCGCCCGGTCGCCCAGTTCCGGCGTCATGAGCGCAGCGATGGCAAGAAGGTTCGCCGACGAGCCTGAGTTGACGGTCAGCACGTGCGTGACACCCAGGTAGCTGGCCAACTCTCTCTCGAACGCGTCGTTGAAGCGCCCTGTCGTCAGCCAGCAGTCGAGCGATGCACTGACCAGCGCTTGCACTTCGGGCACGCCGACGGTCTTGCCAGAGACCGGCACGGGAGACACCCCAGGGACGAATGGCGCCGGGGCGTGGACGAGACGAGCATAGTCTGCGGCCAAGGAAAGCATCCGTGAACGGAGTTCGGCAGCGTGTGCGTCCGTATCAAGCGCGGGATTTGGCAGCAGGTTGTCCAGAACGCCCATCGTCACTCCCTGCCTCCCCCTTCCATCGCGGCCCACGAGACACCCCTGGCGCGTGCAGCTCGGGCATAGTCACCAATGCTCCGCACTGTGAGAGGAACCGCCTGCCCAGCGTTTTCCATTGTCGAACGGTACCACATGACCGTCTGCCGAACGGCTTCGCTCACATCGTACACCGGGCGCCAGCCCAGCTGGGAGCGCGCCTTGGTGCAATCCAGCCGCAGAATGTCTGCTTCGCTCAAGGCCTGTGCAGAAGTGGCTGTCTCAAACCGCGCTGCACCTCCCCACGCCTGACACACCATGCTGACAAGTTGCTCGACGGACACGGCACTCTCGGGGTCCGGACCAAAGTTCCATGCTCCACCGTACGTTGCTGGATCTCGCGCCAGCAGGGCGCCCAGCCACAGATACCCCGCCAGAGGTTCCAGGACATGTTGCCACGGGCGCACTGAACCAGGATTGCGTACGACAATCGGGTTCCCCTCCGTCAGCGCGCGCATGCAATCCGGTACCAGACGGTTGGCTGCCCAGTCGCCCCCACCAATGACGTTGCCAGATCGGACTGAAGCTATGCCAGTCCTCTTCCCTACAGTATCTCCTGCATCAAAAAACGATGACCGATACGAAGCCACCACCATTTCGGCTGCTGCCTTGCTGGCACTGTATGGATCATGGCCCCCCAGCGCATCAGCTTCGCGGCAGCCGTATTGCCACTCGTTGTTGGCATAACACTTGTCGGTGGTCACAATGACGACCGACCGCACCGAAGGACAATGCCGTGCGGCCTCCAGCACATTGGCTGTACCCATCACGTTTGTCTCAAAGGTCGTCAGAGGATCCGCATATGACCGCAAGACCAAGGCCTGTGCAGCCATATGAATGATCACTTCGGGGGCTGCCTTGTCCATTGCTGTCTGTATGTCCTGACTTCTTCGCACGTCGCCCCGCACATCCTGGATCTGCCCCGATAGGCCAAGGGACTCATACAGCGACGGCTGTGTTGGCACGCTGATGCTGTATCCGCTCACCTCCGCCCCCAGCAGCAGCAACCATTGCGTCAGCCAGGAACCCTTAAACCCGGTGTGCCCCGTGACGAAGACACGTCTGCCGGAGTAGTAGCCATCGAACAGCTGATCCATTTCGGGCTCTGTCATTTCCAGACCTTCCAGGGCGCGTGTCCCTCAGACCACAGTTTCTCCAGCAGGTTCTTGTCGCGCAGGGTGTCCATGGGCTGCCAGAAGCCGTCGTGCACATATGCGGACAACTGATGACCGGCTGCCAGGTGTTCAAGCGGCGAGCGTTCCCAGATGGTCGCATCGTCTTGGATGTAGTCGAAGATGCCAGGTTCGAGCACAAAGAAGCCGCCGTTGATGTAGTTACCGTCCCCAGGAGGCTTCTCGCTGAAACTCGTCACCGTGTTGTCGTCTCCGAGGTCGAGAGCGCCAAAGCGTCCCTGGGGCCGGACAGCGGTCAGCGTTGCCAAGGTGCCGGCCCTCTTGTGGAAAGCAACCAGTGCAGCGATGTCGATGTCGGCAACGCCATCACCGTAGGTCAACAGGAAGGATTCACCATCCACGTGTGACCGGATGCGCTTGATGCGTCCGCCCGTCATCGTCTCCTCGCCCGTGTCGACAAGAGTCACACGCCAGTCCTCGGCGCGCGAGTCATGCAGTTCCAGCTTGTTGTGTTCGAGATCGATGGTCACATCGGACATGTGCAGGACATAGTTGGCGAAGTATTCCTTGATAGCATACCCCTTGTATCCAAGACAGATGACAAAATCCTGAATGCCATGGGCCGCATATATCTTCATGATATGCCACAGGATAGGCTTGCCGCCGACTTCAACCATTGGCTTCGGGCGAAGAGCCGTTTCCTCACTCAACCGGGAGCCCATTCCACCCGCAAGGATGACTGCCTTCATGTCTTCTCTCCCGCTTTCACATCTAGCAGACTCTCGCTCCACTCGTTGCAGATGCTCCTTGGTACACGGTGTGTCGCGTCATGCGCATCCGTCGCCGTGCAGGCAACCAAACCACGATCCACCAGGTCCTGCGCGAGGTCGTCGCCCTTGGTACGGTCCAAGCTCGCCGCGTTGACCTGAGCAAGACAGCCACGCTGGACCCAGCGGTCCAGGATGTGCCAGTCACTGCGGACATAGGCGTAGCGCTCGACATGTGCCAGAACAGGCGTAATGCCCTGTAGTTGCAATTTGAAGATGACATCGTCCACATAGGTGGGCAGGTCCTCACAGGGCAGTTCGAGCAAGAGGTGCGTGCCCCGGTCCGCAAGGGTCAGGACGTCACCCTGCTTCACCCGATCCGGCAGGTCAGGGCAGATGAAGGCCTCGTTGCCCGGCAGGACGGTGAGGGGGATGGCCCGGCTGTTGAGCTCGGCCTGCAGGTCTGCGGTAATTTGTCGTATCTGGGCGGGGTCCGTCTCATGCTCGTCCTCGATCCAGTGGGGCGTGCCGATCACGGTACTGATGCCCGCTGCAGCGGCGAGGCGCGCCATGGCGACGCTGGTGGCCATGTCCGGCGAGCCGTCGTCCAGCCCCGGCAGGATGTGGCAGTGGATGTCGACGACGCTCATGACTGGGCCGGCGCCTCCTCGGGCTTGGCGGGTTCCGTGCTGTAGGCGCCGTAGGTACGGGTGTCGTAGTAGTCGTTGACGCCGTGACGGGCACGGTTGAGGACGACGCCCAGCAGGTTGGCATGCGCCTCTTCCAGCACCTCCTGTGCATGGTGCACCTCACCGCTGCGGGTGTGACCGGCCTGGAGGACCAGAATGACGCCGTCGGCCAGGGACGAGGCCACGACGGCGTCGGTGACGGGGAGGATGGGCGGGGTGTCCATGATGACCACGTCATACTCCTCCCGCAGGCGGTCCATCAGGTGCTTCATGCGGGCACTGCCCAGGAGCTCGGAGCTGTTGGGCGGGATAGGGCCGGTGGTGATGACCGACAGGTTGGGGTACTCCTTGAGGCGCGTGAACACGGTGAAGTCCGCATCGCCCACGATGAGATTGGAGAGCCCGCGCTCGTTGGGGATGCCGAAGCGGCGGTGCAGAGTCGGGTTGATGAGGTCGGTATCGAGCGCCATGACCTTCTTGCCCGTCTGGGAGATGGTCTGGGCCAGGTACTGCACGACCGTGCTCTTGCCCTCGTCGGGGGAGGCGCTGGTCACCAGGATGACCTTCAGCTCCTTGTCGACGGCGGCAAACTGCAGGTTGGTGCGCAGGACACGGAACGCCTCGGCCACCGGGCTGCGTGAGCCCTTGTAGCCGCCGTACCCGTAGCCGTAGCTGTCAGTCTTAGTAGGCGCGGCCATGGCGGGCCCCCTTTGCATTCATGTCCGGAACCACCGCGAGCACACGGAGGCCGAAGAGCTTCTTGACGTCGTCAGGCGTCTTGACCGTATCGTCGAAGTAGTCCACGAGGAAAGCGAGCAGGGCGCCGATCACGAACGCAGCCACGAACGCCACGGCAATGTTGAGGAGGGGACGCGGGCTGACCTGCTCGGTCACGGGCACGGCCCGGTCGATGACGCTGACGTTCTCGACCCGGTTGACCAGGGTGGGCAGATGGGTGATGAACGACTTGGCCACCGTGTTAGCGATGAGCGCAGCACGTGCAGCATCCTTGTCCTTGACGCTGACCGCGATGATCTCGGTCTCGCCCTGCACCTGCACGGTGGTCATGCCGGTGAGCTGTTTCACCGTCTCGGGCAGCTTGAGCTGGTCGATGGTGTCCTGCAGGACGACACGGCTGGTGATGATCTTGGCGTACGTGACGGCGAGGGAGCGGTTTGTCTGGATCTGGCCATAGTCGACGCCACCGGCGCCCTGTGCCACGTTCTGGCGCTCGTTCACAATGAGCGAGGTGTTGGCCTGGTAGACAGGCGGCAGGATCACGTAGGACAGCAGGGCTGCCAGCACCACTGCGACAAACACAACCACGAGAACAATCCATGCACGGCGCCTCAGGACACCCAGCACGTCGCGCAGACTAAGTCCCTGTTCCATCAGCAGACACCTCGCTTCTTCAGAGTATTCCCCTGCAGCCGTTCGATAGGTGAAGCGGTCCGATTGTTCCATGCCGTCCTTCACTGTTCAAAACGCAGGGTCAAGGGGATGGAGCCATCGGCCTGCTTGACAAAGACGACGACCTCTTGGCACGCGGGCAGTGTCACTTCGACGTTCCCTTTCCTAGATCGCATCGGTCCCGATGTGCAGCCGGCAAATGTCAGGATGAGAACAGCAATCATCAGCAGCGTATTGCCTCATCTATTTTCTACTCGAAATCGCATCGTTGTCTCACGAGTAAACCTACTCCAACACAGGTGACTGAGGAGGAACAATGGAAGAGGGTGAGCAGATGAGAGGTGAGGAGATGCGGTTGACTGTGAGGCAACGATTCCTCGTTCGAATAGGTTTATCCGTGAGGCAATAGGGTGCAAAGGACGCTGGAGCTAGTTGCTTCCCTGCTCCTGGAGCTGCACTGCGCGGTCAAGCGCCTGGCCGGCGCCCGCCTGGTCGGCAGCCGCGCCCCGAGCGACCGCCAGGACGAACCATCCGTCGGCACGGAGAGGGTTGCGGTCGACTGCAGACTGCGCCTCGACGCCTGCACGCGCGTCTCCCCGCTCCAGGTACAGCCGAGCCAGTGCATCGTGGTAGGCCCACATGCGTGGGTTGAGCCGTGTCGCTGCCTCGTACAGCTGCTGCACCTCCCGCCCGACCGCGCCCTGGTCCTGCGCAGTCTCCTGCCCGTGCGCCTGCAGGAACGCCGCCAAGTCCGCTTTCTGCTCGGCGCCGAACGGCGCCAGGCGCGCTGCGGTGCGGTATCGGTACTGGGCAGAAGGGAGGTCACCCTGGGACTCCGCCCGCAGGGCCAAAGCTGTATTGGCAGCCGACAGCAGGATGACGAAGACGGCGCTCCAGACGACCACGACGAAGGCGGCGCCCGTCAGGAGGCGCGCAGAACGGGGGGAGTGACGGTGGCCGAGCGCGACGTGCGGTTGAGCGACGTCCGGCTCGCGGCGCTGCCGCGACACCAGCAGGCCACAGGTGACGAAGAAGAGTACCGGCATGGCAAGGAGGGACCAGTCGAAGTCCACGGCGGCGTGGAGGATATTCCCGAACGCCCCTGCGAGCAGACCGGCAAAGATCGCTCCCTGTTCCCTCCTGGCGATGCGCAGACCCCGCCACAGGAGCGAGCCGACGAGGGCAAGAAACGCAACTCCCCCCAGGATGCCCATGTCCACCAGTTCCTCAAACACAATGCTGTGGGGGAACTTGGCGTAGAACGGGATACTGCGGAACTGCGTGTACACGTACTGGTAGGTGCCCGCCCCCGTACCCAGCACCGGGCGGCGCAGCAGCATGGCCCACGCATCGCGGATCATAACCACGCGCGCGTACAGGCTGGCGTCCTGCACTCCGCCCACGAACGCGAAGAGCTGCTTGATGCGCAGGGTCATGCTGAGCAGCATGGGCACAAAGACAGCCCGTTTGAGCCAGAAGGTGAGGGCGAGAGCCGCAACGAGGAGGAACACAGCAAAGATGCCCTTGAGACGCTGCCCTCTTGGGAGCATGACCGGGAAGAGGATGAGGGTGATGAGAAAGGCCAGCAGGCCGCCACGTGACTGACTCAGGATCAGCATGACGACGAAGAAGCCAGCGAGGGCTCCATAGAGCACGCGCGCCCACCAGCGGCGGACGTCCAGCGCGCGGGCCAGCGCGAGGAAGATAGGCAGGATGAGGAAGGCGGCAAAGGTGTTGCGGTACTGCAGCGTGCTGCTGACACTGGTGCCCTGCGTCAGGCCGTGCGTGCCGATCCACGTCCAGAAGGCGCCGGTCAGCTGGCTGCTTGCGCCGGCATAGGCAAGGAGACCGATGAAGGACAACAAGGCGCCCAGTCCAAGGAGGGTGCTGATTGCGAGGTCGAGCTGAGCCGTGTGGCGCGTCACGTTGAAGACGATGTAGAAGAGGATGGCACAGAACAGCACCTTGAAGAATGCCACCATCGTGGCCTGGAAGTAGACCGTCGCCACCAGCGACAGCGCACAGACGCCAAGGAAGGCCAGCATGGTGACGTCCACCGCGCCTCCCGCCCGTGCCCAGCCGTAACGGGACCGCGTCAGCACGAAGAGCAGGACGGCGGGCAAGGCCAGCAGCATCATCAAGTAGGCCTGCCACGTGAAGTAGCCGCCCTGGAACAGCGCACCGAACGCAGCCGGAACCAGTGCCAGGACCAGGATGAGCTTGTCGTACCGGTGCATGTCGTCGTTCACAGTTGGAAACCTCCTCCAAAGCGGGACTGAGCTGTGCCATGGGCTCTCATAACAACTGGCATTGTACCGATTGTGGCAGCCTTTTGCAAGGAGAGCTTTTTCATATGCACTGGGGCACAGTATACTCTACAATACGCTGGCAAAGGCCATCGAGCTCGATGTCACCATGACTGTTCACACGTCATGAACATATCCGGAACCTTCACAGTCCAATGGGCGCATCTGGAAAATGTTACGTTTACAGTACCCTCTCAATCAATATACTTTTTGGGAATGAGAGGACCTGGTTATCTTCTTCGACATGGGCGCAAAGGAGCGCTCAAGGGAGGAATGATGAGGAAGTTCAACAGAATTGTCGCCACCGTGCTGGCAATGTTGATGTTGGCACTGACGGTGGTCATCGCGCCGGCAGTCGTCAGGGCAGAGGGTGCCCCGCACGACGTGTATACTGTCTCCGGTGACGTGTATACTGTCCCCGGCAACGTGTATGCTGTCCCCGGCTCCAAGACGATAATCATCATCATGATCATCGGCTCGAACACCATCAAGATCAACGGCCTCGAGGGCAAAAAGGACACGAGCCCCCAGATCAAGTGGGGCCGCACGTTCGTCCCCCTCGCGCCCATCATCGAGGCTTTGGGCGGCACGATCAAGTGGGACGCCAGCACCGACACGGTCACCATCGTCCTGGGCACACAGACCCTCGTCCTGCACATCGGCAACGCGTATGCCGTGGGGAACGGCAAGCGTTTCCACATCGACAGCAACCCCGACGTGGCACCCTATATCCAGGCACCTGGGCACACGATGTTGCCGGTCCGGTTCATCGCCGAGAAGTTGGGCGCGTCCGTCATGTGGAACTCGGCGCTGCATAGCGTGACGCTGGTATTCGTCAAGGCCTGAGCATCACTGACAGGTTTGCAGCACGAAAAAGCGCCGGCCGCGTGCCGGCGCTTTTCATATGGTGCTACCCTTTGTTACAGGTAACATCCCGTCATTCCGGCTGGGTTCTGTCATTCCCGCGAAGGCGGGAATCCAATCCGTCCTCCGTCATTCCCGCGAAGGCGGGAATCCAATCCTTGGTCCTTGCTTACGGGATATTGATGGACGGATCGATGGCGTGAAGTGCGGCGCGCATGGCATTCGTGTCATGACTGCGCGTGGCGTTCAGCAGGGCGTCGACGGCCTGGCGGAGCACAGCTAGCGAGGGGAGCGTGGGACACTCGACACGCATGATGCTATCGTTGCTGGTCGGCGCGACATGCTCCGTGGACGACCACAGCTCCTCAGTCATCTTCTCGTTGCCGCGGTTGCCGGTGATGACGATGCTGGCATCGCGCCCAACCTCCAGCCCAGCCAGCTTGATGTAACTGCGTGCCAGGTCAAGGATCCGGATGGGCTCACCCATGCGCAGGACAAAGATGTCCCTCCCCTGTGCCAGCGCGCCGGCCTGCAGCACCAGCTGCACTGCCTCGGGGATGAGCATGAAGAAGCGTTCCATATTGGGGTCGGTCACCCGCAGGGTGCGGGACTCCTGCAGCTGCTTCTGGAAGACCTCTGTCACACTGCCCTTGCTGCCCAGCACGTTTCCGAACCGGACACTGGTCGCCCGCAGGTGCTCGCGCCCGTCGTTCACCTGGACTACGAGTTCCACGACGCGCTTGCTGGCGCCCATGAAGTTGACTGGGTTCACTGCCTTGTCGGTGGAGATGTTGACAAACCGCTCGGCCCCATGCGACGCGGCCAGCCGCAGCAGGGTGCGTGTCCCTCCGACGTTGTTGAGGATAGCCTCCTCTGGGTTCTGCTCCATCAGCGGCACGTGCTTGTGCGCTGCAGCATGGAAGATGATGTCGGGACGGTACGTGTCGAACAGCCAGGTCATGCGGGCCTCGTCGCGCATGTCCCCGATGACGGGCACGGCACACGTCACGCCCTCGTGCTCCCGCAACTCACGGTCGATGCGGAAGATGCGGTTCTCTCCCCTGCCCAGCATGATCACCTGTGACGGGTTGAGCTCAGCGACCTGCCGGACGATCTCGGAGCCGATGGAACCGCCTGCGCCTGTCACCAGGATGCGTTTGCCCTCCACGTATGCCCGAACCGGTCCCATGTCGGTGGAGATCGGAACCCTCGACAGCAGGTCCTCCAGCCGGATCGGGCGCAGGTCGTCCACGTGAATGGATCCGTCCACAAGCTCCCACATGCCCGGCAGAGTCCGTACCTGCACATCGGTGTCAGCCAGGTTGGACAGTACAGCGCGGGTGACAGCCGCAGCGTGTGACGGGATAGCGATGACTGCCTGGGTAGCACCTGTCCGCCGTACCGTGTCGGCAATAGTGGCGACAGGACCCCGCACGCGCACGCCGCGGATCGTGTACCCCCGCTTGGCCGGATCGTCGTCGATCAGCCCAACCACCTTGCCCAGCCCAGGATGCGCCTCAAACTCCCGCAGGACCTTGTCCCCTGCATCCCCCGCCCCGACGACCAGCACGCGTGTCCCAGGCGGCGTCCTCTGCACCGGCACGTCGACCCTCTCCTGCCGTGTGGTATGCTCGTACCGCCAGCGCGCGAGCAAGCGCACCGCAGCCATGAACAAGAAGGTCAGCACGGCGGACACTGCAAACGCACCCCACGACCATTGCACCTCTGCGCGCATAGCTATGAGCAGTGTCAGGGCCAGAACCTTCGTGACGGCGACGACGAGGGCCACACGCTCCACATCCCGCAGGCTGGCGTACGACCACAGCGCCCGTGGCGTCTGAAGTAGCACAGACACCGCGACGAACACCAGGTTCTCCACCAGCCCTGGGAATCTCAGGGTGTAGACCCATGGCTGCGGTGTCACGCGAAAGTCCACCCGCACCAAGACCGCCAAGACCGTGGCAAGGTTGAGCAATTCCAGATCGATGAGTAGCTTCGCGATTGCTGCGATCCAGTTTGAGCGCCGAGTCCTGCTGATGATCGGAGGCATCATGGCGCCACCTCCCTGGCCCGCGTCGCCAGCCCATCTTTTAGACTCGCCACGACCTCTTGCTGCTGCTCGGGCCTGATCATCGTGAAGAACGGCAGGGCGATGGTCCGTGCGGAAACGTGTTCCGTAATCGGGAAGTCGCCCGGCTTGTACCCAAACTTCCGCACGTAGAACGGCTGCAGATGGATAGGCGTGAAGTAGGGCCGGCTCTGAATACCATGGTCCGCCAACCAGCCGATGAGCCAGTCGCGGTCAGCCCGCGTGAACTGGTCGGCAAGACGGATCACGTATACGAACCAGCTCATCCTTGTCACGTCTGGCAGGATCGTCTGCGTGATAACTTCCGGCGCATCCTTCAGCAGGGCATTGTACCGTCCGGCTGCCTCCCCCCTCAACTCAATAATGTTGTCCAGCCGCCGCAGTTGTGACGTTCCCAGCGCGCAGCTGATGTCTGAGATACGGTAGTTGTACCCAAGGCGCTCGTGCTCCAGCCACTCGCCGGTCTCGCCCCGCCCCTGGTTGCGCATGCTGCGACACAGCGCGGCGATGTCGTCCGACTGCGTGACGACACACCCGCCCTCGCCCGTCGTGATCTGTTTGTTGGGGTAGAACGCGAACGCCCCCGCAGCCCCCCAGCCACCACAGCGCCGACCCTTCCACTCGGACCCGAGAGATTCACACGAGTCCTCGATAAGCTGCAAGTTGTGCTGACGGGCAATGCTCTCGATCGCATCCAATTCGGCTGGCTGGCCGAATGCGTCCACCGCCAAGACAGCCTTGGTCCGCTTGGTGATCGCCGCAGCTATCCGTGTAGGATCGATGTTGTATGTGTCCGGCCGGATGTCCACGAAGACCGGCTTCACTCGCTCGAACAGGAGGCAGTTGGAGGAGGCGATGAAGCTGAACGGCGTCGTGACGACCTCGTCGCCCTCCTTTAGCCCCAACGATCGCACGATGAGATGCAGCGCCGACGTCCCACTGTTTACGGCGACGCCGTGCGCGACCTCCGCCACATGTGCCAATCCCTCCTCGAATTCGGGCAGCCGTGGCCCCAGGCTCAGATGGTCGCTCCTAAGGACCTCCAATATTGCTTGCTCATCACTTGCATCGATCCATTGAGAAGACAACGGAACGTTCATCTCACAACCCCCTTTCTGGAGCTTGACCCCTGGTACAAGAGAACAACGAGAACGGACAACACTGCCAGCCAAGCAAGACCCAGTATAGCCGGTGCGCCCCGCCATACGAGTACACCAATGCCCGAGCTAACCAGACCGATGACGCCGTACAAGACATCTACCCGCGTTGCAGACTGCCCAAACCGTAGTTGGATCACATCATAGATGTGCCCCCGGTCGCCTCCCGTCAGTCCCTGATGCCCGCGTATGCGTCTCAGGACGGAGGCAAGCAACTCAAGTTCCAGCAGTGCCATGATACACATAACGCCGACGACAGCATGCCACGATGACAGCGCAGGGATGCACAACGCCGTCAGCAGGAAGCCCATCCAATACGCACCTGAGTCACCGAGGTACACCCGCGCAGGTGGCCAGTTGAAGATGAGAAAACCCACGATACTGCCACAGGATGCGGCAGCGATGCTCGCAAGGACGGTTTCACCAGCAAACAACCACCCGACCAGAAGGCCGCCTGCCGCGAACAGGCCGACTGTGCCCGACAGACCATCGCTGCCGTCTGTCATGTTGTAGGCGTTCATGCTTGCACTCCCCAGGATTGCACAGCACACGCCTGCGCCCACCATGGATGCCCAATGTGATGCAGCTGTTGGCCAGAGTGCGCCTAGTGTACTGCCGGCTACAAGTTCAACGATCAGCCGCTGAAGAGGTCTCACTCCGCGCAGATCATCAACCATGCCGAGAAGAAACACTGTTAGGGCTCCAACGACCGGGACGATGGACATCTCTAGTCGCGCCCACAACAGCACAGCACTTACTCCAATGACAACCGCTATACCGCCACCGTAGGGTACCGCCCGGATCTGGGGCTTGAGGGGACCACCCGGCCGGTCCACAAAGCCACAACGCACTGCAGCATATCTCACCAGCGGCATGGCGATACAAGTCAGAATCAGAGACAGACAGCCAATGGCAAGCACATTCAACGTTGGGCCCTCCTGTGCTGACAAGCCCACAGGAGCGCCGCTTCGTAGCGCTCTGCTAGGACCCCGTAGGCGAAGTGACTCTGACAGTAGGCAGCGCCGCGCCGACCGAGCTCGGTGCGTTCCTCTCCCGACAGTGCATGCAGTCTGCGGATACCGTCGGCGATGTCTTCCGGGGAAGCGTGGGCCACCGACAGCCCAGCTCCAGCCTCCGATACCAGGTCGTTGAAGACATCTGCCGCCCCTGCGAACAACACGCACACACCCGCCATCATGTACTCGTACAGTTTGTTGAGCGAGATGCCATAGCGGCAAAGGGGACTTGCGCCGACACCAGCATAAGCAATGTCCGCCAGCGCGAACAATCCATGCAGCTGGTACCTTGGAACCGGCGAAAGGAACGACACATTCTTCAAACCCAGATTGGAAGCCAAGAGCTTGAGGGTCTCTGTCTCAAATCCCTGCCCTATGATCACTAGTTGTACGGGGATGTCATTGACCAGATTGACTGCACGCAGAAGCGCATCGAGCCGATTGAACAGACCCACTGATCCAGCGTACAGCACCACAAAACGTCCGGCAGCACGTGCGTTCCGGAGCATAACCAGATGACTCTCCGGCGGTGCCTGCGACTCCCGGCCAGCCGTCACATCGACGCCGTTCGGCACAACGGCATACCGATCAGACG
Organism: Candidatus Cryosericum septentrionale; assembly: GCF_003570995.1. GTDB lineage: Bacteria > Caldisericota > Caldisericia > Cryosericales > Cryosericaceae > Cryosericum > Cryosericum septentrionale. Next base: position 16,956 of record NZ_QXIY01000040.1, read on the forward strand.
TCAGTCCTCGGCTCGCCAGATGCTCAATCGCGTTAGGTAGCACGGAGATGATCAGGTCCGCATGTCGACAGTAGTAATCCTCAGCATGCTGCATGACCCTGATGAATGGGTGTCGCCCCGACAACCCTCCCAGCAACTGCGGCGCTAGAGGCCACATGTCGTGGAGCTCGAAGACCAGCGAAGCTCCGGCAGTCCGCGCGATCCGGGCCGCTGCGTAGATGTCGAGGGGATAGGTCGAGCTGGCAATAACAACATCCGGTTGCTGTTCTTCTGCCAAGCGTCGTGCATAGAGCCAGGCCCTCGTCGCGAAGCTCAGCATGCTCACCACACGCCGGACTCCATTGCTGTGATACCGTCCCGTCGGGATCCAGTACCAGTCAATTCCTTCGACACTTGTGCGGCGAACGTTGAAAGGCGCCTGATCCGGGTTCCGTTGCCGCAGGTGTGAGAATGTCCCTGCCACGATGGCACAATGGTGACCGCGTGCGTTCAGCTCGCACGACAAAGCGTACGACCGATATTCCATCCCCATCGACGGCGAGCCGGCGTAGTGATTGAGCGTAAGGATGTTCATGACCTCAACCCCAATTGACACTGCATATAGCGGCGGGACTTACTCCCAGACTCCCGAATCATGATGCCTCCGACATTCACCTGCATGTCGGTTGCGGGAACTGTGATCGCCCGACGTACGTCAATCTGGGCGGCCAAGTGAAAGACAGCGTCAGTGCATGGGGTCAGCGCGGCAGCCACGGCTCTTGGATCGCGCACGTTACCGACAGCGATTGTAACCCCTACACCGAGGTTCTGACGTTTGCCCGAACTCAGGTTATCAAACACCGTAACTGCGCAGCCGCGTGCTACCAAACCATCGATGATATGCGAGCCGATGAAACCTGCCCCACTGGTCACCATACAGTTCATTGTGCCAACCGCCAATGGGATGCCGGCTCATTATGTCTGACGCAGGGCGACGCTACCACCCGGGGCATGGCTGCGAGTTGCAGCGAGTTCTCTTTATTCGATGCGAATAGAGGCAGTACGGCACACCAAAGGCGCAGACCGGGGAGCAGACAGGGTTGAACACACAGCAACATGCGGGGCACCGTTGCGACGTCCTGACAAGCAGTTCGCTTCACTTGGACACCATGTTGACGATGCTATCAACGCATCCGCTTTGTGTCAGCCCACCGATAGAGTCTACCGCGACCCCTTGAGCCATAGCACCAACAATCAACTCCTGGAAATGATGTCGAATGGGAGAGGCATATAATTCACTCCAATTTGCGCTGTGCCAAAGCAGAACCAGCACTCCGCCATGTTGAGAACACTGTTGAACTAGATGCTGCAGCACGACTGTTCCCTCGTTCCATGACAGGCGGTAGGTTGCGTCCATGAACATCAGCGGCCATTCCCAGAGCGACATTTCCCTGTCGTTCTCAATGTCGTAGGCCTTGAAGGGAAGACAGGTGCCGCACCTGAACCCTGCAACCTTGCTGTAGCCCAACGTCGTATCATAGGTGAGACCCTCTTGTTCCCAGAGACGCCATGTCAACGGAGTCTTCCATCGCAGGTAGTGCTGACGCCCTCCTGCAACGCGACTGCCGACTGACCTTACTCTCGACAATTCGCTGCCGAATTGCCGGGCGTCTTCGAAGGTGCCCATCCCCGCGTGAAATCCGATTTCGTGCCCCATCGCTGCAACTGCCTGCACATCTGTCACGACCTTCGGGTCATCCATCGAGTAGTCCGCACCATGCCGACCATTACTGTCGCCCAGGAAGTAGTAAGAAGCACTCACGCCTGTCGAGACCTCCCATGTCGCCATTTCCTGGAGACAGTCGTACTCATCGGTTTTCCTGTGAGTTGTGGTCTGCACGTAGTCGCGCAGAAGAGAGCCCAGCTTGGGCGTCCCTTCCGGGACTCTGCCTAGCATGTAGCGGGCGATGTCAAGTACACTCATGGGGAAGCGATGGAGCTTATCGATGTCGTGAGTCAGTGCTATCGCCCACGGGGCTGTTCCCCACCATTTTCGGCGTTCCCCGGCGAAACCTGCGATACGCAACATCTTGAGAAGTTGTTCAGCATATTGGTTGACGACCGGCTCCTGCAGGAACCCTTCCTGGTAAGCGACGCTTGACTCGGCTGGAAAACGGTCAAACACGTCGGCTGTTCGCACGACGGTCTCTTCGTATCGAGAAAGCATGAAGAAGGCCCCCGCAACGACATCGACATGACAGTCGACCCGGGCGCCCTGTGCACTACTTTGGACACTATAGAACTCACCCGTTGACCCTTGGTCATCCCGGTACAGTGCTGGGATGTTCTCAATGCGAATGACAGGGCGCTGGGGCATGGCATCGATACCACCATAGCAGGTATCGAAGAAGCCAGACACGAAGACGTGGACACCACTGTCCACGCCATCAGGTGTTGTCCCGTACGTCACCAGAACTTCATCATCCTGCAGCTGATCTTTGAGTGTACTCTGGACGATACACTGTGGAGAAATGACCATCTCAAGGAGAGTTCGCAGGCCATACTCGGCAGCACGGGGGTGCCCCACGTTGCCAACATAGTATCTCACCCTGGTAATCATCCTCAGTGCCTCCTCAAGACACGCTTGAACCACAACAGACACACGTGCACCAGGCGCGCTGCCTTGTACCACAACGGTTCTCTCGAGATTGCCAAGCGCGTTGTCAGAGTACCCCCAAAACTGAGTTTGAAATCCGACAGGCCGGGCAGGCTGGCTCCACAGCAATCGAGGTACTCATAGCCCCTGGCCTGCAGTTGTTCGAGCCTGCCAACGTACATCGCCACGGCCGCCCCTTTTGTCAGGCCGATTGGAGAGGTACCACTCCAGATGTGATAGGCTATCCGGGTTCCGTGCGCCATGACAAAGCCCGCGCTCAGGGGAACACCGTCGACACCGCGTACGACAGTCTGCATACCATGGGCGCCGGTGGCCTCTATCAGAATACGAAGCTGCTCCCTGCCTAGAGGCGTCTCTTGTCCCTGCCGCGTCATTGATGCCTTCATGAGGTTGTAGAGGACATCCGCGTCAGGCGGCTCGACGTGTGCCGTGACTTCCGCGCGTTGAGCTTTCCTCATTTTGTTGAGTTCTGCTGGTGACACGTCATCGAGTGTCCATGTTTTCAACGTGATCACCACGGTCCAGCTAGCCATCAGGTTCCAGTGATGCCAGACGGCCTGGCGCAGATCCACCATGTCCGTGGTGCAGGCAAGGGATGGCACGACGAGCCTTCGACGAGCCATGTCTTCAAGAAGTGTCGCAAGAACCTTCTGTCTGCTCTGCGCACTTCCCACGGCGATCACGATAGGGTTGTAAAGCATGGACGGACGCACCACATGTACAGGGCCCACATCGGTGATTCGCAGAGCCACGCCGCCGACCAGTTGCTCCCCATCAAAAACGCCAAGGAGCAAGGGATGACCTCCAAACGCTCTGCAGTTTGCGTCGAGCCACCAAGCCGCGGAAAACGGAGAGCCCCACGGCTGCAGAGCCAGCCAATCATCCCAGCGGTCCCATTCTGCCTGCTTCAGTTCGCGCACGGTCAAGTTGGTCATGCCTCTGCCCGCCTCGTCAAATCCGCAGGCACCCGACCCGAGTGCAGGACGAACCATCGTCGATAGATGCGTAGCCTCGTGATGCAGGACACCGCTACGAAGCCGACTTTCGCCGAACTGCATTGGGATGAATGATTCGATGGCGCGATGTTTGTCACGAATCCCTCAACAGACCATACCGGCTGCACCAACGCCTCATTCAGGCTCATGGACAGAAACGCTGGCTCAAAACGGACGATAGAGACGTCGCCGGAAAGGGCGCTGTGGAGCTTTGTTGCGCACATACACGCCGTGCTGCTGCGGTGTCGAGCTTGAACTCGACGACCCTTGGTATCTCTGGTTCAAGAACTCTCATGCCCAATACTCCTTGCCTAGTGGCTGCTTCCGGACGAACAAGAACGCAGGATGTCGCCCACAGCATCTGTTGCTGACAATGGTAGTGAATGAGACATCGGCAAGCTCAGCACACTCAGCACGACCGCGTCGACGTTCAGCGCCTCCTCCGGCAGTTCCTGCTTGTCCACGAAGCAGGGCTGCCTGTGCAGTGGTTCAGGGTAGTAGACCTGCGTTTGGATGCCGGCCTGCGCCACATAGCAGGTATCGAAGAAGCCAGACACAAAGATGCGGACACCACTGTCGACGCCCTCAGGCCCTGTCCCATACGTCACCAGAACTTCATCATCCTGCGGCTGATCTTTGAGTGTACTCTGGACGATACACTGTGGAGAAATGACCATCTCAAGGAGAGTTCGCAGGCCATACTCGGCAGCACGGGGGTGCCCCACGTTGCCGACACAGTATCTCACCTTGGCAATCATCTTCAGTGCCTCCTCAAGACACGCTTGAGCCACAACAGACACACGTGCACCAGGCGCGCTGCCTTGTACCACAACGGTTCTCTCGAGATTGCCAAGCGCGTTGTCAGAGTACCCCCAAACTCAAGCTTGAAATCGGACACGCCGGGCAGGCTGGCTCCACCCCAATCGAGGTACTCATAGCCCCTAGCCTGCAGTTCCTTTAGTATGAAAACATACATCGCCACGGCTGCGCCTTTGGTCAGGCCAATTGCAGAGGTACCGGCCCATATGCCATAGGCAGCCCGTGTCCCATGGAACATGAGAAAGAGTGTGCTTGAGGGGGTGCCATCGACGTCACGAACGACCACTTGCATGCCATGGGCACCGGCGGCCTCTATCAGAATACGAAGCTGCTCTCTGGATAAACTCTCCTCTATTCCACGCCGCGACATCGATTCCTGCACGAAATCGTAGAGAACATCGGCGTCAGGCGGCTCGACACGTGCCGTAACCTCCGCACGTTGGGCTTTCCTCATTTTTGTGAGCTCGCCTCGAGATACGTCATCGAGTGTCCATGTTCTCAGCGCTGTCACCACCGTCCAGCTAGCCATCAGGTTCCAGTGATGCCAGACGGCCTGGCGCAGATCCACCATGTCCGTGGTGCAGGCAAGGGATGGCACGACGAGCCTTCGACGAGCCATGTCTTCAAGAAGTGTGGCAAGAACCTTCTGTCTGCTCTGCGCACTTCCCACGGCGATCACGATAGGGTTGTAAAACACGTACGTCCGCACCACATGTACAGGGCCCACATCGGTGATTCGCAGAGCCACGCCGCCGACCAGTTGCTCCCCATCAAAAACGCCAAGGAGCAAGGGATGACCTCCAAACGCTCTGCAGTTTGCGTCGAGCCACCAAGCCGCGGAAAACGGAGAGCCCCACGGCTGCAGAGCCAGCCAATCATCCCAGCGGTCCCATTCTGCCTGCTTCAGTTCGCGCACGGTCAAGTTGGTCATGCCTCTGCCCGCCTCGTCAAATCCGCAGGGACCTTGATTGTGTACTGGTCATAGGTGTGCCTGCACCCCTGTATCATGTACGGTACCTGAAGCCTGTCGATGGCTGACAGCTCCTTGTCGTATGCGGCTGCCAGCGCGCGTTTGTGCTCCATCCACTGGTCGACGTGCCTCAGCTTGACGCGAAGGATACCAGCCTGCATGGCGTCCAGCCGACTGTTGATGCCAAGTTCCTCGTGGTGGTACTTGTGGCGTATGCCAGTGTCCCCCTCAGGCAAAGATTGGTCAGCCGTCGAGAACGCTGCGTAGAACACGTCAGCCCCCTCCTCAACGAACCGCGCAATCGACGTCCCACAACCCAATTCACCATCATCGGTATGTGGTGCCAAGACCTTTCTCATGCCATCGCGCTCCCTTCCTTTGCCACTGGCAGTCCGTCGCACAGTTGCATGTTGGAACCTGCTCTAATGCTTGTGCCAGGTCTCAGTGACAGACTCAACATAGCATCTGAGCGGTTCCATGGCTTCTCTCTTCCGGCTGAAACACCCGTTATGACCTCCGTCGCAGGGTTTCCCGATCTTGCGCTCCTGGGCGGTTTGTCGCTGAGTGAAAACGCATCAGCACCACGCCCACCAGCACTGTCACAGACATAGTTGCTACTCACGGCGTCCTGCTGACCCACGCCAGTGTATGACTCAGTCCGTCTTCCAGCGACATCGCCGGTAGCCATCCCAGTTCGTGCCGCGCCCTTTCTGCGTTCAATGCGATTCTCTGCACCTCTCCACCGGGTTGTTCGCGGCAACACACGCCAACACCAAGGGACGGCCAACGGCCGGGTTCTTCATGAGTCCCAGGAACGACAGGGTGTAGACAACGCACCATGGCACGGAAGTCTGTGCGCACCAAGGCACCCGGGCGGTGGCCAGCCAGCCGGACTCACCTTCTGCATCAAAGCGCAAAAACTGCCTGCCCTGGCGCGGGTCATGTCCGTGCGCGACTCCTCCTCCCTAGCACCCGAAATCATCATCTCCGCGTCACAGTCCATAGCCCAGCATATCCGCTAGCCAGTCGTTGGGCTTCAGATTCCCATGAATAGCTCTGTTCAGCCAGCAAGCGGCCACGTTCAGACAGTCGGCGAAGCAATGCTGGTTTTGCAAGCAACTGCTCCATCAGCTGCGCAATGGACGTGGGATTCGTCGGGTCAACGAATAGTGCCGCCCCAACAAACAGGCGACGCCATAAGGGGAATGAACTGATGATACTGCCTCGGCCGCAAGCCATATACTCAAAGACCTTTACAGGGAGACTCTCCACGTGGTTGGGGGCGGCCTGTAAGACACAAGCCCCCACATCGCACGTCTTGACCAGCGCAATTGAGCCTTGCCAGTCCAGCCAGCCATGGTAGTGACAGTACTGCCAGGCGGTCATAGACTCCAGTTCGCCTAAGAAACGATCATCGTACACTGGCCCAGCCAAGTGCAGCTCAACCGCTCCCTGCAGCATACCTGTTGCCAGGATGAGTTCCCGAATACCTCTGATGGGGCTTATTCCTCCGACGTAGACCACGCGAAGCACCGGAGTGCTGCTCTTGCTGGCAGCAGATGCCAAAGGTGGCACAGAATCGATCTCAGTAATCGCCGGGAAGTTTCTGACAATAACATGTTGACATCCAGCTGGAAGCGATTCTGCTATCGACGGAGTGGCAGCAATCACCAGGTCGGCTTGAGGAAGCCAGCTTTGAGACATCCTCCGGTATATGTGTGAGCCCAGCTTTCTTACTGCCATGGCACCCAAGTAGCTCTTCTGCAGTATCTGTTTCGCGTTATCTTCGGCCAAGTCCAGCACCACTTTCACCCCATAGCGCCGCCCAAGACGCAGCGCAGGCCCAATCAATGCCGGGTCAAAAACATGCACAACGTCCGGCCGAGAACGAAGTGCCTCTCGCAGCACGATGCTGGGTCCATGCATCTGTCGCGCCAAGCGAGATGTCGGCATGTTCAGCGTGTCCACATGAACATGGTCGTCGGTGACCATGGGTCCAGATGCAGCGTTGCATATGTAAGTGACTTGATACCCTAGGCTTGCCAGAAAACGCGCCTCCTTGTACATGGCTCGCGGATCGCCCGGGCCGCGACCCATCGAGACCAGCGTTATGCGCTTCCCTGGTATGGCGGTCACGAATCTCGTACCGGCATCCTGCCCCGCATCCAATCCTGCACCGTTCCTCCCTGGCGCGTCAGCTTCCTTCCATCTGGACATCAGCGCTCCCAGCTGCAAACTGGTCTCTTCGTTACCGTATCGTCCTTCCGTGAATGATGAGTCCCAAGCTACCGACTTAGTGCCGACCAGACTGTACCTCACCATCGACTCTGCTATGGCTGATCCCCGCCAGCGCCGTCAGACATGGCGTCCGCTGTTGCTGCTCTCGGAACGCCATCCGGCGGGGATTCCCGATGGCGACGCCGTTCGTTTCTTTTCACCGTCTATTCCGGGCGTTCACCGTGCCACTGACGCCACGGTCCCGCAGGTCATTCTGCAGCGACAGAGCCATCCCGATCAGGAGCCAGACCAGCGCCGCATTGGACGGCTTGAACACGTACCTCGTCACCGCGAAGAGCACGCCAACAACGCAGAGCTCTGCACAGAGAAACCCGCTGATGTACGCCACCTGCACCCTTGCCCGTCGCAGCGCAGACGCTACGCGTACGATCAGCCAACCAACTACTGCGAATCCCACAATACCGAGTTTTGTCAACACGAATACTGGTCCGATGTGAATGTAATCCATAGAGTAATCCAGTCCGTTACGCCCAATTTTGTCAATGACGGACCCAAGTCCAGTCCCAAACAAGGGCGAGTCTCGAAGGCTCTGCATGGCTGCGGTCACCTCGACCAGCCGAGTGCCGATAGAGTAGTCGAATGCGCCGCCCACCCAACTCCCACTGATCCGGGCAACGAGACCGCGGTAGGCATCCTGAAAGAGCTTACTGGCTGGCGCCACAAGAGCCAGAGCGATGGTGACACTCAGCACCAAGGTACTGGTCGAGGCCAAACGCCGGACACCAGAAGAGTGCTGGCTACGGCCCGCCCATATCCATACGCCCAAGCCAACCACTGCCCCGATGAGCCACGCGCGCTGAAGACTCATGGCGATTCTAACTAGGCACACTGCGAAGCCGGCCAAGAGGCCAAGTTTCCGAGCCGCACTGCCGACCGTCACACGCGATCTCTCCCAGCTAGCAAGAATCGCCACGATCGCCAGCAGGGGAAGCATGGAGACAAAAGCCTCACCTCCAACCTCGGCGGAACCTGCGATTCCGCCAGCCCTTATGAACTGCACTATATCGGCCACACTGACCATGCTACCAGTGAAAGCCAGCATGTCCACTGTACGGTCGAAACGCACCTGCGTCCAACGAATCCGCGACACGGGGTAGGCTGCGAGACACAGCAACCATGGCAGGGCGTTCTTCACCCAAACCACCACAGCGATTCCTTGGTATCCCATGACTACTAGATTGCAGGCAAGCAGCGCCAGAATTGCAGCAATCACCGAAACAGATGCATTGCGGGGCACCCGTCCTCGGCCACGACGCAGAAGCACCCCCAGAAGACTGCGCGCAACCCAGAGAGCTACAACGAAGAGCGGGCCCATCTCCTCCAGAGGCATGCCGGGCAGCTCGGCCGTCGATACACTCAGACATAGAAGCACGACGGGCATAGTGTCTTCTATGGGCAATGCCCAAATGGCCACAACACCCCACACGGATAAGAGGAGGACCGGAAACGCTCGGCTGCCAGGCGGAAGAGCAATAGCCCAGGCCGCACAGGCAAGACCGGGAAGAAGAAGGACGACTCCTGCCAGGCGGCTTGTATGTGGTTCTGCATCCGCGTGTCGATTAAGCCTGCCGTCGAGTGGTAGATGCTGACGGTTCGCAGGGAACGCCGAGGCAGTTGCTGTTTTCACGCGATCTCCTCAGTCGTGATCAAAAGCCTAGCGGCGAGCACTGTCGAGGACGACCACGGACCGCCATTTTGAGCCATCCGTCGGCAGGGGAAGGGCTGCGTAGACAAACGCGATACTCACTGCAGGACAGCGGGACACAAATGATCGGGTCACGGCCTCTTCCGAAGCCCTCTTGTCAAAGCTTTCCTCAGTATCGAATGTTACGGTAATATGCAGCGGGGCGTCCTGCACGATGTGATATCGCCTCAAGTGCTCCAGACGTCCAAATAGGACCGTGGTGGAGCTGGGAGATATCCTTGCGTCACCCAACTTCAGTGTATCGTTGGAGCGGCCCAGTATCTGAGTAAGCATCAATCCTGTTCGTCCGCACTTGCAGTCTCGCCAGGTCAACACTCCCATGTCGCCGGTGTCGTAGCGCACGAATGGGAACGCTTTGTTCGTCAGACTCGTTACGACGACACGGCCGGGCATGTCCCAGACCGACCGTCCTGCATCATCGACCGTTTCTACATATGCGCGCGTCATGTCGACATGCATCCCAACGTGTTCCGTGCACTCGTAGGCGCTGGCCCCGCCATCGTTGAGACCCCAGCCGTCAAACACGGGCGCTCCCAGCGTCGTCTCGATGATGTGTCGATCGGACTCCGTGAGCATCTCTGAGGTCGTGAGGACGGCCTGCGGCCTATATTGTCGACTGCGAGCTGCCGGGCGATGCCGGCACAGTTCGGCGATGGCAGTTGGATACCCGCGCAGATACGCTGGTCGCCAACGCTCAATGTAGTCCCAGTACTGGCCTACACGATCATCGTCCATGTCGGCCGCGCTGAACTGCCGACGGTTCAGCGCGAGGTCCGAAGGTGAAACGCGCCATGGAACCACATCTCGCTCGGCAATCGAGGCGCCGCCAAAGACGGCAACGCGGTCACCCAACACATAGCCGGCCAAGTGCCAGCCCGCCATTTGGATGCCGACTGACCGCAAGTAGTCATCTCGTGACATGCTGAACTTCAGCGGCTGTCCGGTCGATCCACCAGTCGTGATCTCCACGCGATGTGAATTCATGGATTCGCAAGCCTCAAAATCGGAGCGGTGCCGGCGAATATCATCCTTTGTCATGATGGGCAAGACGCTGATTTCTTCCAGGCCCCTCATCGTGAGCGGATCAAAGCCTACAGAAGCAAAGACTCCTGCGTAGTAGGCATTGGAGGAACGAGCGTAGTCCAGAGCAACCCGTAGCTTGGCGAGCACCGTCGCCTGTGCCTCTTCGACACCACCGGGCAACGTCCAATTCTGTAGCGCTTCGTCACGGTAGGCAAAGACTTCCCGCCGTGTCAGCAATGTGCTTGCGTAGGCGACAGCCTGCATGAACTGACCTCTCACTATTCCACCTCGATTAAGGTAGCGGACGCAGACACGAGACATAGCGCGCGGGCAAGACCGAGAAGAAGGACCAATCCTGCCAAGTGACTTGCATGTAGCTGTGCATCCGTATATCGATGAGCCTTACCCGCAAGGAGCAGATCTCGGCAGTTCACAGCGAACACTGAGGCAGTATCCGTTGTCATGCGTGCTTCTCTGCAACGACACGGGTCTGGTGGCGAGCACTGTCAAGCACGACGACAGACCGCCATTTTGAGCCATCCGTCGGCAGGGGAAGGGGCGCGTATACAAAAGCAATACTCACTGTGGAACAGCGGGAAACGAATGACAAGGTCACGGCCTCTTCCGAAGCCCTCTTGTCAAAGCCTGCGTCAACATCAAGCGTTATGGTGATGTGGAGCGGACCGTCCTGCACGATGCGCCACCTTCTCACACGATCTATGTCTGTCAGCCAACTCCCCGCACACGCCTCTGTCCTTACGCCACCGATGTTGAGCCTCTCGTCGCAGCGACCTAGTATCTGCGTGAGCATCAATCCTGAACGTCCACACTTGCAGCCCCGCCAAGCCAACACTCCCATGTCGCCGGTGTCGTAGCGCACGAATGGGAACGCTTTGTTCGTCAGGCTCGTCACGACGATACGACCGGGCATGTCCCAGACCGGCCGTCCTGCGTCATCGACCGTCTCCACGTACGCGCGCGTCGTGTCGACATGCATCCCAATGTGCTCCCTGCACTCGTAGGCGCTGGCCCCACCATCGTTGAGACCCCAGCCGTCAAACACGGGCGCTCCCAGCGCCTTTTCGATGATGTGTCGATCGGACTCCGTGAGCATCTCTGACGTCGTGAGAACAGCTCTCGGCCTGTAATGGCCTGCGCAACCCTTGGGGCGATGACGACAGAGCTCTGCAAGAGCAAACGGATAGCCACGAAGGTAGGCTGGCTCCCAACGTGCAATGTAGTCCCAATACTGCGCAATGCGATTGTCATCCATGACGGCCGCGCTAAACTGCCGACGGTTCAGCGCGAGGTCCGAACGGGAGATGTGCCACGGAACCGCATCTTGCTTGGCAATCGAGGCACCGCCAAGGACGCCGACCCGGTCACCCAACACATAGCCGCAAAAGTGCCAGCCCGCAAGCCCGATCCCGACCGACCGCAAGTAGTCATCTCGTGACATGCTGAACTTCAGCGGCTGTCCGGTCGATCCACCTGTCTTGCCCTCCACTCGATGTGAATTCATGGATTCGCAAGCCTCAAAATCGGAGCGGTGCCGGCGAATATCATCCTTTGTCATGATGGGCAAGACGCTGATTTCTTCCAGGCCCCTCATCGTGAGCGGATCAAAGCCTACAGAAGCAAAGACTCCTGCGTAGTAGGCATTGGAGGAACGAGCGTAGTCCAGAGCAACCCGTAGCTTGGCGAGCACCGTCGCCTGTACCTCTTCGACACCACCGGGCAACGTCCAATTCTGTAGCGCTTCGTCACGGTAGGCAAAGACTTCCCGCTGTGCCAGCCACATGCTTGTATAGGCAACAGCCTGCATGAACAGGTCTCTCATAACTGCTTCACCGTGATCCAGTGAGCGGACCCAAATACAGGACATCGCGCACGGTATCTGTCGCCGACAACGGCAGTGAATGTGACATCGGCAGACTGAGAATACTCGGCAGCACACGGGTCCCCGTATTGCCGACACAGTATCTCGCCTTGGCAATCCATCCTCAGTGCCTCCTCAAGACAGACTTGAGCTGTGACAGACGCACGTGCACCGGGACCGTTGCCCTGACCCACAGGGGTTCTCTCGAGATTGTGAGACGCGTTGTCAAAGTACCCCCAAAACTGAGTTTGAAATCCGACAGGCCGGGCAGGCTGGCTCCACACCAATCGAGGTACTCATACCCCCTGGCCTGCAGTTCCTTTAGCATGAAAACATACCCCGCCACGGTTGCACCTTTGGCCAGACCGATTGCAGAGGTACCAACCCATACGGAATAGGCTGCACGTGTTCCTTGTGCCATGACAAGAACTGCACTCAGGGGAACACCGTCGACATCACGTACCACGATCTGCATGCCATGGGTGCCAGCGGCCTCTACTAGGGTACGAAACTGCACTCTGGTTTGACTGCCCTCGTGTCCGTGCCGTAAGATGGTTGCCTGCATGAGGTTGTAGAGGACATCCGCGTCAGGCGGCTCGACGTGTGCCGTGACTTCCGCACGTTGGGCTTTCCTCATTTGCTGGAGTTCCATTCGAGACACGTCTTTCTCCAGTACCCATGTTCTCAGCGCTGTCACCACGGTCCAGCTGGCGGTCAGGTTCCAGTGATGCCAGACGGCCTGGCGCAGATCCACCATGTCCGTCGTGCAGGTAAGGGGTCGCACGATGAGCTTTCGACGAGCCATGTCTTCAAGAAGTGTGGCAAGAACCTTCTGTCTGCTCTGTGGGCTTTCCACGGCGATCACGATAGGGTTGTAAAGCATGGACGGACGCACCACATGTACAGGGCCCACATCGGTGATTCGCAGAGCCACGCCGCCGACCAGTTGTTCCCCATCAAGAACGCCAAGGAGCAAGGGATGACCTCCAAACGCTCTGCAGTTTGCGTCGAGCCACCAAGCCGCGGAAAACGGAGAGCCCCACGGCTGCAGAGCCAGCCAATCATCCCAGCGGTCCCATTCTGCCTGCTTCAGTTCGCGCACGACCAAGTCTCTCATGGCACCACCGCGCGTGGCATGCTATTGCCAACACGGCCTGAATGCATCGAGAGCGGCCGCCAACAAGACAGCCTGCTCACACCCACCGACGGCCACCATCACCTGTGAGATGACTGATCGTGCTCAATGCCATAGCCGCGATTGGTCATCGGACCGCCTCGTCACCAGATTTCTTGATCACCAAGCCAACCTCTCTTCGGTCACCATCCTTGAGACCCGGGGATATTGGCAGGCTCAGCACACTCCGCACGACGGCGTCAGCATTCAAGGGTTCCCCTGGCAGTTCCTGTTGGCCGACGAAGCAGGGCTGCTGGTGCAGTGGTTCAGGGTAGTACACCTGGGTCTCGATACCGGCGTGCGCCAGAGCCTCCTGGATCGCCGCCCGTCGTTCCGCAGGTACCTTGATCGTGTACTGGTGATACGTGTGCCTGCACTCCGGCATCACGTACGGCACCTGAAGCCACTCAATGCCTGACAGCTCCTTGTCGTAAGCGGCCGCCAGCGCGCGTTTGCGCTCGGTCCACGCGTCGACGTGCTTCAACTTGACGCGAAGGATAGCAGCCTGCATGGCGTCCAAGCGGCTGTTGATGCCAAGTTCCTCATGGTGGTACTTGTGGCGGGCACCGTGAACACGGAGCATGCGCACATGCTCAGCCGAGTCGTCATCGTTGGTGGTCACCATGCCGCCGTCGCCGTAGCCACCAAGATTCTTGGTGGGAAAGAAGCTGAAACACCCGATGTCTCCCATGCTGCCCGATTGATGTCCCTTGTAGGTGGACCCGAAGGACTGAGCACAGTCCTCTACAACCTTGAGACTGTACCTCCGTGCAAGATCAAGGAGTGGATCCATGTCACAACATTGGCCATACAGGTGCACGGGGATGATGGCCTTGACAGCCGGCGTATAGAACGCTTCAAGGTACCGGCGCACGCTGTCAGGGTCAAGGTCGAAGGTGCGAGGGTCGATATCACAGAACACCGGCGTCGCTCCGAGACGCACAATGCAGCTAGCCGTGGCAAAGAAGCTGAACGGGGTCGTGATGACCTTGTCCCCAGGTCCAACACCCAATGCCATGAGTGCAAGCAGCAGCGCATCGGAGCCAGACGCGACGCCTATGGCATGCCGGACGCCCAGATAGCTGGCAATCTCATGCTCGAAGGCCTCGACCTCCTCACCCAAGATGAAGTGACCGCTCTCAAGAACGCGGTGGACTGCCTCGTTAATCTCGTCCTTAATGTCGTGGTATTCGGCCTGCAGATCGAGCATCGGGATCTGCTGTTTCATTTCGTTCATTTGTTCTCCTCCTGGTTCTCCAGCAGCTGATCCTCTGGAACATCCCGGAACACACGCGCTGGATTGCCTACGACGATATACCGCGCAGGCACGTCGTGCGTCACAACAGACCCAGCAGCCACGACGCCCTGCTCGTCGACCGTCCGACCAGGTAGAATCGTCGCATTGACGCCGATGCGGCCGCCACGCTTGACCGTCACGCCTTTGAAATGCTTGAAGCGCTCTTTACCCCGTGCCATGTAGTTGTCGTTCGACGTCGCAACCATGGGAGCAACAAAGACATCATCCTCCAGGTCAGAATACGCAGTGATATATGCGTTGGTCTCCAGCTTGCAGCGTTTTCCTATCGTGCAGCGATTCTCGATGGCAACGCCACGTCCGATAATCGTCTGCTCACCGATGGTGACCGCCTCGCGCACGGTCGCCAGGTCGGCTAACATGACTTGGCGCCCAATAGTGACACCCGCATACAGGACGCATCCACAACCAATCTGGACGTCGTCCGCAATACTGCATGCCCCGTAGTCCGTCACGGGTGGCGGCGCAGACCGGACGCTGTGCATGGGATGCCGTCCGATAACGGTGTTGTCCCCCACCATCACATGGCAACCCAAGCGACTGCCAGCGCGGATGACCACATTGTGCCCCAGCACACATCCCTCGCCAACGGTGACATCGGCTTCGATGACCACATTGTGCCCAAGAACACATCCCTCGCCTACCGCGACATCAGCCTCGATGACCACATTGTCACCCATGACTACATCGCGTGCTATGCGTGCGGCTGGACTAATCGACATTTGAACCTCCGAGACGACTGTGTGGATATGATGTACCAAGCTTCACTGGCATCCCGGTCTCCATCGCCTCATACATGGCCGTGACAAGCTCCAGGGTTCTGCGACCCTCACCACCCTCAAGCATGTTCGGCTGGCCGGTGGCCAGAGAGTTCAGGATGGACCGAAACAACGCTTCGTGGCCAAATCCATACACGTTGTCTGGAACATAACTGGCATCCTGAACCTGCAGATCTTCAGGACGCTCCTCGGCAAACGCCCACGTGCGCACCTGGTTGACAGCGAACCCTGCGATCTCGACCTCTCCCTTCTCGCCCAGGACCGTGATGGAACCCTCCAAGTCCTTTGGATTGGCACAGGTCGTCGCCTCGAACGCACCGAGAGCACCAGACTGAAACTGCCATGTCGCGACCGCAGCGTCCTCAGCCTCCATGCGATGAAGAAAACGGCGCGATGCCGCGTAGACTGAGGACACCGGCCCGCCAAGCCACTGCATGAGATCAACATAGTGGATGGCTTGATTGGTGATGCATCCACCGTCCTGGGCCCATGTGCCCCGCCACGGTGCCTGGTCATAGTACTCTTGTGTCCGATGCCACCGGACCCGCGATGTTATCATCAGGACACGTCCGAACCTGCCTTCATCCAGCGCGCGTTTGAGCAACTGAATCGGACCGTTGAAACGGTTCTGCTTCACGGTGAACAGCCGGACGTTGGCTTCGCGGGCTGTCTGAATCATTGCATCTGCGTCCGACAACTGTAACGCCATGGGCTTTTCCACGATGACGCTGCAGCCAAACCTCTTCATTACGTCAATAGCCACACTAGCATGGTTGCCACTTTCGGTACAAACATTCACGATGGCAGGATGAATCTCGCCCAGCATCGTTTCGTGCGATGTGTACCACGGGACATCCCACTGCATGCCCGTCGACTCTGCCCTGTCACGGATCAAGTCGCAGACAGCCACGAGTTTTGCCCCTTGTACCTTTGTCAGCGCTTCGCAGTGCTTGCGCGAGATACGCCCGCAGCCAACCAAAGCGAAGTCTGTACTCATGATTCAGACTCCGCTGTCAGAACAGCGTTGGCAAACGACTTGCCAGCGCCAGTTCGGCCAACACCCCAGTACTCCAGTCTCGCTTCCAGAACCAAGTCTGCATCCAACGTATTGCGACCATCGACGATCAGTGTTCCCCTCATGGCATGGGCGACCGATGTCCAATTCACACTTGTCCAGCCTGTTGCGTCGTTGGCTATGACAACAGCATCGGCATCAGCAACACATGCTTCCAGCGAATCCTGCACTGTAGCCACGATGTCGCCAGGCAACCGGGTGCGCACAACGCACGTGTCAAACGAACGGACTTCTGCACCAGCCGACAACAGGCCACGAACGACGGGAAATGACCTGGTCTCACGGGTGTCATCCGTGCCACCCTTGAAGGCAAGACCCAAGACTGCGACCACCTTTCCCTGCAGCGACCCCAGTCGCGCGACCAGATAATCCAGCACGACCTTGTACTGCTGCTCATTGACAGCAAGCGCAGATGCAAGAACCTGGAAGTCGTAGCCGACGCTGCGAGCCACGTGGAGAAGCCCAACCGTATCCTTGGGAAAGCACGAACCACCGAAGCCGATGCCTGCCTGTAGAAACTTAGGCCCAATTCTGCTATCAAGACCCATTCCTAGTGTTACTGCATCCACATCTGCCCCAAGCCGCTCACACAGATTGGCTACCTCGTTGACAAACGAGATCTTCGTTGCCAAGAAGCAATTGGCAACATACTTGATGGTCATTGCCGACACGGGATCGGTCACAACCACGGGCACAGCAAAGGGCGCATACAGTTCCAGAAGACGCCTGCGAGCCTTGGCATCCGCCACTCCAATAACAATACGCTCTGGATGGAGTGTGTCCGCAACTGCCATGCCTTGGCGCAGGAACTCTGGGTTGACGGCAAAGGCCAGTTTCTTGGATTCTGCAGTACCTTGCATCTCAGCCTCAAGCACAGCAAGCGCGGTTGGAGGTACCGTGCTCTTGATCACGACAACCGAGCCTGGCGATGCCATCGATGCTACTTGACCCAAGGCCTGGCGAACATACGTCAGATCGGGCTCTCCTCCGTCACCTTCCGGAGTCCCAACTGCTACGAAAACCAAGTCCGAATAGCGTTCAAGAGCCGTCAACGATGAATCGAAGCGAAGTCGACCAAGCTGGAGATTCCTATGCATGAGTGCCTCAAGCCCGGCTTCGAGAATCGGACAGCGACCGTTCTGTAACGCGGTCACCTTCTCTACATCAGTATCTACACACAGAACGTCATGTCCTCGGTTCGCTAAACAGACACCGGTCGTGAGTCCGACATATCCCGTTCCGATGACTGCAATCCTCATGGTTCCTCCTTCAGCAGGATCATCCCCCACTCATTCCAGATGCGGCGTGGCACTCGATGGGCCACATCATGTGCATCTGTAGCCGTGCAGGCTACGAGTGCGAATCGCACTGGGCTCTTCATTGTCTGTCTGTCCCGTCCCCAAGCCTGAAGACCTTGGGACCTTTGTGCTTGATAGCATTGCGCGTGTCGACGATGAGCCGCGCATTGTCCTCGACCATGGCGTAGTCCACCGAGCTGTGATCGGTCAGGATGACCACGCAGTCAGCGCTGTGCACCACCTCAGCGTCCAGGTGCGGGAGCGACCTCAGTGTCACTCCTGCCACACGTGCTTCAGTTACATGGCTGTCGAAGTAACTGACGTGGGCTCCCCACCGCTGCAGCTTCTCCAGCACTTTGAGCGCAGGAGACTCGCGCAGGTCGCTGATGTCCTTCTTGTAGGCCACGCCAAGTACGAGCACACACGCGCCACGCATCGCTCGACCGACCGAGTTGAGCGCAAACGCTATTTTGTCCACGACGTAGCCAGGCATGGCATCGTTGACCTTACCCGCCGTCTCAACAAACTCCAGGTCAATGTCGTACTCCTTGGCTTTCCACGACAGGTAAAACGGATCAATAGGGATGCAGTGCCCGCCGATGCCAGGTCCCGGGTAGAATGGCATGAAGCCGTATGGCTTGGTCGTGGCAGCTTCGATGACCTCCCAGATGTCCATGCCCATCTTCTCGCACAGGACCGCCAGTTCGTTGACAAGCGAAACGTTGACGAGCCTGAAGGTGTTCTCAAGCAGCTTGGTCATCTCGGCTGCCCGGCACGAGCTGACGGAGTAGACCTGGGGAACGACCAGCGCATACAGCATACAGGCACGTTCCGTCGAAACAGCGTCCAGTCCGCCGACAACCTTGGGTGTGTTCAACGTGTTATAGTGAGCGTTGCCAGGGTCTACCCGCTCGGGCGAAAACGCAAGATAGAAATCCGCTCCTGCCTTGAGACCGCTGCTCTCAAGGATGGGCAACATGACCTCATCAGTCGTCCCGGGATAGGTCGTACTCTCGAGTACAACGAGCTCTCCTTTGTGAAGATATGGCACCAGTGCACGGGAGACGTTCTCGATGTACGATACGTCGGGCGCCTTATTGACGGTCAGCGGCGTGGGGACGCATACGACCACCGCGTCGCAGTCGTTGAGCGCCGAGAACTGAGTCGATGCTGTCAACTCACCACTGGCAACAACCGCCTGCAGACGTGCCGAGGTTACGTCATCGATATAGGAATCGCCGGCATTCACACGGGTCACCTTCTCGGCGTTCTGTTCCACACCACGGACGGTCAACCCCACCTGGGCAAATCCAACAGCAAGCGGCAGACCGACGTACCCAAGACCAATGACACCTACCGAACGCGGTTTCCATTCTTCCATGCGATGCACTCCTTAATGCAGTTTCAAGTCAGAGAACGAATGATGCAGAATCACTGGCGGCCGACTGACCGCGTCATGCGCATCCGTCGCGGTGCAGGCGACCAAACCACGGTCCATCAGGTCTTGCACGAGGTCGTCGCCTCTGCCGCGGTCGAGGCTCGATGCATTCACCTGAGCCAGACAGCCACGCTGGACCCAGCGGTCCAGGACATGCCAGTCACTGCGGACGTATGTGTAGCGCTCGACGTGGGCAAGGACAGGGGTGATGCCCTGCAGCTGCAACCCGAAGATGACATCGTCCACGTAGGTGGGCAGGTCCTCACAGGGCAGTTCGAGCAAGAGGTGCGTGCCCCGGTCGGCGAGCGTCAGGACGTCGCCCTTCTTCACCCGGTCGGGCAGGTCGGGGCAGATGAGGACCTCGTTGCCCGGCAGGACGGTGAGGGGGATGGCCCGGCTGTTCAGCTCCGCCTGCAGGTCCCTGGCAGTCTGGCGTACGACGGCGGGGTCCGTCTCGTGCTCGTCCTCGATCCAGTGTGGCGTACCAATCATGGTGCCGATGCCTGCTGCCACAGCGAGACGCGCCATGGCGACGCTAGTGGCCATGTCCGGTGAGCCGTCGTCCAGCCCCGGCAGGATATGACAGTGGATGTCGACGATGCTCATGACTGGGCCGGCGCCTCCTCGGGCTTGGCGGGTTCCGTGCTGTAGGCGCCGTAGGTACGGGTGTCGTAGTAGTCGTTGACGCCCCGGCGAGCACGGTTGAGCACGACCCCCAGCAGGTTGGCGTGCGCTGCCTCCAGCATCTCCTGTGCATGGTGCACCTCACCGCTACGGGTACGGCCGGCCTGGACGACAAGGATGACGCCGTCGGCCAGCGACGAGGCCACGACCGCGTCGGTGGCGGGAAGGATGGGCGGGCTGTCCATGATGACCACGTCGTACTCCTCCCGCAGGCGGTCCATCAGGTGCTTCATGCGGGCACTGCCCAGGAGCTCGGAGCTGTTGGGCGGGATGGGTCCGGTGGTGATGACCGACAGGTTGGGGTACTCCTTGAGGCGCGTGAACACGGTGAAGTCCGCATCCCCCACGATGAGGTTGGAGAGCCCTCGCTGGTTGGGGATGCCAAAGTAGAGGTGCAGGGTCGGGCTGATGAGGTCACCGTCCAGCACCATGACCTTTTTGCCTGTCTGGGAGATGGTTTGCGCAAGGTACTCCACGATCGTGCTCTTGCCTTCGTTGGGGGAGGGGCTGGTCACCAGGATGACCTTGAGATCCTTGTCGACGGCAGCAAACTGCAGGTTGGTGCGCAGGACACGGAACGCCTCGGCCACCGGGCTGCGTGAGCCCTTGTAGCCGCCGTAGCCGTGGCTGTCGGTCTTAGTAGGCACGGCCATGGCGGGCCCCTTTTGCATTCATATCCGGAACGACCGCGAGCACGCGGAGGCCAAAGAGCTTCTTGATGTCGTCGGGTGTCTTGACCGTATCGTCGAAGTAGTCCACAAGGAAGGCGAGCAGGACGCCGAGGATGAGCGCAGCCACGAACGCCACGGCAATGTTGAGGAGAGGACGCGGGCTGACCTGGTCGGTCACGGGCACGGCCCGGTCGATGACGCTGACGTTCTCGACCCGGTTGACCAGGGTGGGCAGCTGGGTGATGAACGAGCTGGCCACAGTGTTGGCGATGAGCGCAGCACGTGCGGCATCCTTGTCCTTGACGCTGACCGCGATGATCTCGGTCTGGCCCTCCACCTGGACGGTGGTCATCTTGGTGAGCTGTTTCACCGTCTCGGGCAACCTGAGCGTGTCGATCGTGTCCTGCAGGATGGCACGACTGGTGATAATCTTGGCGTACGTGACGGCGAGGGAACGATTCGTCTCGATCTGGCCAATGTCGACGCCAGCGGTAGACTGCGCCACGTTCTGGCGCTGGTTGACGATCAGTGAGGTGTCGGCCTGGTAGACGGGCGGCAGGATCACGTAGGACAGCAGGGCTGCCAGCACCACTGCCACAAAGACGACCAAGAGGACGATCCAGAAACGACGACGAAGAATGTCAAGAACATCTTTGAGACTGAGTGTGTCTTCCATGGTGGGAACCCTCTCCAAGCTGTTTCTTTGTCAAAGCAGCTCCGCGTGGATATGCCCAAGGCACCGCGCGGCCATACGTTCCAGCTGTTCTCTGCGCTACAATAATCTCCGGAAGATCCGAGGCTCTTCAAGTGCTAACCTTTTACAACTTTCCCCAGGATTTGCAAGAGGGATGCGGCGTCATCTGCCGCACGATGTCAGCGGAGTGGAGAGGGACCTGTCTGCAGGCACGTCTGCAGACAGTGAAGGGCGATTCACTCTTCCCTGAGAGGTAAAATGCCCGCGGATGCGCAATGTGGCGAGGGAGTGTGGTCAGGAAACCAGCTTCTAGAGAGGCACTCATGTTTCTTCACATAACCTTCATGTTTCTATCCTTGTGCGATTCACATATCTGTGATATGTTACGCGCGTAAGAAGTATAAGCTTCATTGCTCGACATGACGTGTAAACTGTAGGATTCGACCTGTAAGTTGCAGGACATGACCTCTAAATTTGCTTCACAGGAGTACGTAGTATGAACAGGATCACAGTCACACTTCTCTGCCTGATGCTGTGTCTAACCGCAACCAGTATTCCGACCGCTTCAGCTGCCAGCCGTCTTACAACTTCGAGTGGCACCGCTCTCACTTCGTGCCTGCAACAAGAGTACCTCATGCGCGACACCTACCAGGACATCTTCGCCAACTATCCGACACTGACGACCTTCGGCACCGTAGTGGCAGACGAGATCTCGATAATCGCCACACTGAAGAAGGTCTTCGTCAAATGGCGAATCACTGTGCCAACTGACGCCCAGGTCTCTGCTGCAAACACGATAGCAGCCACCGTAACCAGCATCTCGAATGCTGATGCAGTTGCCATCAGCCTTGAACAGTCGACCGCCACTCTGATGACGCAACTGCTTCAGTCTGCAGACAACCAGGATGCAGCAGGCGCCGTAGCGCTCATCAGGACAACCTCACTCAGCTCGCACGCAACCGCATTTACCGCCGAGCAAACAAGCGTTTCTACTCCTGCACCCGCTCCTACACCGACGACGCCCACCCAGCGCATTGTTCCATTCACGACAAGTGATTCGACCTCAACTTTCATGACTCTCCTTGCTGACGAGACTGTTGATGTGGTTGAAATGGCCGCGGGGACCTATCATCTTGCCTACATGATCATCAACATTGACCGAACGCGACCCGTCGTGGTCCGGCCAGTCGCAGGCGCGACGGTTACCATGTCAGGAGACGTCGCCAGTCCTAATGGTCAGTTCACTTTTGGCCTCGACGGCGTGGCGGGCAATATCACGATGCAGGGTCTGATTTTCGACGGCTTCATCCTCGGCCAGCACGGCATCATCCAAGTTCTTAAGGCGCACGACATCACCCTCAACGACATGGTCGTTCGCAACAGCCGATGTGACGGGACGACCGCTCAGCCGTACCACGCGTGGGCAGTATACATTACTTTCTATGAAAGCATTTGTCCCATGCGTATTGTGGCAAATCGCTGGACTGTTGATGTTTCGGCTAATCGCCAAATGGGTGCCTTGCAGGTGATGGGGGGTAGCCATATTACCGCCTCTGGCTGGGGAGTGACTGGCGCCTACTACGGGGTTTATGCCAGTAATGCCCGAGGCCCACTCACCGATTTCATTCTCGATGATTGGACAATCAGCGATACGGGTGGCCCATCATGGGGGCAACCCAACGTGTCGGTCGCCGTTGAACATGCTTCGGGCAAAGTCAGCAACATGCACGCCACGGCATCTGGGGTTCTGCTCAATTATGGCGACCCGATGCTGGCCGATGGTGGTGGTAACTCCCGATAAGTACCACTGCCTTCATTGCCACCGTGGCTGATGGATGGCTTGAATCTTGGCAGAAAGCGCGTGTCTACAAGCAGAGAGAGCATGTTGACGATTCTGTGAAGAATGGTGATGTGGTAGATGCATCATTCCAAGCGGGAGTGTCGCTGCTTCCCTGTTGAAGCAAAGCGTCCGGGCTGTAGAATTCATTCCATATAAACATTGACTTGTCGTGATACACTCCGCCTGTAGGACATGATCTACTGTCTTCAGGAGGAATCGTGAACAGACTCACGGTTATCTTTCTTTGCGTGATGCTGTGTCTGACTGAAATCACGGTACCGACTGATGCCAAGGTCTCCGCCGCTGAGACCGTTGTCAACAGGGTCATCGCCATGACCATCGGTTCGAAGATCCTCAAGGTCGACGATGTAGACGGCGAAATCGACGCAGACCCCCAGATCAAATGTAGCCGTACGTTTTCCCCCATCGCGCCCATCATCAATGCTCTGGGCGGCACCACCCAGTGGAACGCCAGGACCCGCAGGGTCACCATCGTCCTGGGCACAAAAACCATCGTCCTGACCATTGGTAACCGTTATGCCGTGGTGAACGGCAAGCGTGTCTCCATCGACAGCAACCCCGACCTCGTGCCCTACGTCCGGGCGCCCGGTCGCATGATGGTGCCCGTCCGCTTCATCGCCCAGCAGTTTGGGGCAGTCGTCACATGGAACTCGACGTTGCAGCGGGTCACGCTGACCCTGAAAGTGACGAGCCCGCCGCTGCCGCTGGTGATCAATGGCGTCGCTTTCTTCATGACACGTGATACTAAATCAACGTTTTTGACCCTTCTCGCTAACGAATCCGTTGACGTGATTGAAATGGCTGCAGGGACGTATCATCTTGGCTACACGGTCATCAATATTAACCGAACGCGGCCCGTCGTGGTCCGGCCGGCGGCAGGCGCAACGGTCATCCTGTCGGGAGCAGGCCACGGGCGTAATCCCCAATTCGGTTTTGGCTTCAACGGCGTAGCTGGAAACATCGCGATGCAGGGCCTGATTTTTGACGGCTTTGTCCTCGGCCAGAACGGCATCATTCAGGCCTTCAACTGTCATGACATTACCCTCAACGACATGGTCGTTTGCAACAGCCGAGCCAACGGGACGACCTCTCAGCCGTTTCTCGCGTGGGCAATTTACCTAACAGCTACTTCAACCCTGTTCCCAACAAACTTCACGGCCAATCGCTGGACTATCGAGGCTTCGGGTCGCCAAATGAGCGCCCTCCAAGTGTTTGGAGGTAATCATATCACCGCCACTGGTTGGTCTGTATCGAATGCCTATTACGCTATCTATGCCTCTTCGAGCCGCGGTCCGCTCACCGACTTCGTTCTCGACGGCTGGACCATCAGTGATACAGGCGGCCCTGCATGGGGGTTGGCCAACGTGTCGGTTGCCATCGAGTATGCTTCGGGTAAACTCAGCAACATGCATGCCATAGATTCAGGGGCTTTGTTGAATCAGGGTACTCCGAAGCTGACTGACGGCGGTGGCAATTCCCTGTAAATACCGCTTCCTTCATCGCCAGTGCAACTGATGGGTATCTCAGATCCTGGCGCGGAGTGAACCTAACGGCACGCGGTCTTCACCGCGCTCCCTGCCCGAAAGAGCTCATGCTCCACTGATGCCAGATACTGCATGGCAACCGATCAGTCGTTCTATCCACCGTACACGACCGTGACACCCTTGGTGGGCTGGTCCCAGCCAACCAGACAACCCAGGTTCTCGGCTACGAAACGCAGGGGAATCATGGTACGGCCACCAATGATGGTGGGTGCCGTACTCATCGTCTTGCTGCTACCGTTGACCGTTGCGGTTGTTTTGCCCACCCAGGTGGTGACCGTGCGCGAGCCGAGCCGGATGTCGAGACAACGAGCGGCTGCGTTCCAGCCGACACTTCCGCCCAGTGACTCGACGATGGCACGGATGGGGACCATCGTTGTACCATTGCTGATGAGGGGCTTGGTCCCCTGCGCATCAATGGCTTTGACCACGCCGCCCACCGTCATGCGGGGACTGCCGACCTGGAGACTAATGATGGTCCGCGGCACAGGGCCGACCGTAACGGTGAAGTCGGGCAGCGTGTAGCGCATGAGCAACAGGTACCGGACATAGGAGTGGAGGGTGTTGAGCCCCGTGCCCAGACGGAGCGTCGTACTGAACCGATAGTCTTTCCCCACTGCGAAGGAGGTTGACCCGCGCATCTCGGCGTCCGTCACATATCCTTTCACGGCACCTGCGGGCTTGTGTGTCAGCTTGCCGGCCAGCCCCAGTGTCCGGCTGGTCCCGTCATAGCTGAAGGCCATAACAGGGAGCACATGCCTGGCAAACGACGGGATAACAGGGAGGTTCAGCAGCATCGAGAATCCGGGCCGACTCTTGCCCACTACAGCGATCGTCGCCGTTTGAGCCAGGGGGAACGACGCAGAGAAGGTCCCCGCCGTACTCGCCCTGGACTGACGCCCGTTGACCACGACCAGGGCCCCTGCATCTGTCTTTCCCTGAATCGTGACGTTGCCTGACGCGACGTCGATGGCCCCTGCCAAGGACGAGGACAATATAGCACACACGTGTCCGGGGGTTGCCAGTGTCAGGCATATCACGAGAACCGACACCAGGAGAGTTGACGTGCCTCGCCTCAATGTGGACATGTTCACGACTCCTGGGAACGGCGAGCCACCGCCACGATCAAGGACATCTCTGTGTTGACCAGCCTCCTGGTCCAGGAGCGTCATAGTGGGTCTAAGCCAGACACGATCGCGAATGCCGTCAAAGTAGACTCCCCCGAGACGCCAAGCATCAGCACGCCGGCGACCACAATCGTTGGTACCACAGTGACAGTCACGATCAGCCTCCACGGGGGCGCCCAGACCTCAAGCGCATCCATCAGCGTGAATCCATCTTCCATGATCGGCTGCTTCACAACCCGTCACGAACTTGAGCCGATCTTCTCAATAAGTATACGTCTTTCTCTGCAATCGAGACGACCGCGCATCGACTCATCCAAGATACTACGATCCGTGTCAAGAGGACAAACATAGATTGGCATCATGTTCAAGAGTCCGGTACTTGGATTTTGTCACGTAGAGGTGGTGAGCGATGAGAAGAAGTTTTCTCATGCAAGCGACCAATGCAACTTTGGGCTTTTTGTGGTTATCGCTCACGAGATGCTTGTAGAACGTTCGTATGCACTCATTGTGTTGGATACTGTTCATACAAGCCAGGTACAGAACCTTTCTGAGCATTGGATCTCCTGCTCTGCTGATCTTTCTTCCACCCTGGAGGGAAGAACCTGATTGCCTCTGGATGGGATCCAGTCCCGCAAGTGCTGTGATCTCATTTCTATTAGCACCAGGATACTTTCTGAAGAGGTACAGGAGATTCATTGCAGAGACGACACCTATCCCTTTCATGGAAAGAAGATTGTTGAGGTCTTCTCGTGTCTCTTGATGATCCTTTGCATATGCTTCCATTTCTTTCTCGAGCTGTTCCTCTATCGTACCAAGATGCTTGAGCTCCTTCTCGAGTGATTCTTTCAGCTTCCTCGTCACACCACTTTTGTACTCCAGAGAATGCACGTGGTTGGAAAGCATGGTTCTTGTCTTCTGGATGATCTCATAGCTCCCAAGGTATGCTCCGAGCTGTTCCGCTATCTCATCCATCTCAGGGATAGAGAACTTACTTTCTTTTAGGAGGAGATGGAATGTGTACAGCATCTTGGCATCAATGGCATCTGTCTTCGATCTGTTCCCCAGCACTTTTGCAAAGTTCGCACTCTTCTTTGGATTCACTTCAACCACCCGGACCTCATGCTCTGCAGCAAATGCACGCAGATAGTTGGAATAGGGTCCTGTAGGTTCATAGATGAACCCTCCCTCGTTCCAGTTGGTACCATACCTCTTCTTGAGGAGCTTCTTCAGGGTCTTCAACCCCCGCTCGTTGGGAACTTCCTCCTCGTGTGTTCCATCCCATAGCTCTAACGATTGCTTTGAAACATCAATTCCGATACAATAGGTCATACGAAACCTCCCCGTATGAGGAGAGTTTGTAATGGGTTGCCCTTCCATGAGCGTTTCATTTCGTTCACAACCCAAGCTGGAAGAACCTTCTTCCGCTTCTGATCCACCACAAACTTTGGAAGGGCGATCCATCTTAGATACAAGCTCATGAGGATCTCTCATTGCTTTCATGGACGTACGATCTACCCATTCCTCTCACCCATATGACTATCAATAGTATCTCCCTCCATCGTACGAAATGGAGGTGAAGGATGACAGAATACTGCCGGTCCGGTTCATCGCCGAGCAGTTGGGCGCATTCGTCATATGGAACGCGGAGCTGCAGCGCGTGACGCTGGTATTCGTCAAGCCCTGAACAATTATTGACAGGTTTGCAGGACGATCAAGCGCCGGCCGCGTGCCAGCGTTTTTCATGTGGTACTGCCCAGAGTTGCAGGGGCACGTGCGGCGCATACAATGAACGCATGAGAAAACGACTGTTCATGCTGTCCACTCTGCTCCTGCTGGTCGGCCTCGCCCTCGGAACCAGGTACGGAGACGTCGTGCTGTATACCGCCGACTGGGTGTTCGCGGCTGCCACGCTGGTCGTCTTCGCCGCCTGGTGCTTCTGGTGGCTGCCGGACCATCGCCTAGTGGTACTGTCGGTCGACTGGTCGTCGTTGCTGCTGGTGGCTGCCGTCATCGTTCTGACCCTGCTGTCCCCGTACGGGTATGGCGCACAGGTCGAGGCTGCCAAGCTAGGCAGTGCCTTCCTGCTTGCGGTTATGGTCCTCAACCTGGTCCAGGAGCGCGGAGACTTGCAGTTCTTCCTGAACGGTATCCTGTTCCTCGGGATGGGCATGGCGGCTGTCTCCTTCGCGTACTACATGGCAGCGATGTCACCCCTGTTCTACTTCACACCCCTGTGGGCGGGCAACCTGCAGTACCACTTCGTCGTGAATGGCCAACTGTGGGGCCTGTGGCAGTATCACAACTCCTTTGCCGGGTTCCTCGTCCTGTGCATTCTGCTGAGTGTCGGCATGGCCACGGGCGACCGGCGTCGCGACTGGCGCCTCCTGTATGACGCCTGCGCGGGCTTCCTGCTCATGGTGCTGTACCTCACGACGTCGCGCGGGGCATTCCTGACGGGCATCATTGGCCTGATTGCGCTCGTCCTGCTGGCTCCACGCGGCTGGAGGGGGCGCGTCCTCCTGCGCGTGCTCATCATCGGTGCTGCGGCGGCAGGGTTCACTATGCTCAACCGCGTGACTTGGGCCACGGCGGTGCTCAACGCAGACAAGGGGGCAGCACTGGGCACATTTGTCACGGGTGGCGCCGACCAATCCAACGACACGCGCGTCCACCTGATCGTGCTGGCGCTGCGCCTCTTCCGCGAACACGCCTGGGCAGGTACAGGACTGGGGACCTTTCCTCACGTGTGGACCGCGTTCGAGTGGGTGCCGGACGTGTCTCGCCGCATCGACCCACACTCGTTCTTCTTCCGCTTCCTGGCCGAGACCGGCCTGCTGGGGACCGTGCCCCTGTTCGCCTGGATCGCCCGGCGCGGCCTGCACGGCCTGGACCGCGTGTTCGGTTCGCGCGAGGACATGGCCGTCACCGGCCTGTGGGCAGGCACCCTTGCATACTTCCTCCACATGTGCATGGACGTCGACTACGTCTACGCCGTGGCGTCTGCCATCCTCTTCCTCTGCCTGGCCTTGCTGTCGACTCGCACTGTGACGTATGACCTGCTCAGCCGCGACGACCGCCGCGCGATGGTCCGCCAGAAACGCCCCTCAGATTGGACAAACATCCTCGGGGGCAGGCGCATCCCCTGCCTGATCGCGGGCGGGCTCGCGCTTCTGCTGGCACTCGCGCCCCTCCAGCGGGGCGTCGCCTCACTGTACGCCCTGGGCCTGGGAGGACTGGAAACAGCCACGAAGGTTGAGCGCCTCACGGATGCCGTGGTGCGCGACCCCGGCAACGACATGTACTGGAACCTGCTGGGCAGCACGTATACACGGGCGCTCGCGGGTGGCGTCACAGGCCCGGTCACCGAGGCGGCGCGCTCGGCCTTCGTGCAGGCCCGCACACTGACGCCCGAGGACTACCGCCCATGGTGGAGCCAGGGCATGCTGGAGCTCAACCTCAAGAGCCCCGAGGCACTGACCTGCCTGCGGCAGGCCGAGCGCCTATATCCTACGCTGGCTGCCATCAAGGGGTGGCTGGCGCTGGCCATGGTCTACGTCGGGGACGACGTGGCGGGCGCGGAGGCAAAGGCTGCTGAGGCGCTGGCCATCACGAAAGGAGAACCCTATGCCGTCACGGCGCAGGCCTTCTGTGCACTCGCACGGGGCGAAACCGCGCGCGCCAAGGAACTGCTGACAACGGTGGTCAAGCAGGGTTTCACCAACACGTTCGCCTACTACGGGCTGTCCCTGTGCTACCGCGCTATGGGCGACACCACGATGGAGCGCTCTGAGCTGGTCTACTCCAGCCGTATCAACCCCAACCTGGTGGAGGCCATGGCGCGCCTGCGTTCTTTGGGGTCAGCTGGTAATTAGCCGAGGGTGGTACATCGGTAACATGAAAGGATGGATTCCCGCCTTCGCGGGAATGACGGAAGGTGGCGGGAATGACGGAACTTCGGCGTAAGGACGGTGAATTTACCACTTTGGGCTGGAATGAACAGCGTCTCCATATCACACGTTTGGTGTAACACGTATCGTGTAACACGTATCGTGTAACACGTTTGGTGTTATGGAAGGCCTCTTTAACTATGTTGAGAAGAACAACAGGAAAGCGTGCTCCCTTTGGGGTCAGCTGCTCATTCGGGTCACGAGTGGTAAGCCGGACCTGCGTCCGGCACACCGTTCGAACAGGCCAAAGGCTGACCCGGTCGTGTCGAATTCGTGGCACTCGTGCAGGTGAACCTGGGACGACTACTGTACCACGCGTCTGATGTCGCTGCAGGGCCGACTGGCGGAGAGCACCTCGTCGAGGCCGACCTGCCAGATGGTCCGTTGTTGGCTGCCAGAGAGAGTTGCACTGCTGGCAGCCCGATGTACCACCCCTACCTATTTACCAGCTGACCCCATATCACAACTCTTCGATGGAGTCCAACAACGCAATCGCGTACAGCGGTATATTCATCAGCCATGATTCCTTTCGGAAGTTCGACAGGGAAGTCCGGACTGCATACGCCGGAGCGTACCTGTCACAATACGCTCGCAGGCTCCAGGATTTCAGGTTTTCGGCCGCCTTGACCTCAATGGGAATCACATTTGATCCTCTCTGGACCAGAAAATCGACTTCTCCCGAAGAACACTCTGTCGTATGGTAAAAGGCACGCAGCCCAAGATCGGAGATCAGTTGCTGCAGCACGTACTGTTCTGTCAGCGAACCCTTGAACTCTTCGAAGATGCTGCTGCCTTCGATCAATGTCCTTGCGTCGAGATCGCCCATGGCCCCCAGTAACCC
>NZ_QXIY01000040.1:47771-68757 GCF_003570995.1 Candidatus Cryosericum septentrionale
ACGTCCGGTTTGGTGATGCGGTAGACCTTGGTGAGGAGACCGCAATCCCCCAACCATTGGATCGCAAGCTCGAAGTCTTTTGCGCGTGCACCTTCCCGGATCTGACCATAGACGAACTTCCGGTTCTCTTTGGCAAGCTGCGTCGGTACAGCGTTCCAGATCATACGCATCCGCGGTACGATCTCTGTGGGAGCATGCTTGGAGAAGTCCTGATCATAGAAGGTCAGCAGGCTCTTCTGGATTCGCCGGACCGCCCCGAAGTCCTGTGTCTCCAGATAGGTCGTCACCGCCTCGGGCATGCCGCCGATGTAGTAATACTGTTTGAGCAGGTCCATATAGGTTCCCCGGAACGAGGTGATCAGAGCAACGTCCCTCTTCCCAATCAGCTCGTTGAGCCGCTCCTGCTTCATGGCATCGAGAAACTCCCGGAAATTCAGGGGGTACAGATCCAGGAATTCCGCTTTCCCCACGGGGAAGGAGGTCCCTTCATGCAAAGCGACACCCAACAGAGAACCTGCCGCAACGATCGCGTACTCCGGTGCGTTTTCATTGAAGTATTTCAGTGAGGTAAGGGCTTTTGGCACTTCCTGCACCTCGTCAAAAATGATGAGAGTGTCCTCAGGAGTGATCCTGACGCCAGTTTCGATCTGTAAGGCAGAGACGAGACGCGCAGTATCGTATCCGCCATCAAACACGCTCTGCATCCGTGGGTTATTGTCGAAGTTGACATAGGCCACGTTCCGAAAAGATGTTCTGCCGAACTCCTTCATGAGCCAGGTCTTGCCGACTTGTCGAGCACCCCGTATGATCAGAGGTTTGCGGTTTCTCTCTCCCTTCCACGCCTGCAGCCTCTTCATTGCATGTCGGTCCATGTTATCGCCTCTCATGATCTGACCTTCTTGATTCATTGTACGAGATTGGCACGTCAAGGCAACACTTTTGCGGACCAAAAAGTGGCGACACCAACACTTTTAAGGACCAACAAGTGGAGAAACTAACACTTTTAAGGACGTAAATCTGTTCCCCGTTCAGCGGCGGGCACTGACCAGCATTGCTGTCGAACCGACGTCGCAACCGTTGGTTTATGAGTATTTACAGCGGTATCACGTGCCGGCCTCAAGTCTACTCCAGCCGCATCAACCCCAACCTGGTGGAGGCCATGGCTCGCCTTCGCTCTTTGGGATACGCTGCTCATTAGGCGAGGGTGACACATTGAAGCTGGCGGGAATTGGCGGGTGTCGCTTACACTCGAATGTAGTGTAAACTGGTAATAGGATGACCATAAGGCCGTCCGCCAAGGAGCGCCGACATGAGTGTACTGATTCGCACGATCGGTAATCGACAGTACGCATACCTCGTTCGTCGCAGTGGAGGACGGACAGTTCAGACCTACCTTGGGCCCATGGCGCGCGTTGAAGTCGCCGCGAAGGTTGCCGCCCTCAAGGAAGAGGGGAGCATCCCGTCGCAGTTCCATCGCTTCTTCTGGGACACTGATCCCGCTGCCATCGACCTGCATCAGCATGCAACATATGTTATCGCGCGGATCCTCGAGACAGGGAGCCTGCAGGCGGTCTGGTGGCTCCAGCTCCAATACCCGACCAGCGTCATTCTGGAGGTCCTCGCCTCAAGCAAGCAACTGTCGGCACGTTCGCGCCACTTCTGGTCTGCCTGGTTTGAGGTGAGCCGTATACCCTGAGGCGATGTCGCCGGAGGCCCGGGCGCTGCTGCTTCACCTTGCCACTTTGGCCAGATACACCCCTCGCATTTGAAACACATGCTCGGGGGCTAATTACCAGCTGACCCCAAAGGAACCAAAGGGATGCGGCGCCTGATACGGCCGAGCAGAACCCGCCAGCCGTCGATGCGCAAGACGGCGCTGCAGACCATGTAGCAGACGGCAGCCACCCCACAGACGAGGACCAGCCGCAGGGCGACACCGGAGAACCCCTGAGCGGCACCGATCCATGACCTGGCCAGCAAGGCGACGCCGACAACAGGGATCACCGCGACGAGCGTCCTGATGGCTTCAGACACGAGCGGATACCGGCGTGTCGTCCGGACCTCGCCGCGGAAGAACCTGCGGACCAGCAGGGCGTCCATGACGGTGCCGACGGTCACCGCGGCAGTCGTCGAGAGAGCGATGCCCGGCGCCCCGAACCACATGCCGAACAGCCAGTCCGTGACCGCGTTGATCGCAATCATCGCGACACCGACGATCAACGGCGTCCGCGTATCCTTGAACGAGTAGAACACGCGGTGGAGGACGGGGAACAGCGCCAGCCCGAGCAGGCCCAGGCAGTACATCTGGACGCATGCTGCAGTGAGGCGTGTGGCCGCTGCGTCGAAGGCTCCTCGCTGAAAGAGGAGGCGCACGATGGGCTCGGCCAGGACGAACAGCCCCGCGATGCACGGGACCATGATGTAAACCATGAGCGCCACCGTCTTCCTGATGCGGTCCTCAAAGGTCGCCAGCGACGTCCCGTCGACTGCCATGGACGAGAACCACGGGAACACGGCTGTGACGATCGGCGTCGCCGCCAGCGCCAGGGGCAGGTTCCACAGCCGGTTGGAGTAGTCGAGGGCCGAGACGCTCCCCTGCGCAAGGTGTGAAGCGAACCAGCGGTCCACGATCGTGTTCAGCGACCCGCCGCCGCCTGAGATCACGAGCGGTACGAGCAGGGCGGCAAAGGCCCCGATGGCGCTCCAGTCCACGTGGCGCATGTCCAGGTGATGGAAGAAGCCCCTGCGGCTCAGAAGGAACCACAGGATCGGAGCGAAGCCGACGACCGACATAATGGTCAGGCCCAGCGAGTAGCTCTGGATGCCCAGCGGCGACGAGAAGAAGAGTAGGCACCCCACCAGCAGGACGTTGCCGAACACGTTGGACAGCAGGGGGATGAGGAACTGGCCCTCGGCCTGCGACAGCCCCGTCACCAACCCAGTCATCACGTTGAAGAAACCCATCGGGACCAGCAAGCGCGTCACCTTGACCGCCAGGTCGTACCGGAAGCCCGTGAAACTGGGCGCGAACAGATGGACCAACTGGGGGGCGCATGCGAGGACGATCACCGACATGGCGAGGAAGGCCATCCCCCACACGAAGGTCACCTGGTTGACCAACTCGTGCGCACGCGCCGCGTCGTTCTTGCGGTGGGCGATGTACCACGGAACGATGAGCGTACTGAGACCCGTCGACACGATAGTCAGCAGGACGCTGGGGACCATCATGCCGATGAGGAAGGCATCCGTGATGCCGGTCGCTCCCCAGTTATGCGCCACGATGGCGTCGCGCGCGAAGCCGATGAACTTGCTGAGCAGCGTAACAATGCTCAGGAACACCGCCGCCTGCGCGACCGACTGCCTGCGCAGCAGCCGATGGCCACGTGACATGGCGCGCCCTGCTACTGGCTGCTGCTTGCTATCCTCTACCATCATGACGCCTCCGCCCGTGAAACTGTAGTACGATAGCACGAGGAACCGGGAGTGCAACCACCGAACCGTGGACGGACTGAGCCCCGGCGTGAATCCATCCTAGCGCGCACCCCTCCTCCGCAGGACCGCGGGGACTGTGGCTGCAAGGATGCGCACGTCCAGCCAGACACTCCAGTGCGTGATGTAGTCCATGTCCAGCCGCACTCGTTCCGCGTAGTCCAAGTCGCTGCGCCCGCTGACCTGCCACAGTCCGGTGACCCCAGGCGGCACGCGGAGGATGGCGGCAGCCGCCGGGCCATACTTGGCAATCTCATCCGCGACGATGGGGCGCGGTCCCACGAGCGAGAGGTCTCCATGGAGGACGTTGAACAGCTGTGGCAGTTCGTCCAGCGACGTCCGGCGCAGCCAGCGTCCCAGCGGCGTGACCCGGGGATCGTTCCTCAGCTTGTACGTCGCCTCATACTCGGCGCGGAGCAAGGGATCGGCGGCCAGCAGGCCCTGCAGGCGCGCCTCGGCGTCCACGGCCATGGAGCGGAACTTGTAGACTCGGATGGACCTGCCGCCCTCGCCCAGACGCCGGTGCCCGAAGAGGACAGGCCCTCGCGACGTGAGCTTTACCAGCAGTGCGAGGACAAGCAGGAGCGGCGAAAGGATTACCACGCCCAGCCCCGCCAGCAGGATATCCATGAGACGCTTGACGCGGGCGCCCACGCCGACCACCAGGAGGTCCCGCACCCTGAGCACCGGCGTGCGGCCCACGAACAGCACGTCCGAGGGATACGGCAGCGTGCGCACGGTACCGCCCAGAGCATAGACTGTGACGTAGCGGCGCAAGCACAGTTCCACCATCTGGGACGTGTCGGGCAGCTGTGACGCCAGCAGGGCGGCGTGTGCCGTGCCGACGTCCAGTAGGGCCTCAAGTTCGGAAGAGGACCCCGCCGTGACCACTCGCCCCTCCGCCTGCACCAGCTGCATCCCCAGCCCGCGCTGGAGGCTGAGCGCGTCCAGGCCGGCTGCCGCCAGGTCGTCCACGCTCCCAGCAAGGACGGCGGGCACAAGATCCAAGCCACGTGCGTACCTGCGCCGCCGAATGGCGACGACGGTTCGCTCCAGCCCCAGCTGCAGGACGAACGACAGGACAAGAAAATACACGAGCGTCAGACGCGAGAACAGCGTGTTCTTGACCAGGTAGGCGACCAGCAGGTACAGGAACGTCGCGTAGACGAGCCCGTCCACCACGACGCCGGTCCGGTCTGTAGTGACGTGCCCGTTGTCATACATGCCCCGCAGGTACAGGTAGCCGATATCCACGCCGGCGAACAGCCCCAGCGACACCCAATACCACTGCACGTCGATGGCCGACGTCTCGAAGCGGAAGCGCACCAGCAGGGCCAGCAGAAACGCCACCAGCAGGCAGAGAGCGTCAAGGAGAGGACGCAGGCTACGGTGTCGCATGGTCTCCCCCTACACGATCCCAGTAGCCCGGGCTCATACTCATCCTCCGGCACCAGTTCCTGGGCAGGAGCCGATACGTACGTCCCAGACGGTACGCCGCTAACTTCACCATGTTGCGCACGAGGGCTTCGGGAATACGCAGGGCCGCGCCGTGCGTCGCCAGATAGTGCACCTCGGACCGGACGAATCGAAACCCCTCACCCCCTGCGGACCCGAATGCCTGCAGGAGCCACCCATTGTCCGCGTGCATGACGCCGGTGTCGAAGTAGCGCTTCGCCTCCCCGCCGACCGTCAGGGCATGCGAATGAACAACGCGCGCCTCGGCGCAGTACGCGACGCCGTAGCCCGCTTGGAGAAGCCGTGCTGCAGTCAGCATGTCCTCGCCCAGGATACTCGGTGACGGGAAACCACCCACCGCGAGAAGCGCTGAGCGCCGCCAGGCGGCAAAGGAGTTGGAGCAGAAGGCCGCCTTGATGCCGAGCCTCGCCGAGTCGTCCATCATGTGGACGGCTCCGGCATCCGGGTAGTTGAACAGCCGGGCATGGCGCTCGATGGCACCTGCTCCCGGACGTGGCATTTGCCGGCCATACGCGACGCCGACCTTTGGGTCGTCCAGGCACGCAACCAGAGTACCCAGCGCGTCGGGGTCCGCAAGCACGGCATCCTGAGTCATGAACACGACGATGTTCACACCATCCAACCGATCGATCGCCATCTGCCGTGTCGCGCCGTGGTCGAACCGATTTCTGTCTATCGCCACGACATCGGCACCCGCCTTCCTGAAGACCTCAATCGTGCCATCGGAGGAGCCCGAATCCAACACCAGCCAGACGTAAGGCTGCAAGCGCTGCGACCGGACTGCTTCGACCACGCTCGATCCTGACGCTGCTGCATTCAGCGTCAGGATCACGAGAGCGACGCGCATGCTCATGCAGTAACCCCTTTGTGGGACGAGCCCAGTGGGAGACAAGTCAAGGCAGCGTCCACTAGCAGGTTTCGCCATCCCAGGACATGAGCGCGCGTCACAGTGTAGCCCAGATATATTGGGGATAACACGAGGCGCAGTCCAGTTGGAAGACGGTAGAATCGTCTGAGAAAGGGAAGATGAGCCAGATTCCTCTCTTCGAGTCCTCGGATGAGCGCCAGCCGACCGCTCAGCCGTGTAAGAGTATAGGTACCCATGGTTAGGTGGCGACGTTCAAGAAGGTCGCTCAGTCCCTTGGAGCTGAACTTCGCCGCGCCCAGTGCATTGGTCCCGTGCTGTCTGTAGAGCACTGTCTGCTCATGTAACGCCTGCACTCCACTGCCACAGGCTGCTACCAGTGCCAGCCACCAGTCATGCATGGGGATGCCATCGGGAAAGGGTAACGCTCTCTCCAGCAGCTGCCTCCTGGCTACGACCGTGCACCCTGTGACGCTGTTCTTCAGCAGCAGAGGAACGACAGCGTGTCCAGTGACTGGAACAATATTGGACAGCCGCCACATGGATGGAGCCAGTTCGTTGAGGTCCTCGTCCACGACCCTCAGGTCCGTATAGACCAGATCCGCCCCGCTCATTTCCAGCAGTCTCGCCGAATTCTCTAACTTGTCCGATAGCCATACGTCGTCTTGATCGCACAATGCAAAGTACTCGGTGTCCACCATCGACAACAGACGCTGGAAAGTCCCAATCGCACCCTCGTTGGTCTCCTGACGGCCGGCGACCGTCTGTCCCCCGGGCACGGCAGCATCGCGGACGAGATCCCATGTGCCATCAGTCGAAGCGTCGTCCAAGATGGACAACCTCGCGAGCATAAGGGTCTGCCGAGCAAGGCTGGCGAAGAGGTCTGGCAGCCAGCAGACGCCGTTCCGCGTTGCGACCACAACAGTGAGGCCTGTGTCTGGGAAATCAGGTTTCATGTGGAATCCGTGCTCCCGGATGCAGAACGATGATGAAGCCCCTGCAGACGGATAACAGACTTTGGACCGGTCAACGATGCAGCCAGCAAGACCCAGGCCTTAGTGTTCGAAGGATCGCGGACGCACGCCCGAGCGAACTGAACCACGCTCGCATGCCAACTCTTCAAGCCGGTTCCGCGACAAGACGTAGCCGCCATGGCTAGATACATCTCCGAATCGGCTCTCTTGTCCCGGCGGAAGTCCGAACCGTAGCGGCGACGAATAGATTCGAGGCTTCTCAGCATGACTCCGGCTCCCTGTGAGTTGACCCCCGAGGGCGATTCATGCACTATGACAAGAGGCTCGTCAATGAAAGCGCCCTCTGCTACTCGTGCGAGTCGCAACATCAGGTCCCAATCCTCGAGGGAATGCATCGTCTCGTCGAACTCCCCGGTGGCCTCCAAGCACGAACGAGTTACGATCAAGGTTGGCATGCCGATGTAGTTGCCGCGGAGGAGTCGGTCAAACTCGCTGGCACGTCGCAATACCTGCGATGATGACGGCACGCGCTCTCTAAACCCGTTTCTTTCGCGCCAGAAGGAAGTGTACGCAAACCCAAGAGAGTCTCCTCGGGCCCCAATAGCTCGCACCTGCTGGCTGAGCTTCCCCGGTAGCCACTCATCATCACTATCCTGAAACGCAATCAGACTACCCTGAGCAATTCCAATTCCGGCATTGCGAGCTGACGCAGCGCCTCGCTGCTGTTCGAGCCTGCAGTACTTGACTCGCTCATCTGTTAGTCCAGCGACAATTCCCAGTGTATTATCGGTTGATCCATCATCAACGACGATCAGTTCCAGGTTGCTGTAGTCCTGGCTCAAAACCGTGGTCATGGCTCGTGGCAATAGACCCGCCCGGTTGAATGTCGGGAGTACCACTGAGACCAGAGGGGCCGAATGCATCTCTTTGTTGGTTGTCAACATACTGTCAGTCTCCCTTTGGTTGTAGGGAGACAACATCTTCATTGAACCGTTTCCGTGCACGATCAAGATTCTTGGCCAGTTCAGGATCGAAGACGGCCAATAGAATGGCTCTGGTAAGTCTGTGATTGCCGGAAACAAAGCGCTTGAGGGCCGTCCTAATAACCCTGGCTCTCATCGCAGGAAGCCATGGCCAGTAGAATCGGGCAGTCATCGCCAACAAGCTGTGAGTGGCAGAATACTGGTCAAAAGTTGTCAGCCCTCGCCTTTCCCCGTACAACGCCGTAGACACACCCTCCTTGTGATACACGATCAAGTCACACGCATCCCTCGCCGTGCAGGCGATCAGGCCACGATTCATCAGGTCCTGCGCGAGGTCGTCGCCGGTGGTGCGGTCCAGGCTGCAGCATTGATCTAAGCCAGGCACGCACGACCAACTCCCCGCATGAATCCTGCTCATTCTGGAAGATGCCCCTGAGTCTCATCGAGACGAATTGCCCGCCATCCGTCCCCAAGCCCACACAACCGGTCCATTCGGCGGCGCCAGAGGCACTGGACTACCGAACCGATTTGACCCCAAAGCCAACTGAACCGGCGAGCCAGTGTCGGCTCACCAGATAGCGTCCAGACGATCCGATGGTTATAGGCTCTGGCAGCCCACCGGGACCTGTCGCCACCCCTTCCACCGGGAGCCTCCCAATGAACCGCCTGAGCCCAAGAACACAAACCCAATCGGAGTCCAACGACCCTCCGAACAGCGAGACTCACTACCACATCTTCGGCCAGACAGTATCCTCCGAATCTCGCAAGGCGTTCATTAAAGCAAATGCCGTCCTCCTGGAACAGGCTCGCTCGGAAAGCCATACAGCACCCACTCATCCACTCAACATCAATAACCTGACACTCTTCCCGTCGTAGGGCAGATGCCGTCTCGCGGTCAATAGAAGCTCCACCAGAGTTGAACCCGCTCGGGAGAATCCTCTTCGGACCCTCGCCACTCCCAAGTTCCCAGAAACTGGCAAACCAACGATGTGCGATCCTGGATGTTGCAGACTCGGATCGCTCTGCCCCGAGTGGCAACACTCGCACGCACTCGAACCCGCCATATTGGCAGTTCGAATCCCGATCAAACGCCTGAATCAATGCCACCAATGCCCCCGGCAGGAGCTCCAGATCGTCGTCTACGAACAACACTGCGTCGCCATGCGAAACGTGGATTGCCTGGTTTCGCTGACTACACAAGCCGCGCTGTGTTGCGTGGACATACGTACATGCCCAATCCCCATGCGTGCTACCCCATTGCCGCATTACCGCTTCTGTCGCCGTATCTGGGCTCGCATCGCACACAATCAGCTCAACGCACCCGGGCAACTCCTGGACGGCCAACGATGCAAGACACACGGTTTCCAGTACATGGGCACGATTGAGAGTGCAGACAATGACCGACATTATCGGGCGATCAGCATTCTGCTGATTCACGAGCATCGTCGCGCCCCTCCCCCCGAGAACAGCCGCAAGACGTCGACAGCCAATGCGGAGCGCTCCCGGATGTGCGGGCTGATGTACCCCAATATGCCTCGCATGGCAGGCTCCTGTGACAGCATCGACCGAAAACCCGCGACCAGCATGCTTTCGTCAATGTGTATTTGGTCGAAGCTCAAGGTACCAGGCTGCGTTATTGGTGAATGAACCGCGCATACGTTAATACAAACCGAACAGCCAGCACGCTGCTTGGCAGGCAGTAGATCAATGACTGTCCGTTGAGTGATCATACGGTTCCCCGCAAACGATTGATCTTCCGACAAAAGGCAATACCCGTCAGAACGAAGCCTTTCACAACTGCTCCCCCTCGGGAAAACTCATTGCCCACTCGTTCCAGATGCTCCGCGGCACTCGATGAGTTGCATCATGCGCATCCGCCGCCATGTCCAATCAACGCGCTTGGCTACCCCCGGCCTGCTGTACATATCAATACTCATATTTTGACCCAATACTCCGGTATCAAGTCTTTTGTATCCAACGACGGATCGTTGAACCACTTCTCAGGTGATATCACAATCTTGTCGGGATTGGCATTGAGCCATGCTCCCCACCAGCTGAACGAGCTGTTCGCGGTGATGTGATGTTTGCAGTGGCACATCAACCGGAGATCCTCGCATTCCTTGTCTTGGCCATTGTGTTCGACAAAAGAGAGTGGAAATGGGAGCCTCAAGTTCTCCTTTGCCCATGCGATGTCGTCCGAGAATACGAAGAAGTGGGGTTGAGCTGTCTTGCTGGCGATGTAGTTGACCGCCCTTGAATAGTAGTCCAAACCGAGGACGCCGTGAACCTGATTAGTGACAGGGTCAGAGATATAGTCCCCTCGCCGAATATGCAAGCTCACAGAATTGGCTGCCTCGATTTCGTCCAGCACTTGCCGGTTCAGCTTGTCGGGTCCGGACTTCAGCGTGAACTCCTGGCGAATAAGCTCCGCCACATCTGCAAAATACTTCTCGCTTTGCCAGTAGCCAGCAAGGTAGACGCCCCCGCCTATTCTTAGAATACCAGGGTCAAAAGAAAGACCTCGCTCTTCTACAAACTTCTGCCTTCGCCAGGGCAATAGATGTCTTTTGATCTCATAAGTGGTAAAAGCGACTATTTGCCTGCGCCGTGGTCTTCGAAAACGACTCACTTCTGTTTCCGTGGCGAAATTCTCGATAATGTTGAAACAGCCCAGACAATATGAGTGAAGCTCGTAATTGGCGAATGCCGTAACGTCCAGCTTCAATGGCATATTTGTTCGGTAGGCAACCGCGCGTGCCGTTGCATATTGAAACATTTGATTCCCGAGTCCGCCAATTAGACGTACTATTATCATGCTTTAACCCCTTTGCCAAAATCCGTTCAAATACGTCTGTAAAGTCTCTAATAGTTGGTCTATCATTCCTTCAGAAAATAACGGAGAAAGGCCCATATAGAATCCGTTCTCATGAACCTTATCGGCACCCTGAAATGTTCTGGTCTTGAATTCGGGAAACAGTCGCGCAACGGGCTGACGGGCAATATTGCCGGCGACAATCGGTCTGGTTTCGATTCCTTGCGATTCCAAATAGTTTGTGATGTCGTGTCTGGTAAATGGGGCGTCAGTTTTCACCATGATCGGGAGCGCAAACCAGCAAGGGTCTGCTTTAGGATCAACATCGGGAAAGCTCAAGTATTGGTTTTTATCAAGCGCAGAGAAGAATCTCCTCGCGAGACGTCTGCGTCTTTGATTGAAACCCGGCAGTTTCTCCAGCTGGCATAGCCCAAATCCCGCCTGAAGTTCTGTTGGGCGAACATTAAGGCCCCAGTCGACAAATGCATATCTAGGGTCTACGTTATAAGAATCCAGGGGGAACTTGGAATCATCAACATTCCGAAGCCAGCCATGAGCTCGAAGCATCTTAAGCCGGTCCACAAGTTCTTCATCACGGCAAACAACCATACCACCTTCCATTGTCGTCATATGGTGCGAAAAGAAAAATGAGTAACTAGCCATTAGACCAAAATTGCCAACCTTCACTCCTGCATACGTACTATCAAGAGCTTCGCAACAATCCTCGACAATTGTCAAGCTGTGCTCCTGGGCAATTTCCTGAATCCGATCCATCGGACACGGGTTGCCCATCAGATGGACCAGGAAAAGAGCTTTGGTGCTTGGCGTAATTGATCGCTCAAGGTCAGCCAGATCAATGTTCAGTGTTTCCGGATCTACGTCGACAAGTTTAAGTTTGAGGCCAGCCATCATCACTGACCATAGCTGTGTCGGCCAGGTCACCACCGGCGTCAAGACTTCAGACCCTGGCGCTAAGAGCGGCTGGATAGGATCCACGAGCAGATGACACATGAGCAAATCAGCCGATGAGCCACTGTTGACCATGACAGCGGCACCTGAGTTCTGATGATCCGCAAATCTCTTTTCGAACTCCAAGGTTTTCTCCCCCATCGTGGTCTGAAAACTGCAGAGGGAGTCGAGCGCTTGCAGGACCTCTTCCGTTCCGTATGTGGGCATACTCAACGGATACCAGTATTTCTGAGGTTTTCCCTCGTTGATGCGCCTACTGAGTTCCAAGAATGACTCTATTGCGCCTCCCAGTTTTTCAATACTGGGGATATTCCTTGGAATCTCATT
The DNA here is from genome assembly GCF_003570995.1 of Candidatus Cryosericum septentrionale. Lineage (GTDB taxonomy): Bacteria > Caldisericota > Caldisericia > Cryosericales > Cryosericaceae > Cryosericum > Cryosericum septentrionale. The sequence goes on from NZ_QXIY01000040.1 coordinate 59,667, forward strand.
CACGGTATTCTCCTTGCAAAACAGGTTGGCCAGTTTTGGCCTAGACGGTTCCCGTTCGTTTTCTTTCTCGATATTCATCAATAGTACGGGTCACTCCATCACGAAGACTGATTCTGGGCCTATATCCCATCGCATCGAAACGTGAAACATCCAGACACTTCCGCAGCATACCATCAGGCATAGAGCTGTCCCACTTGATATCTCCAGTATAACCAACCAGTTCGGCTACTAGATGCGCTAAATCACGAACCGAAATATCCGTACCAGTACCAAGATTGATTGGTTCAGGAGTTTCGACATGCTGCAGCATGAAAAGAAGTGCTTCCGCTACATCTTCCACGTGGATGAACTCTCGCCTTGCCGCGCCAGTACCCCATAGGACAACCTCTGAAGATGCATTGTCTTGGCTATCCACAAATCGTCTCACCAGCGCTGAAAGAACATGAGAATTTTGCAGGTCAAAATGATCATTCGTCCCGTATATATTGCAGGGTATTGGACAAATCGTCAGCATGCCGTATTGTCGATAGTAGTATTGCGCGAGTTTGAGCCCCAGTATTTTTGCAAGCGCATAACCTTCGTTTGTTGGTTCCAGAGGCCCGGTCAACAAGTATTCTTCTTTCATGGGTTGGGGGCACTCTCGTGGGTAGATGCAAGAACTTCCGAGAAACAAAGACTTGCGAACCCCATGCTTCTGGCAAGCTTCAAACAAATTCAGTTGTATCCGCGTGTTCTCGCTCAGGAACCCAACTGGATCCGCTTTGTTGGCAGCAATTCCACCCACTCTTGCCGCGATCATCAGGACTATCTCGGGGCTATGAATGCTGAAGTACCGGTCCACTTGAGTCTGATCGGTAAGATCCAATTCATGGTAGCCAGGTGCCAGCAGTTGAATTTCTGCCCGATTCTCAAGAAGGCGATAAATAGCCGAGCCAACCATACCCGATGCGCCAGTTAGCAGAATTGTTCCTTCCATTGAAAACATGATTTTGGTCTCCGCTTAGAATTGTTCCTTCAATTTCCAGTTCTCCCACACAAATCGATACTGATATGTCAGTTCATGGGTGCGCGCCAAGTCGGCTTGAATTCCCCGCATGCGGCGTTCGGCCTCAGGCACAAAATCATGAAACTGGATTTGGATGTTCTTGATCCTAAGCACGATCTCAAACTGAATCAGATGCTCCAGTAAGTCATATTCTGCACCCTCAATGTTTATCTTCATTAGATCAATTTTATGAATCGAATTCTGCTCCAGGAAGTCGCTTCCTCGCACAAGCTCAATCTCCTCTACCCTTCTACCTGGCCTCAGGATCGACGAACCATCTCCGTCGAGACCAATCTTCGCTACTTGACTGCAGCCCGCTAGGCCAAATTGATGCACGTGTATATCTGCGTTTTTGGAGAATCTACGCCTGATACCTTCGGCAAACTCTGCAACTGGCTCAAAGACGTGAATTTTGGGGCGGTACATCGAGTATATATCGCTTGTCCACTGCCCCATATAGCCACCTAGATCGAAGACCAGCGAATTGTCATCCAGTTCATAGTCTAGTCGAAGCGTTCTATCGCCATTATCGGCAAACCACGGAATCACCCTTTTCTGTTGTGGTGATTGGTAAATTAGCGAAGCGCCCTGATTAAGTGCTTTGCTAGATTTTTGCAAGAGATAGCCAATTTGCTTTCGAATATTCATAATGACAACACGCGGATAACATTGTCGGCAAAAGCTGGCGGCAGAAACGCCGCAAACCGATCTGATCGCAGATAAGCTTGAATTGCCTGCCTGTACTGAGCATATTCGTTCTCAGTCATGGATAGCAGAAAATCTGCCAACTCGGCACTAGACCTAAACTTGCGCCGATCAATAAACGTACCCGCATCTACATAATCGGCAATATTTGGTGCTCCCAAGTAAATTGGTACGCACTTAGCACGCATGCAGTCGAAAAGCTTCTCCGTAATATAAGCCAGGCTCGTCGCACATGTTTTCATAGCACAGTCCAAACCGATAGCGAGGATATGCATCCCATTTGTGCTTCACTGTTCCCCGATAAGAAGAAAAATGGACCCGATCAATTCCTGGTTGATTCCATCCCGTGCCGTATAGATCAAATTGCTCAGGATAATGTTGCTCAAAATACTTGATTGTTTTTCTACGAGCAGTATAAAGTTCGCGGGGATGAGACGAAAACTTGTTTCCAGAGATATTTACCAACAGCTTACGGTCACTATAAGGAATATCTGGCACATCTGGGAACCACCCTGTCAAGGGCCAACAAAACTTGTGGAACTTCTTTTCGTCTACGTAGCTATCATTCCAAGTAAAGACTAAGGGGAAAAGTTTGTGGATCCTTGGATCCCAATTTGTGCGGCTAACAGCCGGAGGCTCAAATAGAAACAAGACTATTCGATCTCGCAGGCCAGCTCGGATAGATTCTTGATAAAGTCGCCGCCTTCCTATTGATTTCACAAGCCGAGCAACATCGCGCAACCCGTAAGGTGGCCCATAAACACCAGCCGCATCCCAGAACCAAACCCGAGCACATCCTTCAACACCACGGTCGTCGGCCGTTTCAAGCGCATACCCAAGCTCTTGAAGCCTATCGCGGAGGTATATAAACGGATCCGTGACGGCATCTCTGACGTCCGGATTGAAGAGTGTGTCTTCACCGTGACCAGGCACTTCCAGGAGAATTCTCTCCATTCTACTTTATCTCCTTCAGGACGCTATCCTCACTGTAACAATCGTGATCATGCCCATCGCCGAGCATGGACAGGTCAGCATCCACCATCAGGTCGACCAGCGCATGGAAGGTCGTTACAGGACGCCAACCGAGTTTGGCAGCTGCCTTGGATGCGTCACCCTGCAGAACGTCGACCTCAGTCGGGCGGTAGTAGCGGGGATCGATGCGCACGATAACCTTCCCCGAACCTGCGTCGAGTCCGCACTCCTCGGCACCCCGACCCTGCCACGCCACGGTGATACCAGCCCGTTTGAATGCCACTTCCACGAGTTCGCGCACGGTATGCGTCTCGCCAGTTGCAATCACGTAATCATCAGGAGTGTCCTGCTGCAGTACGAGCCACATTGCCTGCACGTACTCCTTGGCGTATCCCCAATCCCTCTTTGCATCCAGGTTGCCAAGATACACGCAGTCCTGCAGACCTTTGACGATACGAGCCACTGCCATGGTCACCTTGCGCGTGACAAACGTCTCGCCTCTCCTGGGAGACTCATGGTTGAACAGGATGCCGTTGCAGGCGTACATGTGGTATGCTTCCCGGTAATTGGCGACGATCCAATGGGCGTACAGCTTCGCCACGGCATAGGGAGACCGGGGGGTGAAGGGTGTCAATTCGGACTGTGGTGCTGTTCCAGGGAGCCCTCCAAAGAGCTCCGAGGTCGAGGCTTGGTAGAAACGGGTACTATTGGTGAGACCAGCTGCGCGGATTGCCTCAAGAAGTCGCAGTGTTCCAAGTCCGTCCGAGTTGCCCGTATACTCGGGAGTCTCAAAGGACACGGCCACATGGGACTGTGCTGCCAAGTTGTACACCTCGTCGGGACGTACTCCGGCCACAATGGCAAGCAGATTGCTGGCATCGGTCATGTCACCGTAGTGCATGAAGAAATGGGTATTGGCTTGGTGCGGATCCTGGTAGATGTGGTCGATGCGGGAGGAATTGTACGAGCTGCTCCTCCTCTTGATGCCGTGAACGTCATACCCCTTGCTGAGCAGGAACTCGGCGAGGTACGAGCCATCCTGACCAGTGATACCAGTGATGAGTGCCTTCTTCATTGTAGTGTCTCTCCCTCCACACCTTTCGTGCGGCCATACACGTCCTCGACTCTCTCGATGTCGTCTTCTCCAACGTACTCACCGTTCTGGACCTCAATGATTTCCAGCGGGACTTTGCCTGGATTGCCCAGACGATGCAGGGTCGACTTAGGAACAAATGTGCTCTCTCCCTCGTGGACAAAGAACGTTTTCTCGCCAATGGTCACCTGAGCTGTACCGTGAATGACGACCCAGTGTTCGGTCCGATGAATGTGACGCTACAGGCTGAGCATCGCTCCGACGTTCACGACGATGCTCTTGATCTTGAAGCGCGGCCCCACTTCGAGAATGCGGTAGCGACCCCAGGGACGGATGATCTCAGTATGATCGATCGCCTCAGGACGATGCTGAGCCTCCAGCAGCTCCAGCAGCTTCCTCACATCCTGTCCACTGCCGCGCTGAGTCACCAGGACAGCATCGTCCGTTTCAATGACCACAACGTGGTCAACATCTACCGTCGTCACGAGGCGTTTGCCGCTGACAACGAGTGAGTCATGCGTACCGATGGTAACGACATCGCCCTGGATGACGTTGTCATTTCCGTCCTTTTCCTGCAGGTCATAGTATGAATCCCAGCTTCCAACATCACTCCAGGTGAGGTCCATTGGCACAACAGCAACGTTGGCAGCCTTTTCCATCACGGCATAGTCGATGGAGATGCTGGGCATATCGGACCAGTGCTGGAGAGTGTTGTCGTACCCTTGAGCAGTGACAACAGCAACGTCAGAGGCACTTGCATGAAGTGCTGTCTCAAATACCGATGGAGTAAACGCGAACATGCCACAGTTCCAGAGATACTCTCCCGAAGCAAGATACTGCTCTGCCACTGCTGCCACCGGCTTCTCAGTGAATCGGTGACAGAGAGCATATGCTCCATGCTGTTCCCCAACTTGCAAATAGCCATAACCGGTCTCGAGTCGCGTTGGATGCACTCCAAACGTGACAAGGTAGCCATCACGAGCAGCCTGATCGGCTATGCGCAGATAGGAGACAAGCTTCCCGACAGGAGCGATGATGTGGTCAGATGGGAATACGAGCACGGTCTCGTCCTGCGCCGCGTTCATTCTCTCCACCGCGTACTGCATGGCAAGAGCAACGGCGGGGGCCGTGTTGCGTCCTTCCGGTTCACAGATAATATTCTGGATGGCTTCCGGCGCAGCGGTTTGCAGGATATCTTTGACGTAGAAATAGTAGTCGGAATTGGTTACGGTGACTATGTCCTGCGAACGAGCAACAGCAAGAGCCCTGTTGACAGCCCCTTCCAGCAGAGAGCGCCCATCAAGAAGCGGCAGAAACTGCTTGGAGTAGCTCTTGCGCGACATCGGCCAAAGACGTGTGCCACGTCCACCTGCCAAAATGATGACTTTCATTGCAATCCCTCTGTCAGCACACTCGTGCCCCACTCGTTGGAGATGCTGCGTGGCACGCGATGAACCGCATCATGCGCATACATCATGACGGTCATACTGAATCCATCTTCCATCCTGGCCACCCCTGTCTCAAGCATAGCAATGGTATGATACTGGCATTGCCGGACCGAGACTCTAGACATCTGCTCTACTTCCTTCGACGAGAGCTCTGAGATCATCGGGCAGTAGCAAGCGCCAAGGCACCAACAGTGCCAGTGCTGTGGCTCTGGCGCTGAGCCGTTGACCGTGAAAGAGCCGCACCAAAAGCTCTCTCCAACGCATGGCCAGCACAGATGGAAGAGCCCACGGGTACCATCGCCAAGTAGCAACCACTGCTCCTCTAACCAGATAGTAGTCGCTGACATAGTAGCTACGATCGGCTCCACTAACCCGGGCAAACGAGGCACCACCCTTGTGATAGACAATGCTCGAATCAGCAAAACCAACCGTGAAGCCTCTTGCCTTGCCCCTGAGAGCCCAGTCCAGTTCTTCGTCATAGAGAAAGTAGTCCTCACACATCAGGCCTACCTGCGCAACAAACTCATGAGAAACGAACATGGATGCACCATAGATATATGACAACTGTCGCTCGATATCCGCAGAATTCCACACCTCGGTGCATGCTCTTCCCCCACCGACGTGACGAGCCTGCGCCGTGAAGGCCCCATAGTGAGCTCCCCCCAGCGCTTGCACAACATGCGGTTCTCGCTCGTCGAGGATGACCGATCCGTAGATGCCAACGCTGTCCGGATGACTACTTCTTTCCAGCAGGCGTGCGAGTGCGTTCTTGTCGACGCGCGTGTCGTTGTTGAGGAGCCAGTAATAGTCGATGTGCTGTCCACTAGCCTCCAGGTGCCTGAGTCCAGCATTGTTGGCTGCAGCAAATCCACAATTTGTGCGCAGTCTCAGCAACACGTATGTAGTATCGAGACCGTTGTCGACTACCAGGGCCTCAGCGCTACCGTAATCGACGACGATTTTCCCATGCTTCTGGAGCCAATCAGCCAGGTGCTCGGCCGATGCGTCTGAGGAGCCATTATCCACAAGAATTACCTGAGTTGGACGTATGGTGAGTTCATCGAGGCTTTCCAGACAGACGATCGTGTCTTGCCATCCTTCCCAGTTGACAATCACCACTGCAACTCTCTTGATCTCGGTATCCATAACTCCTAACAACCTCTCTCTGTCAACAAATTCTTCATCGGGGGGTTCAGGTTACTTACAGAATATACCAGTCGAGCGTATTCATAAGCGGAGACATGCTACGAATTGCACTCCAGCCGGTTGCATGAGACAGAGCAGTGCTGTCCAGCGCATACCTCCTGTCATGCCCCGGCCGGTCAGGGACGAAGGTGATGAGCTTGGTGTAATCCTCTTCGGGTTCGCCGGTCTGCTGGGCAAGCGCATGGAGGAGCAGGTGGATGAGGTCGATGTTGCTCAGCTCGTTGCCCCCACCGACGTTGTAGATGGTACCAGGGGCGCCTTTGCGCAGGACGGCGTCGATGGCGTGGCAGTTGTCTTCGACGTACAGCCAGTCGCGGACGTTGAGGCCATCACCGTAGACGGGGATGCGTTCACCTGCCAGGGCCTTCTTGATGGTGAGCGGGATGAGCTTCTCGGGGTACTGCCGGGGACCGTAGTTGTTGGAGCTGCGGGTGATCAGGGTGGGCATGCCGTACGTCCGGTGGTACGCCTGAGTCATCAGGTCGCCTGCTGCCTTGGCAACACTGTAGGGACTGCTGGGTTTGATTGGAGAGCTTTCGGTGAACTTCTCGGTGCTCTCGATGGGAAGGTCTCCATAGACTTCGTCGGTGCTGATGTAGAGGAAACGGGCCGTGTCCATGCAGGCGTCCTCCTTCCACTGCCTGCGGGCAACGTCCAGCATGACCTGGGTGCCCAGGACGTTGGTGCGCACGAAGACGTCGGGACCGTCGATGCTGCGGTCCACGTGAGATTCGGCGGCGAAGTGGACGACGAGCGTGGGATGATGCTGGGCAAAGACGGCCTCCACGGCGGGGCGGTCGGCGACGTCGGCCTGCACGAAGGTGTAGCGGGGATCTCCTGCTACTTCTTTGACATTGTCAGGGTTGCCGGCATACGTCAGCACGTCGAGGTTGATGAGGTGGATGTCGGGATGCTGCTGCATCTGCTGGAGAATGAAGCAGGAGCCGATGAAGCCACAGCCGCCGGTGACGAGGATCGTTTCACTCATGCGGCATGATCCTTACGGGCCACCCCAGTTAGGAGTGCCTGTTCGAACAGCTTCGCCGTATCGGCAAGGTCGAATCTTGTTGCCTCGACTAGTCCATGTTGTGCCAGCTCATCACGCAGCGTTCTGTCTGAGAGCACTTGAACAAGAGCGGAGGATAGTGCATCTGGATCTTCTGGGGGAACGACCAACGCAGTTTGGTGGTGGTGCGCGTAGTCACGAACACCGCCGCTATCCGTCGTCACGACGACACAGCCAGCAGCCATAGCCTCCAGCCCGGGCAAGCCAAACCCCTCTGACCGGCTGGAACTCAGAAAGATCCCGCTTGAATGCAGCATATCTCTGATTGCAGTCCGCGGCGGATTTGCGTGATACTGGATCCAATCAGGGAGACAACTGGGCCGTGCCCCCGTGCCCCAAACAACTGCATCCAATTCCGGGTGAAGCAACCGTGCCTTGCTCAAGGCTTCGACACCACACGTACCACCCTTGAATGCTCCATCAGTGTAAACCCATGCCACCCTTTGTGGATTTCGCACGAGACCAGGTGAAGACTGGGAGAAGAAGTCGATGTCGATGCCATTGGGCACAACGGCTGCAACAGGGACGCCCAGGTGCGTCAGCTCTTCCTCTAGCCAGCGGGATACTACTATGTTCGTGAGCCCGAGCCGGTATGTTTGCAGAACTCTCTCGGATGGCCCTGCCCAGGTCTCAAGGCCCTGGACGAAATAGAACTTCACTCCCTTCTCCTGAGGCAAAGAATTCACTGCAACAGCCGTCTGCCATGCTGTAGCTATGACTGCGTCTGCGTCAGGCATATGCCGCGCATCGACCCTTGGGATCATGACCCTCGTGGGGTTGGCTTTGAATGCGAACCACGGCGCCGTCCAGTCACGTCTCCTCATCTGATCAACCCAGCGGAGAGCATACGGTCGGTCGTAGCCCATTCCATCCAGGGAAAGCGGATGCACTACGGTCACGTCATGTCCCCGGGATGCCAAGAAGTCCGCATAGGCATACACCATGATGTAGCCGCCCATAGGCCACCCTGCGGGAAACGGCAAGACGAACGACACTCTCATGAGGCTTCTCCCTGGTAACCGCGAGTGACTGCTATGGACAGCCGTTGGCCGTCCAGACAACTGGGGATGACAGCCCCAGGTTCCCACTCCTTCTGGTGGAGGACAAAGCATGAGCGGATGAAGCCACAGCCGCCGGTGACGAGGATGGTCTCAGCCACGGAACAGCACCTCCCGGTACCGAAGTAAGCAGTCGTCGAGGGCGCCCTCCCAGGGGCGCATGCTGTTCAGTTGTTCAAGCTCGAACTTGCGGTCGGCCAGAACCGAGTAGGCGGGACGGCGGGCGGGCGTAGGATAATCCACGGTGTGAATGGAAATAACGGGCACATTCAGACCCAGGCGGTGCACGATGCGGGTGGCAAAGGCGTGCCAGCTGGCCTGCCCTGTGTTCACGCAGTGGTACGTCCCGGAACAGCCGTCCTCGATCGCTGTCCAGAGCTGGTGCACGACGTCCTCGGTGAAGGTGGGACTGCCGATCTGGTCGTCCACGATGCGGAGTTCGTCCTTTGCGCGGGCCAGCCGCAGGACCGTGCGGACGAAGTTGTGCCCGGTGCTGCC
>NZ_QXIY01000041.1:0-12639 GCF_003570995.1 Candidatus Cryosericum septentrionale
TTCCGTCAGTTTGGCCAGGGGTATCTTCCTCAATTGATGATCAAGGTCGCCGGTTTCAACGATTTCAGCGCTCTCATTGGCATCCTTGCCATTATTTTGTACAACGTCTCGGCGTTGCGCAGCCGCAGAGGGCGTATCAAACATGGATTTGCGGTTTCATCCCCACGCAAACAGGCGTTGATACAAGTGAGCATGTCTGTTGTCATCGCGCTGGTGTTTGCCATCATGGTCTTCTATCATGGCATCCCGTACGCCATTCTCATCGTCATGGCGATGGTTCTCATCTTCAGTTTCATCTCACAGAATATGACGTTCGGGCGATATGTATACGCCATCGGCGGCAACAAGGATGCCGCACGACTTTCGGGCATCAACGTCAAGAAGACGAACTTCCTGATTTTCGTGCTTCAGGGACTTGCAGTCGCCACGGCTGGGATTGTCTATACCTCCAGACTGAATGCGGCGACGGGCGGGGCGGGATCGGGTATGGAACTGGACGTCATCGCGGCGTGCATCATTGGTGGCACCTCAACGATGGGTGGCGAGGGCACGGTGTTCGGTGCCATCATCGGTGCTCTGGTCATGGCGTCTCTGGACAACGGCATGAGCCTGATGAACCTCGGTGTCGTCTACCAATATGTGGTCAAGGGAGTTGTCCTGCTGATCGCCGTGGCGGTCGACGTCAGCACGCGCAAGAAGCAATAATCGAATGGGCAGGCAGGCCGTCTCCTCGCAGCTGACCTGCCCGCCTATCGGGAGTGCATCGTGAGCAGCGGCAAGGTCGTGGTCCTGGGTATTGTGTGTGCCGACGTCATTGCGAGACCAGTGAACGGCATACCCGAACGTGGGCTGCTGGTGCCCATTGACCAGCTGGAACTGCACACGGGCGGGTGCGCTACCAACGTAGGCATCGACCTTGCCCGACTTGGGATAGCGTGTAGCGTCCTGGGGAAGATAGGTCGCGACGGTTTTGGGGATTTCATCCTGCAGACACTGGAACAGGAGGGGGTGGACACCAGGGGTCTACGACGTGAAGATGGTGTGCAGACGGCGGCTACGGTCGTCCTGGTTGCGCCCGACGGCGAGCGCTCGTTTCTCCATTGTCTTGGTGCCAACGCCATGTTTGTCTCTGAAGACGTGGACATGGGGCTCGTGCGGTCTGCTGACATCCTGGTCGTTGCCGGGTCTCTCCTCATGCCAAAGTTTGACGGAGAGCCGACGGCGGAGGTCCTCAGAGGTGCCAGGGAATGTGGGACGGTGACCCTGCTGGATACGGCGTGGGACGCGTCAGGAAGATGGATGAAGTCAATCGAGACATGTTTGCCGTTCTGTGACTATTTCCTGCCAAGCGAGGCCGAGGCCGCCATGTTGAGCGGCGTCACTGAGCCGGAGACGATGGCAGCGTCGTTTGTCGCCCATGGCGCACGGAACGTCATCATCAAGCTGGGCGACAGGGGCTGTCTTCTGCGGACAGAGGACGGTGTGATAGAGCATGTTGCCGCCCCCGCCGTTTCAGTCGTCGACACGACCGGCGCAGGCGATGCGTTTGTCGCTGGGTTCACGGTGGGCCTCGTGCACGGGTGGGATGCCTCTCGATGTGCCCACCTTGCGGTGACCGTCGGAGCCATGTGCGTTACTGCTACAGGGGCTTCGAGCGGCGTACGGTCGTTCGCCGAGACGGTTCAGGCCATGGAAAGGGGAGGGCTGATGTAGGGAGGTCTGCGGGAGTGGACCGTTCACTCGGTGTGTCGGTGAGTCCACAGGATTTCCCGGCAGCCTCCTTTGCAAGTGGCGCGGCTGCGACAGTTGCGCCACCCTCTCATGCTCCAGATGCCCCCGGTTAGACCGACGATAGCCGGTCTCCTCCCCCGGGGGCATTCGTATTGTCTGACGTATCTCACACCGGCATGGACACCTTTGCTCTGGACGGGGAGCTGACTCTCAGTATGTCCGGAACACAGGAGGAGCTCGAGACTCTGGTTATGAAGGCAACTGTCGGCTGCACGCGACAGGATGACATGGGTGTGAAGTGCGCCGACGAACCGCAACGAGACGGAGGAATCCACAACATGGCCTGGATTTATCCCCCATGCGGGACGAGCCGCTGGTTGTCTTGACAAGTGTGAGACCGTTGATAGCATTGCTAATGAACCATTAGGAACTAGGATGCTACCGTGGTGAGACGACAGGTCCCAGAACTGGCACGAGAGGCGGAGTCCGCGCGTATGTGGATGCCCGCCGGAGTGGTGAGATCACAGCATGGAGATCCCGACTCAGGGAGGCTGGTAGCGTGAAGGCGGTCGGCTCGGACACGCGCACCTGGATCAAGCTGACCGAGACCTACCGGCCAGATCCATGGAGAGGTCAGCGGTACACACAGTGGTATGAGGAATACCGTCAGCAGTACCGATCGGTGAAGGACCAGTACAAACACGTAGCTACTCTTCTGGAAAGGGGGAAGTGACATGATCGAAGGCAAACTGAACGACATAGGGGCCAGCCTCCTGTATGGGCAGGTAGGCGGGGGACCCGGGTCTTTCATCGGCCCGGTGCACCGCGCCGCTATCGCAATGAACAACCAGGCTAAGCTGGTTGCCGGCAGTTTCTCCCACATCCCGTCGAAGACGGTCCAGGTCGCGAAGGAGCTTGGTATCGACACTGACCGCGCGTATGCCGATTTCCATGACATGGCCGTCAAGGAGGGAGCACGCACCGAGGGCAGGATTGACTTCATCATCATCACTGTCCCCAACCATATCCACTTTGCCGTGGCCAAGGCATTCCTCGAACAGGGCATCAACGTCGTATGTGAGAAGCCGATGGCGTTCACCGAGGAGGAGGCGAAAGAACTGGTCGCACTTGCGAGTGGGTACAAGGCTGAGTTCATGGTGACATATACCTATACCGGCTATCCTATGGTGCGCGAAGCCCGCAACCTTGTCAGGACTAGCGCTCTCGGGACTCTACGCGTCATAGCCGCAGAGTACCCGCAGGACTGGCTGGCCGATCCCATCGAATGCGCGGGTACCAACCGCCAGGCCGTTTGGCGGACGGACCCGAAGTATGCCGGCGTGTCCTGCTGCGTTGGCGACATCGGCACGCACGTCGAGAACCTGGTGCACTTCATCACGGGACTGGAGATCGACAAGCTGGCAGCCAGCCTCGAGACGTTCGTCGAGGGACGTCTGCTCGACGACAACGCGTACGTGCTCCTGAAGTACAAAGGTGGAGCATCGGGTAACTACTGGTCGTCGCAGGTGGCCATCGGCAAGGAGAACGGCCTTCGTATCCGCGTGTACGGGACGGACGGCGCCATCGAGTGGGAGCAGGAGAACCCTAACGTTCTCCGCTTCCAGAAGAAGGGCGGCCCCCTGCAGCTGTTGACACGTGGCAGCGGATACCTCTCGGCTGCTGCCAGGCACGTCACACGCCTCCATGCCGGTCACCCAGAAGGGTACTTCGAGGCGTTCGCAAACCTATACAGGAGCTTCTGCAATGTGCTCATGGCCAGGAAACAGGGCCACACCCCGGACCCGCTGGACGTCTTCCCGACCGTCGTTGACGGCGCCCGTGGAACCAAGTTCGTGTTCGATTGCGTGAAGAGCAGCAAGGAAGGCGCGGTATGGGTCGACGCTTCCTTCGACATCTAGCGGAGGCAATGTACGAAGCCAATGTTGTCGACCAGATAAAGAAGACAGTCGTTCGCGGCTTCTACCAGTCCACGGTCCCGGCCAAGGTCATCCTGTCGGCCGACCTGGTCACAAAGGACAACGCAGCCAAGTACTACGTTCCGGATTCGATCTACTAGAACCTGATACTCGCGTACTCTGCACTGCCCGGACGGGACTCCCGTCCGGGCAGTGCCGTTACGGGTCCAGCGACCGCAGCTCGGGTGATGACAGGAGAGTCTCTAGCTGACCCGCCAAGATTAGGGCTGCCTGCTCGAACAGTTCGGGCAGGCCTTCCGTCTCCAGCCAAAAGCGGACGATGACCAGCAGGACAGGTTCACCGTCATGGACCGCCGCAGCGACCCACCAGGTCCATGGGGGGACGCTGGGGATGTCCAGCGGAGGGGTCCATGCATGTCTGAATGGGAATCCTGCCACCCAGAGGGGTGCTCTGAGTATGGCAGAGCCCGTGCAGACGATACGTCCGCCTCTCCCCTACCAAGAGCCGGAGGGTTGTGACAGGACTCATCTGGAGGAGAAGGCGCTGAGTCTCGTCCTCCACATGGAGATGTCCATGGGCTGTGAGGTTCTCCACGAAGAGCGGCATGCCTCCTGCCAGGCGGACAGGACCAAGGAACGTGCTTACGTTCCAGATGGTGATGAGTGCTTTCTGCACCGCAGGGCTGTACCGGGGAGGCCGGCGCCAGCGTTTCGTGGCGCCCCCGACCAGGATACACTCTCCCAGGAGATACCGCTGTCCTGCCTAGTGCAGGACACGGGCGGCATGTCTCCTGCAGTATCCCGTCTCCTCACAGAAATCGTCCAACACCTCCGACTTCCTTGTCTTCCCTGCCTTCAGATATGCCTGTGCCTTGACCATCGTGAGCTTCCCCCGTTCCTGGAACCGCCCCTCCGAGTACGCCCCTCGGATACGGCAGCACCCCTCGCATTGAGAGAAAGTGCTCGGGGGACAACATCCTCGGGGGGATTGGACTAACATCCTCGGGGGCATCGTGAGCTCCATTCCCACTGCTCTGTTCTCATCCAAAGGATCAGCAGTATTCTGTCATTCTTCACGTCCTTGTTCTCATGAGTTGACGGAGCCAGTTTACCTCCATTCTGGATGAGTCGATGCGAGCGTTTGTACGGTCTCACGGGTGTAATATACTGGGAATGCAAAACGCGTGCATCCGGGAGGGAATGATGCGAAAGAGTCGTGGAAACCGGTGGTTCGTGTTTGGGACTTTTTTTGGGTTCATGCTTCTTCATCAGGCCGACATGCTCCTCATAGGGCCGCTCACGACGCCCATTATGGAGACGTTTCACATCAACGAGGCCCAGATGGGTGCCGTCGTCACCGGTGCCCTCATTGTGGGAGGCATCCTCTACCCGGTGTGGGGATATTTGTACGACCGGTATTCGAGGCCGAAGTTGCTCGCGCTGGCCTCGTTCATCTGGGGTTCGACCACATGGTTGTCGGCCCTGGCGCCTACGTTCCCCATCTTCGTTGCCACGCGTGCGTCGACCGGTATCGATGATGCCAGCGACCCGGGCATCTACTCGTTGCTCGCAGACTACTTCGCTCCCGCTGTGCGGGGGCGTGTCTATGGTTTGCTGCAGCTCTCAGCGCCATTCGGCTACATCGTCGGCATGGTCCTAGCGACGGCGTTCAAGGACGTCATCGGATGGCGAGGAGTGTTCTATGTGACCGGATCGCTGGGGCTCGTTCTTAGTGCGATCATTTTTCTCGGCGTGCGCGACGCTGCCCGCGGGAGCTCGGAGCCTGAGCTCCAGAACATTGCGGTGCTTCAGGAACACCACTTCGAGTGGCGTACCGCAGGTCGGCTGCTGCGGAAGAAATCACTGGTCCTTCTCTACCTGCAGGGGTTCTTTGGAGCGTTTCCCTGGAACGTCATCACCTACTGGTTCTTCCGGTATCTCGAGAAGGGACGCGGCTATAGCGGTGGTGAAGTCCTTTCGACCATGATTGTTGCCATTCTAGTGCTGGCGGTAGGGTATCCTCTCGCTGGGGCGCTGGGCGACCGCCTGTTCCGCAGGACCACACGCGGCCGTCTCATCGTGAGTATAGTCGGCGTCATAGCCGGCACCGTGCTATTCTTCATCACCATGAACGTCCCTGTAACCGCGAAGACCACGTTTCTGGTGATGCTCGCCGCTTCGGCTCTTTTCACCCCGTTCGCATCGCCCAATGTCGTCTCTACGATCTGCGATGTCACCTTGCCTGAAGTGCGCAGCGCGTCCGTTGCCATCCAGAGTTTCGTCGAGAGTGTGGGAGCGGCACTGTCACCGCTTGTCGCAGGTCTCATCGCAGTCAGGCTGGACCTGGGGACGGCTATTGTCGTCATCTGCACATCGACGTGGGCCGTCTGCGCCTTGCTGTTTGTGGGCGCCATCATCCTCGTGCCGCGCGACATCGAGGCCGTCCGCGCTGAACTGCGCCTGCGCGCGCAAACCGAGCAGGCCCCGTCGTAGCCCCCTGCGGGCTTGGCATTATGTGGTTGACGTATCCAGACGCTTGAGCTCAGGAGGTGACAGAAGCGTCGGGAGCTGGCCCGCCATGATAAGGGCTGCCTGCTCGAACAGTCTGAGCAGGCCTTCCGTCTCCAGGCCGAAGCGGACGATGACGAGCAGGGCAGGTTCACCGTCACGGGCCGCCGCTGCGACCGACTGGACAGCCCTGTTGCGGCCCAACTGGTAGTCTCTGAGACTGACGGCGCCAAGGAGCGCGGTGTTCTCGAAGCAGTCCGAAAGGGCGTCGATGCTTGCCGGTTGGGCCTCGGTGGTGGGGACGGCGAACACGAAGAAGGCTCCGGCTGGATCGAACCCGATGGAACCCTTGCCTTTCACGTCGATGACAGGCATGGGGTACGGGGCGCGTGTCCATCCGTCGGCTCCGGGAAATGGGTTTCCGTCCACCGACATCAGGTGTGCGGACAGACCTGATGCACGAATCTCCTCCAGGCAACTGGATGCCTGGACATGGAGGAGCACAAGACGCTTGTGCACAAGACGAGTCAGTTCGTCCATAGACGCCTCCCGGGTTTCTTTCAGCAGTATAGGAGTGCCCTGGCGTGGCGCAAGGCACGGCGCCTCCTCATGCCTGGCGTGGTATACTAAACGAACAGGACAATGGGCTATGCAGACGGCGGTCTGTGGCGCAGGAGAGAGGGGAGATACTCCGTAATGAGTGAAGACATGGCGTATGCTTTGGAACTGGTGCGGCGAGACCAGTAACAAACCAGTACCTGGATCGGAGGGACGACTGAGATTGCCATCTATCCGAAGAATGCTGTCTACAGCCGTCGCGATTTCGTGTGGCGAATCAGTTCGGCCCGCGTCGAATCAGAGGAATCAGAATTCACTTCACTGCCCGGAATCTGGAGGCTGATCATGGTTCTCGAGGGAGATATAACCCTTGAGCATGAGCATCATCACAGCGTGTGGCTACGACCATTTCAACAGGATGCGTTTGCTGGAGACTGGATGACGAGAAGCAGGGGGATGGTCAAGGATTTCGACATCATGCTGTCAGGAGCCTGCACCAGGCAGATGCAAGCTGTCAGTGTGCAAGGGCAATCTAGCTTGGCGATACCCGGTGAGACAGCTCAAACGTCTGGCAAAGGCAAGAAAGCCGTGCTCGTCGTGGATGGCATGATTGTCGCCAGCACTGGCATGGATGAGACGTGGAGAATAAATACAGGGGATGCACTACTTCTCACAACCGATCATCAAGGAGCAACGAGAAGTGTGAGGCTGTTCAATCAGAGCAACGTCGAAGCCCATGTTGTGCTAGCAACCATACGGTATGAAGAAGTTCCCCGGCAGGAGCCCCGCGCATGACGAAGAACTCTGCATTCCCGCATACGCGGCGATGACAAGCCGGGGCACCAGGCTTCTCTCCGTCGTTCCCGCAAAGGCCGGAACCCGCATGCTGCAGGGAACATTGCCGTCATGTGGGTAAGCTGATGCGCTTTTGTCCGCCGGACTTATCTTGGTAGTATACTACCATGGCCAAGCAGTGACACGGAGTCTGGGAGGCAACGATGCACAGTGAGGAGTTCCGGTATCGCAGCAAGGACAACCTGAACCTGTACGCCCGCGTGTGGACGCCCGAAGGGGACGTGCGCGGCGTGGTGGCTCTGGTGCACGGCCTGGGCGAGTATGGGGGTCGGTACGTAGAGATCGGACACAGCTTTGTGGACCGCGGGTACGCGTTTGTGGCAGGAGACCTCCGGGGACACGGTGAGTCACAGGGGCGGCGTGCGTTCGTGTCCCGTCTCGACAACTTCATGGACGACCTGGACCGGTACTGCGACGAGGTCAGGGCGCGCTTCGCTGGCAAGCCGCTGTTCCTGTACGGCTTCAGCATGGGTTCGACCCTTGGTGCCGCATACCTTATCCGCAGACATCCACGGCTGGCGGGCGCCATTTTGTGCAGCGGCGGCTTTGTGATGCCGGCGGCATCAGCGGCCGCCATGGGCAAGGTCAAAGCACTGCGGCACGTTGTGCCCACGATGGCCGTCAGCAACGGCATGGGTCCCATTCGAGACAAGGTCTGCCATGACGTCACCGTGTTGGATGTGTATGACGCCGACCCGCTGGTGTACAAGAAGATCACCGTCGGATTGGCGGCAGTCATCGGGGAAGCCAACACAGAGGCGCTTGCGCGCGCCGGGGAGATCCAGGTCCCCCTGCTGGTGATGCACGGCGAAGACGATGTCATTGCGCTGCCCGAAGGGTCGAAGCGCCTTGCCGCAGGCGCCTCGGGTGGCGCGACACTGAAGCTGTGGCCCGGTCTGTACCACTTCATCCACCATGAGCCGGACGGAGCAAAGGAGCGCGTGCTGGCCTTCGCGGCCGACTGGCTGGACGCGCACCTCGCCAGGAGATGATTGACGTTCGTTGAACCGGCGGTCCTCAGAGGCCATCGCCTGGAACAGGAGCGCCCCCGCTTACGCGGGGGCGCTTGACGTATTGATGCAGGGACCGTGTGTCGGGGGACTAGTGCTTGCCACCTTTCTTCGGCGTAGCCAGAGACGAATCGAGCTTCGCAAGTGCGGCGTCGGCCGTTGCCAGCCCTGCGCCAGTGGCGTCGGCGCCCCAAGAGTAGGTGGCCATGGCACCTGACCCGTTATTGACGGTGCGCGAACTTGCCAGCTGGTCACGGAAGACGTCCATGTGGACGTCACACGCTTCCATGAGCTGGTCGGTGGAAAACCCCTCACGTGCCAGCTCCGCCTCGGCTGTCGCAATGAGAAGTGGGTCCACCCTGGCGATAAGCTCCTTGAACTGCGCCTTGCACGTGACAGGGTCTTCGCCTGCGTACAATCTGCGGAGAACGGTCTTGAGGTCCTCCTTGAGCTTTGCTGGAGCTTCTCCCGAGGTTACTGTAGCGGTCCCCTCTGTGTCACTGCGGACCACGGCCGCTTCCAGTTCTTCCACGGTCCAGCCGGCACGTTCCGCGACCTTCCGCAGGTCGGTGCGGGGGGCCATGAGGCCGATGACGACCGGGTTACCGAGGAGCTTCAGATGTGGATTGATCGATGCAAGATAGGCCGCCGCCCGTGGGTGTTCGGTCAGGACAGGGGAGAGTTTTGTCGTCGGTTTGTACATCAGACTACCTCCCGTAAGGAACGCTGCATGTCAGGGAACCCCTGTGTGTCATGTTCTCAGTATACAGGGAACCCCGTGGCGGTATAATAAATACTCGCGTGGCACAACACCGCGATGACAGGAGCCCGCATGAACGAAGAACTGGCAGTCCATATCGCGGCGTTCGCCGCAGCAATCGAGGATGAAGTCACCGCCGAGAAAGCGTCCGAGCGGACGCATCGCCACGCTCTCGTTGAGGGCACACTGGTATCGGACACCGGCGACGAGAACTTCCTCTATTTCTTCAGCACCCCGTATGAAGTCAATCTGCCCGAGGAAGCCATGATACAGCTCGAGGTGGACGGCCGCGTCGTGCAGGGGACCTACGTGGGCGGAGATCGGGACCTAGTGTCGATTGCTTCCAGCGAGTTCCTGGGGGCTCAGGTGCGCGCGGCCACCATGATTGCTACGCCATGGGACCTGCTGTTGAAGCTGGAAGACAGGCTGAATGGGCTAGTGGACGAGGATGATTGCGGCCGGGCGCTTGCCCTGCTCGGTTCTCCAGCCCCTGGGGACAGTCTGCCCGAGCTGAACGGTGCCTTTGTGGACAACCGGTGGCTGGACCCATCGCAGCGGGACGCACTGCAGAAGGTCGCTGAGCGCGATGTCAGCTTTATCTGGGGTCCTCCGGGCACCGGCAAGACGCGGACCGTCGCTTACCTCGTGCGCGAACTCATCGAGTGCCATAAGAGTGTCCTGTTGCTGGCACACAGCAACGCGGCAGTCGACGTTGCGACGCTTGCCGTCGTGAACGCCTGCCGGGGAACACCGTACCTTTCCCAGGGCGCCATGATCCGGTATGGCATCATCACCAAGCGCGACCTCCTGGTGGAGTCCGACATCAACCCGCTCAACATCCTTGCCAGGCGCAACGTTGATGCAGAGCGCTTTGTTGGTCTTCAGTCCAGGCGACGTGACCTGCTGGAACACGCGAAGCGAGAGGAGCTGTTTGACACCGCCGAGTTCGAGACAGTGCGGGGCGACATGGGCAAACTGCGCCACCGTGTCGACAAGGAACTGAAGAAACTGGTTGCCGAGACGCCGGTCGTCGCGACGACGCTGACAAAGCTAGCTTTGTCAGACGAACTGATGGAACGCTCGTTCGACGTCGTCATCATCGACGAGGCGAGCATGTCGCTGGTGCCGTATGACGTGCTGGCCGCCTCGAGGGCGCAGGGCAAGATCGTCTTTGTGGGAGACTTCATGCAGCTGCCCCCGATTGCCTCCGGCACCACACCTGCCGTCCGCGAGTGGCTCCAGCGGGACATCTACCAGGTGCGGGGCATCACGAGCGCGGTGCGCGCGGGTCAGGACGTGCCCGACATGGCCATGCTGCGCACGCAATACCGCATGCACCCGTCCATCCGTTCGGCCGTGAGCCGGCTGTTCTACCAGGGCCGGCTGGACGACGGCGAGCGCATCGTCGTCCGCACCAGCTCGATTGCACGCCTTGCTCCGTTCGAGGGACAGGCCATGGCCGCGGTAGACACCTCGCTGATGCAGACACGGTGCTACCGAGAGGTCAAGGGGTACTCCCGCCTCAACCTGGTGGAGGCGGTCACGGTGATGACGATCGCCGCCGGCATGCTCTCCCGATACCCGGACATCACCATCGGGGTGGTGACGCCCTATGCCGTCCAGGCACGTCTCCTGGGGACCATGGCGCGCGAACTGGCCCTGGACCGGGACCGGCTGACGATCTCGACGGTCCACCGCTACCAAGGATCTGAGGTGGACGTCGTCATCTTCTCGCTGACCGACGGAGAACCGCAGTGGTCCATGTCGACACTGACACGGGGCAATCTCGAGGACTGGGACGTCGACCCGGCGCCGCGCCTGTTGAACGTTGCGCTTAGCCGTGCGCGCGGCAAGTTCATCCTGGTGGGCGACCTCGATTTCGTGCACGACCGTGGGGCTCAGGATTCTGTCCTGAGGCATATTGTCAGTATCATCGAGCAGGAGGGTGCCGTGCGACGCGTCGACCCGAGGGCTCTCAGCGATGTCCGGGAGTGGTTACCCAATCGCGTCGTGGATGGTCAGCGGATCGTCGTGGGGGAACGCGCCCGTCATTAGGGCTGGTTGCTCGAACAGGCGCATGCCGCGCGCCACACGGTGACCGTGGGTGTGCCACAGGGCGCCCACGTCTCGCCTCTCATGGCACGCCTGCTGGCGTCGGTCTCGCCGGACTGCCGCTTGCACTACGCCGACCATGACGGCCTGCGCGCGGCTGCGCGGCACTTCGGCGCGTCCGAGCAGTATCCCGGTGAGGGCGTCCTCGAGAGTTTCGTCCAGATTGGTTCCCATCCGCTGCTGCTGGAGGGGACGCTGGAACGTGGAGCGCGCTCGGCATATCTGGCCCTCGACCTGCCCGCGACCAACTGGTTCTTCCTCAAGAACGCGGGGTTCGTGCCTGAGTCCTTGCTCGGGCGCAATCCCGAAGCTGCGAAGGGCAAGGGGCACAGACGCCGAGGACTCGGGGACAACATGACGGCACAGGACACAGCGTCCGCATCCGCAGCTCATCGCAGTGTAACGCCCGCGCAGCCGGAAGAGACGGCACTGCCGCTCGACGTAGGGGAGCTCCTGGACCCTGGAGTCACACCGGAATAGCCGAGGCAGACAGGCAGTGTGGTCGCGCTACGGGTCCGATACCCCGCTATCCAGGGGGAGGGAGTTGTCGTGCCCGCCGAACGGTGACGACAAGGAGCGCATGGCTCTTATCCATCGTGCAGCAGCCTGTTGCCTCACGAATGAATCTACTCGAACGAGGAGTCGTTGCCTCACATCAGAATCTACTCGAAACCGGATGAAGTTGCCAGTCCATGCCTTTCCTCGGATTGATGTGGGGCTGTACTTGTTTCTTGGTGAGGACTAGGTCCCGCAGGTGTCGTTCATCTGCAAGGATCGTATCATGGAGAGCGACGGGGTCAAGGTGCCCGTACTGAGCCCTGAGCACTTCCTTTGCTTCCTCGGTGATGCAGAGTGAGGCCAGGATACGCTCATAGGGGGTACAGGGCGTGTCATATGAGCGCGTGACCTTGGCTCCCTGTCGTGTCTTGCGGGTGAGCTGCATCACCGGCAGGAAGAAGTTGGTGAACAGCCGGAGCGATTCATAGATCTTGTTCATGAGCAGGACTTCCTCTTCGGTGTCATACCGGAGATACCAGACCGTCCTGCGGACAATGCTCCAGTTCTTCTGCTCCACTGGTCAGTTGTCATTCTTCCTGTATGGGCGTGACCGTGCCTTGGTGATGTGCTGCTGATGACAGTAACGGATCAGGTGGTTGTTCAAGAACTC
>NZ_QXIY01000041.1:12795-20781 GCF_003570995.1 Candidatus Cryosericum septentrionale
CATGCCGGGACGAGGGTGCGGATGTTCCCAGGGTTCCTCCTTCGTGCGTACGTCCTGGAGCAGCCGGTCACAGGTGGCCGGACTCATGTGGAGGAGGAGACCACGGACAGCAGGAGCAAGGTCAAGCTGTCCCCGGATCTCAAGGAAGGGGATGATGCGCTGCAGGAATGGGACGAGACGCTTGCCACAGAGTCTGCCCGACAGATGCCAGAACTCTGTGAGTGCAGGGAGGACCGCCCCCTTGTACACCGATGCCCGATGGCGATGGACGGGACCCCTGCCCTGCGCCACCTTTGCCCTCAGGGTGCTGCGTGCGTATGAACGGTTGAGATCCGTGAGGCAACGATGCCATTTGGAGTAGGAAATAGGTGAGGCAATACGAGCAGTTGACAAGGGACCGTCCTCCGCCACACTGATACCGAAGATACATGTTTTCCGGAGGTGCCGATGTTCTTACTGATTGCTGTGCTGAACAGTGATGCACATGTGCGCAAGGTACTTGAGGGTTTTACTGCCATTGATGTTGGTGGCGCAACTGTCATCGACAGTCGAGGCATGGGTCAGATGCTTGCGGCCGACATTCCGATCGTGGCCGGTATTGCTCGCCTGCTGGGTGGTTCGCCGGTGCAGGAGAGCAGTAGAACGATCTTCTCGGTCATCAGCAACACGGAAGCCCTGGAGCGTGCCAAGAAGATCGTACTGGACGCAGTCGGGGACATGACCCAGAAGGGCGTCGGCATCATGTTCGTCGTCCCCGTCACCGAGGCATATGGACTGATCGAGCCGGAACCGTTGCCCTCGGACATCCCCTAGCTGGACTTCGCTTCCGACCAGAATCGCTTGCTAACTGGCTGGACGGATACCGATGGCCTGTCGCAGGGACTCGAACTGGGGCAGCTCCATGAAATTCCTGGAAGCCACGGTGAGCGATGGCGTTTCTTCGAAGTCGGTACGGGTCTGGAGGACGACGTCGAGAATGCGCGAACGCAGGAGGTGGCACGCTTCTTCGATGCGCTTTCGTTCACCTTCCCCACCCTCGGCACAGAATACCTCTATCTCGAGCCGCTCCACGAATTCGACAACCGGATCGTCTGCTGACGCCGATTCGTCGGAAGCCTGGACGAGTGTCGCCAACGGGATGACGTGGTCTACGAGGACGTAGTAGCCAAGCTGAAGAAGTCCTGCCACCGTCAGCCGTGGCCGCATGCCCGCGAACCTGTCCCCATAGCTGGTGGCCAGCTCGCGCTCATAGCGAGTGATGTTGGCGGCCATCAGGTCGACAGCCTGCTGAGCTGTCAGGGCCTGTTCGTCTGTCGAACCGGCTACACCCTCTTCCTGAAGGTCAGTATCAGGAGCCGTGCATTCGAGCATAGAGCCTGTGCGTTCGCGGTAGAGGTCGATGAGCGTTCGCAGGACGGCGTGCGCGAAGAACCCGTTCTCATCGACGAGATGGCTGGCTGCGGCTCCAGATGCCGCCGATCTTCTGGTGACTTCGGCGTCGACGGCCTTGCGGTCCGGACCATCCTGTGACGTGAACCAGAGGGCAACGTCCGGATAGGCTGCCAGAAACCATGTCGGGAAGCCGATGGGATGCTGCATCGACAAGGCCATTTTTGCCGCCGATGGGGTGGGCTGGACTCCACTCTCTTCGGCCGCCTGTTCCATCAGCGCACCCACGTTGGCCAGATAAACGGACGGAGCAATGCTGTCGGGTATGAAGAACTCGCGGGCGTAGTGCTCGAACTGCTCAGCCTGCTGGTCCTCTTTTGGCAGACCTGCGATGCTGTTTTCCCAGATACGTGTGTTGACATTCATGACAGGCCTCCCAGTGGACCAGCACGGTCATGCGCTCCATGACTATGAGTTCATGCTACTGCCCCCAAGCGGGTTTGTCAATCGTGCCCGGTTGTGGAAGCACGCACAGCAACCTGGAGGCTGAGGAGCGTACGTTGGCAATGGTCAAGGTACCGATATATGTTTTACGAGTAGAAGAAACCAATGTGCTGCTATACTGCATGAAGGCACGGTACAAGTGGTGACTGTCCGGCCGATTTGGAGGTACTGATGGAAGAGCTCAACAGGGCACCCGTAGAAATCAGGGGCCTGGACGATATCCTGAAGATCGTTGTGGACCGCGGGGCCTCGGACCTGCATCTGCAGGCAGGAACGCCGCCCATGCTGCGTCTCCACAAGCATCTGTTGCCTGTTGGGACCGAGGTGATGTCGGGAGGCGCTATCGAAGCGCTCGTGTACCCCATTATGAACGACGACCAGAAGGCTGTGTTCAAGCAGCATCTGGACTTCGACTTCTCCTACTCGGTCAAAGGACTGGCGCGGTTCCGCGTGAACGTGTTCCGGCAGAGGGGCACGATGGCCGTGACCATGCGCCGCATCCCGTTCACCATCCCCGACCTCGATTCACTCGGATTGCCAGAGGTCGTGAAGGGCCTCACCAAGCTGGAAAAGGGCTTCGTGCTCGTGACGGGGCCGACCGGCCATGGCAAGTCGACGACGCTTGCGGCGATGATCGACAAGATCAACCAGGAACGCGACGTGCATACGGTCACCGTCGAGGACCCCGTCGAGTTCCTATTCCAGCACCGCAAGGGCATCGTGGTCCAGCGGGAGCTGGGCGAGGACACGGAATCGTTCGCACATGCGCTGCGCGCCGTGTTGCGGGAGGACCCCGACATCATCCTCGTGGGAGAACTGCGAGACCTGGAAACGATTGCGGCGGCTCTGACGGCAGCCGAGACTGGACATCTGGTGTTCGGGACCCTGCACACCAATTCGGCTCCGCAGTCCATCGATCGTATCATCGACGTCTTTCCCGCCGCTCAGCAGGGTCAGATTCGCATCCAGCTGGCGAACGTCCTGTCAGCGATCGTGACACAGCAGCTTCTGGCGCGCAAAGACGGCAACGGGCTGGTTGTGGCCACGGAAGTGCTGATAGCGACACCGGCCGTCCGGAACCTCATCCGTGAGAACAAGTCCTACCAGATCGTCTCCACGATGCAGACGAGCGGCGCCAAGGGGATGATGACGATGGAGAAGTGCGTCAAGGAGCTTGTAGCCAGGGGGATCGTTGCGGCCGACGTGGCCCTGCGGGCAGGAGTCAACGTCAAGGACTAGATCTGACGCTGGAAATGCAGAAGGGGCGCAGCCACGGCTGCGCCCCTTCTTGTTATGCCCTGATGGATGCGCTGTGTTGCTACGAGATGACGTCCGTCACCTGACGGGTGACGATGCCGGCGCTTTCGATGCTCGTGAGCATACCGTTCTTCCCGCTGATCAGCTGGCCATCGATGAACTGCTGCATCACCGGACGGATCAGAGCGTCCGTGAGGTCGGCCTTGGGGCTGTTGAACTCCATTGCATGGGTCTTGCCGGGCGTGTCGGTGCCGAACACGAGGCGAAGGACGGTGGTCTGAGAATCAGCCATGGGTTACCTCCTTACTCCACGAATGCGGCTCGCCTGTTGCGTACGATGGCGGCCGTCTGCTCAGTGAGCAGAGTCATGAGCTGTCCGGCGCACGCGTATGCGACGGCGTCTGTGGCAAGCGGGTTGATGTAGGCGATGGTCTCACCCTTCTTGCTGACGAACGTGATGCGGATCGTTCCTGCCTGGTCCTGGACGGTCATCTGTGCCTCCTGTGTTCTGGATTTCGGGTACCCAGTTTTCTTATGAGGCAGCCATCGACAGAAGGGTCCAGGATGAGCCTCTGATGCTGTTCGCGCTCGGTGTCACCCGGTAGGCGGGGCCGGTTCAGCCAGTTATCTCACGCAGTCCGACAATCACCTGGTTTGTTTTCTCGGGCCGGCGATGAGGAGTCCTCGTTCCAAGAGCTGACGGACGATGCGCATTGAATCTACAGTAGAAGCAGCGTTCGTTGCAATGAGATCGTTCAAGGTCATGCCGTCGCGCATGACGGCCAGCAGGCGGAACTCCTCGACACTGATGTGGACCGTTTCAGCGGCAGGGACGTCGTGGCTGAATGCTACGCAGGTGGTAGGAAGGGCTGCGCCCAAGGATTTTATCTCGTTGCGCGCTTCGTCGATGGTCGCCAGCGCCGCTTCCATGCAACCAGAATGGTCTCGTCCTGAGGCGAAAGAGCGTTGTTGACGGTGAATTCGAATGAACCTTCAATACATATTGATTGCCGCCTCACGCAAGGCGTCAAGCCCGCGGAGAGAGCCACACTGAACCGATGCTATCTCCCCGCCCAGAAAGGACAGGTCGACCTGGCGTGGCATTCCCATGGGCGTCGTGACGACGAGACGCAGTGTGCCTGTCTTGTGACCAGTTCGAATCAGGCCAAGGATGGCCTCGAGTGAGAAGTCCCTGAGCGTTCCACGTAGCTCTATTTGGTGTTCCCCTTGCGGTCGCCCGTGATTGTCGGCATCGGCGTTCCACGAGAGCACTGGGCGGGCCTGTCACTCATGGTATTCCCCCTCGCCCCTTTTGCGACAGCGTTGTTGCAGGGAGAACGGCGTAGGCGGCATTCTGGAAGGGAATCTGCATCAAAACCTGATGCAAAGCGCGTCTTTCGGATTCTTGCGCAGATTGTGAACAATTGTGTGCGAGATCTGCCCTTGCGTGCCGCGATGAACCCGCTAAGATATCGGACGTGTTAGATGAGAAGGTTCCGACTTTCTTTCTCCAACCAACCTACTACAATGGCGAGAGGCCTAAGCCTTTCGCCTTTTTCATTTCCCTTCAGCAGTGACGTTGCGGGGACGCTTATTCTCCCCGTCTCAGCGACATCGGTCTCCTGGCTGCACCCAGTCACAGGTGACAGGATCACCAGCAGCGACGGCACGACGATACGCTTCCCTATTCTGTTTCCTCTCTTGTTAAACACTCCAGCATCCAGGAAATCCAGCGTGCGCCGTGCTGGGCGCAATGAAACGCGTCGGACAGAAGATTCCAGAAGGACGGTTGCCGGCGCTGGGCGAACGTACGCTGGTGCAGCGTTTTACTTGACACGACAACGCGCTAGACTTTCTTCAGGTGAAGTGGCACGTGACACCAAGGAGGCGCTTATGGCTCAGGATGAAGGCGAACTGATACGTTTGGCGCTCGAACAGCTTCCCGACGGCGTCGTTGTAGCCGATGCTCATGACCATGTCGTTACACTCAACGCTCAGGCACGACTCATCAGGGGTCCACGGTCGGATGCTGGCATCGCTTTCCCCCTGCTCTTTGGCAGCTCAGTGACCGAGGACGTGGAACAAGGTCTCGGAGCACTACGGACAGGCACGGCGACGGAGTTCTCGGTTGTCGAGGGCGACCCGTCGACAGGCAAGGTCTATGAACACCGATGCGTCGCCGTGAAAACGCCGGGAGGTGCCTATGCCGGGACTGCCGTGACGTCGCACGACGTGACAGACCGACAGCTTCAGGACGCTCGTCAGGAGGCGCGAGTCTCCGGGCTCCAGCGGCAGGTTGCAGGCCTGCAGGATGCCTTGCAGGAGCGCTTTGTGGACGGCATGATCATGCTGGTCGATGCACTGGAGGCTCGAGACCGGTATACGCGCGGGCATTCCACCCGAGTCGCCTTCATGGCCGGCAAGGTTGCTCAGCGGGTTCTGGGCCATGCCACCGATGTGGCCGAGATTGAGCTGGCCGCGCGCCTCCACGACATCGGCAAGGTAGCGGTCCCCGACCGTCTACTGGATAAGCCGTCCAATCTAACGCCGGAAGAGGTGGTGCTCATGCACACGCATCCTCTGGTCGGCGAGAGCATCCTGCGCCCCATTGCGCAGCTGCGCAATGTTGCGGCCATCATCCGCAATCACCATGAGCGATGGGACGGAACAGGCTATCCAGATGGCTTGTTGGGAGAACACATTCCAGTCGGCTCTCGCATTCTGGCTCTCGCCGACACATTTGATGCAATGACGTCTCAGCGTCCATATCGCCATTCTCTCCCGGCGGCAGAGGTCCGGGAGGAAATCGCAAGACACCTGGGGACGCAGTTCGATCCCACGATCGGGCTGACATTTGTCGAAATGATTGGTTCTGGCGAGATTCTGTCCGAGGACCAAGCCCACAGCGAGGCCGGATGATCCGCCGCGTAGCATCGCAGAAGCGACACCTCGCCGTGTCGCAGAGTTCCGAGAACTTCCTGCTGTTCTCATACGGCGACTACTTCGAACCTGGAAACGTCCGCTGGGGCGGTCTCCGGTTTTTCAACGATGACCTTATCCACCCCGCGTGTGGTTTTCCGCTCCACTTCCATGATGAGATTGAGGTCGTCACCATCGTTGTGGCAGGGGAGATACGGCAGCGGCAGGGGGTTCAGCCTCCGGTACGCCTTCGTCCAGGCGATGTCCAGGTCCTGTCTTCCGGGACCGGGGTCCGTCATGTGGAGACGAACGAGTGCCCAGGGCAAGTCCATTTGTATCAGGTGGGGATTTTTCCGCGGGAGTCGGGACTGATGCCGTCTCATACTGAGGCTGCATTTGGAGCGCTTCCTCCTCCTAACGAGCTGATTGCAGTCGCATCCGGTCAGAACAAGGCGGGGGCGATTCCGATGAACGCGGACGCGACCGTTTTCGTCGGTTCCCTCGAACCCTACCAGATGATCGAATACCAGATGGCCCCGGACCGTTGCGCATTCGTCTACCTGACCCGTGGCGCTCTGACGGTCAATGGGGTCGACTATGAGTCAGGGGACCAGGCGCGCATAGCGAACGAGCCCGAGTTCATGGTGGGGGCGATTGACCACTCGGATTTCGTCCTCGTGGACGTACCGACGCTAGGGCAGACGATTCGCGAATAGCGTACCGGAACAGGGACAAGCCGCGGGGAAAAAGCGAGGGGCCCCAGACGGGGCCCCTGCGAAGGAGGGCATGTGATAACGTTTGGCGCTATCACAACCCTATTATATCACTTCTGTGCAAACGCTGTCAAGAGGTCCGGATATTCGCCGGTCTTCTTGTCTCTGACCGACGATTCAGGCTCTTTGGCGGATTCACGCTATTTTCATGATGTTTCGGTGCTGAAGTGGACTGACCGTCACGGCCGGCTGAACGCCGAGGGCGGCTGGAACCCGTACTGGGTCTGTGATCCCAGGCAAACTCAGTCTCGCGTCTTGGAGCTGGGGCCTTATAGTCGAAGCCGGAGAGGGTACGTCGTTCGATGGGAGTCCCCAGAACCTTCTCAATATCACGGACCAGAATCGTGTCTTCCTCAGTGACCAGAGTGAACGCGTCTCCCGAATGGAGAGCTCGGCCGGTACGTCCGATGCGATGGGTGTAGGCGTCCGTCGTGTCCGGGATGTCATAGTTGATGACGTGCGAGATCTGCGTCACATCGATGCCGCGAGCCGCAATGTCGGTAGCGACCAGGACCTTATATCTACCGTCGCGAAAGCCGCCCAATGCTGCCTGGCGTGCGCGCTGTGACAGATTGCCCTGCAGCGACGTCGCGCGGTAGCCTTCATTGGCCAGCTTCTCGCCAAGCTTCTTGGCACGGTGCTTGGTGCGCGTAAAGATCAGGACCGACTCTGTATCAGTGTGCTTCAGCAACTCGATGAGCAGCGGTGTCTTGAGGTGCTGCGGTACGGGGTAAAGCGCATGTGAAACCGTTTCTACCGGAGCGGAGTGCCCAATCTGGACCGTCACGGGGTCATGCAGGATAGCGTCGGCCAGATGGCGGATGTCCTCCGGCATGGTGGCGCTGTACAACAGGTTCTGGCGCTGGGCAGGGAGGTTCTTGATGATGCGGCGGACGTCGGGCAGGAAGCCCATGTCCAGCATCATGTCCCCTTCGTCGAGGACAAGGACCTGTATCTTGGTGAGATCGACTGTACCTTGGCTGATATGGTCCAGCAAACGGCCGGGGCAGGCGACGACAATGTCGACGCCGCGCCGGAGCGCATCGATCTGTGAATTGATGCCGACGCCACCGTAGATAGTGAGAACGGTGAGGCGAGTCTTGCGGCCCAGATCGCGGAAGTCCTCGGCGATCTGTTCCGCCAG
>NZ_QXIY01000042.1 GCF_003570995.1 Candidatus Cryosericum septentrionale
CGATGATTTAACGTGATGCAACTCGCGGCCTGTACCAATGCAGGTATTAGGCTATACTATATGATAAAAAGCGAGTGCTGCGGCACTGCAGCGAGACAGGAGGGCCACGATGGCGGAACTACGATGGAACCCACTTCTGCGCACATGGACGATGGTGGCAGGCAACAGGCAGGCACGACCCAACCTGCGCACCGATGGCTGTCCCTTCTGCCCTGGATCGGGCAACGTCCCGTCCACCTACGACGTTCTCGAATACGACAATGACTTCCCGGCACTGACGACGGATCCCGACGAACCCGACGCAGTCGGATCAGAGCTATCGCCGGTTGCGGCCAACTATGGCAAGTGTGAGGTCATCCTGTACTCTTCGCAACACGATGTCAGTCTCCACGACCTGAGTGTCGCGCATCTGACGCGCCTGGTAGAACTCTGGACCGAGAGGCAACGGATTCTCTCCAGCGATCCTCGCATCAAGTACATCTTTCCCTTCGAGAATCGCGGTGAGGAAGTCGGCGTCACTATACGGCACCCCCATGGACAGCTCTACGCCTATCCATTTGTCCCGTTGAAGATCCGGACAGAGTTGGATAGTGCACGCGCCTGGCATGACGAACATGGAAGCTGCCTGTTCTGCGACCTTGCCCGAGAGGAGATGTCGGATGGCCGGCGCGTCGTGCTGTCAAACGGGAGTTTTGTGGCGTACATCCCGTCGTTCACCGACTATCCATATGGCGTCTTTGTCGCGAGCCGTGCGCACAAGGGATCCTTCCTCGATTTCACGTCCTCGGAACGGACGGACCTCGCCCGCATGCTCAAGACCCTCACGGGAGGGTTCGACCTCTTGTTCGCCCGGCGGTTCCCATACATGATGTGCATCCACCAGACACCGGTGAACAGCCTAGAAGATGCCGGCTGCGAGGAGTCGTACCACTTTCACATCGAGTTCTACCCCCCACTCCGCAACGAGACAACCGTGAAATACTATGCCTCCTCAGAGATGGGCGCGTGGGCAGCATGCAATCCTCTGCGCGTTGAGGACACTGCACCGGCTCTTGCGGCAGCATGCAGGAGATTCGAGCAGACCGACGTGAAACCGTGAGCATGCGTCCGTTCCTTGCCAAGGAGTTTGTGCATCTCTACGGTTCCGGGGACCGTGAGGTCCGATCATTTTTCGCTCCCGGTAGAGCGAACCTCATCGGAGAACACATCGACTACAACGGCGGTCTGGTCATGCCCGCCGCGGTCACGCTCGGGATTACCGCAGCCTGCCGGCTCCGCTCCGATTACCTCATCAGACTCCGCTCATCGGATGATCCGCTGGCCGTCGAGATCGATCTCGACCGACCCATCGAACCCGACCCTGCTCGCGGCTGGGGGAACTATCCCGCGGGGGTCCTCCGCGAACTCCTTCTTCAGGGAGTGGATCTGAGGGGAATCGATATCCTCTTCACCACGACACTTCCGCAGGGAGCCGGACTCTCGTCCTCTGCCGCCATGGAAGTATTGACCGCTTTTTCCTTTCTCGCACTCGCGGAGGCCCCCACGAGCGACCTCAGGGCCATCGCCCTGCTTTGCCAGAAGGCAGAGAACCAGTTTGTCGGGGTCAATTGCGGCATTATGGATCAGTTCGCCGTCGCGTTCGGCAAGGAGGACTGTGCTCTGCTGCTCGACTGCGAATCGCAGGACTACCACTATGTTCCTGTTGCCCTGGGGGAACACGCTCTGATCATCATGAACACGTCCAGACCGCGACGACTCGCCGACTCGAAGTACAATGAACGCAGAACCGAGTGTAACGCCGTTCTCCGACTTCTCGGAACAGACGCGCCCCGAAACGGCCTTGTCCACGCTCCATGGAGCGATGTACTGTCCCATGTTTCGGACCCGGTTCTGCGGCGAAGAGCACGTCATGTCATCTCGGAGCAGGTACGGGTGGAACAAGCCGCTCGCGTCCTGGTGACCGGCGATCTGGCCGCATTCGGGAGACTGCTCACGGAGTCTCACACGTCGCTTCGGGATGACTACGAAGTGACCGGACCGCATCTCGATGCGATCGTAAGTGCGGCACTTCAGGCTCCAGGATGTCTGGGGGCCCGCATGACGGGTGCCGGTTTCGGAGGCTGTGCAATCGCGCTCGTCGAGCAGGCCGAGATTCCAGACTTCACGGTTTCGGTTCGATCCGGCTACCTGGCAGCGACTGGTTTGGAACCTGCATTCTATGTGACACACGCGGCTGATGGTGCCCACGAAACGACCGGGGAGGGGTAGGATGGAAGATGTGAGGGGCAAACTGACCTATCGTCGCAAGGGGGTCGTCATGACCTTGAACTTCGACCTGGACGGGCAAGCGGAAAACGACGACCTCGTCATTGCGTCGACGATAAGCGCAACTGCTCCTGGAGAGCGCTGGACCGTCACGGTGACGCCTCATACCACGGTGAAGCTGCTCACAGCGGAACTGCGGGTCCCCATTCCTGTTCCACCAGCCAGCCGCATCTTCGTGAATGGCTACCAGACATGGACAGAATCACGTGAGGTGGGACCCAGAGATCGTATCCCTTCGCTCAACAGGCTGGCCCGCTCACGGTGTTCCATGTACGGCGACTACGAGTACGTCACAAACCCCGGCTTTCCTGGGCGTTTCCATGGTTGGACTTATGGATACGTTCGGACCGAATCTGATCTTCTGACTCTGTTTGCCTCACTGGCCGAGCATACAGGGTTCACACTGGTGACGGTCACCGCCTCCGCAGGAAGGGTCACCCTCCAGAAGGAATGCGGAGGCGTCATGCCTACAGAGCCATATGTTCTGTACGACGTGTATATGGGAACTGGAACGGACCGCGAGACGTTCGGCCGCTATTTCGACCTCCTTGGCCTCCGACGTCTCCGGACGCCACCTCTGACCGGCTGGACAAGCTGGTACAACTACTACACGGGTGTCACGCAGGAGATTATCCAGCACAATCTTGAAGCTCTGAGCGAACACGAGGTCCCTCTCGATGCCTTCCAGATCGACGACGGGTGGCAACATGCCGTCGGCGACTGGCTGGCAACTAATGCCAAGTTCCCGGACGGGATGGGGGCTATGGCCGATGCAATCCATGGGCGCGGCTACAAAGCCGGCTTGTGGCTGGCACCCTTCGTCGCCGAGGAGACATCTGACCTGCTGCGCGATCATCCCGACTGGTTCCTTACGGAGGACAACGGAAAGCCCGTCAAGGCTGGTTACAACCCGGGCTGGAGCGGCTTCTTCTACTCGCTTGATATGGCGAACCCGGCCGTCCGCTCCTACCTCCGCGATGTCTTCAACCTGGTCCTGCACATCTGGCATTTCGATCTGGTCAAGCTCGACTTCCTGTACGCCGCCTGCCGCAAAGCCCCCGAGGGCAAGACACGAGGCCAGGTCATGTCCGAATCCATGCAGTTCCTGCGCGACATCATCGGGGACAAACTCATTCTGGGATGTGGCGTTCCACTCGGTCCTACATTTGGACAGGTCGACTTCTGCCGAATTGGTGGAGATGTCGCCCTGAAGTGGGAGGACCGCCTGCTCTCGACGATCCACTACCGCGAGCGGGTATCGACAGTCTGCGCACTGCAAAATGCGATCAGCCGACGGCATCTGAACGGGATGACGTTCTGGAACGATCCGGACGTCTTCATCCTTCGCGACACCGGAAACGGTCTGACGGAGGCACAGCGTCGCACGCTTTTCCTTGTGAACCAGGCGATGGGTGGCCTCGTCTTCACGTCAGACGACATCTCATCTTACACGGACCCACAGCTCAGACAGTACCTTTCCCAGTTTCCGTTCTCTGCGAAGGCCGTCGACGAGGCCAGACCATTCGGTGACGCATGGCGCTTGACCTTGCGCACGGAGAACGCCACACACGTCGTCGCTGCCAACCTGGGCTCCCGACCTGCCACGATAGACCTGGATCCTGGTATATACTACCATAATGGGTACCTGATCGACGGACGAGAGCCTCTGCAGCTCCTTCCCTTCGATTCGACCTGTCTCCGGAAGGCGCGCGGCGACAACGTTGAACTCCTCGGAACGACGACCCATCTGTTCCCGGGACTCGATGTCGCGCACTTCGAGTGCCACGAAACGTCCATAGTATTCCGGCGGTTCGACGCCGCCCAACTCGAAGGCGAAGCACTGATCGGCGTCCCCGACGCATCCGATCGATGGACCGTGAACGGGGTAGCTGCAACCCCAGAGCGGCAGGGCGTTCACACGGTCTTGCGAGTGCCCATAGCGCGGGTTGCGCGGCCGGTCGATTCAGGCATACTGCTGACAGCGGCAGCACCAGACAAGGAGGTATGACCATGGAACCATTTGCGTTGCCAGAGAGTTTCCTGCTGGGCACGGCGACAGCTTCGCTGCAGATCGAGGGTGGTGATCGCAACAACAGCTGGTATCGCTGGGTTCAGACCGGTCATGTCAAGGATGGCACCAGCTGCATTATAGCTGACGATCACTGGAACAGGGTAACTGAAGACATTGCACTAATGAAGCAGCTCCGTCAGCAGACCTATCGGATGAGTCTGGAGTGGAGCCGCATCGAGCCGGCGCGGGGGCAGTTCGACAAGGACGCCATTGGCCACTATCGTCTCGAGATACAGCAACTGGTGAACGCCGGAATCAGGCCTCTTGTCACGCTGCACCATTTCTCAAACCCGTTGTGGCTCGAGGACGCGGGTGCCTGGGTCAACCCGGCCGTAGTCGACCTGTTCGAGCGGTACACCGCCTATGTCGTCGAGAACCTTGGCGACCTCGTGAGCGACTGGTGCACCATCAACGAGCCAAACGTCTACCTCGCGAAGGGATACGTCACGGGCGGATGGCCGCCGAGCGACATCAGTATCACCAAGTACTTCAGGGGCGCTCGCAACATGATCACGGCACACATCAAGTCCTATCGCAAGATCCATCAGGTGCGTGCCTCCAATGGCTACAATGATACGATGGTTGGCGTCGCCAATCACCTCAGGCTGTTCGATCCCAAGCAGGGCAACGGTCGCGAACGGTGGGCGGCAGGCATGTACGAAAGGCTCTTCCAGGAGCTTTTCGTCACAGGGATGTGCGAGGGAAGGCTCCTCTCGCCGCTGGGCGGGGGATACCCTCTCGGCGAGGGTCGCTACTTCGATTTCCTCGGCATCAACTACTATACGCGCGACATCGTCGACTGTTCCGGCAAGTCCGCGAACCCGCTGGGGAGGCTTGAAGTACACGAAGACAGCCAGAAGAACGACCTTGGGTGGGAGCTGTACCCTGAGGGGCTGTATCGTGTCTGCAAGAAGTACTGGGACCGCTACCATACCCCCATCTTCATCACCGAGAATGGCACGGCCGACGCCAAGGACGCCTTCCGAACCAGGTACATCTACGATCACCTTCTCCAGGTGAGTCGGCTCATCGAGGACGGTGTAGACGTACAGCGCTACTATCACTGGTCCCTGATGGACAACTTCGAGTGGATCGAGGGCCTGAGCGCGAAATTCGGCATCGTCGCAGTGGACTACGCCACGCTGGAGAGGACAGTTCGTACCAGCGGATGGTTCTATGCCGACGTCGCGAAACATCGCGGCGTCACGGAGAAAATGATCCAACAGTACCTCGCATGAGAGGAGCAGCCTTTACGATGAACGTGATGATGGGATTCCGACAAACAACTTTATATGCATACGCCTGCACGCCCGAGCGCCGGACACCGTGTACGGCACGCCGAATGTCTGCCCAGTGCCGAGAAAGCCAGCTCTTGTGGCCTGCTGCGATACCACAGGATACACGCGCAGATGGCGGAAACCGAACGAGACGCGGACGCTCCTGACCATGCCGGAGTCTCTCTCTGTATGCTTCCTGTGGCACTTCCACCAGCCACAGTATCAGGATCTCACGTCGGGAACAGCACTGCTTCCGTGGACTCGGCTTCACTGCGCACGCAACTACGCGATGATGCTCGAGCTCCTGGAGGAACAACCTGCTGTGCACGTCACCATCAACGTCACTCCGGTCCTAGCGACACAGCTTGACGAATACGCGCATGGCAGGTCCAGCGACGAATGGCTTGAGCTGACATCGACCCCTGTCACAAGGCTAGGCATGGACCAGCGAATGCGGCTGATCGGCCTGTTCTTCGATGTCAACCGTAAACGCATCATCGACCCCGACGCCCGCTATGCAGAGCTGTACCGTCTAAGGAACGAGCCTCCCGGCTCCTGGTCCGAACAGGATCTGCGCGACCTTCAGTGCAAGTTCATACTTGCCTGGACATGCCGCAGTGACCTCCAGGCAGGTCTGGTGGATCCGACACTTCTGGCGAAATCCCGTGACTATACCGAGGAGGACCGCACAGCCCTTGTCAAAGCTCAGCAGGAACTTGTGCGAAACTTCCTTCCCAGACTGGAGAAGCTTGCCACATCCGGCCAGGTCGAACTGGCGACGTCACCGTTCGCACACCCTATCATCCCCCTCCTCATCGACACCGACGTCGCCCGCTCCGTTCAGGACACTCCGTTCCCACAGCCTGGTTTCCGCCACCCTGAGGATGCCTTCATGCAGCTCGAGCTCGGCAAAAAGACTGTCGAAAACCTGCTGCACCAGCGCGTGCGCGGGTGCTGGCCCTCCGAGGGAAGCGTGTCCCAGGATGCCGTGGCCGAGATCGCTCGTGCGGGCTTCTCCTGGACCGCCACCGACGAGGAGATCCTGCTGCGGGAGCTCCCTGGCGAGCCACGTCGGGTGCTGTACCATCCTTACCGGGCGCAGACCACGGCAGGAGAAATTACTATGGTATTCCGGGACAGGGAACTCTCCGACGCCATAGGCTTTTTGTATGCCTCGATGGTGGAAGGACTTGCTGTCGGGCAGTTCCTGGACCGTGTCCGCTCGATCCGCGACGCTCTCGACAGACCCGGTGTCCTCTCGATCATCCTGGATGGAGAGAACGCATGGGAGTTCTATCCAGAGGGAGGGGCGCCGTTTCTGAGAGCACTGTATGCTGCACTTGCCGATGAGCCGGGTGTATGCCTGAGCACGGTAGGAGAAGCTATCGAGCACTGCCCCGCGACGCCCATGCCAGACTTTCGTCCCGGATCGTGGATCGATGGTAACTTCCGTGTCTGGATAGGCGAGGATGAAGATAACAGAGCGTGGCAGTACCTTCAGGCGACCCGGGAGGACTGGGCACGGTTTGACCCGGCTGAACAGGAACGCTCGCGCATGTCCTTGCTTGCGGCCGAGGGATCAGACTGGAACTGGTGGTATGGACGCGATCGCACCTCCCAGACCGCTGTTCAGTTCGACGACCTGTATCGGCGACACCTGGCCAACGTCTACACGCAGGCAGGGAAGCAGATCCCGGATCGCCTCCTCGTTCCGGTACTTGATGGCGGCCCAACGATCGTCCCCATCCTGCCCGCCGGCCTCGTGAGCCCTCGCATCGATGGCGGCCCCCCTGGAGACTTCGACTGGGCATCTGCGCACCGTATCAGGCCCGACAGCGGGGGAGGAGCGATGAGCTCCGGAGCGCCGGTCGTCACGTCGGTGCGGATCGGCTACAGCCTCTCAGACATGTACCTTCTGATACAGTTTGGGCCTCAGGCAGCCACGGCAAGGGACCTGCGGGTGGAGGTACGGTTCACGTCGCCCGGTGGTACTACCCATCTGGTCATCCGCCGCGACAACGGCGAGCCCGAAGCATCGATAGAGCCTTGGGGATCAATGACGTGGGCCCTGGGGGAGACACTTCAGATCCGCCTGCCCTTTGAGACTCTACGGGCGCGACGCGGGGACACCATCACATTTTCCATCGTGGTCCTGGGAGAAGGACGCCTAATGTCAGCCGTCCCCACCCATGGTGTTATGTCTATCGAACTTCCTGCTGCCGACTACGAGCTGCAACACCGGGAGGTATGACATGAAAAGACTGTGTCTTTGTATCCACAACCATCAGCCGGTGGGGAATTTCGATTACGTCTTCCGCGAGGCCATCGACCGATCGTACGTGCCGTTCCTTGAAACACTCTCCCGGTACCCCCGCATCAAGGTCTCCCTCCACACATCAGGGCCTCTTCTGGAATTCATCGAACAAGATCCCACGTCAACGTATCTGGACCTCGTGCGCAATCTGGTGGCTTCGGGCCAGCTCGAGGTGGTCGGGGGCGGCTACTTCGAGCCAATTCTGCAGCTGCTTCCCGAGCGTGATCGCATCCAGCAGATCCAGTTGATGAGTGACGAGCTGCTCAGGCTATTTGGACGTCGCCCCACTGGTCTTTGGCTGGCGGAGCGGGTCTGGGAGCCCGACCTCGCAAGCAGTCTGGCACGAGCCGGCGTCCAGTGGACTCTCGTGGACGACAATGGATTCGAGAAGATTGGTCTCCAGGGACCAGACTTGACCCACGCCTATGTCACCGAGGACCAGGGTCAGACACTTACTGTCTTCCCCATCCTCAAGGAGCTGCGCTACAGGATCCCCTGGTCAGAACCGGAAGAAACACTGCGTTTCATCCGCGACTTCGGGGAAGACACGGAGATATTCGTCTACGGCGATGATGGTGAGAAATTCGGCCTGTGGCCTGGAACGTACGATCACGTCTACGCCCATGGGTGGCTGCAACGCTTCTTCCAGGCACTGACAGATGCAGAAGATGTGACCACCGTGACCGTCGCCGAAGCTGTGTCTTCCCTCAAACCACGGGAACGCGTCTACCTGCCCACCTGCTCATACGTTGAGATGGAAGAGTGGTCCCTGGCAGCTTCGCGACAGAAAGCATATGCCGACCTACGGGACAGCGTGAGTCCTGAAAACCGCGCATTCGTAAGTGGAGGGACGTTCCGCAACTACCTGGCTCGATACCCCGAGGCCAATCGCATGCACAAGCGCATGCTATTCGTAGGGTCTGAATTGGGAAATGCGGACAGTGAGGCCCGTATGCACTACCTGCGGAGTCAGTGCAACTGTGCCTACTGGCACGGCATCTTCGGAGGGTTGTATCTTCCCCACCTCCGTGACGCCATTTACGCCGAGCTGCTCACAGCCGAACGGCTGATGCCGGAGCGACGATTGGGCGCGTGGCTGCAGGACACAGACGCTGACGGGCGACCTGAGGTCGTCATGGCAACCGAGCACCAGATGTTCTTCCTGCACGTCTGCGGCGGTCGCCTGGTCCTGTGGGACGACCTGCGACAGGCATGGTCGTGGAGCAACGTCATGACACGATACCACGAGGCCTTCCATGACCGGATGCTCGAAGCCACGTCGCAGAGTGAGATGCAGGGAGTAGCCAACATCCATGAGACTCTGCGCCTCAAGGATCCTGATGTGTCTGGCACACTCCAATTCGACGATCACATGCGCGTCAGCTTCATAGATCGCTTTGGTCCGTCACTTGATGCTGCCACAGGCAGTGAGCCTGTGATGAAGGAGTACTCTGCACGACTCGGCCAGACCTGGGCGCGGTTCGAGGCATCCGGACTGATAGTCAAGACATTCGCGCCGAGTGAGGGAGGGCTCCGTGTCGATTTCGAGATCGGGGCACCACAGGACTGGTATGTATGCGAGCTCAACCTGGCTCTGTGGTGGGAAGACAGAGAACGCTCGTTCGTGGCGAACTCCTTCACCATCGGGACCGAATCTCATCGTCTCTCGGTACGGACCAGCTCCCCTGTCCATGTGGAACTGTCTCCGATAAGGACAGTCTCGAATTCGGAGAGCGGCATCGAAACCGTCTACCAGGGAATGACAGTGTCCATTGCGCTTGACCTGAGAACGTCGCGGCACCTGACCCTTGAGATTGGAGGCTGACATGAATGGTCGCTTTGTCCTGGTTCTGCATTCGCACCTGCCCTACGTCCTTGGCAAGGGACGCTGGCCTTTCGGCGAAGAGTGGTTGCATCAGATTGCCCTCGACACGTACCTCCCTCTCCTCGAGGAACTGGAAGGCCTGGACCATGACAACGTGCCGGCGACCATTGCTGTCGGCATAACCCCCATCCTCATGGAACAGCTCAAGTCCCCCGCATTTGTCGACAGCTTCCGAGCGTGGGTCGACGTAAAACGCAAGGCCCTAGAACAGGACGTCTCACGTCTTCCGGATGCTCCAGAGGCTCACGACCTGAACATGTTCTACCGTGAAGAACTGGATCAGCGTCTTCGACAGTTCGACATGTTGGGCGGCGATCTGCTGGGGGCCTTCGCAAGCCTGCAGGAACGCGGTCGCCTCGAAATTCTGACATCATGCGCCACACACGGATACATGCCGCTGTTTGGCAACGACGAGTCCCGGCGGCTGCAGATCCGCACTGGAATTGCGGTTTATCAGCACTGGATGGGACGCAGGCCAAGCGGATTCTGGCTGCCGGAGTGCGGCTATATCCCAGGCGTCGAGCGTCTTCTGGCCGAGGAGGGCCTGCGCTACTTCATTGCGGATGCAGCCGCATTCGATGCCGGCACTGGACAGGAGCACACTGGCGTGCACATTCCCATTGCAACGAGCACTGAGGCTCCATGGACCCCATGGAACATCGGCGCAGACATCGCAGTCTTCCTGCGCAACCCCGCAACGAGCAAACAGGTCTGGGACCGTGACCTCGGCTATCCTGGAAACGGCGCCTATCGCGAGTTCCACAAGCGGTGCGAAGGCTCGGGGTGGCAGTACTGGCGCATTACCAGCAAACAAACTGATCTGGGAGCAAAGGAGCTCTACAGACCGGGCGAAGCGCGCAAGCGCGCTGCAGAACACGCCACGCATTTCGCTTCACTGGTCAGGGACCTCGCGGCGCAACGAGAGAGACTCACTGGCGACCCGGGTGTGATGGTAGCGGCCTACGATACTGAACTCTTTGGGCACTGGTGGTATGAGGGGTCTGGATGGATTGCCGCCGTGCTCCGCGACTTGGCCGCGAAGGAATCCATTTCGGTAGTCGCCCCGACAACAGTACTGGCCGAGCGCGATCTGCCCCTCGGGCGGCTGCGCGAATCCAGCTGGGGCGCAGGAGGCGACCACAGCACGTGGATGAACCCCGAGACCTCGTGGATCTGGGACAACATCCGCGACGACCAGCGCCATTTCATCGATCTTCTGCCTCAGCTCCACGGCCAGACGGGGGACATGCTGCTGCGGGAGATCCTTCTGGAGGAGAGCTCGGACTGGCCCTTCATGATCACCACTGGACAAGCCCGCACCTATGGCACAGCGAGGTTCCTCGAGCACCACCGCAAGGTACGTGCGCTGTTTGCAGCCGTTGAGGGCACGGGTCAGCTCCCGACGAGTCAGGCGGGATCGGATGATCCTGTGTTCGAACATATACGTCTGAACGAGGTCTGGAAGGCGTAATGCCGGAACTGCGCAAAGACCCGGTCATCGGACGGTGGGTCATCATTGCCACCGAACGCGCGCTGCGCCCAAGCAAC
This sequence comes from Candidatus Cryosericum septentrionale, assembly GCF_003570995.1. Classification (GTDB taxonomy): domain Bacteria; phylum Caldisericota; class Caldisericia; order Cryosericales; family Cryosericaceae; genus Cryosericum; species Cryosericum septentrionale. The sequence continues at coordinate 11,421 of NZ_QXIY01000042.1, forward strand.
TTCAAGACAGACAAGGAGGACCGTCTGACCGATCTGTCCAAGTGTCCATTCGAACCTGGGAACGAGGCAAGTACGCCGCCCGAGATCCTCGCATACCGTAGGGCCGACTCCAGACCCAATGAGCCGGGCTGGTGGGTGCGCGTCGTCCCCAACAAGTTCCCGGCGCTGAAAATCGAAGGTACGATGGACAAACGTGGTGAGGGCATGTACGACATGATGAACGGTATCGGCGCACATGAAATCATCATCGAAACTCCCAACCATGACGAGGAAATGGCGCTGATGCCCGAGATGCAGATCAATGAAGTGCTCTGGGCGTGGCGCGACCGCATCGTCGACCTCGCCCGCGACAAGCGGTTCAAGTATGTCATGGTGTTCAAGAACAAGGGTGCGCAGGCTGGTGCGTCTCTGCAGCACCCCCACTCCCAGATCATTGCCCTCCCCATCGTGCCCTTGAGCGTACAGGAAGAATTAACGGGCGCTCTGCAATACTATGAGTACAAAGACCGGTGCGTTTTCTGTGACCTCATCCAGCAAGAGCTGTCCGACCGCAAACGTGTCGTCGAGGACAGTGAACGGTTCATCGGTGTCGTGCCATTTGCCCAGCGCTTCCCCTTCGAGACCTGGATCTTGCCCAAGCAGCACGAAAGCGACTATGCGCGGACAACGCGGAACGATTCTCTGGAACTCGCGGGTCTGCTGAAACGCACTCTGCAACGGCTGCGCGGAGTGCTTGACGATCCGCCCTTCAACCTGGTCCTGCACATGGCCCCTCTCAACACCGAGGGTCTTCCCCACTACCACTGGCATATTGAGATCATGCCTCGTGTCACGCGCACTGCTGGATTCGAGTGGGGAACGGGTTTCTATATCAATCCGACGATACCAGAAGAAACGGCGCAGTTCCTGCGTGAGGTACAGCTGTGAAAGTCTTCTTTGTGGCCTCGGAAGCAATGCCCTATGCCAAGACAGGCGGTCTCGGAGACGTTACGGGCAGCCTTCCTGCAGCTCTGCATATGCTCGGGGCGGACACGTTCCTGATTCTGCCATTCTATCGCACCATCATGGCAAAAAACCTGCCGCTGGAGCAGGTTATGACCCGCACATTGGCGATGGGTGGCAGGGCCCTGCCGTACACGGTCCTCCGCCACCAGCAGACCTACTTCATCGCTCAGAACGAATTCTTTGAGCGTGACGGCCTCTACAATACGCACGAAGGTGACTATCCGGACAACTGGATGCGGTTCGCATTCTTTGCGCGCGCCGCACTCGAGACCATCGTCGCACTTGGCGGCGCTGACGTCATCCACGTGCACGACTGGCAAGCTGCGCTGCTGCCCGTCTATCTGAGCGTCCTCTATCCGAAGCGCCGGGAGAAGACGCTGCTGACGATCCACAACATCGCCTACCAGGGACTCTTCTCCCCCGAGATCCTGCCTGATATCGGACTGCCGAGTTCAGTCTTCACCGTCCACGGCCTCGAGTTCTACGGCAATGTGAACTACCTCAAAGGGGGCATCGTCTGGGCCGACGAAGTCAATACGGTTTCTCCGACGTACGCCCGCGAAATCCAGACCGACGAGTACAGTTTCGGGCTCCATGGTATTCTGGCTACGCGGCGTGAGCACCTGAGTGGCATTCTCAATGGTATCGACTGCTCCTATTGGGATCCTTCCGCAGATGGAGCACTGCCGCATATGTACAGTCCCTCATCGCTTGCCGGAAAGGTGCAGGACAAGGAGAGCCTGTTGCAGGAAACCGGACTCGCGGCAGAGCCCGACCGTCCTTTGTTCGTCATGGTGTCACGACTGGTTGCCCAGAAAGGAGTCGACCTCCTGCTCGGCGCCTTCGACCAGATGATGTCGCTTCCCATAAGCCTGATGGTCCTTGGCACGGGCGATACCGAAATCGAGACGGCTCTGGTGGCAAAGGCTGCCGCTTATCCCGGACGTTTCGTGCTCAGCCGGAAGTTCGACGAGGGTCTGGCACACCGCATGTATGCCGGATCGGACTTCTTTCTCATGCCCTCGCGGTTCGAGCCGTGCGGCCTGTCGCAGATGATTGCGCTTCGCTATGGAAGCGTCCCAGTGGTACGAAGAACGGGCGGGCTGAAGGACACGATCCAGGATGTCCATCCCAAGACAGGGACGGGGAATGGCATCAGCTTCGATGACGCGACACCGTCCGAGTTCCTTGACGCCGTGAGACGTGCCGTTAGGCTATACGCCAACGGCGACGCGTTCCGACGTATCCAGGCTATTGGCATGGCCTGCGACTTCTCATGGCAAGCTAGCGCGCGCGAATATCTCGCATTGTACCATTCCATGGAGGCGCCCTCATGAAAGCAGTCATTCTGGCAGGAGGTTTTGGTACCCGGTTACGCCCATTAACGGTCAATCTTCCAAAACCAATGGTTCCATTCGCCAACCGCCCTATGATGCTGCACATCATACGACTGCTCAAGAAGCACGGGTTCGATGACCTTGTTGTCATCCTGTATCACCAGCCCGATGCCATACGCAGTTACTTCGGTGACGGCAGCAATTTCGGTGTAAAGATCGAGTATGTCACGAGCCAGGAGGACCTTGGAACCGCCGGAGCTGTTGGGCTTGCGCGAGCTAGCCTGCAGGAGACGTTCCTGGTCATTGCGGCCGACATCGTCACTGATATCGACCTCACCAAAGCAGTTCAGTACCATAGCGAACACAAGGCAGCTGCGACAATTACTTTGTCGCGAGTGGAGAACCCTCTGGAGTATGGCATTGTCATCACCGACTCCGAAGGACATATCGTACGCTTCCTTGAGAAGCCATCATGGGGAGAGGTTTTCTCGGACACTGTGAACACAGGGATCTATGT
>NZ_QXIY01000043.1 GCF_003570995.1 Candidatus Cryosericum septentrionale
GCGGCCCGAGGGCACCGCTCGGGGGCCCGCCATACGCCTCAAGGCGTTCGAGCACGACGGATGCGGCCGGCACCATCCCAATGGGCAGGCGGGTCAGGAGTGTGTGCCAGCTGGGCTCGGTTGCGATTAGAGCACGCAACTCCTTCACCGCACCGTCGGGATCGCCGGCCTGCGCCACCCCCATCGCGGCCCAGAACCGCAGCTCGCTGTTCGACGGCGCCATCGCGCTTGCGCGCCGGTAGAGCGCAGCCGCCTGGTCGTAGAGTCCGTTCGCACCCGCTTCATCAGCCTGCTCGGCAACCGCGTAGGCTTCGTGCAGCCCGACCAGACGACGAAGCTCCCGCAGCGGCTCGGCGTGGTCCTCGACGCGCAGCGACAGCGACGTCTCCCACGCCTCCCCGACGGCAGGCACAATCAGCATCGCGGCGGACTGACGCCCGCGGACATCGCCTCCGGCGAGCTCCCCCGCTTCGAGCGCGGCCAGCATCCGAACAGCCAGCGGGGCGTCGGCTTGAGCGTCGAACGCCTCGAGCATCGCATCCCAAACGCTTTCGCCGGCGACTAGGTTCGCCTGGCAGGACACCCCGTCGCCATGGACGAAGCCTGCGTTCGGGATGCAGTCGGCACCTGTGTGGGTGGCGAGACCCCCGCGCGCGTCAACGATTGCGACCTGCCGACCGTCGGCGCCGCTGTCTGCCGCGACGAGCTGAGCAAGCGCCTCCTCCGCAGTTGCGCCGCGCTCAAGTAGCTCGAGGCCGCAGGGGCCGTAGCTCGGGTCAACCGCCCCTTGGCTCGCCACGGCGCCGACGCCGGCTCTCGCCCACGGCACGAGCCCGCCGACGGAGAACCAGTGCGACTGGACGGCGACGCCGAGCTCGCCGGTACCTGCGTTCCGTGCCACGACGGAGTACGTTCCCTGCCGAGCAGGATTGCTCGTGATCCTTCTCACGCTAATAGTCCCCTTGCCGGCCTTGTGTCTTGATCGGACTCAATCGATTATCGCACTTTCCTCCTAACCAGGACAGGACCCAACGCCATCCGGCTGCCTGCCAGCCAGTCACCCTCGGCCTCGGACTCGACTGAACAAGAACCCATGGGCCGGGTGCACTCCTCTTCCATGGGGAACAAGGTCCGGCCAGGATTAACGCCGGGAAATGGCATCCGCAGTCGTTGGTCGCCTACGCATTGCCAGGCTAGAGCCGCTGATCTGACCTTCATCCTCATTCTCAAGGAGCAAGAGATACAGCATTCCTAGCCATTTGCCATTGCCCGCAATGCCATTTGTCAGCCCTCATCTGGCTAACCTCCGGCAAACGAACGCAATGTCACTCGATGGCTACCGATGCTACTCGACGCGACTCGCCTCGGGTTTCGTACGCTCGTGGCCGTTCCCAATGGCACTCCACGGCGCGCAGTGGCAGAGTAGTCGATGCCTTTGCGCGGCGGAGGTCAGAGGTTCGACTCCCCTGCTAGTATCAGCGAGCTCCGATAGCATCCCGGCAGCAGGCCGGGGCATTTGCAGGCCGATCCGGGCCCTAGGCCGAGCCCAAGACCTCTGACGGCCCGAGACCCGTGATCGTCAACCGACACCCGCTGCCCTCATCAGTGCCATGATTCTCAATCATGGTGTTCGCACAAGCTCCCAGCGGTTTGCGCAGGGGTACCGGCGGGGAGATGCGGCCATAGCTAGAACTGACCTGCACCCCTGAAATCGGTCCACACTGAGGTTATGATTCTCGGACCGATATCGGATAGGCCAGTGGTCCCCACACAGAGGGGGATGAACCGCATAGGATCGAGAGCGTAGGAGGTCACCCGATTGTGTCTGGCCGGAGAAAGTCCGCCGTGTGCGGGCGGTCTTCTCGGTGCACCGACCCGATGCGGACCAGCCGCGCACCACAGTGGTCGCCGTCTCCCCCATCTTCCGTGCTTTCGGTGCGCCTGGTCTCGTTGCTGGAGGTGTTGACCAGAGCGATGGTGTTCCCACGTTCACACGCACGAAGGGAGCGCCATGCAGGGTCACATCCGCAAGCGCAGCCGAGGCTCGTGGGAGTACATCATCGACATCGGCCCCCACCCCGCCCAGCGCTGCTCGAGCTGTCGCCGGCGCTTCTGGGTCGAGCGCCGCCCCAAGGCCGAGTGTCCCCGCTGCGGCGGCCGCCTAGCAGAGACCGAGGAGCGTCGTCGCCAGACCAAGGCCGGCTTTGCCAGCCGCAAGGAAGCCCAGGTGGCGATGAACAAGACCCTGGTCGCCGTCGAGGAGCACAGCTACGTTGCTCCCACGCACTTGAGCCTGCGCGAGTACCTGACCCGCGAGTGGCTGCCGGCGATCGAGGCGACGATCCGGCCGTCGACCTTTCGCAGCTACAAACAGCACGTCGAGTGTCACATCTGCCCGCACATCGGCTCCGTGCAGATGCAGAAGCTTTCCGGAGCTTCCATCAACGCCCTCTATGCGAAGCTCGCCGTCTCGGGCAAGCGTGACGGCAAGAGCGGTCTCTCGGCACTCTCCATCCGTCACACCCACGCCACCCTGCATCGCGCCCTCAAAGACGCCGTGCGCTGGGAGCGCGTCAGTCGCAACCCGGCCGACGCCGCCGACCCACCGCGGGTGAGCAGCGCCGGCGCACACGAGATGAAGACCTGGGATGCCAGGCAGCTGGCGGCCTTTCTGGGGGCGACGCGCTCCGACCGTCTGGGCGGTCTTTGGCATCTGTTGGCGATGACCGGCATGCGCCGCGGTGAAGCACTGGGGCTGCGTTGGGAGGACGTCGATCTGGAGGCGGGCAGGATCTCCGTGCGCCGTGCCCTGATCCCCAACGGCAAGGTCGTCGTCGTCTCCGAGCCCAAGACGGCGCGCGGTAGGCGGGCGATCGCGCTCGACCCCGAGACGGTGCTGGTATTGCGCGCCCAGGCCGCGCGTCAGCTCTCAGATCAGCAGCGCAAAGGCAGCACGTGGCGCGACACTGGCCTCGTGTTCACCAAGGAGGACGGCGAGGCCTGGCACCCCGAGGTCGCCAGTCGCTTCTTCCGTCAGGCGGTGAGACGCGTGGCGCTACCGACGATCCGCCTGCACGATCTGCGCCACACGCACGCGACGCTAGCGCTGCGGGCCGGGATACACCCCAAGGTCGTCAGCGAGAGGCTCGGGCATGCCACCATCTCGATCACGCTCGACACCTATTCGCACGCGATTCCGGCGATGCAGGAAGAGGCGGCGACACTGATTGCGGAGCTGGTGTTGACGGCCGCCCGGACTCCGGCCTAGAGAAATGGACTCGCCTGAACTGTCAATGTAGATGTTCATGGGCAAACGCCCATGTATTATCAGAATCCGCAGAGACGCGAGGTTGGAGGCGGGCAGTGCCACAGGAAGAGAGCGTCGGGACCGATAGCCGGTTTCTCGCGAGCCTCAAGACCTACGTCCCCGCTGCCCTTGCCCATCTGGACAGTCGACACCCTCCGGTGGACCCGGCGGCACTCGAGGAGAAGCCAGAGTGCATCATGTGGACTGCTCCCTCTGGCCAGCAGTGCTCTAGGGACCGCCGCAGGCTAGTTCTGGAAGATGAGCTCCACAACCTGGCCGAGTACGACGCGCTGCTTGCGGCCATCGAATCCGACCCTGCTGTCGCAGCCGTCGTCGGGAACTGGCTGGCAGCTGGCGGCATGGCAACCTACATCGACCAAAACGAGGTTGCCGACGATCCCGTGCGCCAAATGGCTGTGCGCCTTGGCTCATTCGCTTGCGATCAGAACGAGCTCGATGCCACCTGCAAGGCGCAGGAACGTCGTCTTCGTTCAAGTACGGTAGACCAGACTCTCGTGGCCATCCTCTTCGGGTTCGATGCAGAACGAGCGCCGCTGCAGCTACGGGGTGGGGTCGAAGTCGACGCGCTGAACGAAGACGAGCTTCGATTCTGCGAGTTCGAAGGCTTCAACGGACGTTGGACTGCTCCTCGATTCGGTGTGCGGTTTCGTCGAGCTCTCACGCGAGCGATTGGCGACGAGAACATCGTCCACGCGACAGGTGCAGAGGGACTCGCCTTTCAGACTGAGGGCCACAGCGCAATCCAGAGAGTGATCGAGGCGCTCCGGGTCTTCCAGGCTGGCGACTTCGCTTCTCCCGGCGTCTTCAGGTACTCATGGTTCCACGAGTTCCCCGTGTTCTCGATTGCTTTCGACCAGCGGAGCAGGTTCCTCGACGGCTACCATCTGGGAACAGCGCAAGGGAACTCATTCGCGGACTTCTTCCGTGAGTACATGTCGCTCCCGTCGAGGAATCCGATTGAGCTGGCGCTTCGACGCTTCGTCCTTGCTGGCGAGACTTCGCGCCCCGACGACCGCCTCGTCGATCTGGTAACGGCAGCGGAGTCTCTCTTCTTGGAAGGAGCACACGGCGAGCTGAAGTACCGACTCGCCATGAGATTCGCACAGTTCTGCGAAGACGCCGACTCCACCGGACCCCGACTGTACTTGTTCATGAAAGATGCCTACGACGCTCGAAGCGGACTCGTGCACGGCGTTGCAACCGCCGACACCCTACGCGTCCGGTCTCCGAAGGGCGATGTGATGGACTTCGACAGCTTCGTGCCACTGCTTGAGAGCCTTCTCCGCTCGTGCTTCGCAAAGGCCATCGGACTGGTCTCTGCAGGCACTTGGCCGCCCCAGTGGGAGACAGCCCTCTTGGAGCCCTGGGACAAGAACCGGTACTAGGACGGCGAGCGACGGAGGGCTGGGAGTAGCCCCATGTCGGCGCAAATGGTGACTTTCGGCGACAAACCCCAGATGGCCGGACAGCTAAGGTGCCGATTAGCAGGGGTTTTTACTGGAGGCGGCGACCGGAGTCGAACCGGTGGTGGAGGTTTTGCAGTCATGAGGGGGCGGAGGGCCGGATTATGTTGTCATATGTCGCCGGAAATGGGTTCTGAGAACGCCGGTCGAAAGTGGTGTTTTGCAGGTACTTCGCGTCGTTTCAACGGCTCATAGCCGGCGATTTCCGTTCACATACGCATCACCTAGCAGAACCGCCTGCCAGTAGCCTCGCCCAAGGCCACTCGCCGACGCACGCGCGTCGGCATCACGTCGGCGCGCAGAGCCTCAGCCGGAGGCGCCGCCAAGGCCGTCGCAGGCCTGAAGGACACAGAAACTCCCGCTCCATTGATGCCGCGAGCTCATGCTCGTGGATCAGCCCGCCAAGCATGTCTGTCCGTCGTACTGGCGCGGTCGAGCTGACCACGACGGGTTCTCTTTCGCTGGTCTCTGACGCGCGCAGGCCCGAGTCAACGACGGGGCCGGGTAGAGCAACGCGAATCCCACCGGCGAATCCCTTCTTGGGAGGGTCAGGAGACCTGAAGGAAATGCTTGCTCAGCGACGTTGTCGAGAGTTTCTGTGCCCTTCAGGGCATACAGCGCTACAGAGCGTGCGTGAGCTGGTCGGCGATTCACGGCCCGAGAACCATGACCTCAGGGTGGACCGATGTCAGGGGTTCAGGTCGCAGTCGGCTGACGAACGCTGCCGACCGTTGGCAGGCGCTGACGGTCTTCCGGTGCCCAAGCGGAACCCAAGTCCTAGCGCCCTAGTTTCCGTCAAGTAGCAGGAGTAGAGTCGGCTGGTCCAATGCTCTCTGGGGGGACCATGGCCGACCTAATCGCTACCTTCAACGCTTCGACGGGCTGGTCAGGAAAGACGATCACCTACGAGGACGGTCAGTTCATTCTTGAGGGGCAAGGTCCCGTCACGCCTGCAGACGTCCTTCGCTATGCCGACCAAGCTCAGCTTCAATGGGCACGCCCGGAGCTGGGGGATTGGGTGCGACAGGTGGCGGCGGGGCCGGCGACTCCAGCGGCGCACACGGCTGCTGCAGGTACCGCCACCGAGCAGGCTGGTGCCCACGGGGCGGACGCAGTATCCACTGAGACCGAAGCCCAGGCGCCCGCGGTGGCGCCACTCGTGCGCCCGCCGGCCCAGCAACCGCCGCCTTCGTCGGTCCCGGCCTCTGGCGCTGGGCCTTCGTTACAGCCTGTGCCAATGCAGGCGGACTCTCTGTGTCCGGTCTGCCGTCAGGCGAGCCTTCAGGCGACCACGGTCAAGGGGGGCCTGAGCGGGCGGCATCACCCTGCCCTGCTCTGCCCCGTCTGCGGCGCCACGCTCGTCCAAGACAAGGGCGATGCGTCCCGCTTCAAGCTCGACAAAACGCACTGGCCCTCTCTTCCCGCCTGGAAGATCTACGCGCACAAGATGCTCTCCGTCGGTGAGTGGCGGCGCATCGCCGGCGGCGGGGACTCCGACGAGGAGCAAGCAGACCTCGACCTACACGTGGCGCTTGACCGCTTGCGCCAGGGCCGCGTGCCCATCACTAGCGGCCAGGAGGTGCCTATCCTCTTAAAGGCCGGCGAGCGGGCCCTTTTCGTCTGTGACGGCATCACCCTGCGCGAACCCAGGAGCGTCACGACGGGCTACTACGGCGGACCCAGTCTGCATGTGGCCAAGGGCTTGACCCTCCGCACGGGCGCCTTTCGCACGCAAAGCCATGAAGAGCTTAAGGAGATCGATAGGGGCAAGCTCGTCCTGACCAGCAAACGGCTCGTCTTCGCCGGTGCGCGGCGCACCGTGGAGGCGGCCCTCCCCAAGCTGACCGCAGTGGAAGCCTACTCAGACGCCATCGCCATCCGCCGGACGGGTAAGGCGAAGACTGAGGTCTTCTTGGGCCTCGACCGCGGCGCCTACACCTTCACCGTCGAGGGGCGCACCCACAGCGAGCCCTTCTCGGGTCTGATCTTGAAGTACGCCATCGAGGGCCTGCTGGCGCAGGGTGGCTAGGAGAAGCAACGCGACGTGAGCGGTGGCGTCCGCTAGGGTTCTGGGGCACGAGGATTCGGGCGCGCGGGTGCGTCTGACACCTCTGAGGGTCGCCCGCCGTGATGCCGCACCGAGGGCTTCGACATGGTCGAGCAGCAAGGGCGCGCGCGCATTACCGCGCCATGGAGCAGCGTCTTGAGGACGTTCGACGCACCCTCGAAGAGCGTGGGGTGCAAATACTCGATCACGCCGCGCTCTTGTACTCGTGGATGAGCCCACCGAGAAGATCTCGCCGCTGATCTGTCTGGCACGCTGTCGACCGCTTCGACCGGCGCAGCACTTTCGCGAGCCAAGAGCTGCAGTCCTCGATGCGGTCGCTTCTGGTTGTAGTGCTCCACGTAGATCCGAAGGACGCGATCAAGGTGCCGGGGGCCAAGGACCAGCAGCCAGTCTAAGCAGTCTGTGCGAAGCGTAGCTACCCAGCGCTCGGCGAACGCGTTCGCGTTCGGTGCCCTGATCGGCGTGCAGACCACCCGAGTGCCTTCGGTTGCGAAAACATCATCGAAGGAGCGAGAGAACTTGGCGTCGCGGTCGCGGATGAGGAACTTGATCCTCGCGCCCTCATCAGAAAGGCTCATCGCAAGGTTTCGGGCCTGCTGGGCGACAAAGACCGAGTCCGGGTTGCTCGTTGCGGCGGTGACGTGCACGCGCCGAGTCCCGATCTCGATGAAGAACCCCACGTAGAGCGTCTTGAGAAGCGCCGTCTCGATCGTGAAGAAATCGCAGGCGATGATGCCTGAAGCCTGCGCCTCTAAAGAACTGGCGCCACGTCGGGCCGCGGCGGGGTGCGGGTCCGATCCCGTGACGGCGAAGCAGCATCGCGATGGCGGTAGCCGAGACGCGGATGCCGAGCTTCTGAAGCTCACCTTTGATCCTCATGTAGTCCCACCGCGGGTTCTCCTTGGCCATCAGAAGGATCAGTCGCCTGACCTCGGGATCGATCGCCGGGCGTCCCGGCCGCCGATGCGGGCGTGTCCACTTTCGCGCCACGAGTCCTTTGTGCCAGCGAAGCAGCGTCTCGGGACGAACGAGGAACGTGTTCCAGCGGTTTCTCGGCAGGATCCGGCTTGCTGCAGTCAGCAGCGCGCGGTCCCGGCGCGAATACACGGCGCGCTTTACTTGGCGGCGAAGGATCGCCACCTGGTGGCGAAGCACGAGATTCTCAAGCTGGACTTGCGCGTCGGCGCGATCCTTGGAGGAGAAGATGCCGAGCAGTCGACGAAGCACCATATAGAGGAGTGAGGAGGGCACGGTCGCGATTCTGTCACGCACGGCTGGTTAGGCGCTAGCAGTGCTCGCGATGATGGTCCGGAGGGACATGATCGAGTATTTGTACCCGACGGGATCCCTCATCGACGAGAGGCCGATACTGTCTCACTGCCGCACGTGAGGCTTGAGTCCGACTGGGCCAAGGCGAGCGCCTCACGACTGCGAAGCCGGCCGACTTCAAGGTGAGACTCTGCCCGGCGGAGATCGTCATGCAGGCGGACGCCAGTCGAGGCCAGAGAGCCAGTCACTATCGCAATCAGCCAGGCCATGGCGAAGCGCTGCGATTCAATGCAGACCACAGCGGAGGGGCAGAGTCGTTCGTCGGCATGGACACCCCTTTCGGCTCGGCCGGACACGCGTGAGTCTTGGCACTACCGCCAGCGCTGGAGCTGCAGCGCGCAATGAGGCCGCGACGGGGCCTCGCTGGCGAGTTCATTCCTCCGCGCTACCTCCGAACCGGTGACTGCGATCAGAGGCGAGTCACGCGCGTCGCAGCCCTGGAGTCCCCAAGCGTGCCGGGAAACGGAGCTGGAGGAAGACTGGAGCTGGAGTGCGCAACCAGTGTCGCGGCCCGTGTGCTATTCTTCGGCAACTCCACTGGGGAGCGGTCTGGCGATGTTGCTTACTGTTCGCGAGGTTGTTGACTACGAGGTGATGCGCTGGGCGGGTGCGCGCGTGGCCACCTATGCCGAGGGTCTCGATCGTGCCGTGAGGTGGGCACACAACTCGGAGATTCCCGACATCGCCTCGTTCCTGAAAGGCGGCGAGATCCTTCTCACGGCGGGCCTCGGCATCGGGCAGACGCCCGACGAGCAGTGTCGCTACGTGAACGCCTTGGCGGACGCAAGCGTCTCAGCCCTGATCCTCGAACTTGGTCGCGCCTTCAAGACACTGCCCGACGCCATGGCGTCAGAGGCCACGCGGCGCCACCTGCTCATCGTCACTTTGGATCGCGAGATCCGATTCATGGACGTTACCGAGCGCGTTCAGGCATCGATAGTAAGCCGCCAGTATGAGCAACTCCGCAGAGCCGAGCGAGTTGGTGAGCAGCTGAACACCCTGCTTCTGCGTGGGGAGACGCTCGAGCGAATCCTCGACCGACTGGCAGAGGCATTCGGGAATCCACTGGTTCTCGAGGACCCGGCTCACCAGATCGTCGCCCACGCCAGGCTATCCCGCGATCTCTCCGAGGTATTCGGGCTCGCTGGCTGGGAGAAGCACTCCCGTTCGGGTCATCGCGAAGGCGACCGCGCGACGGCGAACGTCACTTCAGAGCCGGGACTCCCCTCCTGTGTGTGGTCTCCCATCCTGCTTCACGGAGAGAGGGTCGGCCGCCTACACGTCCTCGAGCTGAACTCGCGCCTCGGGGAAATTGACTACCTCTCCGTGGACAGAGCGGCCGCAGGCATCGGCATAGCGCTTCTGTCGGGGAGGCACGCGCGACACCTGACCGACGAAGCTCATGGGGCACTGTTCGCGGACATCTTCGAGAGTAGAATCGTATCCACTGAGGAGATTCTGGCCCGCGCGCGCGCTCTGGGCGCGGATCTCACGGGCGGGTCGCTTGTGGTTATGGTCGCGGAGATGGCAACATGCTCGCCGTCGGAAGAGGTGCCATCCCGCGTCTCGCCGCGCTGGCTCTTGGAGCAGCTGCGACGCGCAGCGAGCACGATGCAGTGCACGTGCCTCGCCACTCTCCAGGGGCAGCAAGTTCTGGCGATAGTGGGTCTGCACAGCTTGGAGCGCCCCGTGAGAACCCTGATTGATGAGATAGGGGGTCATCTCATCAGCGCCGTGGCCCAGAAGGCGCCGTCTGTACGCGTCCTCGTCGGCGCAAGTGAGGTGAGCGACGTGTCAATCAACCGGGCACTTGCGCAAGCCAACGAGGCGCTCGGCCACAGGCGCTTAACGAGGACTGAGGGCGTCAGTCATTTCCAAGACATCGGCTACCATCACCTCCTTTTCAGTCTCAGAGACGGCCCGGAGCTTGCACGCTACGTGGAGTCAGAGCTCGGCCCGCTTCTTCAGCACGATGCCTCGACTCGCAGCAGACTCCTGCCAACGCTGCGTGCGTACCTCGAGTGCGGAGGCTCCAAATCCGCGGCCTCGGCAAAGCTCTACCTGCAGCGCCGATCGCTCTACGATCGCCTCAAGCGCATCGAAAGTATCCTGGGCTGCGATCTGGACGACGTGGAGACCCGCGTGCGACTGCATGTGGCACTTCGCAGCCTCGCGATCGTCCAGGGGGCGTCTGCCGCGCAGCACTAGGCCGCGCAGGCCCCCGGAGCGGCTGCTCCCGCGGGCCACGCATGGACTGGCGGCCGCAAGTCAATCGAGACGCCTGGCGGTGTCGAGAGTGCGACCCCTTCGGCCGCCCGGCTTCGTCTACTTCACACAACATGGGCGGTCAGCCTCGCATGCCTCTCCCACGCTGATTAGTGACGCTTGCCGCGATCGAACCTAGCATTGAGAAAAACGAAAGAGGCCGCAATGTACTACGAACTCATGAAGGAAAGCCAACTCGTCAAAGAACAAGACATTCGCCAGTTACAGCAGACGGTCACCACGATCCTCAGCCGGGTGCAACACGAGGGCGACGCGGCCCTGCGGCACTTCGAGAAGGAGTTCGACGACTACGAGCCTGAGACGTTTTTCGTCAGCCGCGAAGAGGCGGCAGCCGCGCAAGACCTTCTCCCCGGGGCCGTGGTCAAGGAGCTCGATTTCGCCATCGAGCGAGTGACTGCCTTCGCCGAGGCCCAGCGGTCGAGCCTCTCCGAGTTCGAGAGAGAAATGCTGCCCGGGGTGATCATGGGTCAGCGCGTCGTCCCGGTCCAGTCTTGTGGCTGCTACGTCCCGGCCGGCAGATACCCGTGCCTCACCTCCGCCGTCATGTCGGTGATCCCCGCCAAGGTCGCCGGCGTGGAACGGATCGTGGTGTGCTCTCCGCCCGGCAGAGAGAATCGCATCAACCCGGGGATCCTCTACACCCTCTACAAGATGGAGGTTCCCGAGATACTCTGTGTCGGCGGCGCCCAAGCCATCGGCGCGCTCGCGTTCGGCACCCAGACGCTCCAGCCCGTCGACCTGATCGTCGGGCCTGGAAACCAGTACGTCGCCGAGGCCAAGCGACAAGTGTTCGGCCAGGTCGGCATTGACTTCATCGCGGGGCCGAGTGAGTGTCTTGTGATAGCGGACGACACGGCCAAGGCCGAGCTCGTGGCCGCAGATCTCTTGGCTCAAGCCGAGCATGATCCGAATGCGCGCTGCGCACTCGTCACTACGTCGCGGGCGATCGCTGAATCCGCCCTCGATGAAGTCGAGCGACAGCTGCGCGACCGCACTACCGAGGTAGTCGCACGAGCGTCATGGGAAACGAATGGCGAGGTCGCGCTTGTCGAGACCATCGAGGATGCAGTCCGGTTCGCCAACGAGTGGGCGCCGGAGCACCTCGAGGTCCACACTATGGAGCCAACCGTCCTCCTGCCCTTGCTCCACAACTATGGCTCGCTTTTCCTGGGTGAGCAGACCGCAGAGGTCTATGCCGACAAGGTGGCCGGTACGAACCACATCCTTCCGACGGGGGGCACAGCCCGCTACACGGGTGGACTCTGGGTCGGCAACTACCTGAAGGTGATCACGCACCAGATGGTGGAGACGGGGGCCTCCTTGATGCTTGCCAAGTTGGCAGAGACCCAAGCTGCCTACGAGGGCATGGATGCCCATCGCTTCGCGGCGACGATCCGCTTGGAGCTTCTGGCGGCCAGCTGACCCATAGCCTGCGTTGCCGCGTTTGCGGATGTGGCCGCGCATGGTGGATCTCCCTCGTCCCTGGGAGGGACACCGCTGCTCTTCTGGCGACGGGTAGCGAGGCGACGCGGCGCACCGAAAGCACGGAAGTGTGGGCGGAGAGCGACCACCCTGGTGCGGTCCAAGGGGTCTTCGCCTCGGATTCTGCGGCGAGCAGTGGCAGCGTCCGCCGGCGAGGTCTGCAGATCCTCTATCCCGCCCGCCTTTCTCACGGACGGGACTCAAATTGGGCGGCCAGGTCAAGCGCTTCAACACATCTTGGTCGTTGACCGCAGCCTACCTGCTCCCCATATTAAGAGAGATAGCTCTGAGCCACAGGGGGGCACAACGAAAGAGGAGGAGTCATGCGCAGGTCGTGGTCGGTCGTCGTGCTGGCGCTTGCCGTCGTCGCGGTGACCGCGACGGGCTGCGGCAGCAAGAGCACCGGCAAGGCCGGGCAGTCCACGGGCACGCCGAAGAAGGGCGGCACGATCACGCTCTCGTACTACTCGGAGCCCTCGAGCCTGGACCCGGCGATCGCCTGGAACCTGATCGACTGGAGCGTCGAGCACTGCATCTTCCAGAGCTTCCTGAAGTATAACCCGAAGCCGGGAGTGGAGGGCACCAAGCTCATCCCCTGCCTCGCCACCGAGGTGCCGAGCACGCAGAACGGCGGCATCAGCGCCGACGGCCTGACCTACACCTTCCACCTGAAGCACGGCATCAAGTTCCAGCCGCCGGTGAGCCGCGAAGTCACGGCTCAGGACTTCAAGTACACGATCGAGCGGGTGCTCGACCCCAAGACGACACCGGTACCGCCGGGCCAGTCGTTCTACCTGAACATCACCGGCGCCAAGGCCTTCAACTCGGGCAAGGCCACAGAGGTGACCGGCATCACGACGCCCGACACGTACACCGTGAAGATCCAGCTCGACAGTCCCGACCTCTCCTTCCTCAACGCGGTCACGATGGAGTTCTGCGACGTGATCCCCAAAGAGTGGGTCGACAAGTGGGGCAGGAACATCGGCCATCACCCGCTGGGCACCGGGTCGTACATGTTCGTGAGCTGGTCGCCGGGCCAGGAGATCGTGCTCAAGCGCAACCCCAACTACTGGGATCCGGATCATGTGTGGGCGGATGAGATCGACTACATGATGTCGTTCAACCCGTCAACGGCGCTGCTCAAGTTGCAGCGCGGCGAGGTCGACGTGCTCGGCGACAACGTGCCGCCGTCGGACGTCGTCCGCATCAAGAACGACCCGAGCTGGAGCAAGTACCTCTTCTCGCAACCGCTGCTCGCCACCAACTATCTGTACATGGACGTGCTTTTGAAGCCGTTCGACAACGTCAAGGTGCGCCAGGCGGTCTCGTGGGCGATCAACCGCGACAAGCTCGTCAAGCTCCAGGCCGGGCAGGCGGTCGCCCTCTACCAGATCTATCCACCGGGCATGCCCGGCTACCAGGAGGGCGTCAAGTACTACGGCTACGACCCCACCAAGGCGAAGCAGTTGCTCACCGAGGCCGGCTTTCCCAACGGGTTCAAAACGCAGCTCTACACCGACAACGTCGATCCCGACCCGAAGCTGATGCAGTCGGTGCAGAACGATCTGGCGGCGATCGGCATTCAGGCAGACCTGCGGACGATGAGCAACAACGCCTACTACACGTTCGGGAGCGAGCCCGGCAAGTCGACGATGGGCAGCACCGGCTGGTGGGTGGACTACCCCGACCCGTCCGACTGGATCGGGCCGCAGTTCAGCAAGGCGAGCGCCGTGCCGGGCGGCATGAACTGGAGCTTCTGGTGGACCCCGGAGCTCGAGAAGATGTACACCGAGGCGCAGGCGATGACCGACCCGCAGGCGCGCATCGCCAAGTACACCGACATGCAGAAGTACATCGTCGAGCAGGCGCCGTACGCGACGCTGTACTCTTACATTGAGACGACGATGTGCTCGAAGACCCTGGGCGGTTTCTACCTGCACCTGATCTACCAGTTCGACCCGGCAAACTACTGGCAACAATAGCCTCGCTCGGTCGAGGCCGCGGAAGGGGCTGGGGTTCAAGACACCGGTGGGTGCAGTGCGATCGGGCAATCCGCGTTGCAGTTCAAACTTGACTGATCATCCCCTCAACTCAGGTCGCGATCAGCTCGGAGTACGTTGTCGGTGGCGTGTACAGCAGGCAGCGGTTCAGGATGCGGCGGAAGAGGTCGAGCCGTACCTCACGGCGGTTGAGCCGGTAACAGAACTCGTCGAGGTAGGACTGCAGGTGGGCGGCGCTGACGCCATGGAAGACGTCGAGCTGCCAGCGCTTGAAGTTGGCGATCACGATGTGCGCCCAGGGCAGCAGCTCGCTGGCGGCCTGCGGCGTGGCCTGTACGTGCGGCTCGTGCAGGTAACCGGCGTTGGGCAGCGCCCGGTAGGCTCTCCAGCCGTCGGTCTTGACGGTGCTGCCGAGCTGGATCGTCGCGCCGGCGGCGTTGGTCAGGGTCTTGGCGCTGGCGTTCTCGATCACGTGCAGGTGTGCGCGGCCGAGGCCTGTGAGGTGCACAAACTCGATCACGCCGCCAACTCGTACTCGTGGATCAGCCCGCCGAGGAGATCACGGCGCCGAACCATTGTCGCGGGCGGCGTGCCGAGGGGCCGCCTTCCGTCTGGGCAGTCGAGTCCGATCCCGCGGTGCGGACGCGCGGCGTTGTAGTGCGTTACGTAAGTCCGCAGCACCACTTCGAGGTGTCGGCGCCCGAGGATCAGCAGATGGTCCAAGCACTCCCGTCGCAGCGTTTCCACCCAGCGCTCGGCGAAGGCGTTCGCCTTGGAGGCCCGAATCGGAGTCTCGATCACCCGCACACCCTCCGTGTGGAACACCTCATCGAAGGGGCCGCAGAATTTCTGCGTCCCGGTCGTGGAGGAGAAACCGCATGTCGGCAAGCCGCCCGTCGATGGCGCGGTTGCGGGCCTGCTCAGGTCATCCAAGCCGAGTTCGGGTTGAGCGTCACCCCCAGAAGATGAACCCTCCGCGTGGAAAGCTCGATGGCGAACAAGACATAGAAGGTCTTCAGGCGAAGCGTTTCCACGGTCAGGAAGTCGCAGGCTAGGATGCCACGAGCCTGGGCGCTCAGAAACTCCGCCCACGAGGGGCCGTTGCGACGCGGTGCTAAGTCCCAGGCCCGAGTGCCTTCAGGATGCTCGCCACCGTGGTGGCAGATACCGTGATGCCGAGCTTCAGAAGCTCGCCACGGAGGCGCTGGTAGCCCCAGCGAGGATTCTCCTTGGCCAGCCTTCAGATGAGTCGAACGGTCCCCTCCTGTGGCGCTGGCCTGCCTGGCTTGCGGCCCTGCCGGTAGGTCCACTTGCGGCGGACCAGCTCCCGGTGCCAGCGAAGCAGCGTCTCCGGAGAGACCAGAAACGTCTTCCAGCACGCTTTCGGCAGCATCCGACTCGCCGCGGCGAGCAGCACGCGATCACCTCGACGCAGCGCAGGACGAGGCCTTTGCCGGTTGAGCACCCGCAGCTGGTGGCGCAAGACCAAGAGCTCGACTTCCCTGGCGCGGTCATCGCCACTGTAAGGGGCCAGTGCCCGGAGCAGCTGGCGCAGGGCGAAGTAGATGAGCGAGAGCAGCATCGGGTGCCTCCTCGGAGGGCTTTGTAGACTCGGCGATGCTACCTGAGGCTCATGCTCAGCGAAGACATCGGGTTTTCTGCACCCGACAGGGTCAGGTCAGCAGCGCCCCAATACTTTCTTCAGAGAAGCAACGAAACTATGAGTACTTTTCTCTCGAGGCAATACGAACCTTGACTCCGGATACGGACGGTGCGAACATGCATGGTTATCGGTAACTAACCGGAAACTGCGGGCGATTGAGCGTCAACTCGGATGGAGGGTTCCTGAACGGTATGCGACCCCATTACCCACCGCGAGCTTCTGCGACATCAATTAGCCACAGTCGGAGAACTGCTGCCTCTTCTATTCGTCACGTACAATGTCGGCCTGGTAGGTGTGGTGGTGAACGCGGTTATCTTCGTGAAGCAAGGCCGGGGTCGTGATACCGGGACCACCGCCGATGTCCGTGCACTACGGGCTTCGCACCCAAGTGTTACTCCACGACACCCCAACGCACAAGCCGAGGTGCTGAACTGGTCAGCATCAGCGACGGCCTGACCTGCAGCAAGAGTAATTCAGCCGGCGTTCGTGAGGCGGCTCAACTGGCGGGCATCTCTGACGACCGCGCCTTGCGTGCGCTGAACGACAGTGCAGCTGTGCTGGACGGGCACTGGCGTCAAGGGGTTCGGCCCGTTTCAGAGGTCACTGGCGTGGCCGTGTTTACCGCTATCGGCATCTCGCCTCGATTCTTCCGACGGCACGCCTGATGACCAACGGCGCAATCGTGATTCGCAACGAGGCGACCAATCGTAGGTCGAGCGATCCAGAGCAGATGGTGCCCTACATGCACATATGGGCATCTTGCAGCGTTCGAGCCGCAACTGGCGGACGGAGCCCCGAATGTCGACCGTAGGACTACTCACCGTCTCCGACGGCCGCGCAGCCGTCCACCACGAAGTCGCCGCGTTCGCACGGAGTGTCGAGGATCGGGTCGCGGCGGCTCTTGAGCACGGGGGCCATGCCGTGGTGCGCGCCGAAGAGATCGTCTGGACCAACGAACTTGCAGTTTCCGAGGCCCGCAGGATCGCAGACGCCCGGCCTGCACTTACCGTAATCAACATCCCGGTGTGGGCCTTCCCGCACTTCACAATGCTCGCCTCGCGCGAGCTGCAGGGGCCGCTTCTACTCTTCTCCAACGCGGACCCTGAGTACCCAGGCATGGTCGGAATGCTGGCCGCCGCCGGAGCTCTTGACCAGATCGGTCGTAGGTGCGGACGGGCCTGGGGCGATATCGAAGACCCCGCCGTTTGGGCACGCGTCGAGACGTTCGTGCAAGCCGGCGCAGCGGTCACCGCCCTGCGTGGCATGACCTTCGGGCGCATCGGCGGCCGACCGATGGGGATGTACACAGCTGTTTCGAGTTCCGACGACTGGCTGAACCAGTTCGGCGTCGACGTCGAGGAAATCGACCAATGGGAGATCGTTCGGCGAGTAGACGAGGTAGACGATGCGCGCGTGGCAGCAGCCCGCGAGTGGCTTGAGCGGCATGCTGCTGCTGTCCACTACGACGGACAGCAGCTCACGCCCCGCATCCTGGAACGCCAGATTCGCTCGTACTACGTTATACGGACGCTCATCGACGAGTGGAATCTTGGTTTCTGCGGGATCAAGGCTCAGCCCGAGCTCACGGACCACTTCGCGTCTATGGACGTGGCTGAGGCCTTTCTCAACGACCCTTACGACTGGGAGGGCGAGAAGAAGCCGTTCATCTGCTCGACAGAGGCCGACATGGACGGAGCGCTGACTATGCGGATCCTGGCTAGCCTGTCCGGAACTCCAGCGCTCTTTGCGGACATGCGCCACTACCACAGTGACCTTGGCATCTGGGATCTCTGCAACTCGGGTCAGCACCCGACGTGGTTTGCGGCGCGGAGCGATGACCCCTTGGAGAACATGCGTCACGTCCACCTCTATCCCCAAATTTTCTACTTCCCTGCTGGCGGGGCAGCTGTCCACCATCTGGCAGCGCCCGGAGAGTTTACATTCGCTCGCCTCACGCGGCTCGCCGGCCGCTATCGGATGCATGTCCTGAAAGGCCAGATCGAGCAATTTGACGCGCAGACAAATGAGCGGCTGATGCGAGCCTCGACGTACGTCTGGCCGCACGCATTCGCGCGTTTTCAGGCGGAGCCGGAGGAGATTATCGGCCGCTACGGCTCCAACCACATTCACGCCGTTCCCGGCGACCACGTGGCAGCACTACGTGAGGTCTGCGGGCTCTTGGACGTCGACTGCGACTGCTTCGGGGTCACGCATTGACCGAGCTTCTCCTCGGCATCGACATCGGGACGGCCTCCAGCAAGGCTGTCTTGGCGACACCCGACGGCGAGATCGTAGCGCGTGCGATGCGCAAGCACACCGTTACTTTCCCACGTCCTGGCTGGGTCGAGCACGACGCCGAGAGAGTCTGGTGGGGAGACGTCCTCGCTCTTTGCGCCGAGCTCGTCCCTCAGGCCCGGGGAAGAATCGCCGCCCTCGGCGTCAGTGGAATCGGGCCATGCGTCGTACCCTGCAACGCGGCAGACGAGCCGCTTCGGCCCGCGATCCTGTACGGGGTCGACAGCCGAGCCGAGGAGGAGACTGCCGAGCTCACCGAGTTGCTTGGGGACAGCGAGATCTTCGCCCGGTGCGGCTCATCGCTCTCCAGCCAAGCTCTCGGCCCGAAGTTGCTCTGGCTGAAGAAGAACGAACCGGACGTGTGGCGAAGTATGCGTCGCTGGTACATGGCGAGCTCGTTCGTTGTGGCCCGTCTCACCGGGGAATGGATCCTCGACCATCATTCGGCAAGCCAGTGCGATCCTTTCTACGACCTGGCCAAGTGCGGCTGGGCTGAAGAATGGATCGAACTCGTGCTTCCCGAGGTCTCCCTTCCACGGCTCGCCTGGTCCGGCGAGGTCGTCGGCGCCGTCACGGGCTTGGGCGCGTCCGCCACGGGCATCCGCGAGGGAACGCCTGTCGTTGCGGGTACGATTGACGCTTGGGCGGAGGCGGTGAGTGTCGACGTCCGCCGGCCTGGTGAGCTGATGCTCATGTACGGCTCGACGATGTTCCTTGTCGCTGTCACTAAGCGGCGCAGCCGGGAAAGGGCAATTTGGACAACGCGTGGTATCGATCCGGGCTCCCTGACCCTTGCGGCCGGAATGGCAACCTCCGGTAGCCTGGCGGGTTGGTTTAGAGAACTCCTTGGGGGCGTAGGCTACGATGAACTCCTCGATGAGGCGCGCGCGACTCCTGCGGGCGCCGCCGGGCTCCTCGTCCTCCCTTACTTCGCTGGCGAGCGAACGCCGATCCTGGACTCAAGAGCACGCGGGGCGATTCTTGGGCTGACCCTGCATCACACGCGCGGGCACCTCTACCGAGCACTCATTGAGGGCATTGCGTACGGAGTTCGTCACAACCTGGAGGCAATGGGCGGGGTGAAGATCACTGATGCTCGGGCGGTGGGCGGCGGCACGCAAGGCCGCTTCTGGGTGCAGACAGTCTCCGACGTCTGCGGGCTCGAGCAAAGCATTCCGACAGAGACGATTGGAGCTAGCTATGGGGATGCCCGCCTCGCCGCCGAAGGCGTCGGGCTCGTCAGCGACGACGCTTTATGGGCGCGACCTGGCGTGATAATCCAGCCCGATCCCGCGGCCGCCGATGTGTACGCGGAGCTCTACGACCACTATCGCCAGCTCTACCCGGCGACTCGCGAGATCGCGCATGCGCTGGCGGACATCCAAGAGCATGTCCCCGGCGCAGCGTATACTGCCGAGCATTAATGCGTCCGGTGACCAACATGACCAAGAAGCGGCGTACGAGATCGCGACCGCTACCTGGTCTGGTCACTGCCGCTCAGGTAGCGGAGCGGGCTGGCGTCTCCAAAATGACGGTCTCCCGTGTTGTGAATGGGTCCAAACGGGTCACGGATGAGACTCGTCGCGCTGTCAAGACCGCAATCAAGGAGCTTGGATTCGTTCCGAGCCAGTTGGCGCGACGGCTGACTGGCCGCAGACTGGGCGTTGTCGCGCTGCTCGTTCCCGACCTCGCTAATCCGTTCTTCACACAGGTGATTCACGGCTGCGAGGATGTAATGCGTGACGCAGGTTTCACCATCCTGCTCGGGAACTCTGGCGAGGCCCCTCACCGCGAGAAGTCGTTTCTCGAGACTGTTGGGGCACTCCAGGTAGACGGCGTGATCCTGGGTGCGACCGGCGATGCGGCGACCGCGGCGGTTCAGCGACTCCAGAGAGCTGGCATCGCGGTGGTGCTTATCGACCGAAGCGTTGCGGACGTGGATGCCGATCTTGTCGTCGGCGCTGCAGTAACACCAGCATACCTGCTCACCCAGCACTTGCTTGGGCACGGACATCGGCGGATTGCGATGGTGGGAGGGTCGCCTGAAGCCTCGACAAGCCGCGATCGCATCAGGGGCTATAGAGATGCGCTACGCGATCATGGAATCGAGCCCGACGAGCGCCTGATCATGGGCGGGGCGTTCACGCGTGAAGTTGGCAAGACGACGGGCGCCGCTCTGCTTGTCGCCCCGGACAGGCCCACTGCGATAGTCGCCGCGAACAGCCTCCTCGCCTTTGGAGTCATCGACGCCGCTCTGGACCTCGATCTTCGTGTCGCGAAGGATCTTGCTGTCGTTTCATTCGATGATGTTGAAGTGACGGCCGGAAGACCGTTTCTCACATGTGCAGACCAACCCGCTGAGGAGGTTGGCCGAATCGCTGCGGTCCGATTGCTCAAGAGACTCAACGGCGACGAATCTCCTGCTGAAACGATTGTGCTCGACACCCAGGTTCGGATCCGGGCGTCATGCGGCTGCGATCCTGGCGGCCGGTCAACGGACCCATCGGCAGCCTTCGGTGAGAACCCCGCCACGGGCAGTCAGCTGGCCGGCGAATGAGTCAAAGTGCGGAGTTCTCTGGCCCTGGCCGATCAGGACCTCGGCTTCGCGCAGCTTTGCAATGATCTCCCAGGGGCGATAGCGCTTCCTCATTATGACTTGCTCCTCTTTTGCATCGGTCCAAAAACCATGCCTTCGACCTGGACCGACTTGACTGGGGCAGGTCACGCCTAACAAGATACGCGTCTCCCGCCTCGTTGACGACCTTTGACTCAGCCAGATTCGGTATCGCCCATCATCACTCTGGGATTCTGGAGTCGCCCCTACTGGAGTGGGATCGCGATGTACACCACAGTTTCGCCTGTGAATGTCGACTGGTTCTGTGTCAATGGGTACGCCAACAACCATCCATCGGCAGGGCTTCGCAGCTCCTCTTCGACATCGCCAAGCGGGTTGCGGATTATCGCCACGACCTCACCCGAACGTACC
Organism: Candidatus Cryosericum septentrionale; assembly: GCF_003570995.1. Lineage (GTDB taxonomy): Bacteria > Caldisericota > Caldisericia > Cryosericales > Cryosericaceae > Cryosericum > Cryosericum septentrionale. Next base: position 20,901 of record NZ_QXIY01000043.1, read on the forward strand.
TCTTCGCCTCGAGACTTAGTGAAGGACACTATTCCGCCTCTCTCAGAGAAGAGCTCGAGGCGTGTCAGAGCACCACTGACGACCACTGTGCGTTTCAACTCTATATGCTGCTCGGCACGATCGAGCATCCCGAGTCTGGAGCACACATTGAGTAGCCCTTCAACACCGATTGCGACTGCATCCTCATCAATGTGCTCCCAGGAGGTAAGTTCGAGCACGAGAGAAGGTTTGCCATCATTGATCGCGTTGTCCACCAAGTTTCCCTTGTTCTCTAGATCACGGATTGTCGTCACGCCGAAGGCTTCCGCCAGCTCAAGTGATCTCTGAATCACTTCACCCTCGCCCTGAGGGACCATAGTGAAGATCAGGGCCGGTGACGGATTTGCGTGCAGATCAATGATGTAATCACAGGCGCTGACGGCCTCGTAGACGCGGCGAGCCATCCTATGAGTGAGACTTGGAAGGTCGGACATATCCCTGGTGAAAACGCTGGCTAGGTTGAGGCCATCGACGGGAGTGAAATACGTCGCAGCTCGATAGGCCAAGGGACTCAAGATGGGTGCGCCAACAATTGACCCATGCAGCTGGAGTGGGTCGATCTCTTCCCGCAGGACCCGCCGGATCACCTCAATGCCTGGTATTTCCGGCCCGTGCATAGTGGAGTTCACCCACAATCTTGGTCCCTCGTACCTCCCATTCACTCCGATCAGCGGAATCTCCAGTAGAGTGCTGTCTGCCAGCCATGCACAAGTAATGCTCCCAAACCCAACGGTCCCTGGCGCTACATCCAACGATCCCACCACAAGTGGAACGTTGTTGACCTTGGACTCTTGCAAACTCGCCACCTTGCCACCTCCTGGCAATAGAATTAGTCGACCGATGGATCCAAGCCAAACGGCCGGACTGCGGCCTCCCCTGAGTAGTGACATGCGACCAAGTGATCCTTTGCCACACATGACAGCTCCGGTTCCATCTCCTGACACTGTTCGGGGCTGCCAAGTTCACGCCAAAGCCAGCAGCGTCCCGCAAAGCGGCAGCCGACAGGGATGTTGGCCGCACTAGGGACCTCGCCCTCCAAGACGATCCTCTTGCGCTGATCTTCCACTGTGGGATCGGGGACCGGCAAAGCCGAGAGGAGAGCGACTGTGTAGGGATGAAGCGGGGTCTGGAAGAGATCATCCGACGGCGCGACCTCCATGATCCGGCCGAGATACATCACCACAACTCGGTCTCCGAGCCACCGAACGATTGCCAGGTCATGGGAAATGAACAGATAGGTAAGCGAGTACTTCTCCCTGAGGTCCGCCAACAGATTCAGAATCTGGGCCTGGATCGATACGTCCAGCGCGCTAGTCGGCTCATCAAGTATCAGGAGTTCAGGGTTGAGGGCCAATGCGCGAGCCAGCGCGATTCGCTGTCGCTGTCCCCCACTGAACTGATGGGGGAGCTGAGCGCTGGACTCCGGGTGCAAACCCACGGCGTCAAGGAGTTCACCCACCCGCTGCCGTCGATCCTCCGGTGAACCCACACGATGAATCACAAGGGGCTCAGCAACCGATGCTCCTACGGTCATTCTTGGATTGAGGCTCGAGTATGGGTCCTGAAAGACCATCTGTATGTGCCGAGTCACGCGATGTGACTGGCGTGCGCCCAGGCCAACAAGCTCAAGCCCCTTAAACACGATGGAGCCAGAAACCGGCCGCTCAAGGGCGACAATTGCACGACCTGTCGTCGTCTTGCCACACCCCGACTCTCCCACAAGACATATTATCTCGCCCTGCTGAAGCTCGAAGCTGATGTCGTCCACTGCTCGAACGGTCGAGACGTGACGACGCACCAAAAAACCGCGCGTGCTTGAGAATTGAACGACCAAGTTTCGGACGGCTAGTAGCGCTCCTGAGGGCTCAGATTGAATTCCAGACATGTCTCTCCGCCGGTCTCTGCAGTAATCTCGGCTCTTCCGTCTAGTCACGTCGGCTGCCTAAAGGCATCAGCGGTGTCTCCTCAGTAGGAACGGGGTTGTGACACGCAACAAGGTGACTGCAGGTGTTGGGAACAGCTCGCGAGGGCTTCGCGACTTGTCGGCCCATGGAGCGAAGTGCGGGAGTCTCTGTGGAACAGACGCTGATCTGCCGGGCACATCTGGGGGCGAAGGGACAGCCTTTGGGCTCCTCAACTTGTACGGGAGGCATTCCAGGAATGGGTGTCAGCTTGACGCGGTGGTAATCTGCGCGTGGCAGTGAGCCAAGAAGGCCGACAGTGTAGGGATGTCGTGGCGATGCGAAGATGGATCTGGTTTCGCCGACTTCAACAAGCAGACCGGCATACATCACTGCTATTCGCTGTGTGAGTCCTGCCGCGACTCCCAGGTTGTGCGTGATCAGAACAACGGCCATCCCTGTTTCCGCGGCCCGCTCTCTGATCAAGTCCAGCACTTGCGCCTGGATTGTCACGTCCAGGGCCGTTGTCGGTTCATCAGCGATCAGCAGCCTGGGTTGAAGAGCAAGGGCCATGGCGATGGTTATTCTTTGTTGCATCCCTCCGCTGAACTCGTGCGCGTATTTCGCCAGGCTCTCGTGGACTGCGGGAACGCCGACCATCTGAAGAAGAGCCTCCGATCTCTCGAATGCCTGCCTCCTTCCGAGGCCCTCATGCACCATGAGTATCTCGGCAATCTGCAGACCGACTCGCATGGTGGGGTTCAGACTCGTCATGGGATTCTGGAATACGATTGCCATATCCCGCCCCCTTAGTCTGCGCATGGCAGGCTCCGGGATGGAGAGGATATCCTGGCCATCGAACCAAACGCGCCCCATGCTGATGACGGAGCCATCTCGCGGAAAGAGTCTCATGATTGCCAGGCTCGTGACGCTCTTTCCCGAACCGGACTCGCCGACAAGGCCGAGCATTTCACCGCTGCTCACTTGAAAGGTCACCCCATTCACTGCGCGTACGGCCCCGTGTTTGGCCCGGAACTGGACCTCAAGCCGCTCAACTGACAGAAGAGGTGACAGGAGGCCATCACCAGCTCCAGGGTGATTGGAAGCCGGCAGAAGCCGCGTCTCCGTGGTCCGCTCAAGTCCAGACTCGGACATCAGCGAGTCTGTCTCAGCGTCCGCGTTCCCATGGACACCGCCCGAAGGCGGAACCGGCGTTCTGCCTGGGTAAGCGCACTACCAGTCCGCCCTACAGGGGGCGGTTTCGCGATGAACGACAAGAAGAGGGCTTCGGCTTCGCGTGCCCCAGGGAAGTCGTCATGGCCCAGACCTTGACTTTCCGGATGCGTATTTGAACCAGGGTCAGCCACAGCAGTGACCAGCGCCTGCAAGTCGGAAAGGGCGCTTGACTCGCCGTCGAGCGCGAATTCATCTCGCGCGGCCAAGCGACAACACCTCCCGTAAGCCATCCCCGAGCAAGTTGAAGGCCATCACAGCAACTAGGATCGTCAGCCCCGGGAAGGTTACGTACCACCACTGCGTCAGGTAGTAGCTCTGCCCGGCCGAAATCATCTCGCCCCACTCGGGGGTCGGAGGTTGAGCGCCAAGACCGAGGAACGAGAGGCTCGCCAAGGTGAGCACTGCATATCCGAAATCAAGGCTGACTTGCACAATGAGCGGGGTCAAGGAGTTGCGCAGTATGTGTAAGAACATGATGCGTAGGGACCCAGCCCCAAGGATCTTTGCTCCTTCGACGAACGACTGATGCTTGAGCTTGAGCACCTCACCTCGGATGAGCCTTGCATACCATGGCCACCAGACAACACCAGTTGCAATGACGGCATTCCGGATACTAGGGCCCAGTGTCGCTGCAACGGCAATCGCGAATACGAGCGACGGAAAAGACAGAAAGATATCCGTGACCCGCATGAGGATCTCGTCTATCCATTTTCCAGCGTAACCTGCCAGCAGGCCGATGGGGACACCGATAACCACCCCAATCATCAATATCCCGGCAGCGCCCAGTAGCGACAGTCGCGTGCCCACGATGACACGACTGAGTATGTCTCTGCCGTTCTCGTCCGTGCCAAAGAGGTGATGAATGCCGGGAGGCAACAGGCGATGAACCGGGTCGAGGGCAATTGGGTCTTGCGGAGCGACCTGCGGAGCGAATACAGCGATCACGACAAAGAGCACTACCAGTGACAGGCCGATTGCACTGAGAGGGTTCCGGATCAGCCCACCCAGAGTGGAAGCAAGTCGGCGATACGGCGTATCTATCATGGCAAGGTCCGGCGGCCGCACCGACGTCAGGTCCATGAGCCACTCCTGGCCGCAATGGTCTGCAACTCACGTCCCTGCATAGGTGATACGAGGATCCATCAGTGCGTAGATGACATCTACTACCAGGTTAGCGAGGCAGTAGGTAATCGCGATGAGCAACGTTACGCCCATGATGGCGGCGTAGTCTTGGTCCCTGATGCCGGTGACCGCATAGAGACCGATGCCCGGCCACGTGAATACGGACTCCACCAGGAAGGTGCCTGCGAAGAGAGCTCCCACTTGAAGCCCCAAGACGGTCACAGTCGAAGTGAGTGCGTTCGGCAATGCGTGGCGGCCAACCACACGCAGCTCCGGCATCCCCTTGGCACGGGCCATGCGGATGAAATCCGTCTCCAACGTGTCCTCCATCGCTCCCCGCGACATTCGAGTGACGATTGCGATACCGCCGGCAGCCAATGTGAAGGCGGGCAGTATCAGGTGTAGCAAAGCATCTCGGAAAACCGTGAACTGACCTGCCAGGAGGGAGTCAACCACCACCATCCCCGTTATTGTGGGGGGAGATTGGCTCAAGATATCCAGTTGACCTCCGACCGGCAGCACCCCTAGCTTCGCGAAGAAAACTACCTGCAGAATCATCCCCAGCCAAAACGCAGGCATGGCAGCACCGGCGACAGATATCACTCGAGTCGAGTGGTCGAACCAGCTACGGTGAAACAGCCCCGAAAGGGCACCAAGTGGCACGCCTATGACCACGGTTAGCACCATGGCCGCGAAGACAAGCTCGGCTGTGGCGGGCGCGAATTGTTTCAGGTCCTCCGCAACGGGACGTTGAGTCGTCAGGGAGGTTCCGAAGTCGCCGTGAGTCAACCCAGTTACGTAGCGCCAATACTGGACCGGGAGGGGCTTGTTGAGTCCGTAGCGCCGGGTATAGACGTCAACTTGCGCCTGCGTGGCGTGAAGCCCTGCCATCAGCTTCGCAGGGTTCCCGGGGACGAGATGAGTCAGCAGGAAGGTAAGGACGCTCATGCCCGCCAACACGATGACCATGAGGACGAGGCGACGCGCTATATAACGCGCCATACCAAACGACTCCTACCTGAGCAACAAGAAACCTCTAACCCTCCTCAGGCTTTGTACATATCGTAGAAGTTGAAAGTCCCCTCGGACATCCCGTTGAATACAAACCCTTTCACATTCGATCTAAGCGGGATGCGTTGATTACGAAACATCACAAACAGGGCGGGGCAGTCTCTGACTAGGATCTCCTGGGCCTGCGCGTAGTACTTGTCCCGAGTCGACTGAACGGGACAGGCCGCGGCCTTCGTGAGCAGTGAGTCAAAGGTCTTATTCGTGTAATAAGTACCGTTCGAGCCCGCTGTCCCCTGTGCCGTGCTAGCAAACTGAGAGTAGAGGTAGTCACCGGCAGTGTTAAGCAGCGGGTAAAACCACCAGGGGTAAGCTGCATCAGCTTTCGCGCGGTCAGAAAGCCAGTTGAGGTTGGCCTCCTGATGAATCGAAACGTCGATGCCGAGGTCACGCATGTTCGACTGGAAGAGGGTCGCCATGGTCCCCTTCCACTTGAACTCCGCCTCGTAGGCCAGCTTGAGCGTCAAGCCACCATTCGGGTACCCCGCCGCGGCTAGCAGCTCTTTCGCTTTCTTTGGATCGTAGCTGTATTGCTGAACGTTAGGGTTGTATCCCGCAAGCCCCGGCGGAATGGGGCCTCGCGCTTGCACTGCGCCAAGGCCTCCCTGCACGGTGTTGACGTACGTTCCATAGTCAAATCCGTACGCGATGGCCCTTCGCACTTCTGGATTGGCCGTCGGAGCCTTGTCGCAGTTCAGCATCAGGTAGTACTCGTCAAAGCTGGGAGAGTCTGTGACGCTTATGCCTGGTTTGCTAAGGAGCGACTTTATGCCGTCTTCTGACAGATACAGCGCCGCGTCTACCGAGCCTTGCTCCAACTGAAGCTGTTCTGTCTCCACATTGTGGGTGTAGATGACAACCACCTTGTCAGCGTGTTGCCCGTTCCAGCCCCTCCAGTACGTCGGGTTCTTTGTGAAGACCGCCTTGCTCCCCTGGGTGTAGGACTCCAGCATGTACGGTCCACTGCCGACCATGTTGTGACGAAGCCAGCTCTGGGCCCAATCACTCCCTTTGTGATCAGTGATGGCCTTCGGGGAAATCATCATAACGGTGATTTCGCCCGCAAACGCCGACAAGAACCCGTCATAGGAATCACTTAGGCTGAGGACGACCGTCATGTCGTCCGGGGTTTCTATCTTCTTCAGATTACCAAGGGCATAAGACACACCTATCTTCGTACCAATCTGCCGCTCGATGTTGAGCTTGACTGCGGCCGCGTCCAAAACCTCACCGTCTATGAACTTGATGTTCGGATGGATTCGGAAGGTGTACGTGAGGCCGTCTTCGGAGACCTCGAAGTCGGCCAATTGGGGAATGACCTTCGCGCTAGTACCTTCGTATCGCAGAAGCGACTCGTAGGCCGCCATCCAAAGACATGGCGATATCCCATCGTAGGAGGCTCCTGGATCAAGCGTCAATGCGTCAGCTCCGGATGCGATGACCAGTGTTTGGGTGGCAGAGCCCGCTGCCGAGGAGTTCGTCTTGGTCGAACTGCCGCAAGCTGCAAAGAGAGTCGAGGCAAGGGGAAGTGCAATCCCGAGGCCTGCGGCCCGCTGTAAGAACGCCTTTCGCGTGATCAGACGGCCTGTTTCGAGCTCTTCGCCAAGACTCCTGATCAGCGCGGCTACCGGTGTCAACTCCTCACTTGCCATTACCCGCCACCCCCATTCCTTCTCAAGGCATCCAAGATCGTCCGTCGTCGACAAAGCCATGCTCTACTGCGCTCTAATAGGCCTCCGAATCACCCCTCCGAAGTAATGCCATCGACAGGCGCCCCGCTTGACTTCTCAGGACAGGAATCGATTCGGCAGCTGCTTCCAAAGTCAAACGGATTGCCGGCCCCGCAACGCGAAATAGCACCAGCCGCTCCCCCCTGGCAGCAGCGCGCCAATTCCGCGTCCGCCTGCTGTGTTACCGGTAGCATGCCGATACAAAAGCACTTTTACTGCCGGGCGTCAAGCGTTGAGCCGAGCTCTTGAATTCCTGGTGGGCCAGCCTCTTCGCCATTACTGACCGTACGCTGGTGGACCGTAACGACAATGCTCGTGGCGCCCGCGGCTCTCGGCTGTCAGTCAGAATGTGGAGCGCCTCATTACCCAGGAGTTGGATTTGGACTTGCCCCGCTTCCGTGGACGGTTTTCGGCTAGCAATGCTAGCCCCTCATGAGGTCGCTGCGGCGGCGACCAGCTCGTTGTCCATGGAGCTCCTTTGGCCCAGAGGTCGTGGTCCGCGAGCGGGTCTTCTGTGGTGGACGTGCTGGAGGTTCCCGTGACGTGTCCGATGACGCAAAAGCGGCCGTTTCCACGCACTTCGACCAGCGCGCCGACGTGATGCCGCCGCACGATATGGATACTGCGAGCGCAAACGGAGGCTGCCGGAGCGAATCTTGGCTTCACACAGTCGCATGCGACCCCTCTCGTCGCGACGGGGACTGAAGCCGACATCCTGCCGACGTCTGCCCGACTTCGGCGTCCAGATTGTGCCTCTACTTGGTCGCAGTGCTGCTGGGCCTTTTCTGAGCAAATCGTGCGCGGGCTGTGACGTACTCAGCCACCTGCGGTCTCGCGTGCGGGAAGGGCGCGATTCGCTACTGATCGTAGCGCCAGAGGCCGTCCTCCTTGACCCACGGCTGACCCGTTTGATCGATGGCATGTTCTGAGTAGCTGTAGGTAACGCGCGCCATGCCGCCCGCGATCTGGTCAACGTTCACGTTCAAGAGCTTCGCGTCGCCGTACATCTGCTGAGCAGCCTCAACGCCAGAGCGAAACTCAGCGAAGGGGGTCAGACTCTTGGAGTGGGCCGACAGCATGCTGTAGGCGTCCTTCGCGTCGCCGCCGAGGAAGGCCGCCGAGTAGGCCTTCACGGCCGCGACAAGGGCTACCTTGTCGCTTGCCTGGGACGGCGATGCGGAGGGGCTCGGCTGCGGCGGGAGGTGCGTCGGCAATGCGGACGACGTTCCGTGCGAGGAGCCGCAACCGGCCGAGGCGAGGAGCAGCAGCGTGACCGCCGTGATCGCTGCGCGAGAGGTCATTCGGTCCCCCTTCGAGATAGTCACCCGCACGAGAGTACGACGCCGATAGAGCTGGGGCAACGTCAATCCTCTGGGGGGAGGACTCTGTGACGATCGTGATGCACGCACGCAAAGCGTCGGTCTACATCCATGAGCATGGGGCATTCGGCTGAGCCCCGCGACTCTGCTCCGTTGGGCGCAGGGCGACCACCTGGTGACCTGGTGACCTGACCCCCCTCTCCAGAGTTGGAGTCTCCAGAGTGCCCGGGGCGGTTCAGATCAAAGTCCATGACAATGCTTGTACTTCTCTCCGCTCCCGCACGGACAAGGTGCGTTGCGGGCCTCGCCCTCGAGATTGGCCTCATTGTCCAGTCGCTCTCGAGGCAACGAAGTGAGGGGCGGCCTCGCACCTTTCACCTCGATGTCGAGCGAGCCGCCTTTAGTCTCGATGAGGTGCGATGCGTAGAGGGCTGCCGCTTCCGATGTCGGGTACGCCTGCGGTGCCTGACACGCCAACGTCACGAGCAGCTCGTGAGCGACCTGTCGCACGCACGCAAGTTCCAAACCGGGCATTTCCTCGGGGCCGTGTCCGGTGTCCATGAGCCAGCCGATGGAGCTGCCTCTTGTGAGCTGCCAGTATGCCTCGCGCAGGTCTTGGTCGACGTGTGCGCCCCCATCCTGATCCGCAACGCCAAGGACGATGGCCTTGCGAGAGAAGAACACGCCATGGTTGTCCTTGATCACAGGCCGGGTCCACCAGGAATGGAACGGCCTGACCGAACAGTCCTTGTCATTAGGACCGGGGTCCAAGTCGGGTGTCCAGAAAGCCTGGGGGCCACTGGTGCCCATACTGAGAACGAATCCGGCGAGGTTGAGCGCGGACGCAAGCCTTGGATCGGTAACAGACTTCGCGGTGTCGTAGAAGAGAATCCTGTTCTTGATGGCCAGCTGCGAGAGGAGCGAGCGGCTGTGACGGGTGTCATGCACAAGCAGTCGGATTGCGGCCGCCATGCGTTTTGCCTCAGATTGACGGCCCTTATGGAACGCATCCACGGAGGCGAGGATGAATCCAACCTGCTCACGCAGGTGTTCTCTCAGCTCCGCGTCACTCTGCTTCATGAGGCTGAAAGAGACGACTCAACGCGAAACCCCGATCCCAGTTCGTCGATGGACGTGCGAGATAGGGCGGCGTAGCGCTCGTCTGGCCCAAGCTTGAAGCGAATGCGATGGCTCGCCTCTACGTCGATCCCGGCCATGCGTACGTGTCCGCTTTGACGTGCTCGTAGTTTGCGTCGAGCGCTGGTTCCAGCAGCAGGATGGCGGCGATGCGGCGGGCCATCTCGGTGACGTAGCGCGCCTCGTCGACGGTGAGATCGCGCCCCAGCAGCGGGCGCTCGCGGTAGGAGAGCCACTTCTTCATCACCTGATAGCCGCCGATCGTGTAGGTCCAGACACGCTTGGGCACGCAGCGCCAGTAGGCACGCTCGTTGAGGAAGACGTCGACGCAGGTGCCGCCCAGACAGGCCGTGAGCTGTTCCTGGGCGAGCCCAAGCCCCGCCAACCCCTCGCGGAAGGCGGCGAGCTCCTCGTCAGTGTAGGCGCGCTCGACCACCCGCCCGCGCCCGGGCATGGTCACGCCGCCCTGGCCCGCGTGTCCCCATCCGGCGGTGACGGCGAGGTCGCCGGCGCCGGGATCGATCTGACCGCCGTCGGCCTTGGCGATGGACCCGATGGGACGCAGTTCGAAGCGGATCTGACCGGAGCTGACGCCGTCGACGAGCGACTCGACATCGAGGAGGGCAGCGACACGACGGCCGAGGTCGGCGGAGGCGAGGAGGGCGTCGGCGGTGGCGGGAAGGGGAATGCGGGGCCAGTCTTGGCGGAGGGCACCCGAGTTGTCCTTCACGTAGGAAGCCGAGTAGCCAATGGCGAGTGCATGCGTGAGTAAGGGGGAGGCTGCCTCTTGTCCTGACTCGGACACCTCGAGACCAAGTTGGCCTAGGTACTCCAGCGACGGCAGGGACAAGTTGGCGACTCTCTCGCCTCCATGTGTCTCGAGATCGAGTGCCGTCTGGTCACCGCTTCTGGGGGCCTCCGATGCAAACCACTCTGGGAAGAAGTACACATCGGTCTGGAGCGCGTGCTGATCGGAGAGGCGCGAGCCGTAGAGGAAGACCGCCCCATCAGGAGTCTTCGGTGCCTTGCAGCGCGCCATCAAGAAGCTGTTGCCGTTGTGCAAGGCATCAAGGAGGTCGGGGCGGACTCGGTTCCACAGTCCCGCCTTCCGTTCAACGTAGCCCCACCTCATGTCGAACGGCTTGAACCAGAGACGCTTGATGGCCTCAGCGTCGAACGAACTCTCCTTCAGAAGACGGGCTCGAACGGCCTTGGCGTCGAAGAAGGCCGCGTCTGTCGCCAGACCAGGATGTAGTGCGGCCAATGCGTCGAAAGAGACTGACTCATCGAAATAGTGGCGGAAGCGATCTTCCAGGGTCGCGCCGTCGGTGGCGAGAAGTGCTTGGCCTCGGTTCTCGTTCAGGCCAAGGGATGCGGGGGCGCGGACAATGTCGGGAAGACGAGGCCAGCTGCCAAAGTCGGGGTGCGCGGTCGCAGGTCGGAACGAATAGCGCTGCTCTCGGATCGGCTCCAGCATCTGATAGGCATCGCCTTCGCGCTGGGAAGAGAGGCTGTCGAGCAGCCGTTGACGCTTGGTCGCTCCCCAGAACTCACGGAAGAGAACCTGTGGCTTGGCAATCGAGCTCTCGCTGCGGTGGCGAACCATGAGTCCGATTGCCGTACCGACGCGAATACCCTCTCGGTTCTTCTGTGTGGAGAAGACACTCGGATCTGGCTCGCCCGTCGGCGTCAGTTTGCCCGTCTCGCGACTGTCGCCATTCAGGCAATCGAACCAGAGCTTGTCGAAGCCGGTCAGGAGTCGTTCACGGACTGTAACGTAGGAGGGATGTCCGAGGTAGGAGAAGTTCGAGATGAAGCAAACGACGCCCTTCGATGCATGATCGACGATGCGACGTTCCGCAATCCGGAGGAACCGGACGTACAGGTCATCAAGGTAGTTCTTGGTGATTCCCCAATCGCGGAGCCCGGCTTTATAGGGGGTCAGTAGATCGCCCTCCTCCTCGGTGCTCACCCCCGCGAACCCGTTGTACGGCGGGTTGCCCAGAATCACCAGAATCGGCGCGTGCTGCTTGACCGCCTGGGCCTTGTCGCGCTCCTCCTCCATCTCGGTGAAGAGCAGGTGCTGCTTGGGCGCGGTGGGCGGGTCCCAGCCGGTGAGGGCGTTGGTGAGATAGACACTCGCGCGCTCGTCTGTCCCGTCGGTAAAGGGGGCGCCCAGGCGATGCAGCAGCATGCCGATCTGCAGGTGGCTGACCACGAACGGGGCGGGCAGGATCTCAAAGCCGTAGATGCGGCTCATGGCCGCTTGTTTGAGGTCGTGAGCGATGAGCGCATCGTCGCCCTTCTCACGCAGTGTCTCGGCGATCTTGCCGAGGACTTCGACCAGGTAGGCGCCGGTGCCGCAGCAGGGGTCGAGCACGACCACGCTGGGGTCGGCCAGACCGTCGGCGACGCCGAGTTCGCTGCGCAGCACCTGATCGACGCGCGCGACCATGTACTGGACGATCTCCGGCGGCGTGTACCAGACTCCAAGCTCCTTGCGCAGTTCCGGGTCGAACGCCTCGAGGAAGGGCTCGTAGAAGTACTGCACCGCGTGGTTTAGCTCGAAGGTGGCGAAGAAGCTCGCACGGTCGACGCGGTTGAGCGCCTCGGCGGCCCAGTCGAGCACCTCGTCGATGCGCAGGGCACCGAGCGGTCCCGGCTGTGAGAAGTCGTAGAAGAGCTTCTGCAGGATGGGGATGTGCAGGTACTGGGCGGCCGAGCGCCAGTCGAAGCGCGCTCGCACGTCTGTGAGTTCGTGATGCTCGGCCCAGAAGACCCAAGCGGCGAAGAGGCCGTAGAAGAGCGTCTGCACCAAGGTCGAGCGGAAGAAGTGCTCGCCCTTCTCACCGGAGAAGCTCATGCCCAGCGCCTCTTCAAGCCCGACGCGAGTGTTGTTCCAGTTGGGCAGGTCGCGCTCTTCGGCGCGGGCGCGCGCCTCGCGGGCATAGGAAGCCAAGAACCAGGCGAGCTCCTGCGGCGAGACGATCTGGCTTTGGCGCAAAAGGGCGCGCTTGAGGAACTCGCTGAGGCGCTCGCCGTGGGCCGCCGCGCTCTTGCGCGGCGTTGAAGCGAGCACCCAGAACCCCACCTCGGTCTCGGCGAGCGAGAAGCGCTCGAGCGCCGTGCGCTCGCCCTCGGCGTCGTAGCCGACGAGCACGAACTCTCGATAGGTGGTGACCAGCACCTGGCGGTAGTGCTCTAAGTACTTGCGCACTTGCTCGCTCTCGGCCACCGCGGCGGCCGAGTCGCTTGCCGGCTTGACCTCGATCGCTCCCCGCGCCGGGAGCTGTCCAGGTAGTGGCGCGCCGCTTTGCTTTTCGAACTGGTTGGCGACATAGAGCCCGCCGTCGGGAATGCCCGCTCCCTGATTGGCCGGGTTGATCACGCAGCGCACGTGCGGCTTGAGCTTGTGGCCGACCTCGTTGAGGAGGCTCTGCAGGGCGCCATAGCCCGACGTCTCCGGCACCGCTCCGGCGGTGCGGTTGGCGCTCAGCTCGGCGAAGTAGGTTTCGAGGGCGTCCACGGCCTTCCTATTCTAGTCACATAGGGGGACGCCTCTGCCAGGGGCACACGATGGCACAGGTCTCCACGTCCTGTCGGCGCGCTCAAAACCGCGCTGTGCAGCAACCTTGCTCAAGCTGCCGACGAGCAGCCGACGCAACCAGGCAGCAGGTGGGGCTCCAGTCAGCGAACCAGCAGATTGCGTCGGGCACCACGAGTCTGGAACCAGCACGGAAGGCCGGGCATCCCGCTCACTCGGACCTAGCTGTGCGGCCGTATGCGCACCACATAGTAGTCACGCATGCCCGTAGCTAGGGGGAAGAGCGAACCTGGTGGGATATCTTCGATCTCGAAGTGCGGCATCGGCTCGCTCGTGCATTCCAGCCTCTCGAACGGCGATGACGACTCGAAGATTCTCGGCCGAAGGTGCCTGACCTGTTTGTCATCCACGAACGCCAGGCCCTGGAAGGCGTCCATGACGGAATTCGAGAACCGGTCGGCATCCGGCAAGCTCACGGGCTCACTTGAGAAGACGTCAATCATCATTTCCACGGGGCCTTGCATGGGGCGCCCCAAGGCATCTTCGATTGTCTCTCGCTGTCTCAGGACCTCCTCCCGAAGTCTTGCCTTTCCACCCTTGCTTCTGACGGACCTTGGCGCCCCCTCTAGGACGAATGCGATGTGCCCCCTGGTGACGTCGAGGTACGGGTACGTCACACTCGACTGAGCCAAGGACGACACCCACTCCCGAATCTGGTCACATTCGTATTCCTGCAGAATGGTAGCTCCTTTGACATTGCGGATGCCTTGTACGTTGTCCCAGGGGTAGAAGCGCAGTTCCCCCGCCTCGACCCAGTCGCCATCGCTCTGGCGGAGGTCGGTGATCAGCAAGGCGTCGAGAGTGAACCGTATTCCATCGCGATGGAGCCAGATCAGCTCCTTGCAGAAGTCCGCGTACGTGATCTCGGACTCAAGGGAGACGCCGAAGGCATCGAACAGCTCAGACCCGCAATGAAACAGCACCTCGTTCACCCTGCCACCCCCGGCGCCCAACGTCCGGCGCGTGAGCTGCGAGCGAAGCGAGTCTGCTCGACGCGCCTGTTCTGTGCCACGATCGAGCCTTAGCCTCTGCGCTCAGTGCTTCCGCCGGGCCCCGTGGTGCGCGGACTCGGGCCGCCTCGCGTCTCAGCCCCGCCCGCAACCCGGGTGGTTCGTGTAGGCGCGACTCTGGTCTCAGTTCGTGGAGGCGCGACCATTGGGCGCGGTTGGCGACTGGGCGTCGGTGCTGGTGACTCAGCGAAGTCCATCCCACGACACTCTACTGTGTGGCTGTAGAGAGGTCTCGAACCGGAACTCTCAACTTGCCGAAGCGCCTCGCGAATAGCGCCTCTATCGCCTCGCGGGAGGGAGGACGTATCGATTGCGGGTCTCACGACGTGAAGTGCGATGCCTTCATCTTGGGCCGTGGCCACAGCACCGGACGTGAACCCTACGCTCGAAATCATGAACGCTTTGTGGGCAGCTACCTTTTCGCGGACCTTCGCAAGGAGCATGACGTCGGGCTGATCCACTTTATCTGAAGCCCTCCACTTGGCGTTCGCGATGTTCAAGTACTGGGCGATCTCGTCGCCCGTCTCCCAGTAGAGGTCGATCTGATGCGCGTACGTCGGAAGATTCGATCTCTGGGCGTTTGGAATCGTCACCGATTTCACATCGTCAACACTGAGCCCGACCTTCTCGGCGATGAAGAGGCGGCACAGTTCCTCGTACTGGTCACTATCCATCAGCGTCCCTCCGTCCCAGCCTGTACGCATAACGCGATGCGCATGAGCAGTTGGCTCGCTGCGCTCTCACCGACATCATAGCTTCGCGGCCAATCTGCCCGATGCGCTTGTTAGGCCGCCCCTCCCAATTCGAGGATGCGCTTGCGGACTGCTTGAGCCAACTCGCCAAGACCATAGGCACCCCTCAACTGGTTCTCGTAGACATACCGTGCCTGCTCGAAGACGAGGTCCATCTCACGGAGCACATCGTGGATCGCGAATGAGACCTTTGGAACCTGCGCCTTCATAGCTTGCGCGAGCGGATTGGCCGCAATCAGCCTCTCGAACGTCTGGGCGATCTCAGCCTGGCTATCCGGCGACAGGTCGGCGAAGAGAATGCGAAGACTGTGGGTTCGCAGACAATCTCCTCGTTCAAGGACCGCGAGACACTTCATGTACAGCTCGACGGCAAGGGCGTCACACACGACGCCCGGCCACAGGTAAGGGGTCGTGACGTAGCGCTGCGGCCCAGAGAGGACGCGATTGTTTGCCTGGTGCAGAAGAGCGGCGGATTCGTCGAAACCGGTGGCAGCAGCGAAGACAGACTTCGCGTCAGGCGTTTCCCTCGCAAGTCCCTGTCCCATCGTCCGCCTTGGCGATTCGTGGTTGGCCTAGTCACTATGAGATGGCCGGTCCGATCCGCGTATAGCGTGGATCATCCGCGGGAATCGGCCCGCGGTGCCGACACACGGAAAGGACCGGCCATGTACGAGTTTACGCACATCGGACTGGACGTGCACAAGGACACGATCGCCGTGGCCGTGCTGCGATCGGGCACGACGACATGCGACGAACGCGTGATCCCCAACACCCCCGAGGCGGTGCGCAAGCTGCTTTCCGGCCACCCCGATCCGTCGCTGCTCAGGACCTGCTACGAAGCCGGGCCGACCGGCTATGACACCCAGCGGCTGATCGCCTCGCTGGGGATCGCCTGTGACGTGATCGCGCCCTCGCTGATCCCCAGGCGCGCCGGCGTGCGCGTCAAGACCGACCGCTCCGACGCGCGCAACCTGGCACATCTTCACCGAGCGGGCGAGCTGACCTGCGTTCGCGTCCCGACGCCGGCCGAGGAAGCGGTGCGCGACCTCGTCCGCACGCGCGAGGAGCTGAAATCGGACCGCCGGATCGCCCGGCAGAGGATCCGCAGCTTCCTCTTGCGCTACGGCCGCCGCTACCCGGCACCCGGCGCCAGATGGAGCTGGAGGTTCGAGGTGTGGATGCGCGCCCTGCGCTTCGACGAACCGGCGTCGCAGGCGGCCTTCGAGCACCTGCTCGGCGCCTACTTCGTGCGCGACTCGCAGCTTTGCGCCGTCGACAGGCAGATCGCCGAGCTCGCCACACTCGACCCGCTCGCGGGTGGCGTGGCGCGCCTGCGCGCCTTTCGCGGGATCGACACGCTCACGGCGGTGACGCTGCTCACCGAGACGGGCGACTTCCGCCGCTTTGGCTCGGCGGGCTTCTACATGGCGTTCACCGGGCTCACACCGTCCGAGCACTCGAGCGGAGCGACGATCCGGCACGGTTCGATCACCAAGACCGGCAACCGGCATGTGCGCCGGGTCTTGGTCGAGGCCGCCTGGGCCTACCGCTACGCGCCGGCGGTGCGTGGCGCCCACGCCAAGCGCCTCGAGGGCCAGCCGCCCGAGGTGGCGGCGTACTCCTGGGCGGCGCAGTGTCGTCTGCATGCCACCTACCGCAAGCTCGCCGCCAGGAAGGGCCCCAACAAGGCGGTCGTCGCCGTAGCGCGGGAGCTTGCCGGCTTCGTCTGGGGTGCGATGACTCAAGACATCGGGGCGTAGAGACACGCCATGCAGGCGGGCGGGCGCCACACACCGGAGAGATCCTCGTCGACGTTATGCGACGTTAGAGCAAGCGCGCACCTAGTGGGAGGCAGGCTCCGGTCCGATCGAGATGTGCGGTTTTGAAATCCGCGGATATCAGCATGGTCGAGCGCCGATCCCATGTGCCCGCCCGCTTGCACCGACCTGTCCTGCGCGACCGCCCTAAAGGACGCGGGGGTTGACCGGCCATCTCATATCAACGTGAGGCGTTTGAGCAGCGCCGGCTGGCTATGAAGGAAATCGCAGCGCTGCTGGGCGTCTGCTCGAAACGCTTGTTAGGCACGCCGCCTACTCTTCGGGGAGCTCGCGAATCGCTCTGCGGACATTCGCTTCGGCATCGTCGAGCTCCCGGACTGCGTCCCTGATCTCCCTCACGGCGTCCCCGCCCTTGCGCTCAGCTCGCTTGAGAGTATCTCGAGCGTCTTCGATGGATCTCAAAGCCCTCTTCAGCTTCGCCTTCACCTCCATGACCCCCCCTGGTCGACTTCTGCTGTGCCTAACAATGAGTATGCAAACTGTGTAAGACGTCGAGCACACCCTACGCTTCTCCACGTAAGAGGTCTCCGGTCCTCGTGGACGCGTGGGATATGCAGTCTGTGTACGCCAGGTCAGAGCCCGTCCGTCGGGCTTCCTACGCCGTGGCGCCCCCTGTTGAGCACGCGCGTGATGAGGTCAAGAGCCCGCCCAGCCACCCCCTGCGGCCGAAGTGCTGGAGGTCACCCGATCCACTGAGGCCCACGATCGTGCTGCTCAGCGCGGTGCCGCCGACGCGAAGCCGACCAGCCGCGCACCACAAAGGTGGCTCGCCGCCCTCTCCCCCGTGCTTTCGGTGCGCCTGGTCTCGTTGCTGGAGGTCTTCACCAGAGCGATGGTGTTCCCACAGTCACACGCACGAAGGGAGCGCCCCATGCAGGGTCACATCCGCAAGCGCAGCAAGGGCTCGTGGGAGTACATCATCGACATCGGCCCCCACCCCGCCCAGCGCTGCTCGGCCTGTCATCGCCGCTTCTGGGTCGAGCGCCGCCCCAAGGGTGAGTGTCCGAAGTGTGGCGGCAGATTGACTGAGACCGAGGAGCGCCGCCGCCAGACCAAGGCCGGCTTTGCCACGCGCAAGGAAGCGCAGGTGGCGATGAACAAGACGCTGGTCGCCGTCGAGGAGCACACTTACGTCGCCCCCACCCACCTGAGCCTGCGCAACTACCTGACCAACGAGTGGCTGCCGGCGATCGAGTCGACGATCCGCGCCTCGACCTTTCGCAGCTACAAACAGCACGTCGAGTGCCACATCTGCCCGCACATCGGCTCGGTGCAGATGCAGAAGCTCTCCGGGTCGGCGATCAACGCCCTCTACGCCAAGCTGGC
The DNA here is from genome assembly GCF_003570995.1 of Candidatus Cryosericum septentrionale. Classification (GTDB taxonomy): domain Bacteria; phylum Caldisericota; class Caldisericia; order Cryosericales; family Cryosericaceae; genus Cryosericum; species Cryosericum septentrionale. The sequence goes on from NZ_QXIY01000043.1 coordinate 38,983, forward strand.
TGTCTCCGGCAAGCGTGACGCTAAGACTGGCCTCTCGGCACTCTCCATCCGCCACACGCACGCCACCCTGCACCGCGCCCTCAAGGATGCGGTGCGCTGGGAGCGGACCACCCGCAACCCCGCCGACGCCGCCGACCCGCCGCGGGTCGCTGGCGGTGGCCATGAGATGAAGACCTGGGATGCCAGGCAGCTGGCTGCCTTTCTGACCGCGACGCGCTCGGACCGTCTTGGCGGTCTCTGGCATCTGCTGGCGATGACCGGCATGCGCAGGGGCGAGGCGCTGGGGCTGCCCTGGGAGGACGTCGATCTGGAGGCAGGCAGGATCTCGGTGCGTCGCGCGCTGATCCCCAACGGCAAGGTCGTGGTCGTCTCCGAACCGAAGACGGCGCGCGGACGGCGCTCGATCGCGCTCGACCCCGAGACGATACTTGTGCTGCGCGAGCAGGCGGCGCGACAGCTTTCAGACCAGCAGCGCAAGGGCAACGAGTGGCGCGACACGGGGCTGGTGTTCACCAAGGAGGACGGCGAGGCCTGGCACCCGGAGGTCGCCAGTCGCTTCTTCCGCCAGGCGGTGAGACGCGTGGCGCTACCGACCATCCGGTTGCACGACCTGCGCCACACCCACGCGACGTTGGCGCTGCGTGCCGGCATTCACCCGAAGGTGGTCTCCGAGCGCCTCGGACACGCGACGATCTCGATCACGCTCGACACCTACTCGCATGCGATCCCGGCGATGCAGGAGGAAGCGGCGGCGCGGATCGCGGAACTGGTCTTCTCGTGCGACACCGCGTGAAGACCCGACGCTCTCTCGCTCATAGCCGATTCCCTGCAGCGGCCACGATGTTTCGTGTGGACTCGAATGGTAATCTTCTGCTGTCTATTCTGAGGGGGACAACAGTTGGAAGACCGGCGGCCGCTGGACAATCGCTACTCTGGGCCCCTTGAGTCAGTGGACGGCATCCTGCGCGAGTTTCGGCTCAGGTTGCAAAACACCTTCGCGGATAGCCTCGTGTATCTCGGCACCACCACGCCTCAAGACGAGTTCTCTCGGGGTGAAGCTGCAGACATCGACGTGATGCTGGTGTTCGAGGCGCTGTCAGATGCTCATCTGCACTACGTCGAGCGGATGATTCAAGGCCTTATGCAGAAATACCGAGTCTCCCTCGACACCCGCCTATATGAAGTCGCCCAGTTGGACGGTGCCGATTCCGGGAGAGGAATACCCCTGGTGAACCGGTTTCTTCTGCATCGATTCCTCCGCGACCTCTATGGAAGGAACCCCTTCGCTGAGGCGAAGTTCGATGGCCAGCAACTGGCAGAGGCATGCAAGGCAAGAATCACCTCGCAGCAGGAGCGCATAGTCGAGGCCTTGTCGCTTGTCTCATGGGATGCAGCACAGATCCGCCAAGTGTGCCAAGCCGTGTTCGACGCAGTCCGAGCCTTCTTAATCCTAGAGAATGAACCGCGGGTCGGGAAGCTCGACGCTGCCCAGTACTTTCAACAGGCCTACCCAGGATACGAAGAGCTTCTTCCCATCTACCGCTGCTATCAGCGGCCGGAAGACGTGGCATCCTGGGCGGACCTACTCCTCGACGCGTACGCCCTGGTCAGGCATCTGAAGCTCAGGTCTTCCCGGCCGACTCGCACCGATGCAGTCCTCTTGGTCAATACGCCATCGTCGTTGATGCCGCACCCAAGAGACGATTACCTGGAGCGAGACCCTAACATGCCGCTTGGCCTCGTCTGCATCGCGTCGTACTGCAACGAAGAGAGTCATTCAGTGTCTATTCTCGACGCCTACGCAGAGAACCTTGGGGCCCTTTCCACAGTAGACAGAATCTTCCAGGACCCGACGAGAGTGTCAAGAATCATCGGCTTCAACTGCTCGTCCCCGAACGTCCACATCGTGCACAGAATCGCTCACTATCTGAAGCGAGTGGACCCACACTTGGTTGTGGTCTGCGGCGGTCCTCATGCGACTTTGGCTCCGGAACACACGCTTGCCCAAGGCGATGTCGAGTATGCCGTGGTGGGTGAGGGGGAGCAGACCTTCTTGGAGCTCGTGGAGCGCATTTTCAGCAACCAGGACATCAAAGGCCTTTCGGGTGTTGCCTCGATGAGAAATGGGAGACTGATCTGCGGCCCAACTCGTCAAAGGCTGAGCTTGGACCACATCCCTCTCCCCGATTTCCGTCTTCTCCCACTGGAAGGGCGCTACTTCAGAAAGCGGAGAAGAATCTACCTGCATGCCACAAGAGGCTGCGACCGCAACTGTATCTTCTGCTCGGTGCCAAAGTGCTGGGAGGGCGGTGTGCGTGCAATTCCCATGGATTTGTTCGTCAAGCAGATACAGCTGTGCCAGCAACACTACGCGGCTGACGAGTTCCAGATCGTGGATGACAACTTCTCGCACCAGAAAGGGACCATCATTCGCAGCTTCCTGTCGGCGCTGGACTCCGCGAATGCCTCTCTTCGCTGGAAATGCCAAGCGAGAGCTGATCAGCTCGACTCGGAACTCATCAGCTTGATGGCGTTGCATGGGTGCTTCGAGATCGACCTGGGCATTGAGTCGGGCTCGCAGCGACTGCAGAAGTACATTCGCAAGAACCTGGACTTGACGGCAACGGCTCAGGTTGTCCAGGACATCTGCGACAACGGGATGCTGTGCAAGGCCTTCTTCATGCTGGGCTTTCCTGAGGAGACCTACGCTGAAATCGCGGAGACGATCAACTACTCCGTGAATCTCAAGCACGCAGGCCTCAAGGACGTCGCCTTCTTCCCCGTCATGCCGTTCCCGGGGACCGAGATCGCCGAGATCACCAAGAAGACCGTTTTCCAGGGAGCCATCGTGGACGAGGCCGACGTTCTCGACCCGTCGTTCGAGGGCCGGCACCTGAGGAAGTACTCGGCGAAGCCTGAGGTCTCATTGAATGAGGACTTCACTCCGGACGAACTCAGAATGCTCGTTCGCTTTGCCTACCACACGTTCAATGCTGGACAACCCGTGACTAGCCTGAAAGAGAATTTCGAATCGTATGTCGCGGTTGAGGAGGAGGGGGTCTATGGCAGTTCGGCTGTTTCCTGAACCCAAGACATGGTGCACCCCCTTTGTCTTGAAGAACCGGTCATACCAGAGATACCTCTACGTGGATGGGAAATGGCACCTGATCAGACTGGATAGCCGGCGCAGGAGTCCCTCTTTTGACTCGAAGAATCTGGATTGGCACCAACGGATGCCTGACAGGGAGCACCTGACGAAGTGGCTGCGCCAACAGACAGGCATCAACGAGGACTTCCGAGACTACGTGCGCGAAATGCTCGTTGTTCCGACTTTCTCGATGTGCGCTGCGGAAGCGCTCACCAAGGTTTTCATGCGACAGATAGTCACAGCCCGTCAGGCGCGACGGATGTTCTCCGATTTCGTGGAAGGGTTCGGCTACAGGAAGGGAGATGTCGTTGGTTTCCCTCCGCCGGAACGTGTTCAGCGGCTAGGCTCAACTGACTTCCGTGACATCGGCCTCGGCTTCCGCGCCGAGAGGCTAGTAAAGAGTCTCGGCCGCCTTAAGGGCTTCCAAGTCTCCAACCTGACTGATTTGCTTGAAGCCGATGTGCCAGGAATAGGCCCGTGGAGTAGGGCGATCTTGGCCGTCGAGTCCGCTCGCGACTACTCACACTACCCCTTCGAAGACAAGAGCGGCACGGCCATCAGGTCACTCACCGGCGCAAATGTTGCAGCTGTTGCGCATGATGACCTTCAGCTGGCTGCCGACGTGTATGTCTACGGAGCCTCATACGTAGAGTCAAGACGGAATTAGCGTGCGCTGTATCTACCTCGCTCATGCTGTGACCAATGCGGCATCAGGCTACGAGGACATGCGGGTGGCTATCAGGACCGCAGTTCCCGATGCAAAGTGCATAGAGCCTGAAGGTCGACTTCTTCCAGAGATCATCGCCGAGACGGCCTTCGACGGAATCAAGGCCTGCGATGTCCTGGTTGCCGACATCAGTGAGTACAGCATAGGCGTGGGCGTCGAAATCGGATATGCCTTCGGCCTCGGGAAACAGATTGTCTTGATTGCGAAAGAGACCGCCAAAGATGAGATATCGCCATTCCTTCGTGGAATCGCCCCCGACATTCTCTTCTATAGCAGTGTTGGCGACCTGTCGCGGCAGCTGGCGAGAGCTCTGAGGCGGGACAACTTCCCTTGACGAGAAAGTGCCCTCTTCTCGACCAAGGGAAGGACAGAAGCGTCATCGACAGTCGACATGCAGAGCGAAGTGGCCACTCCTCTCCCACAAACCAGATCGGCACGCTTGGGCGATGAAGCTAGAGCTGGCCCTCGTGGCCGGGATCCTGTTGTCTCTGCCGCCTGTATTGGCGCCAGACCTCCACTGGGCTGAACTTGGCCGCCGCTTCTCGCATACGGCTCAGTGCCTCGTGGCTGTACCTCGGGAATCGTGACTTCCCGTGCTGGAAAGTGTGACAGCACTTCTCGTCCGATTTCAGGCCGAGCTTCCACACAAACGCAGTCGCCTGAGGTGCCGTAAGACTAGCCAGTCGGGCGAGGTCTGTTAGAGCAAACGGGTAGCGCTGCTCGTTATCGACTTCGCGGATGATTGCGGCGCTTTCAGCTTCATCCTCTGTCTCCGCGAACTTCACTGGCGGCGCGTCCTTCGCCTTGGCAAGGCGCACGTTGTAGGTCTGGCCGGTGCCGCTTGCGTCCAACGTCAACGACGCGAGGTTCGGCATTACCTCGCGCCAGGGGCGACCTTGCTTCAGTCGATTCGTCGCCCGGTCGACTTCAAGCGGGGTTGCGGTGCGCTCTTCCCCCGCCGCTGCGAGATCAATGGCAAGCAGCGGGCGGAGTCGCGCCTTCGCCTCTGCGGTCTTGCGCCGCCCAGGCTCCAACAGGGCCTTGACTTGGGACACCTCCGTATCGATGAGCAACTCAAGCGATGTCGGAGGATCGGTCGAAACCGGCAGCACACGACTCGGCAGGAAGTCGGCAAGGCTCACGTCGAACTCCTGTTTCAACACCTTGTCGAACACCGTCACCGCCGTTTGGGTTTGCAGATACAGCGTCTGCTCGGAGAGCATCACCACTGAGTGTTGCGCAGCGTCGCGAACGTTCGACACGGCCGTCAACGAGAGCGTTTCGGACTCCGTAAGAACCTTCTCGCCCTGATTCCCCAGCATCCGCAAAGCCGTGGCAACACTGATGCTTTTCGACTCGCGACGACGCTGTATCGACTTGCCACGTTGCAGAAGGACGGCTTTCATCAGCATTTCGTGCGCATGAAGAGCGAAATGTAGGACTGCTTCCCGCCTTCCTTCCTCATACGGCCGGTTGAAGTGCTCGATCGCAAGGCGAGCAGAGCTGATAGCTCGCTCCAAGTACAGCCTCACGTTGCGTTTGACCCTCACAGCAGCCGCACCCCCCAACATCTACTTGCGTCCGCAAGTCCTCCGTTCAGCCGGCCAACGACAACATGTGCGGCTCGAACGAGCGACCAGGACCCTGACATGCGAAATCGACTACGCCGGCCACGGGAGGTTCTCGGTTGCGCCGAAGATGTGCCCGTCGTCAACCCAACAATGGGTGTAGCCCCCAGGACCGAAGATGTGGCCTCCGTCGAT
>NZ_QXIY01000044.1 GCF_003570995.1 Candidatus Cryosericum septentrionale
CCGACGGACGGGCTCTGACCTGGCGTACACAGACTGCATATCCCACGCGTCCACGAGGACCGGAGACCTCTTACGTGGAGAAGCGTAGGGTGTGCTCGACGTCTTACACAGTCTCCATACTCATTGTTCGGCATACGGAAGGAAGCGGTGACCACTCAGGAAGTATTCACATCCTGTAGGTCGGGCGTCGCCCAGGTATCCCTGGAAGTCGGAGGCGAGGTACTGACCGCGGGCACGGCTTTCCTCGTTCCCGGCGGTCTGATGACCAACAGTCACGTCCTTCGTGATGTAGGGTTCGACGTCGCTGTACTTCGCTTCGAGGAAATGGACTATGGAGCCGGCATCCGCCTTGCTCGTGATATCTGCTTGCAGGCAGTAGCCTACGACTCACCTTCGAACGAACACGACGTCGCGTTTCTTCGGTTGGATGAGCCGGAGTTTGCTGGCCGCCATGTCTTCTCGTTCGGCGATTCCGACAGCCTGGCCGTTGGAGATCAGGTCGCATTCTTGGGCTACCCGTTTCGGATGCAGCATCTCACGTGCCATGTCGGGTACGTCTCCAGCCTCCACCAACGAGCCAAAGTCGATGTCATTCAGATCGATGCCAGTGTCAACGGAGGCAACTCGGGAGGCCCGTTGGTTGAGCTACGTAGTGGCAGCGTGGTTGGCATCATCTCGCGTGCTGAAGTCGGGTTCTTGGCGGACCAGTTCGATGCAATGATCCAAGTTCTCGGTCAGAACATTGACCAGCTGAATCAACCGACGGGCGCGCGGGTTGTCATCGCCGGCGTCGATCCCGTCCAGGGTCTGAGGGCTTCGCAGACCGCGATGCGGGAAATAGCCGTGAACCTCCGGCGCTCGGCTAACGTCGGCATCGGGTACGCCTTCGGCTCGAATCATGTCCGTGATCGACTGGCACAGCAGTGATGCCGAACAAGCGCATCGAGCAGACGCGCTTCGCGCGCAGCTCACGCGCACAACGTTCGGCAGACCGCGGAGAGGTGGGGTGAGATGACAGCTTGGCTGGTTCGTACGCAAGGGAGTGGGTCGCAATCCCGAATCGGGGGCTTGCCGGATGCACCGGAAAGTTTCGAGTGGCCCGTCTGCAAGCAGTGCGGCGGGGCCATGCAGTTCCTCGTGCAGCTCGCTTTGCCGGATTGCGGAGTCCCCGCGTTAGCCTCGCGAGAGCAGCTGCTCCTGGTCTTTCAGTGCGCCAACGACCCAGGCATGTGCGACGAGTGGGACCCAGACTCCGGCGGCAACGCAGCTCGCCTGGTTCCGGCGGCTGCGGCCGCGACGTTCCAGCCGCCCACGTCGGGTGAGACCCTACTTGCCGCTGTTGACCCAGTTGAAGCTGTCGTTCGAGACCCGGAAAGAGGAGCCCTGGGGCGGGTTGGTGGTGAGCCGGAATGGATCCAGGGCGACGAGACGCCGACGTGCGCCTGCGGTAGTCGCATGCGGTTCGCACTTCAGCTGTCGGCGGAAGGTGGTGGCGGCATCAACTTCGGCGACGCTGGAGAAGGCTTCGCCTTCGTTTGTGACGCCTGCCCCACCGAGACGCGGTTTCTGTGGCAGTGCGAGTAGGGCTGCCGAACAAGCGCCTCAACCTGACAGCCCTGGCGGGCTGCAGGTTATGCGCCCCACGTTAGGCCGACTCAAGGCACCGGGGGGACCGTGACAAAGGCAGAGGCAAACGCTGAGCGCATCTTCAAGACGGCGGCCCACTTCGCGGCGTCGGCCTCTCTTCTCGACGCCGAATGTGCGCGCCTCTTGTCGGCGGCGCAGGGCCCAGTGGATCTGCCGTTTCTCATCCCGGCGAGAGTCTGCATCGCCTTCTCGGTTGAGTTGTACCTGAAATGCCTCGGCCTGCTTGAGACCGGCACCGTGCCACGAACCCACAGCCTCAAAGTCCTCTACTCACGGCTCTCGACAACAAGCCGGGCCGCAATCGCCCAGAGGTTCGAAGAACTCATGGGTGCAAGTCCAAGCGCTCAAGCCATGAAGGCTAAGTTTCCGGACGTGTCGTTTGCCATCGACGATGTTCTGGCCATTGTGAGCACGGTATTCGAGGAGTGGCGTTACGCATACGAAGATCAAGCCGGAAGCGCCTACGGCTTGAGGGAGCTCTCGGAGGCGGTTCGTGAGCGCATCGATGACGTGCAGGCAGCGGTCTAACAAGCACATCGAGCAGGGCGGCCCGAAGGCTATGATGTGGTTCAGAGCACAGCGAGCCGCCAGCTCATGTGCAACACGTTGGGCGCTGGGGGTGGCAGGGTGAACGAGGGGCTGTTTCATCGCGGGTCTGAGCTGTTCGATGCCTTCGGCGTCTCCCTTGAGTCCGAGATCACGTACACGGACTTCTGCAAGGAGCTGATCTGGCTCCATCGCGACGGAATACGGTTCGCTCGTGATGCCTTGCTGATCACCGACCTGCGCCAGAGCGATGGCGACTGGGCCGAGGCGGGGGAACTACGTTTCTACCCTTGGGACAACGTGCAGGGCATCCGCAATGTCAAAGGAGCTACCATTCTGCAGGAATACGAATGTGACCAGATTCGGGAGTGGGTGTCGTCCTTGGCTCAGTCGAGTGTGACGTACCCGTATCTCGGTGTCACCAGGGGGCACATCGCATTCGTTCTAGAGGGAGCGCCAAGGTCCGTCAGAAGCAAGGGTGGAAAGGCAAGACTTCGGGAGGAGGTCCTGAGACAGCGAGAGACAATCGGGGCCTCGTTTGGGCGCCCGCTGCAGGGACCGGTTGAAATGATGATTGACGTCTTCTCAAGTGAGCCCGTGAGCTTGCCGGACGCCGACCGGCTTTCGAATTCCGTCATGGACGCCTTCCAGGGCCTGGTGTACCTGGATGACAAACAGGTTAGGCACCTTCGGCCGAGAATCTTCGAGTCGTCATCGGCGTTCGAGAGGCTGGAATGCACGAGCGAACCGATGCCGCACTTCGAGATCGAAGATATCCCACCAGGTTCGCTCTTCCCCCTAGCCACGGGCGTGCGTGACTACTATGTGGTGCGCATACGGCCGCACAGCTAGGTCCGAGTGAGTGGGATGCCCGGCCTTCCGTGCTGGTTCCAGACTCGTGGTGCCGAACGCAATCTACTGGTTCGCTGACTGGAGCCCCACCTGCTGCCTTGTTGCGTCGGCTGCTCGTCGGCAGCTTGGGTAAGGTTGCTGCACAGCGCGGTTTTGAGCGCGCCGACAGGACGTGGAGACCTCTTCCTCAGCCTCGCGCGCCACGGCGCACGCCTTGAGCGAGCCCAGAGAAGGATTTCGTTTCCGCGTCTGACGGGCGGTAGGCGATCCCGAAGGAGATTTGCCGCTGCCCTGAGCTTTCGTCACCCTCTCGCGCTAGACTGTACGAAGATGACTGGTACGCCCAACGTGCGTAACGGTGGGCAAGTGCCGTCTCGCCTTCTGGAAGAGTGAGGCATTGGTGTCAGATCGAGCATCGCGATACTCCAGTTATCGCATGGCGGCGTCGATGGTGTTTGTTGACGTGACTGTCGACCCTGACGTACGGCCTCACGATGCATAATCATCTCGCGACCCTGCTGTCGTCGCGCGAGCCATGGTTCTTCAGTGTCGAGCCGGGGTCGGCTGAGTGTGTGGCTTGCCCACGAGACAGCGTGCTCTCTCAGACGCTGCCACAGCTGTGGCACCTCTCAGACGACGAGAGCGATGCGCTCTGGCGGGCGTTCGAGTCCCTGCCGCTGACTTCAGTGAGCCGGTCTGCAGAGGTCTCTGCCGGTCTAGTGTCACCTTTCATCACGCTCGAAGATGACATTGAGCTCGTCCTCACCGCAACCACACGCTACCTGATGCGCATGTTCGATGGGCCGGACGCGTTTCGGAGTCTGCTCGAGAGTCTCCAGAAAGAGGTTGCCCTCACAATCGGCCATGAAGTCCAGGCGGACATCTGGACTTGCGCAAGTCCAATCATTGAGTCCGTGCCTCAAGTTCTTAGGGACTTGCGCCTCGCAACCTTCCGATTGTGTCCTGCGCTGGCGCACTTCTGTCAGACGAACGAGATGACCACTCTTGGCTCTTTGCGGGGGGTAACTGAAGGGCAGATCCTCACCGAGTTTGGGCTCGGCATCAACGGGCTCACCGCGGTGGAGCACTGCTACGCGTTGTCGGCGATGATTGACGCGCTGCCGGAAGCCAGGCTATTGCCCTCGGGTGAAACCAGCCTTGAAGCGCTTGTACGGAGGGCTCTGGTCTGCGGCATTAAGTCGCCAGACCGAGGGAACCGCGCCTACGATGTTCACCTCTACCGTCTGGGCCTGCTCACTGGCAGGCGAGAGACGCACCGAGCGATCGGCGAGCTGCTGGGCGTGACCGGAGCCAGGGTTGATCAAATCGAGAAGCGGTCGCTACGAGGGTTCGACTCTGCGGCCTTCTTGGAGACGCTGCTGCCTTTCCGCGTCACGGTGGTCAATTGCCTTCTTGCGAATGGAGGAGCTCTTGGCGCCCATGACCTGGCTGAAGGAATCGCCGTTTCTATGCAGCTCGGCGAGGCGCCTCCCGAAACGGCGGTTCTCGGGCTTGCCGAGATCATCCCCGAGTGCGAGATGGCCACGAACTCGGATGTTGTCATATTCGCCGGACTTCCGTGCCTTGGCTGCGGTGTCGTAGGACGGGTGCTCGACGAGATCGAACACGGACAAATGGCGGTTCCGCTGCAGGAGGCGGCCGCACTTGTTGAAGCCGGCTGTGAGGGGTCCAGAGGTGACCATTGCCTTGTCGACAATGTGTCCCCGCTGGTCATCATGGCGGCGGCGGCCCGAGAAGAGAATCTCGCGTTGCGGCGCGCCTGGGTGATCCCCAACGCAGCCGGTCCATTTCGCCCCGACTCGTTGGCATATCGGGCCGATGAGGTGCTGCGGCGTGAAGCTCGGCCAATGCATTTCAACAAAGTTCACGCAGTATTAGGGCAGGAGGGGTATCGCTCAGACTCTGCGAGGAACGTACACGCCTGTTTGGATCGTAGTTCCAACGCCGTCCTTTGGGACCGAGGCACCTACGTCCACAAAGATCACATGCCGTTCCCGTATGCACTCCTGCGCGATGTCGAGGACTGGATCCGAGATTGTCTGGCCGGCCCCGACGGTTTGCCGATGATGTCGGTTCACGGCGTCTTTGAACATTTCCGCTCTGCCTGCGAAGCACAGAGCGTGCCGAGCGAATCGGCCCTGTATAGCTTGCTGCGGATGTCTGCAGACGCGGAGCTCAGATACCCGCGTTACCCTCGGATTTTCTCCTCGCGCGGCTACGACGCGCCTGTGCCCCTGTCAGTCGCTATCGGGGAGTACGTCCGAGCGGCTGGACAGCCGGTATCGTCCAAAGAGCTCAAAGCGTTAGTGGTTGGGAGGATGGGGTTCAAGGAGTTCCAGCTTGGCCAAGCACTGGCTTGGGGCATTCCCAGCACTCTGAGAACAGCCCATTCGGCTCTGGTGCACGAGGATTACGTTGACGTTGACCCCGGTGCTCTCGACAAATGCGTCCGGCACGCAGCGGGCCTCCTTCGGGACGATAGCCAAGTTTCGATCAAGCGCGTGTTCGACGACCTAAAGGTCGATTGTGTGCTGGGCGGGATTGACTCGCCGGAGCTGTTGTTCTCGCTCATGCGTCTCTCAGATGCCCATGGAGTCACCGCTGCGCACTACCCCCTCCTAGCTCATTCTGCGCAGGATGCGCCTACGTCGGTGTCAGTGCTTGAGAACATCGAGGAGTACGTGCGGGCCAAGAAAGGTCCGTGCAGCTACCAGGAGCTCGAGGAGGAGTTCGTCGAGAGGCGGAAGTACAGCGCACCCACGGTGTACGCGATCGTCCACCGACACCACGTCTACCGGTACCTCCCGGGCAGTGTCATTCATGAGGACTCAATTGGCCTGTCGACTTCCGATTTCGAAGTCGTGTATCACGCCGCGGCCGAGCGGTTCGCTGCTGACATCGCGGCCGGCAACTGCTTCTCCACCATTCGGGCCATGCTAGAGGAGGATGTCCTTCCGGAGATAGCCGTGGGTGTCGTGTGGACTGAGCAACTCGTGGCCAGCATGCTGGAGCGCACCGGCGGTTTCCTTCTCTTGGGCAATGGGCGAAACGCGTTCGCAACCCGGCCCAATCCGCTAGGAATCGAGATCTTTGGCGACTTGGTGTCGTGGTTGGTGCGTCGTGACTACGGCGGCGGTGTTAAACTGTCGGTTCTGGAGTCCCGCTTGCGTGATGAGGGCGTGATTTTGAAGCAGCTCACCGCGAGCATGCTCGACGGTCAGGGGTCCGTCTCGATACGTGGGATGGAGGTCGTGGCGACTGAGGGTGTGCATGCTTAGAGATCTTGAGCTGGCTCCGGTCTACGACAGTGCCTCGTCTGATCTCGTGCGGGACCTCATATCTCCCCTCATGGAACAGGCGCACAAGTACTCTAGGGGTGTCGGCTACTTCTCGTCGGGCTGGCTCCGTGAGGCCAGCGACGGTATTGTGGCGCTTGTCCACAACGGCGGAACCGGTCGTATCGTCACGTCTCCCATCCTTCAGCCTGAGGACTGGTCCGCATTCCACAAGGGCGATGAGGCCAAGCAGAACTCGATCCTGCGCGCATCGCTCCAGGTTGCGATCGAGGATCTCGCCGATTCCTTGGAGCATGACACGCGCAACACACTAGCTTGGCTGATAGCAGATGGCCTGCTTGAGTTTCGCTTTGCGATTGCTCGACCTCGGTGGGCCGGTGGCGACTATCACGATAAGGTCTGGGTGTTTCGAGATACCAAAGATGATCGAGTGGCTCTTCACGGTTCCTTTAACGACTCGGTCAAAGGAACGCTCAACGGAGAGGCCATCTCGGTGTTCAAGTCATGGGTGCCTGGTCAGGATGCCTACGTCGGGCTTCATGAACGCAGGCTGGAGGACTTGTGGTCGGGCGCCAACGCCCAGTTTGTGGTCCGCACCATTCCTGAGGCGTCTCGCCAAGAGCTGATTCGGCTTAGGACAACACCTGACCGGCCATACGCCGTTCCGGGCACTGCAAAGCAGGGGCAGGCATCAGCCCCTGTGCCTCACGTCGCGGTCGACCTTCGCCCCTTCCAGAAGGCAGCTATCGACGCGTGGGTTGCCCAGGGACGCAAGGGCATCCTCGAGATGGCAACGGGGACGGGGAAGACGTATACGGCCCTGGCGGCGGCTGCGCAGGAGTATCAGCGCAGCGGCAGGCTCGCCCTGGTGGTCTTGGTTCCGTATCTGCATCTTCTCGAGCAATGGCGGAAGCACTGCGAGGCGTTCGGTTTCTCACCGATTCTGTGCGGGACGGGTCATGCGGATTGGCGACTGGATGTTCCAAGCGCAGTCAGCGACTTCCGGATTGGCCTTTCCTCTGCCATCTGCATCCTTGCCGTTCACAAGACGGCCTCAGGCCAGGACTTCTCGAAAGCGGTCAAGTCATTGTCGGCGGAAAGCACGCTAGTCATCGGAGACGAAGTACACGGGCTCGGCGCGACGGGGTTCCAATCAGCGATGCTTCCCATGGCGGGCATGCACCTCGGTCTATCGGCGACGCCACGCAGATGGTTTGACGAGGCAGGTACTGCCGCCATTGGCGAGTGCTTCGGTGGAGTCTGCTTCGAGTTCACGCTGGCCGAAGCGATGGAGCAAGGGTATCTCGCTCAGTACGAGTACCATCCCGTGCTCGTCGCTCTCACCGATGATGAGCTCGAGCAATACCAAGAGCTGACTACCGCCATCGTGCGGCTGCACGAAGCGGCGAAGAAGGACTCGAGGTTAGACCGCGCGCTGAAGAAGGCGCTGATTGACCGAGCCCAGGTGGTGTGGGCAGCCAGAGAGAAGCTCCCTTGCCTTGTCAGTGAGATACGGAAGCTGATGGAGAGTGCGAACGAGCGCGGAGAACGACTCCACCACGTCTTGGTCTACTGCGCGCCGGGAGAGCACAAACGCGTGCTCCGCGAACTCGCGAGCTTGGGGTTGCGATGCCACGAATTCGTTTACACCGTTTCCTCTGCCGAGCGAGAGACCGTGCTTGGTCAATTCGAAGCGGGCGCCATTGAGGTGCTCGTTGCGGTGCGCTGTCTGGACGAAGGAGTCGACGTTCCAGCCACGCAGACGGCCTTCTTCTTGGCCAGCACGATGAACCCGCGTCAGTTTGTGCAGCGGCGCGGCCGGGTTCTTCGACTGTCAGTCGGCAAGTCAGAAGCCGTGATCTACGACTTCCTTGTAGTCCCACCGCGCGATGTTACCGACATTAGTCGTGACACGAGCCTTAGTCTGCTGCGCAGAGAGATGCCGCGATTCGCGGAGTTCTCGTCTGCCGCGAAGAACACATTTGCGGCCCGAAAGGTCGTGTTTGACCTCCTCGATTCCTATCAGGCTCTGAACATGCTCGATGAGACACCTTGGGAGCTCTACGAACAGGCACTTGCCGGGGAGAGCGAAATCGGCGGTGCGGACGATCCAATCGTACGGGGGGACTTGAATGGGTGACATTCACGACGAGATTGCTGCGAAACTTGATGCTCAGCCGCTCAACGTGAGGAAGCTCGCGCTCAGGGCGCTGGAGCTCGCGCACGACAACTCGGAGACCGCGGTGTTCGAGGGGCTCAAGAACTGGGTCCGGGAGATCGTGAAGGCTGGGTCTCAGTCATGATTCTCAAACAGATCACCGTAGAGAACTTCCGCCAATTCAGGGGTAGGCAGTCTCTGGTCTTCGCCGCTGGAGAGCCGGGCAAGGGCAAGAACGTGACGGTCATCCTCGGTGAGAACGGACGGGGCAAGACCGGCCTATTCAGAGCGCTCATGTTCTGTCTCTACGGTGACTGCTCGCTCGCTCAGGACGAGGACACTCGGCGCGAGGATCTGCGTCTTGTCAACACGCCGACGCTTGTTGAAGCGAGTGAAGCAGGCAACCCCGTCTATGCAACGGTCCAAGTTGAGTTCACTCACCACGGAGTGCACTACGACGTTGAGCGACGTGTAAAGGGAGTTCTGCACAATGGAGACCACCTCGAGCAGGTCGATAAGGCGGAGCTTCGGTACCAAGACAAGAACGGCAACACCAAGTTGGTCGACAGCCCTTCGGAGATCGAGCGAACGCTGAACGGCATCCTGGACCGCCGTGTTCGCGAGTACTTCCTGTTTGACGGCGAGAAGATTGAGCACTTGACCAGGTCGAGTGCCGCCCAGCGAATCGAGGTCGCTCGCGGAATTCGATGCCTTCTGGACATCGACGACTTGGAGAAGGCTCTGGCTGCCCTCAAGAGACTCCGCGGTTTCCTCGGCGAGGAGCTGTCCAAGGTCTCCACAGGGGAGTACGCGCAAGTGGTGACGCGCCTCAACGAACTGCAGCGGGAGCTAGATGCAAGGACAGCCAGGCTCGAAGAGATCGACAAGGAGCTACTGCTGGCGGGAGGCGAGAAGAAGAAACTCGACGACGCGCTGGCCGCGAACGAAGGCATCGCCACCCAGGTCGCCGAGCGGAAACGCCTTGAGGATGCCCGGGAGGAGTGGAAGACCCAAGCGAACGAGCTGCTTGTGCAGATGCGCGACCGCGTTGGTCCGTCGGCCGTTCTTCTGGCAAGCAACTTGGTTGAGAGAGTCTACGGCACGGTTGAGGACAAGCGGCAGAGTGGTGAGATTCCAACCGCCTTGCGCAAGGACTTAATCGAGAGAATCCTAAGCGACGAGAAGTGCATCTGCGGTAGGCCAGTCACGCCCGGTGTCCCGGGCGCCTTCGAGGCGATCCTAGAGTGGAAGAACAAGGCGGTGGACGAGCACATCGAGAACGCCGCGATGGACCTGTGGCGACTGTTGAGCGGGTTACTCGGACGCTTCGACGACATACGAGTCTTCCTTGAGACCACCATCCAGCGCTACGGGAATCTTCGTAACTCGATGGAGACCGCCACCAAGAGCATCGAGAGCATCAACGAACAGATTGGCGGCAGCGAGCGAGGCGACCTCCTGGATCTCGAAAAGACGAGGCAGCTTACTGAGAGTCGAATGATCGAGCGCAAGGCCGAACGGCTGAAGATTGAGGACGAGATCGCGGACCGCGAGGTGGAGCGCAGCCAGCGCAGCAACAGGCGTGAGCAGCTGGAGCGTGTCGAGGGTCAGAAGAGCGAACTTGCCGAGCGGGTTGAGTTGGCCCTGCGCACCCACGAGGCGCTGGACAACGTCAAGAGTGAATTCACTTCAGAGGTGAAGACTCGACTCTCTGACAACGCTAGCGAGATCTTCTCTCGACTGCTTGACGACGAAGGAAGGAGCATGCTGCGCAGGATCGTCGTCGAGAATGACTACTCGCTGCAGGTGCTAGATCCGTGGGACAAGCCGTTCCTTGCCAATATCTCCGCTGGCCAACGGCAAGTGGCATCCATCTCGTTCATCCTTGCGCTTGCACGGGCAGCCGCGGGTGGTCAGGTTCTTGAGATGCCTCTATTCATGGACACGCCATTCGGCAAGTTGTCATGGCAGCACCGTGAGAACCTCATCAGTCAGATTCCGGGAGCTGCCGCTCAATGGATACTGCTTGCTACCGACACCGAACTCGGCCGCCGCGAGGCGAGCCTGCTATCGCGAGGCGGCGCTTGGGGCAAGTTCGCTGTACTGGAGTCACAACCTGACGGCTCGACGACGATGCGCGAGTACAAGGTGAGCGAGGCTCTGGCCCTCCTGAAGAACACAGAGGAGGACGCATGAAGCAGTCCACAGACATCAGAGTGAAGACTGACTCACGGTTCGAGCAGCTCTACAAGGACTTGAAACCTCATTGCGGAGAAGCCCACTCAGTGTTCTTCCTGTGCTTCTGTCTGGGGGTGAGAACTGGCCGGCGCGCGGCCACAGATGCCAAACGAGCCGAGCGGTTCTGGTCGGGGACAATCACGGCCGATGAATGGGCCTGCTACTACGCCGTAGCGACCGATGAAAGGCAGATGGATTTCAGCGTTCTCGACGACGACAAGGCCGTCGTTCAGATCGCGGAGTCCTACGCAGACGGCGGCATGGAAGTGCTGATCGACGAGTTGCTCGAACGCTTCATGGTCAAGGCAGACGGTTTCAAGCTGGACACCAGCGCTTGTGCTGATCTGTCATGGCAACTGCTGAAGTTCATCCCCGATCAGCTGGTGTAGGCCGCATGCGTCGCATCCTTCTAGTCGAGCCGAACTTCCACAACAAGTACCC
The DNA here is from genome assembly GCF_003570995.1 of Candidatus Cryosericum septentrionale. Taxonomy (GTDB): domain Bacteria; phylum Caldisericota; class Caldisericia; order Cryosericales; family Cryosericaceae; genus Cryosericum; species Cryosericum septentrionale. The sequence goes on from NZ_QXIY01000044.1 coordinate 11,200, forward strand.
GCCCCTGGGGCTGATGAAGATCTCGACGTATCACCAGCGGCGCGGGGACTATGTTCGGTTCGTCAAGGGCTGCGACACGGGTATCGCAGGCCAACAGTGGGATCGCATCTATGTCTCATCGCTCTTCACCTTCTACTGGGACATCACCATCCGCACGGTGCGTTTCTACTCGCAGTCGGTGGCCAGTCAGCAGGACATCTGGATCGGCGGCGTGATGGCGACTCTCATGGGGGATGAGGTTGCGGCTTTGACCGGCGGGACCGTCGTTCGCGGACTGCTCAACGAGCCCGGCCAACTCGACTCCGACTCGCGCGTGGTGGTCGATGAGCTCACCCCCGATTACTCCATGCTCGACACGATCAACTACCAGTACGGTCTTCAAGACGCGTACCTCGGCTATGCGACGCGAGGCTGTCCCAATAGATGCGACTTCTGTGCTGTTAGTCAGATAGAGCCCAACTTCATTGACTACCTCCCGCTAAAGCGCCAGCTGAAGTCCCTGGAGATGCTCTTTGGGGAACGACACGACCTTGTGTTGATGGACAACAGCGTGCTCGCCTCCGACGCCCTCGGTCGAATAGTCAACGACCTGGTTGATCTCGGCTACGAACGCGGAGCGAAGCTCAACGGTCGCCAGCGTCGAGTCGACTTCAATCAAGGGACCGACGTGCGGTTGCTCACGCCTGAGAAGATGGCACTCCTGGCGAGGACAGCCCTCCGGCCCTTGAGGCTGGCGTTTGATGACTCCAGACTGCGGCCGGTGTATGAGGCTGGCGTGCGACTTGCAGCCGAGAACGGAGTCAGGCATCTGTCGAACTACATTCTGTTCAACTACAGGGACACTCCGCAGGACTTCTACGATCGCCTACGCCTGAACCCCGTTTTGAACGAGACACTCGGCACGCAGATCTACTCTTTTCCGATGAAGTACGTGCCGTTGAATGCCAAGGACCGGTCGTATGTTGGAAAGCATTGGACGCCCCGGCTGCTTCGCGGCGTTCAATGCATTCTCGTGGCAACGCGTGGCATGGTGGGTCCCCACTTGGATTTCTTCGAAGCGGCATTTGGCCATGACAGCGATGAGTTCCTGGAGATCGCCGTCATGCCAGAGGACTACATCGTCCATCGACGCGCCCATGCCCCGAATGGAGCCGGTGATTGGCGCCGCGACTTCCACGCGTTGACATCCGGCGAGCGAGTTGAGTTCATGAGCGTTGTAGCGGCCAAGAAGATCACACGGCGTGACGTTGGCGCGGCATCCACCGGCCGGTTGAAGCGGCTGTTGTCCCACTACGTTGATGCAGCCTCGGTCGATCAGAGCCAGCTGACTTTGCTCGACGACTGACGGAGATGTCTGCATGACCATCTACGGGTGCAGGTCACGAACGCACCTTGCTTAGCAGGTTACCTCCGAGTTCTCGTTGACACTCTCGGTTCGGACGGCGGCACGAGGCGCGTTGTCGTGACTCGGCAACTCCGAGGCGGGAGGTAGGTGGCGGTCTGCCCTGCTGGGCCATCTCTCTTCCGATTCCTGACGCGATTCGGCAGAGGACAAGACCGTCGTTTCCATCCCCTCTCAGTAGTAGAGTGACCGTCACTGGTGGCGGCTTACGGCGTCAGCAAGCACTTGGTTCATTCGTGCTCAGCCATCGTTCGACTGGAGGTGTCGCGATGTTCACTGATGCGCCTGGGATGAAAGGCGACCGCTCTCGCAATGAGGACGGTCGACTACGCCAGAAGCGTGGCGATGCGCACATCGGCACGATCGAAGAGCAGTACGGCGTCGACTTCGGTAAACGCTCCGATATGCACCTCGACACACTCCTGGAGCAGAATGGAGTCGACTCGCTGGATGAGCTGCTGCGCAAGCACCAGGCTTGAGGCAAACGACCAACGACCATCTATCGGAGTTTCGCCAGATGAAGGTCTTTATTAGCTCGGTGGTCTCCGGCTTCGGGGCTGAGCGCGATGCGGCATTCGAAGCCGCGAGCACGCTGGGGCTGGAAGTCCGACGTTGCGAGGACTTTGCGGCCAGCGAAGAGTCCGCCCAGCAGGTCTGTCTTCAGGGTGTGCGCTGGGCCGACTGTGTGGTGCTCGTCTTGGGCGAACGCTATGGGACTGTCCAGCCCTCTGGTCTGTCTGCTACGCATGAAGAGTACAGAGAAGCTCGCGAACGGGGCACCGCGCTTGCCTTCGTCGAGAGCGGCATCAGCCCAGAGTCGCGACAGGCGGCCTTCATCGCCGAGGTACGAGAGTGGCAGGCTGGCCTGCTTACCCAGAACTTCACAACCCCTGAGAATCTGAAAGGCAAGACGATCAAGGCCCTACACGACTTCGTCATTCGCCAAACGCAGGGTCGGCCCGATGCTGCCGAGCTTCGCGCGGAGGCTCTCGGGATGATGCCGAGGGGGTCCCTCGGCTACCGACCGATGACCCATGTGGCGGTTGCAGTCTTTCCCAAGGCGGTGCTTCTCTCGCCGCGACAGCTGCAGAGCGATGGTCTTCAGAGCAGCATTCGCCAGACCGCTCTTGTCGGGCCGCATGCCATCCTCGATCCCGAGGTCGGCAGCACGTTCCAGATCAGCAGTGAGCAGGTGTGTCTGAAGCAGCCATCAGGACCCCAAGTCAAGATCGACCAGTCGGGCTTGTTGTTGCTCTCGGCCGATGTCTCACATCGCATGAAGATGCCGGGAGCACTGACGGTGATCGTGCAGGAGGAGCTTACCGAGATATTGGCGCGCACCTACCGCCTGGCCTCTGTGCTGCTCGATCTCGTCGACGAGCGTCGCAGCGTGACGCATGTGCTGCCGGTCACCAGACTCGATCATGGCCATGCGCCGATCCGCACGTTGCAGGAGCACAGCGCTAGCCCCTCGTCGATGACGATACCGATGGCGCCTGAGCGCCTGACGGTCGAGTGGCCTCCAGGCCCCCTGGCGCGCGCGGCGCTCGCCCGCGAGGCCGATTCGCTTGCCGCCGATGTCGTGGCCGAGCTCAAGACGAAGATGGGAGGATGATGACTGCGCTTGGTGATCAGGAGCTCATTCGCGCGCGTTGGCGTCGCGCGAGGGTTGCCGCACATCTGCTCGATGTGGAAGACGAGAAGTTCGCACGCGGCGGCCTAGGGCAGCATCTCGATGAGGTTGCGGTGCGCTGCCTTGTGTTGCCGCGTGAGCCCGAAAGCGGTGGCGCTGATGTCGATGAGCAGACGATCGAAAGCCTTGCGCAGGCCACATACGAGTGGGACACAGAGCACAGGGTCGCTCGACTGTGGGGTCACGGCAGGTGTGCGTGTGTCGAAGGGGCGGCCCTCTTTGGCTATCCCGGCTCTGTCCAGGATGAGTGGAGCCAGTACCTCTGCGCAACCCGAGCCGGTGGTCTCGACGTCGGTCTGGGATCGGAAGTGGCGCGCCTGCGAGAGGACACGAAGTACTTCTGGCTAACGCGGATCGTCGCCCGGCTGTGGTCGGCGTTCAGTGTGCTGTCCAGCCTGACACCGCTGGAGGCCAAGGGTCCGTGGGAGGTGACGCTTGGCATGGCGGGCACCGAAGGCAGCCTGCTTGCCGGGCTTGGCGAAGGCTGGCGCGAACCACACGAGGGGCTCGAGGATGCCAATCGATGCCGCCTCGTCAACGTTCTACTGCGGCGTGAGTGCGAACGCTGGCCGAAGGGTGATGACGTAGCCGAGCTGGCATTCACCTTGGGCGGACTGATTGAGAATGCCTGGGGCTACTCTCAGCGGAGATTCATCGCCCGCCTCGGTGCGTTCGAGGGCCATTTGGACTGGCGCTGCGTGCGCTAGTCTCTGCGGAATTGGACTTGGGCTTGAGCTTGACCTGTTTCAGTTGACACTCTGAGAGAGGCGCACGAGCTGCTTCCGGCGGGAGTCGAGGTGTCGAAGCCGAGATTGACCCCAGGGTCCCGCAGAGCCGCGGGCGAGGGATCAATTCGTGGGCGTTTGCGAGAGGCGCCTCGGCCAAATGACATACGCGTCGGCGCTTGTCGGCCGATACTCGAGGCGATCACGCGGCGGTCTCAGGTGTCGCGTCGGCTTCGTGTCGGCAGTCGTTGAAGAATTCCTGCAAAACAGGACAATCCATCGCCAAGACACGACACGGGAACCTCCAGCAAACGGTCCAACCTGCCGTCCCCACGCTGCGTCGGCTCTGCGTCGGCGGCATTGCGAAAGTGCCTGCAAATGGCATGTTTCTCCTGCCTGCACGCAAGAACAAGACCTCCAGCAGGTCCGCACAGTGGACCTACATCCGGACCAAGACCTCTGGGCCGAATGAGCCCGATAGACTACGAGCTGGCCGCCGCTGCGGCCGGTTCATGAGGGGCTGGCGTTGCCAGCCGAGAACTGTCCACCGAACCGGGGTAACTCCAACTCCAACTCCAGAAGGCCTTGGGTGGCGGTGGCGCAACACCGGTATCGACAGCGTCGTGAGCATCACGCGGGCCGGGTTCCCTAGGGGAGCAAGCATGCGTTGTCGGCGGTGAGGGCGGCCCAGCTCGTGCTTCCGCGTTGCACCCTGAGGGCGAGTCAGGCGCCTGGGGTCGTTGGCCGCCCGCACAAGCGTCCATTCGTCCTGGGCACCGACGAGTCAACGGCGACCGCGCACGGATTCCGAAAGGGGAACTGAAAGGCAGTCGTGCGCCAAGAGATAGCGTGCAGCCTGGTCTTACGGCGCACTCGGCGTCAGGGCGAAGATAACGACCGTTGGCCGGCTCGAAGACGGGTTTCTCCACGTGTGCGGCTCGCGCGGCGAGAGTGTGAGCGAATCACCCTCATTCAATTCTACTGTTCTGTCCGCGAAGCGCACCTCTAGCCGACCACTCGTCACGTACATGCAGTCTACATCCGCATCGGTTGACCAGAGCTTCTCCCCCGCTGTTCCACCTGGCTCGATGTGCGTCTCGATCACCTGCAGGGCTCTCTCCTCTGGTGGGGTAAGCAGGTGGTCCACCACACCCACCTCTCCGAAACTCGATGTCGGGCGATCGCCTTTCCTTACAGTGATGAAGCCCGATGGCTCAAGCAGTGAGGCCACGCTGATACGAAGGAACCTACATATCTTGAACAACGAAGCTACAGAGGCAGAGGTTCCATCACGTTCCAATTGGCTCAGAAAGCTCTTGCTGAGTCCCGTGGCCTTGGCTATCTGCTCCAAGGTCAGGCCTTGGTGGTGTCTGGCCCTCCTTAGTCTCGGACCGATCCTTGGACGGGGTGCTTCCTCGGAGTCAATCTCCCTCCGCCTGATACGTTTGCTGTGCTCGTCCCCAGTAGACGCCTCGAGCCTTGTGTTCGCAGCCATCCTTGCCTCTGGACGTTCGGTGAGAAACCACTATAGCACTTGAGTTGGCCTTGTGTGGCTATGTTGAACTCGTCCACATCCATACCGCTAGTGATGACGTTGTGCATCCGCGCTTTCGATCCCATCCCATTCGCCCCAACCGATCTAGGCGACCAGGCCGGAGATCACAGAGGGTTGCGGCTGCGAGTGATCATGTGAGAGGCGCGAACTGCTCGAGTTACATGACGAGAGAACTTGTCCAGTCGATAAGCTCAAGTCCTATGTAGACACACAGATTGTGATATACTATCCTTTGTTCCATGAGGAGGCCTTCGACACCCACGCATCGCCGTCCAGGCCTGGGGACCCGCGGCTGAGAGGAACCATGAGTGAAGCCTTCAACTTCGTTCTGAAATGCGTTGGCTGCGGGAGGGAGTACGAGCCAGAGCCTGCGCGCTTCGTCTGCGACAGCTGCGCCACCGAAACGCACGACGGAGTGCTCGTGCATTCGGGTCTATTGACGGTGTGCTTTGGTGCTAGCCATCCGCCCTCTGCCGTCACCGATAATGGCGACATGCCGGGAGCAGGCATGTGGCGCTATGGCCAGTGCTTGCCAGTCCCGCGGGGTCACCCGGTTGTCTCCCTGGGTGAGGGCGGGACCCCCCTGCTTCGGTGCCGAGGTCTGGGAGACGTCCTGTCACTCACAGGACTCCACTTGAAGCTGGAACACATCAATCCGACTGGTGGGTTCAAGGACCGGGAGTCGTCGGTGGCTGTGACCATGGCAACCCTCTTTGGCGCACGCACCGTGGCTTGCGCATCTACGGGCACCCTTGCCGCTTCCCTGGCAGCGTACGCCAGTCGAGGAGGACTACAGTGCTTCGTCTTCGTGCCGGAGACCACACCGGCAGAGAAGACTATACAGATGGCTGTGGCAGGAGCAGTTGTCGTTCGGGTGAAGGGCATCTACGAGCGGGCCTTGGCGCTGCAGATCGAGGCATGCGGCGAGTACGGGTGGTACATGTGCAGTTCCGCTCTGAACCCCTACCGCATGGAGGGTGACAAGACAATCGCGTTCGAGATCTGCGAGCAACTGGGCTGGATTGCCCCCGACTGGGTTGTCGTGCCGACGGGCGGTGGCGGCAACTTGGCGGGAGAGTGGAGGGGGTTCAAGGAACTGTTCGAAATGGGCCTGATCGCACATTTGCCCCGGATGGTGTCGGTTGGGGTCGCGGCAGGCGCGCCCCTGGTCAAGGCTCTTGAGACTCACTCCGAGCATGTTGCCGTAGGGCCGGTGGGCGAGACTGTTGCAGCCCCGCTTCTATCCGCCTATGCGGACTATGGAGACCTCGCCCTGCTCGCGGTGAGGGAGTCGAATGGCTTCGCCCTTGCGGTCGACGACGAGGAGCTTCTAGCTGCACAACGGCTACTGGCGCGCACGGAGGGCATCTTCGCAGAACCCGCCGGCGTCGCAGGCGTCGCAGCTCTCAGGCGTCTGTCACTCGAGGGCGTGGTGGAGAGCCGGGACACAGCAGTGTGCGTAATCACCGGCGAAGGGCTGCATGATCTGGATTCGGCAAGGTACTTGGCCCGTGGCGAGGATGCCATCAATCCGGACCTGGCCAGCCTCGACACATTCCTGTCGCTCTCGTGCCATTTGCCCGAAGAGGAGGCTTCGACATTCCGCCGACTCAAGCAATCCCCAGGGCTCCTGCCTGGCTCCGTGGAGTCGCCATTCCCCTAGCTCTCGCGGAGCGGACCAAAGCACTCGAGCTTTGTGTTGAAGCCCCTGCGGACGGGACGTGGTCCTGGCCGAACATGCAAGAGAACAAGGAAATGGAGGCGTCATGGGATTCTCAGGTCAAGCGGGTCACGTGTCTCAAGGCCGGAGCAGACTCGAGCCCTGCTCAGGGGCCGACTTGGGCCACACGCGACGGCCCCACGGGCTCCTTCTGGGCGTGGCCGCTCTTGCGATGCTCTTCGCCGTAGCCATCCTCGCGGGCTGTGGCGCCTCGTCAAGCACCACTTCAGCTAGCGGTACGGCAATGAAGACCGCGACGGTGGCTGGTGTTCAGATAGCTACCGATCCGGCTCTAGCAGCGACCCTTCCCGAGAAAGTGAAGGCATCAGGGGTTCTGCGGGTCGCTATGAACATCCCGTACCCTCCATGGGAGATGTATGTGAGTGAGGGGAGCAACGAAGTCACAGGCCTGGATTGGGACCTCTCGCAGGCACTTGCGACCAAGCTCGGCGTCACGGCGAGTGCTATCCAGATGCCCTTCGACTCCATGATTCCATCCGTTCAGGCGGACAAGGCGGACGTTGTGATCTCGGATTTGTCTGACACCAAGGAGCGCCAGGCGACCGTCGACTTCGTCGACTACGCATTGGATAGCATTGTCATTCTCGTCCTGAAGGGTAACCCTCAGAACATCGCAAGCGTGGACGACCTCTCGGGAAAGCGAGTCATTGTCAACAGTGGCTCAAGCCAAGCCTCCTGGGCGCTCAAGACGGTCCAGCCGCAGTTCAAGGCTGCCGGGAAGCCGCCCATGCAGCTGATCCAACTGCCCAACTCCCCCGCGCTGACCCTCGGTGTGAAAGCGGGCAAGGGGGACGCAAGCCTTATGGACCTCTCCGCTGCCGCCTGGGCCGCCAAGAGCTACGACAACGGCAATGCTTTCGAGGTCGTCATCGACCCGAAGTTTCCGAACGGCTACAATCCTGCACCGGTCGGTATTGGCGTGTCGAAAAAGAACACTCAGCTCCGTGACTCGATGCAGAAGGCCCTGCAGGCCCTTATCGACGACGGAGCGTACGCGAAGATCATGGAGAAGTGGGGCCTTGGAGCTGCCGCAGTTCAGTCCGCTCAACTGAACCAGGGCACTTGACCGCGACCGCTGCACGTCTCTCGCCAAGAGACCGGCGACAGCTGCGAACAACGAGGATACGACGATGACTGGGGCAGCTCAAGGGTCGGGGCCTGAATACCCAGTGCGATTCCCCATACGCCCGCAGAACACCAAGGTCGTTCCCTTGCGCCACTGGGGCCGCTGGGTCAGTGCGGTCATCGTCCTGTACCTCGTCGTTGCTCTCCTCTATTCCTCCGCGGGAAACCCGAACATCGATTGGCCAACCATTCGAGACTACCTCTTCAAACCCCTCGTGCTGCGAGGCCTTGTTGTCACCATCTACCTGACTTTCATCGCCATGGCCATCGGAATCCTTGGCGGCATCCTATTGGCCGTTATGAGGCTCTCGGAGAACCGTGTTCTGTCAGCAATCGCGGTCGCATACATATGGTTCTTCCGCGGGATTCCGGTGCTGGTCCAGATCCTCATCTGGGGATTTCTCGGCGCGCTCTATCCCACCCTCTTTTTCGGCCTCCCCTTCACGGGCATACTGTTCGGCTCTGCAGAGACCAGCGCCGCTATTGGGGCCACGACTGCCGCCATCCTCGCTCTCGGACTGAACGAGGCCGCATATTGTGCCGAGCTCGTGCGGGCTGGGATTATCTCGGTCGACGCGGGCCAGACCGAGGCGTCGTTGTCGCTCGGCATGTCCCCCACGCTCACGATGCGACGGGTCGTGCTGCCGCAGGCAATGCGGGTGATCGTTCCCACGATGGGCAACGAGACGATCGGCATGCTCAAGACGTCCGCCCTCGTGTCAGTAATCGCGGGTCGCGACTTGCTCACGAACCTGCAGCTTGCCTACGGGCAGAACTTCAAGATCATCCCTCTGCTGAGCGTGGCCTGCATCTGGTATCTCTTCCTGACATCAATCCTGTCAATTGGCCAGCACTATCTGGAGGCCTACTACGGCAAGGGATCCGGGCGGAAGGAGGCTGCGGCAGCCGAGAAGCGGGCGGCTCGCCGGGAGCTGCGGCGGGCGGGGATGGGCCATGTCTGAGACTCCCATCGTCAGCGCCGACCAGATCGCCGCGAGCGCCCCCCTTACCGGCCAGTCGATGCTCAGGGCGGAGCAGGTCTGGAAGTCGTTCGGTAGGCTCGACGTTCTTAGAGGTGTCGACCTCGAGGTCATGCCACAGCAGACATGGGTGTTGCTCGGCCCCTCGGGGGGCGGGAAGTCGACCCTGCTCCGCTGCATCAACCATCTGGAGAAGATCAACGCCGGCCGGCTATGGGTCGCCGGCGAGCTCATGGGTTACCGACAGAAGGGCGACGTCCTGCACGAGATGAGGGCAAAGGACGTCGCCCGCCAGCGCTCGCTCGTCGGCATGGTCTTTCAGCGCTTCAACCTGTT
>NZ_QXIY01000045.1 GCF_003570995.1 Candidatus Cryosericum septentrionale
ATGGCAACGTCCATGAGGTTCTTCAGGCCGGTCTGATAGTAGCTGTTGAGAAATCCCATGTCCAGGATATGACCATCCTCGTTTCCCAGGAGATTCACGTGTTTCTCGAGCTCGACGCGACCCTGTGTAATGGTGCCCGTCTTGTCGGTACACAGGACATCCATGGCCCCGAAGTTCTGAATGGCATTCAGGCGCTTGACGATGACTTTCTTGCGCGACATGTCGACGGCGCCCTTGCTCATATTGACGGTGACGATCATGGGAAGCATTTCAGGGGTCAGCCCCACGGCAACAGCCAGGCCAAACAGAAAGGCGTCCATCCAGTTGTGTCGCATCAAGCCGTTGATGAGGAAGACGGCAGGCGCCATGACGAGCATCAGCTTGATCATCAGCCAGGTGAAGTTGTTGATACCCTTATCAAAGCTGGTCATCTCGCGATGACCAACGATGCTGCTGGCGAGGGATCCGAAGTAGGTCTCTTTGCCCGTCTGTACGACAACCGCTGTTGCAGAGCCCGTTTCGACGTTTGTTCCCAGGAAGCACAGGTTTGGCATGGTCAGCGTGTCTGTCTGAGAGGCATCCACAACGTCGACGTTCTTCTCGGCAGGCAAGGATTCTCCAGTGAGGGCTGCTTGGCTCACGAACAGGTCCTTGGCGGTGACAAGGCGCACGTCCGCGGGCACCATGTCACCTGCAGACAGAGAGACCATATCGCCGGGGACGATGTCCTTGAGAGCAACTTCTTTCGTGTCGCCGTTCCGGACCACCGTCGCTGTTGTCGTGACCATCTTCTGAAGTTCTGCGGCGGCATTGTCCGACCGCTGTTCCTGGAAGAAGCGCAGAGCGGACCCAAGGACGACCATGAGAAGGATCAGATAGACGCCGGGACCGCCACCAGTGACGGCGGTGATGATTGCCAGGACGATCAGCAGGATGGACAGCGGGTTCGACAGGATAGAGATCAGTCGTTTGAGCGGTGAAACGCGTTTTTCGCGCGCGATCTCGTTGGGGCCATGCTGGACCAGGCGATCGTCAACCACCCGGTTGGTGAGCCCTGTGGGGCTCGTGCCGAGCTGGCTCATGACGGCGGCCGAATCCATGCAGGCAAAAGACGCGAGAAGTTTCGACATTTCAGCCGGGACGTCCTCGCGCTTGCGTTTTGTAACTTCGGTTGGGGTAATGGGAGTGCTCACGGCACTGACCTCCAGCAAAGGAATGGTGGAACAGGAGACATACTCGTCCGGCCGCCGGTCAGGTAATCAGGCCGCCGGCAGGTCGAACGCCTTGCTGGAACTACGCAGTGGAACGTGATCGCGCGCTCGGTGGAAGCGGCGGAGCATGGTCTTCTGGGAAGTGCGGCACGCGGAGTAGTGGTGTAACGCCCACAACGCAAGAATCTCTCCAACAGGGAGAACGACGTGCACTATGACTTTGTACGCACTGTGACGCATAGACGCCTCCTGACGGAGACGAACAAATTCCCTGCCGCTATCGGGCGGCGAGGGATGATCGCGTCACCTTATGAAAGGGGTCAGCAGAATCAGCTACTCAGACGCCGCTGGGCGTTCAGGGTATTATGTCGCTCCGATCTACTGTCTGGGTCCACGATTGCCTCTGTCGTTCGCTCTGAAGTTCTTGTTCCTTGCGCAGTGTACGCGGGCGCGACATCTTGTCAAGCGGACGTATTGCCTCATCAGCTATGGGGTCAGCTGGTAATTGCACCCCTGGTGGTACATGCACGTTGGGTTGGCTTGACCTGGTCATCAACGTCTCCCAGACAAGCAGCCAAGACTGGATTCCCGCCTGCGTGGGAATGACGGACAGAGCGCGTTTTGTCGTCCCCGCGAAAGAGGGGACCGCTGTCAGCGCGGCAGGCCTCCAGCGTGGGGTGCCAGGACGGACAGGAGCACGATGAGAGCTGCTTCGACGATGGCCGTCAGCGCGAGTGCGACGAGAGCCACATTGAGGGAACGCCACCTATCACGTCGGTAGGCGACGAGGATGAGGATGGCGAACAGCGCAGTCTGAGCGATGAGGAACATCTCCACAAGCCACAGCGGACCGCGCCATGGCAGTGCACCCGTATCGCGTACCCATGCGAACAGCGCATACAGGCCTATGCCAAGAACGCCATTCACGCTCGATACGAGGAGGGCCTTGCCAAAGGTCCGCTGTTTGCTGCGGCACCACTGCGACGCCAGCCACAGCGTAGTCGCCATCAGCAAGACGTCCGCCACGCGCGCGGGCGCGGACATCAACCAGGTATCGGAGAGCAGCCAGGAGAGCAGCATGGGGACGTTCCCGGGACTGCCCGCTACTTTCGGAAGAGGCTCATCAACATTGAGACGATGATGAAGAGGAACCAGATGATGACGCCGACCAGCGCAGCCCTGTTCTGTGCTTTGGTCCGCTTGGTATTCCGGCGCTGGCCTGGCCAGTATGAAGCCTGGTCCGCCTTGTTCTGACCGTCAACAGATTGCCCAGCAGTCCGCTGAGTCATCGTGGCGTTCAATGCCTGCAGGAACGTCGGGAGCGGCGTTGTGCCTTCCTGATACCTGTTGGTGGCGCCAGGACGCATGTCGTTCGGATCGGCCTGGTTTGGCGTGATCTTGTGCGCGAGGATGAACGCGATCTCCTCGCTGGTCCGCGGTGGCGCGGCATAGTCGATGACCGCACTATAGTTGTCCGACCGGTCACGGTCATATCTTGAGTAGATTGGCCCTTTTTCCTTGTTGAGTTCCACAGCTGTCATCTCCTTTGCCACGTCGGTTCGTTGGCGCCGAAACAATATTGCTCTCTTATTCTAGCACGTTGTGGGTTCGTCGTCATGTGGTCCGTTACCCTGTGGACTTCGTCCGGTCAGGCATGGTGGCGCTCCGCCAGGTACCGCCCGAGCTCCACGGTATCCTGAGAGATGAACGGGTCGACGTTGGGGTTCGGGATGCCATAGTAGGCGGTGAACACGGCTGCCGCCAAGTGGTCGAGCGGGGCGGGCCATGCTGCATACGCGGCTGCAGGTACCCGCTGCTGTGCGTTGTCTGCCGTGGCCAACAGGTCCAGCAGGTTGAGGCGAAGCATGGTCATGGGACCCGAATAGGACAGCATGAGGTCGGCAGGAACCAGCCAGCGGAGAGCGTCATCCAGCCTGATGATCTGTTCGGGGTTTGCTCCGGCCGGCCGACGTGCCAGACGGTCACGCAGGACAGCCATCACCCCGAAGAGGACGCCTGTCAGCAATAGACTGCCGATGAGTGCGATAGTACTCTGCAGACGAGGAGCCACACCGGCAGCCCCGGACAACAGACTAAGTCCGTAGAGGATGCCGAGATACAGCAGGATGGCATATGCGGCTGCCCCTGCAATCTGGGTCGGGTCGAATGCTGCAGGCTTGCCCGGCAGCTGTCCTGTGGGCGGTTTCAGCCGGACCTCTGTCGGTCGGGGCCTCATCGTGCTGTCATCTTAGGCCGTGGACGCCCCTACCGCTTCGCAGCGCGCCAGAGCGTGGCGATCCGTTCCTCTTCTTCGGGGGTCACCTTGTAGTTGGTGAGATGCGGTGACTGGACGACGTGCATGTTCCACAGCACCGCGTCCTGCAACAGGTCCGCCCGTGTCAGGCATCCTTCCTCAGGGGTCAGACGAACATCGTCGAGGGTGATGTCGACCGAAGGGACTGTCGGGCCCGGCTGACGACTTACCCACCATTTCTTGCCCTCGTCCGGGATGACGCGAGCCTCTGTCATCAGAATCCCGTGCGCGACGATGCCACCAGTCCCCGGCCTATTGCCCTCCAGGCGCCAGATGTACACCTCATCGTCTGGGTATATCTCTTCCGCGGCGCGCTTCTGCCGCACATGCCATGAGATCTCAGCATAGTTACGAAGATAATCATTGAAGGCGGGAAAGTCCTTGGGACTCCCCTGAAACAGCCAAGTCGGCATATCGTACCTCCCGTGTCTGTGTCTGATAGTACTGTACGCTATCGTCCACATTCATCAAGAGAGGGGTCGAGGTTCTATCAACATGATTGACAGACTGACTCGCCGGGGCGTCGCTACAGGTCGCGTAACCTCCGAGCCTCCCATACCTGGGCCAGGCGCACGTCTTCGACCGCGGTCAGCTTGTAGTTGGTTACGCTGGGCATGCTGATGGCCTGCAGGTTCCGCAGGACAGCGTCCTGCATGATCTCCATCCTGAGCAGGCAACCGGCGCGGGGTGTAAGGCGGATGTCGTCTAGCCTGATGAGGACGGTAGGGATGGATATGTCGGGCTTCTTGCGCAGCCAGGTGACGAAGTTGCTGTCGGCTCGCGCGACAGCCGGGCCGGACAGGAACCCATGGGCCACGATTCCTCCCGTTCCAGGGGAACCGCCATCCGATCGCCAGATGTAGACGGGGTCGCCCAGGTGCATCTCGGGAATCAGCAGTTGCCGTTCGGACCTATCATGGGTTTGTGTGTCCGGCAGACCGGTTCATAGCCAAAACCCCCGCACGAGGCGGGGGTTTTCTTCAGGAGGGTATACTCCAAATTCTAGAACAGGTAGATGACGCTGACACTCATCTCGACGTCCAGGGTCCCGGCTTCGACAGGGGCTGGTGCGCTTCCCGAGGCGACCGTCGTGTCGGCGGCTTTGAACATGTACGGAGTATAAGTATTCTCGTTCACGTTGACCGTCTGGACGGACAGGATGGTCTTGCCGGCTGCCTTGGCGACGACGTCCGCTCTCTTGCGAGCGCTGGCCATGGCGAGGTTGAGGGCGGCGAGTTTGGTCTGTTCGAGTGTTGCATCGTCGACTTCGAAGGAGATGCCGCTGACCGTGTTGGCGCCATTGTCAGCAATGAGGCTGACGGTCTTGCCGGCGTCGTTGATGTTGTGGACGGTGACCGTCATGGTGTGGTTCATGTCGTAGCCGTCGAGGACGGACTTCCCGGTGACCTTGTTCCACACGTACCTGGGCTGAAGGGTGTACCCAGTGGTCTGGATGTCCTCTTCTTTGATGCCCGCGGCCTTCAAGGCAGCGGTGATCTTGCTCATGATGGTGTCGTTCTCGGTCTGCGCGGCGCTGGAAGTGCTCTTACTGGTGAAGACACCGAAGCTGATGCGCGCGATGGTTGGCTTGACCATGATCTTGCCGGTGCCGGTGACGCTGACTGTTGGAACGGTCGTCGTCGTGTCAGCCTTGACGGGCTGTCTGGCGCCGAGGGCCGGCGAGAAGGCAATGATGGCAGCAACGGCTATGATGGCAATGGACTGCAGTGCAACAAATGCAAATCTCTTCTTCATGGTATACCTCCTGTAGTGCATCGGCAGGTTTCCCTGCTCTCATGTTCGACGAACTACATCCGTCGTTATACCTAGGACGTACCACCGGCTCTCGAGTTCCCGGGATTCGTGACGCCCGAGACCCAGGAGTATCTGGAACGGCGGCGTGCATCCGCAGGCGGCCTCTGGTCAGCCCGTCACCCTCTTGACGCCGTTGACCTTGATGCTTGCGACCGAATGGATCAGGTCGTCGATGTGCGATGCGTCTGTGCCGACATACTGCTCGGCCAGTTGACGCAACTCCAGAGTATCTAGACCCACCGCTGCGCAGGACTCATCGACGACACGCACGTCCTCGAATCCGGCGCTGCGTATGATTGCTAGGTACTGGTCCTTGAGGATAGCCCCCGCGACGCACCCGACATAGGCCCCCACCGACGTCCGTACCTGCTCCGGCAATTCCTTCAGGAGAACCAGGTCAGAGACCATGAACCGGCCGCCGGGTCGCAGGACCCTGTTCAGTTCCTGGAACACCTTCTCCTTGTCCGGCACAAGGTTGATCACGCAGTTCGAAATGGCGACGTCGACCGAGTTATCGGGCAGGGGCAGCGCCTCGATGTTTCCGAGCAGGAACTCGACGTTGTCGTAGTTGCCCGCCTTCGCGTTGGCCCTGGCCTTGGCAATCATCTCCGGCGTCATGTCCACGCCGATGACCTTGCCGGTCTTCCCGACTTTCCGGGCGGCAAGGAAGCTGTCGAACCCGGCGCCGGATCCCAGGTCGAGAACGACATCCCCTTCCTTCAAGGCCGAGAAAGCGAGGGGGTTGCCACAGCCGAGACCCAGGTTTGCACCCTCCGGAACCGCCTGGAGGTCCGCATCCGAGTACCCCACACCTTTACTGATGTTGCCGATAGCTTCCTCCGGCATAACTTGGCATCCGGAACCACACCCGCATCCCGAAACGCCTCCTGCGGCGATTTTCCCGTACTTGTCTTTGACGATCTCCTTCATCTTCTTGTCTGTCACCGAGTCGTTCATTTCTCCTCCTTGTTGTCCGCCCATACCGCTCGCATCACTGGTCCCAGGAAACCCTTGACCATGTCGCCGAAATCGTCTGCCTTGAACAGAGTCAGGCAGCAGGCCCTTTCATTCTTCATGGAGGCAGTCGGTGTACCGAGTATACTACATAGAGATTTCTTGAGGATACGATTGATTCTTGCGTTGCATGAAGGTTTGTGATTCAAAGGAGGTTACTCATGCTGCATAAACGAAGCATGTTTGCTCTCATCCCATTGGTCGCACTCGTTGTGTTAATCGCCGGCTGTGCCTCGCATACGACACCAAGCCCTGCACCAGTCCCCTCAACGGGCGGCAACAATATCACCGTCACAGCAGCAGGAATGGCATTTGACACTACCTCTATTACAGTATCTGCGGGCGCGCATGTCACGATCACCTTCCAGAACAATGACAGCGGCATCCCACACAATATGGCATTCTACACGTCAGCGGCGGCGACAACCATCATCTACCAAGGAGCGAGGACGACGGGCGTGTCGACTGTCACCTACACGTTCGATGCGCCGACAACACCGGGAACCTACTTCTTCCGATGCGATGTGCACCCGACAACGATGACAGGGAGTTTCATCGTCCAGTAGTACGCGAGATTGCAGGCTGGCGCAACGCCTGCGCTGACTGAAAGTCCACGTCGGCTATAGCCTGCAGCTGCACGATGCCGTGGCTCAACTTCTCGTTCCACTCGTCGATGACGTCGCGAGCTTTCGCGTCGTAGTTGCTGTGGGCATCCTTCACGAGTACGACGTCGTACCCCAGCTCGTGCGCACCGTTGCAGGTGGCCTGGACGCAGCCGTTGGTCACGAGGCCTGCGACGACGACGCGGTGCACGTGCAGGACATCCAGCTCCGCCTTGAGCGTCGTGTCCTCGAACGCGTTGTCATGGTGCTTGTGGATGAAGTGGTCGGTGGGGAGCGGTGTCAGGGCGGGATGCAATTTCCAGCCGTCTGTCTCCTCCACCAGCTCCTTGTCATTGGAATGCTGGACATAGAACACCGGGACCTTCGCCACACGAGCCTTGTCCACGAGGAGCCGGATGTTCGCGAGCATCTTCTCAGCCTCGTAGATGGGAGTGGTCTTCTCGAACAGCTCCCTCTGGACGTCGATGATCAGCAGGGCGGTCCCGCCTGCGCTCTTCGGCGCCTTCGCTCTCACGCGTTTGCTGGTGCGCGCGGCCGTACGATTTGCTGGTTTCGCTGCCGGCGTCTCGCCGGACCAGACCTTCGTCCCCCTGCGGATGCCTGTCAGGGCCCATCGGTAGTGGTCACCGGCACACGAGTCGACGTAAGAAGCCAGTGTGTTGATACCGATCCAGGCGTAGCGCCCGGGCGTGAACAGCTCCTCCTCGGACAGTGATGCGACCACATCCAGCATGTGCCTGTGCGATGCGTCCAGTTGGCTCTTGACGTCGTCCAGCGCCGCGTCCCGGCACCGCTCGTAGATGGCCTGGTTCAGCGCAGGCAGCTGACTCCAGTTGTACCCCTCGGCTGGGACGGCTGGCGTCTCGCCGCGCAGTTCCGCCTCATACCAGTCCATTAACATCCTCTGCCATTCCAACAGGTGTGCCAGGATATCCTTGATGGACCAGGTGCCGATGACTCCCGGCCGGACCATCTCCTCCGGCGTGAACGATGCGAACTGCCGCCCCAGTACCTCGTACTTCTTCTGAGCCTCATCCAGCAGTTGCTGTTTGTTGGTCGGTTTTGGCATGACTACCTCCTAGCGTGGCGCCCCCATGCGTCTATCACGGCTGTCTACTTCAGGATACACCAGATTGCATGTACCTCGTCAACGCGGGGCGGGCGGGGCTGCCCGGGTCTTGCCTCTTGGGCTGCTCATCGTTCCCCTTGGATGTCTTGACGCAATAACGTGTCGCAGTAACGTGTCGCAGTAACGTGTCGCAGTAACGTGTCGCAGTAACGTGACGCAGCACCTAGATGTTGGCTTCGTAGTGAGCAGTAGGGTCGTGAGTGCCCGACTGCACGGCTCGTATAAGACCAGCTCCAATGAGGCTTCTCAGATGCCGTTGTAGGGTACTGCGACTGATATGAAGCTTGACTGTGAGGGCCGATGGCGTGTTGATGCCATCCCTGAGGATGGCCGAAAACACGCTCAGAGCGGTCCCCGAGAACCCCACAGCTCCTGCTTTGATCTGCAGGACGCCGGTCTTGATGACTTGTTCGCCCTTGCTCTGTACTTCCTGCATCTGTGTGGCCAGACCCCCCACGTAATATTCGAGCCAGCCGGTCATATCCATGTCGTGTTCACGCACGCGTTGCAGGGCTGCATAGTATGCCGAGGTATCCCGGTCATAGAATTCGCTGATGGTGAACAGGCGTTTGAAGTCGTAGTTGTCACGATACATCACCAACGTGGCCAGCAACCGAGCCGTGCGGCCATTGCCATCGATGAAGGGGTGGATGTGCACGAGCTGGAATTGCGCTATGCCACTCACTAGGACCGTGTTGATGCCTGTGTCTGCGTTGAGCCATTCTACGAGATCGGTCATCAATGGTTGGACTTCATCAGCAGGCGGAGGAGTGTAGACGGTTTCCTTGGTCACCGAATCGACGATCAGATTCTGACCAAGTCGATACTGGCCAGGTGCCGCCGAGCCTCCACGTACGTCGATGACCAACCGTTTGTGGATCTCGCGGATCAACACCTCGCTCATAGGCTCGACGCTGCCGATATATCCAGCAACCAGGTCAAATGCGGTGCGGTAGTTGAGCAGTTCGCACACATCGTTCGGATTGGCTTCTGGTATCGTCTGCCCAGTCAGCAGCTGCGTGGCCTGCTCAAGCGTCAGCTGCGTGCCCTCAATATGTGTCGTATGGTATGCTTCCAGAGTCAAGGCGTTTGCCTGCATGTCGCGGATCCAGTCGTCCGACAGCCGTGCAGCTGACATAAAGCCAACGGCGCGCTCGATGCGCGTCAGACCTGCAACAATTGCATTGTTGATCGAGAATTTTGGCTCAAACATAGCGGCCTCCTTTGTCCAGTATAGTCAAGTGGCGGACTGGTGCCAGCCCGCTGATTCGTCATGCCCCCGCAGGCGGCTGATCCGTCACTCCCGCGCAGGCGGGCGTCCAGCTCGTTGCGTTTTGCGCTACAATGCTTTACATAGAAAGGCCAGCTGGACTCAGGGAGGAGACATGACGTTCAGGGCATCGGTGGAAAGGTATCTGGGGGCAGTGTCAGAGCAGGATCATCTTGTGAATGCATGGGAGACATCACCCTGAGTGCGCATTGCGATAGCGTGGTCAGGCAGATTGGCAGGCAACGGCAGATTGTGAGCATTGCGCACAGGAGGAATGAATGAGATTCGAGACAGCATCACGTACAGACATCGGTAGGTCGGGAAAGGGGAGGAACGAGGACGCCGTCGGCTTGCACATCCCGACCGATGCGGAGGTGCTCGAGCGGTATGGCATCCTGCTCGCTGTGGCGGACGGGGTGGGTGGAGCTCCACGCGGTGACGAAGCCAGCAGGATCGCCGTGGAAACCCTTCTGACGACGTACTATGAAGCGCCGGCGGACATCCCGATAGCGCAACGGCTGAAGGATGCCTTCGCCAAGGCCAACGCTGCGGTCGTGGCAGCAGACGACGAGCCGTCGTACAAGTACATGTGCACGACGCTGGTGGCCGCCGCCGTCTTCCCGGACCGGGCCGTGTTCGCCAACGTCGGTGACAGCCGTGGCTACATTATCCCGTCGCCGGCTGGGGCAGCTCGCCAGGTCACGGTGGACCATTCCGAGGTCCAGGAGATGGTGCAGCAGGGGCTGATAACTCCAGAACAAGCCGAGGTGGCTTCCAACAGGAACATCATCACGCGGGTTGTTGGGTCGTACTCCACCGTACAGGTGGATCTTTTTGACATCCGGTTTGCCCCCGGGGACACCGTGCTGCTGTGCAGCGACGGCTTGGTGACGGCGGTAACCGACGCCGAGATCGCAGAAATCCTCCAGTACGGTCTGCTGGAGGCCGCGGTCGACCGGCTCGTCGAACTGGCGAAGGGCCCCAAGGGCCACGACAACGTCACCGTCTGCGCGGCGCGCCTGTTCCTCTGAGTCCGTCAGAAATGTCAGACAAATATGATTATCAAATATTCCCCTGGTGACCCGTACTATGGCAAAGTATAGAAGAAGGAGAGACCAAACATGAGCGATTCTGGCAATTGGTTTGGCAAGTTGTTCAAGCAGGTCTCACAGCCGGAACCAGAACCGAATCCAGGCGTCGCGCCAAAGCCAACCCCGAAGCAAGACCTCCAACCCGGAGCACCCTACAAGAAAAGGGATTTCATCGGCCAAGATTATCAGGTCTATGGAATCCTCGGAAAGGGCGGGTTTGGGGTCGTGTACCTGGTCTATTCGCACAAATCGGGTGAGGTCTATGCCCTGAAGACCTTCAAGGATGAGTTTCTTGCAGACCAGGACGTCAGAAAGCGCTTCCACAAGGAAGCGAGCGTGTGGGTTGAATTGGGACGCCACCCCTACTTGGTACGCGCCGTTTTCGTGGATGAAGTGTCGGGCAGGCTTTACATCGCAATGGAATACATCGCCCCAAATGAGGAGCGGCTGAACTCGCTAGAAGGCTACCTGCAGCGGCAGCCCCCCGACCTGGCGCAGAGCCTACGCTGGGCGATCCAGATCTGCCACGGCATGGAGTACGCTTACTCCAAAGGCCTGCGCGCTCATCGTGACCTCAAACCTGCCAATATCATGATTACCCAGGACAAGACCGCCAAGATCACCGACTTTGGCCTTGGAGGCGTGCTCGGTGGATCCCCGGCAATGCGCGCCGCCGGTCTGAGTGCTCAGCCGGGGAGATTCGGCCTATCTGGACAGACGATGCTCGGAACAGGGTTTGGTGCCCCTACCCACATGGCTCCGGAGCAGTTTGACAATGCCGCCGGGTGCGATGAGCGCAGCGACATCTACAGCTTTGGGATCGTGCTCTACCAGATGGCGGCGGGTGGGCGGTTACCGTTCCCTGTCCCCATGGGCGCGGACTGGCAGGCGATGCGGCAGCTTCACCGCGAGTCACCCGTGCCCCGGCTGGATTCGCCCCTGTTCCCCATCATCCAGCGGTGCCTGGAGAAGTCACCCGAGAAGAGATACCAGACTTTCAAAGAGGTACGGAACAACTTGGAGCCGCTGCTGCAGCATCAGACCGGGGAAGTGATCATTCCGCCGCAGTCGAAGGAACTTGAGGCCTGGGAATGGAACAACAAAGGCAGCAGTCTCGATAGCCTGGGCCGTTACGAAGAGGCCATCCTCTGCTATGACAAAGCCCTGGAGCTTGACCCGCGCTATGTAGCTTCCTGGAGCAACAAAGGCGCCAGCCTCGACAGCCTGGGGCGTTTCGAAGATGCCATCCACTGTTATGACAAAGCCCTGGAGCTTGAC
>NZ_QXIY01000046.1:0-1351 GCF_003570995.1 Candidatus Cryosericum septentrionale
GGCTTGTTCCGCTCCAAAGACAGCGGTGCGACCTGGGCGGCCATTAACGGCAAGTTCTCCAGCGAACCCAGCACTACGGGCAACGTTTCTAATTTCAGCAACATGACCTGCTTTGCGATTAGCCAGGAATCCCCCTCTACGATGTTTGCTGGCACCAATGAAGGCCTCTTCCGAACCGTTGACGGTGGCACCACCTGGACAGCGTGCGGCATCATTCCTGCTCAGACAGAACAACCGTCCGTCACTTCCGTTGCCATAGATCCCCTCACTCCAACCACGCTGTACGTCAGCACCGATGGAAATGGCGTCTTCCGCTCTGTCAACAACGGTGGATCATGGAAGGACATAAACTCTGAGCTGACAAGAAACCAAATATGCTGGCAGATTGCTGTCGACCCAAAGACGCCAACCACGGTGTACGCCATAACCCAATCCTATGTCTGCCGCTCCATGAATAGCGGTGCGACTTGGAAAGCAGTAGGCAAAGACTTTACTCTAGCGTCAGCTTCCTATGTTGCTATCGACCCGCTGACTCCAACCACAATGTATGTGATTGGTTATGTAAACAGGTTCACCAAGCATGTAATCCTGAGAAGTGTAGACGGCGGCGCTACCTGGAAAGCGCTGAGCCTTGACCTCACCGGTTTGGATTATCTCACTTTGGCCATGAGTCCAGAGAATCCTTCCAGGTTGTACGTCAGAGCCAACAGCCACATCTTTCTATCCACAAACAAGGGTGACACATGGAAGGCCATAGAGGCTGGACTTACCAACAAGACACCCAATTCGCTTGTCGTTGATCCGAGACTCTCCACGACGCTGTATGCCGGCACCAATTCCGGGCTGTTCCGTTCCACCAACAGCGGCGCCACCTGGAAAAAGGTGAATTTCCCAGTTGCCCTCACTGGCGGAAAGAGTGTAGGGGAGATGATCGTCGACCTGAAGACTCCCTCCATCATGTATCAGAATTGCGTCAATGGCGTTCTCTACTCTCACGACAGTGGCATGACATGGCACACGGCGAGCTCAACGTCCACCATTGGTTCTGTCAACCATATCGCCATCGACCCGAAGACTCCCACTATTCTCTATGCGTGCACTGCAAAAGAAGTCTTCCGATCAAACGACAGTGGGTCAACGTGGACGAAGAAAACAACGTTCAAGACCGTCTATGAAATTCTGCGCATCATCGTTGACCCGGTCACTCCGGCAACCTTGTATGTCTATGTTGACGGTGCAGATGCCGCCGGCGGTGTCTACCGTTCCAAGGACAGCGGCGACCACTGGACTGCCATGAACAACGGCTTCGACCACAAATACCGATTTCAGTCTTTGACCATCAATCCTGTCA
>NZ_QXIY01000046.1:1458-8226 GCF_003570995.1 Candidatus Cryosericum septentrionale
CGATCATGTATGCAGCCTCTGCCTATGCCTACTATCAGCAAACATCGTGCCGAATCCTGCGTTCCACCGACGGCAGCAGCACGTGGACTGTAGCGCTTGACGCCGGCGATGCACTTCTTGGCAGGGACCTCTCCGCCATTGTCCTTGACCCCGCAACGCCCATGACCGTCTACGCTGCCGGCGATACCGGCGTCATCCGCTCGACGGACGGTGGGGCCAATTGGACGGACACCGGTCTCCATCAAGGGGTTACGTCCCTTGTCGTTAACCCGGCTACTGCTACTTTATATGCCTGCACCTGGCACGGCGTGTTCAGCTACAACATGTCCTCATCCCATACCTTGACGGCCGTGACATCCCCTTCTGCGGGAGGCTCCGTCGTCAGATCCCCCGATGCGGTTTCCTACACAGTCGGAACAACCGTTACTCTCACCGCCACTCCTGCCACGGGCTATTCCTTCACCGGATGGTCAGGGGACCTGTCTGGCATGAAGAATCCTGAAACCGTCACGATGAATACCGACAAGACAGTCACGGCCTCTTTTGTCATGAACACGGGGAACATCATGAAGCTGACGCTCGGGAGCAAGATGATCTCGGTAGACGGAAAGCAAGTCCCAATCGACGCAGCCCCTGACATCTTCAGCTCACGCACCTTCATCCCCATACGGATAATTACTGAAGTCTTTGGAGGAAGCATCGCCTGGGATGCGGCGCAGCAGAAGGTCACTGTTGTGAGGAACGGCATGACAGTGAACCTGTGGATCGGAAAGAACGCTGCAGAGATAGACGGCAAGTCGGTCAGCATCGACACCAATCCCGCTGTTGTACCGGTCATCTCGTACGGGAGGACTCTCCTCCCTCTCCGGTTCGTGGCGGAATCGCTCGGGCTGGACGTCCAATGGGACGGGACTGCGCACACCATTACGATAACAGCGAAGTCGTAAGAGATAAAGTGATTACGCACCCCGGTCAATATCAATGACCGGGATTGCGCTGTTTCCTCTGACCGCCGCAACTTCGCCATCCATGTTGCCAGTTCGTTCCAAAAAACCGTGTTCGTCCTCCAAATTCCCGATTCGTTGCCGATTTCCCTGATTCGCGATGACATTGCTCTCTGACTGACGTTTGTGCCATTTCCGGCTGAAAATGCCCTTCCGTTTGTCATCAACTTGACCAGATCGTCAGCATTCTGTTCCGGCAGCAATGTCGTGTAATTTGCAATTAAGTCGTGTAATCGGTAAATAGAGTCGTGTAATTGATAACAGCGAAGAAAGCGGACCGAGATGCTAGACGGGGCTCGTAAGACTTTCCGAAATCAGCTGGAAGAGTGATCTGAATACGAGCAGTCCCACCCCTAGGCAGGACAAATACCAGAAGGCGTCTTCAAACGCGGCAAGGTTCTACCAATGAGTCCGGACCTCCCGAAGGAGATGTGTGCGATATGTGTCCCCATTCGTATAGAATAATAGGGACAAGGAGAGAGAGTAGAGTTAGATGCTACCAGGCGAAACGTTGAAGACCGCATGCTACGTGGTCATAAGAACAGCGTCTATTGCACAAATCGCCAAGTATGGCGACTACCGTTGTATTCTGTCCCTATTTCTATACAATAATAGGGACGAGGTGAGATGATGAAACCACATACTATCAAGCAAAGAATTGAAGACCACATAAATCACGGTCATAAGAGAAGCGTCTATATGCTGGCAGATTTTTACGCTGCCGGCAATTACGAGGCCGTGAAGAAAGCTGTCTTGAGATTGGTCTCAGAAGGCAAGTTGCTGCGCGTGAATAAGGGTATCTACGAGAGCCCATACTATAGCTCCTTCTTGGAGAGAGAAGTGGAAGCGTCCCCTCTTGATGTTGCAAAAAAGATAGCAAGAAAGAATCAGTGGACAATTGTGCCAAGTGGAAACACTGCATTGAACGCACTAGGACTATCGACACAGGTTCCGGTAGAGTACCACTTCGTCAGCAGCGGGACAAACAAGGAAGTCGAGTTAGGAAGGATCAAGCTCTATTTCAAGCACGTTCCACCGAGAGAAATAGAGGGAATTTCCTCCAAGAGTGCATTAATCATTGAAGCCATTAAGGCTCTCGGAAAGACAGGAATGAATGATTCTGCGAGAACGAAAATTGCCAGCCTATTGCCTGATGCCGAGAAGGAAAGACTAGCTCGGGAATCCAAGATGAGCAGAGTGTGGGTTGTCGAAGAAGTCAGGAAGATCTTGGCAGCGACATGTACCAAATAGTAAACGAGAGCATATTCAATAGGAGACTACTCTTTGACGAAACGGCCAAAGATATGGACATTAGTGGGCCAACCGTGGAGAAGGACTTCTGGGTATGCTTCTTCCTGGATATCCTTTTCCATCAGAGCCAAGATGCGACACGTTTTTGCTTCAAAGGAGGTACAAGTCTATCCAAGGGGTACCATGTCATACGACGCTTTTCTGAGGACATAGATTTGATCCTTGATTGGCGGTTGCTGGGGTATTCCAGGGATGAACCCTATGATAAGAGAACGAACACGCAGCAAGAAGCATTCAATGATGTGGTTAACGAGAAAACTGAGGAGTACCTGGCCACATCTCTCATGCCAAATCTTAAAAGCCTGGCAGAGAAATACGTTGGGGAATCAGTTCGATTTCACATCGGCAATGATGACAGACAGACGATCTGCATTGCGTATCCGCGCCTGTTCCATGATTCGTATGTCATCCCAGAAATACGACTGGAAATCGGGGCTCTAGCTGCATGGACTCCATTTACGAACACAACGATTCAGCCATATGTCGCTGAATTTTTCCCGCGCCGATTTAAGCAAGCTGACACAGTTATTCGGACAGTGCAGGCCAAGAGAACATTCTGGGAGAAAGCTGTCATCCTCCACAAAGAAGCGCACCGAGTTAAAGGGAAGGTTCCAGAGAGGTATGCGCGACATTACTATGACCTGTACATGCTCTCGCAAACACCCACCATGGATGAGGCTCTTGCAGACGTGGAATTACTCAACACAGTAGCTTCCTTCAACCAGAAATTCTACCATTCGTCGTGGGCGCAATACGAGGATGCTACGCTGGAAAAGATAAGACTCGTGCCATCATCCGAGACAACGGCACGACTTGCAGAAGATTATCTCAGTATGCAGGACATGCTCTTTGGGAACAAACCCTCGTTTGACGTGATCATGGAAGGATTGGGAAAACTCGAGTCAGAAATGCACGAACTGGGAGCAATAACCACGTCTTTCCCAGCGCATGAACAATGATCTGGACACATTCGGACATGCGATCCGGCTGAAGTCCGGACTTGTAAGTATCAATGCACAACTCACCCTTGATATCTGTTGCCACGCCTGTTTGTGACACGAAATACAATACCAAGAATGGCACCAGAAGGATCTCTGCAAAAGAAATAGTAACGACGGAAAAAGAAACAAAACAATGGTTGAGACCATAGAGAAGCTCTATGGCTAAACTGTGACAGCGCATTAATGCGTAGAGTTCACTTCACCAGCCAATTGCCCACAAGCTCCGCTGATATCACTTCCAAAGCCGACTCTACGGGTCCAGGCAATCTCTCTCTTCGTCAGAATCTCTTCGAATCCTCTTAAGGCCGCTAGGCTTGGGGCTCGGAATTTGTCCCAGTGGCCATCACTGTCTTTGGTGGGATTGTAGATGATCAGGTTCACCACGCTCAGGCGAAGAATCTCCCTGTAAGCATGGATGAGATCGGCCAAGGCATCGGCTTGTCGAGGACTGTCGTTCATTCCCCCGAGAAGCAGGTATTCGATCATGAGTCGTCTGTTGGTTTTCGCGACATACGCATCGAGAGCGGGCATCAACTTCTCCAAGGGATAGGTCTTGTTAATGGGCATCAACCTGGAACGCAAGGCATTGTCGGGAGCGTGCAGAGAAATCGCTAGATTGATCTGCCAGTCTTCAGCTCCAAAACGTTCAATACCCGGAACAATACCGCTCGTAGAAACCGAGATGCGTCGTTGTCCCAGATTGAAGCCAGCTTTGTCGTTCAGCAGCAGAATGGCCTTCTTGACGTTGTCGTAGTTGAGAAAAGGTTCCCCCATTCCCATAAAGACCACATTGGTGACCTTTTCTCCTTTGGCTTTCAGCTCGCGGGCAAACGACAGCACCTGTTCAGCGATCTCAGACGGAGAGAGGACTCTCTTGAAACCAAGGTGTCCAGTAGCGCAGAAAGAACAATCAATCTGGCAGCCGGCCTCGGTGGAGACGCACACCGTGCGACTGCCGTCTCCGTGTTTGATAAGAACACTCTCTATGGCGAGGTCGTCACGAATGAAGAACAAGTTCTTACCAGAACCATCAAGCGACTTCTGCTCCGTCTTGAGGATGAGCTCGTTGAAGGGCAAGAGCCGGTCCAAATCCTGCCTCAATGTCTGGGGTATGTTGTCTATGGTATCAAACCCTTCCTTCAGGTCTCTGTATATGGCCAACTTGATCTGCTTGAAACGATACGCAGGTTGTCCCAGCTCTTCTAACGTGGTTTGAAGCTTATCCAAGTCCATATGTCAATTATAGCCCACTTTCGCGGATTCTTTGAGGTGTTTCTGTAAGAAATAGAACGACAGTTCATCAACGGAAGATCGCGCTTGAACCAGGACTAGACATCCCAGCCCTGCCTATCGTCCCTTTGGCCTGTCTATGCTACGCGTTCTGCCATCTGGAGTCGGCCGAGAGGCCTCACGCCTGTTCGAACTAAAGTTCTGGTATTGTGGAGTTCCTGTCCTGCCGATTAGCAAAAACATCACCACAGCCTTATACTTGCATTGGAGAGCATAATCTCCGCTGCGATGCCGTATGGATAGGGCGCGCTGACGGCTTTGGTGATTGGTTTTCTATCCACGGCCTGTATTGAAAGCACCTGTTGGAGAGCGCATGGCATGAAAACAACGAAATCACGGCACTATTCGATGATTGCCACGTTCATGAGCATTCTGCTTGCCGTGGTACTTGTGGCAATGGGTTGTACGCCTACCCGAGATCAACTGCCGACAAGAGATCAACTCCTTGGCAGAATCATGTCCGCCGACAACTACGGCGTCGAGTTTGTTCGGGGTGAGAGTACAAAGTTGCAGGGAGACATAGGCATATTAACAGCCTCGACCGGATACTTGACACCACTCACGAGGAGTCAGTTGGCAGGATCCATTGCAGGACGCTTTGAAACGATGGCGAACATTGGCATAGCAGCGATGCCACTGAATGAGAAGGATCCAATGTTTGACACCGTTGATTCCAAGGAGATCCAGGCGGCCCGACTCATGACCGATGTTTGTCTGGCCTGTTCCCAGACGCCCCATGGACCGGTTGCCAGCGTTCAGGACATTGCCGAACGCGTTGCCAAAGAAGGGACGCTGACGGTACAGGATTCCGCCTATCTGCAGAATCTCTCCATTAATCTTGAGACGGCATCCTCCTATATCGGACAGTATATCATAGAGAGGGATCCCTCTGTTCGCGCGGGCATAACAGGGCGGGTGACTGAACTCTGTACCCAGCTGAAGGGCCAGTAGACTGTGAACGACGATAGGATTCTGGAGCCGCGGGAAATGGAAGATATCCGGTCGAAAACGTCGCAACGACACACATGAGGCTAGCTCACTGTATGTGGCGATGCGCGCATGCTGATTCCATGGATGGCACTGTGGATTGGTGGTGACGCCATCCGCTTGAAACTGTTTGACCGCGGGGACTGGCTGCAGCACCACCAGGGGAACGTGTAGACTCATGTCACCATGGCAATGGGAGACGGGCGACGGGCAGCTTCAGCAAAAATCCCGCATTCGCGTTGTTCTGGTGGAATGAGGAATTGTTTGTAGCACGGCGCTGGTGACCGGGTTCCAGTCCACCATACTTGTTGAAGGCACGTGTTGGAGATGAATAGCATGAATACTAACAGATTCGTCAAGTTTATCGTAATAGGCATAGTGTTGCTTCTCGTCATCTCTGTTGGCGGATATTTCTTGTTTAAATCGTCCACAACGTCTCCCCCGAATGAAGCAGATATCAACGCCATCTACCAGGTCGTGGGCGAATTCGGTGCACGCCTCAAGGATGTGAGTCTGACCGACTCCAAACAGGACATCATCACGGCAGTGGACTTTAACCTGAAGCGACTTATCACCAACCGACTGTATCAAGAATTCGTGCAGGATACATCGAAGGTCCCAGGAAGAACCGTGTCAAGCCCATGGCCAGAACGCATTGAGATCGACTCTGTACAAAAGCTGGACAGCACGTCGTACACGGTAAACGGAAAGATCATCGGGATGACCAGCGTTGAGATGACGCAGGGCGGCAATGCAGGAGAGACACCCATTACGCTCACACTCAAGAAGGTCAATGGCACATGGCTTATTGAGGACGTGACATGACAACTCTTCCTGCACGAGATCTGCGGTTGGGGGCATGAAATGAGAAGAAGTTCACGTACGGTATTGGTTCTAGCCCTGGTCGCAGCGATTGGCCTTACAACTGGCTGCACCCCGAAGACCGCTGTGAAGGATGTCCAAATCCACATGATGAGGTACGCGACCCGCAACCTGCCTATGGACGAGCCGTCCCCTGACTATGATGCAGTTCCTCTCGTGTGGAATATCGGACAAAATACGGTCACAAACTCTCAGACGCCCGTTGTGCACGTGAACGGCAAGTATTCTACCTATCCCCTGTACTGGTCCTCCGGCACGCCCCTTCTTGCTGTTCAGGTCTGGGACTACAGTAG
>NZ_QXIY01000046.1:8242-25656 GCF_003570995.1 Candidatus Cryosericum septentrionale
GCAACATCAGACAACGCTCAAATCCTCGTGCCGCCCGAAGGAACACAGCATTCCTCTTCCGCTTATCTAAGCCCGGGTCTTTCCCGTTGGTACGCTCCAAGAGAGAACGCTTTTGTCACCGTTCCACATGAACTTGTTCCTCTTTCCTCGCAGAAGACGCTGAACGGCCTGACCATCCCGACCACAGAGTCTCCCCTCGCTACTGGGTCCCAAGCACAGACACTGACTGTGCCGGTTCCTTCTGGACTGTCACAGCTTACCGTTGTGTACGGGAGCGGGAGTACAAACAGCGGATTTGTCTTAGCCGTGGGATGGAAAGACAGAATGACAACCTCTCTTCTGCTCCTCCATATGGACAACGGGAAAGCAACCTTGGTGCAGTGCACCGATACGACTGGGCACGGGACAGACCTTATCGAAGGGCAGAGCGCAAGTTTTGCGCGCATTGGTCCGCTCCTCTACTTCACGCATGCGCATGGAAAGATCTACTGCGTTGACACGTCAGCAGCCGCGCCCTCGGTGACAGTTCCAGAGAAGATCAATACGCTTCTTGAGAGGCTCCGTCGTGAAGGACCAACCACTATACAAGCACCGCTCCAGGCTTCACTGGCAAGTGATGGCGGCATACTGATCATTGGGTATCCGGATGTTACCTGGGACACCACCATGTACTATGCCATATCATCCTCGGGAGAAGTCATCGGCAACCTTTATGCTGACGCGACTTCAATCACCAGCTTTGATGGTCAAGGACACCGTGGAACACCTGTTGCCGTCGATAACGCACGGGGAGTTCTATCGTTCCCCTCAGTCGATTTGTTCGAGGGCTATACGACCCTTACGGGGACATCAACGGGCAGCGCCGATGAGCAGGTATTTCTCACCGCCGCGCGTTCCTTTGCTGAACAGGCAGAGGCAGCGGGGGATCATCACCTGACTGCTGAGCCTGTCATCACGGTCGCCAGCAAACAGGTTAAGTCAGGCAAGATGGAAGTTATGATGCTCCTCGGAACGCTGAATGCCATGAATAGCGGAGATCCCGATACACAACCGATAATCGTCGGAGAGCTTCAGTATCTTCGTGATCACGGCGCTGCGCTCTCTGCTGCCGCCAGGAAGGCTGTTGAAGACGACATCGCTGACTGGCGCAACACCATTGAATCTGCCATGAACACACCCACGGAGACAAGCTATCTGATCAAGGTTGTTGCAGATGTAGATCTTGCGGGCAACATCGATGCCAGCTCTCTTCAAGTATACGCGGATGAAGGACCGCCACGGGGGAGCGCTTTCGTTCCTGCAGCTCAGTACTTCAAGAACATGCGTTCTGCCTGGGTGACCGTTGCACAAGCTTATGCCAGTGCCGAATCCATAGCTGGGGCTGCAAAGGCTCCGTAGCACCTCGAGCCGCTCTGAGTTCATGGAGCTTCACTGTGTTTTGTAGTGGGAGGTATGACCTCCGCTGCGGGCCGTATGGATGCGGCGCGCTGACAGCGTTGGTGACCGGGTTCCTGTCCACCGCTTTTAGTGACAGCACGTGTTGGAGGGCCTCGTGAAGAACAGAAAGCTAACAGCAACGATCATCTGGGCGTCTCTATTGGTCATGTTTGCCGTCGTATGCCTGTACTTTTTCTTGCTTCTCCCTGAGAAAACAACGACGCTTGCCGGCTCCTCCGCGCACTGGAAAGCGGAGGACGTTGTTCATGTGCAAAAGCTGGACAGAGATTTTCGCACGAGCTCCTTTGATGAGCTTAAAGCATGGTGGACCCGCACCCCGGGTGAGGTCACGGAGGTACAGTTTCAGCTCGCTGGATTGCATGGGATGATCGAGGAAGGAGATGAGTCTGGATCGTTCAATCCATGGAAGATTCAAAACACAAATGCTCTTATCTCCGAGCCGCAACTTGAATATGGACTAGTCCTCACCATTACCTGGAAGGGTGGTACCGAAACCATACACCTGCAAAGGCAATAGATGTTGCTCTTGCTAGAAGGGTACGTTGGAGGCGCATAGCATGAATACTAACGGACTAGTCAGGTTTGTCGCTGTCGGGGTAGTGTTGCTTCTCGTCATCTCTGTTGGCGGATATTTCTTGTTTAAACCGTCCACAACGTCTCCCCCGAATGAAGCAGACATCAACGCCATCTACCAGGTCGTGGGCGAGTTCGGCGCACGCCTCAGAGATGTTCCAAATGAAGATCCCAGGCCGCTGGCAACGCGGGCTGCAGAAGCGGGTATCGGTGTGCGCGTCGTCAACGGGGTGAAAGTGTTCCATGCAAAGGACGGACAAGACTACAAAATGGTTCTGTTGTCCGATAACAAGAGTTACGGCGTGTTGTACGGTGGAGACCTTCGTGACCCTGATAACTTGCTCGCAGCCCAGCTGGACCCAGGTACTAGAGAAAGAATTGATTCCAATTTGAAACGATTCATTACTGACAGGTTATATGAGAAATTTATGAATGATACGTCAACTGTTCCAGGAAAACCTGCTGATACAAAGGCACCATGGCCGGACACCATCAAAATCGACTCTGTGCAAAAGCTGGACAACACGTCCTACACGGTAAACGGGAAGATCATCCTGATGACAAGCCTCCAGACGGCTGAGGGCAAAAATGCAGGAGAAAAACCCATCACACTCACGCTCAAGAATGTCAATGGCACATGGCTCATTGACGATGTGGTTGGAGGGACTCAGCCGAAGGCATGAGCTGGGTGGCCGAGTGCGCAATGTCGCAGGCGAAGTATGCGTTGGAGGCATACAACATGAAAACAACGAAATCACGATCCTCTTCAAGGATCATCACATTCCTGAGCATCTTGCTTGCAGTGGTTCTATTGGCAACAGGTTGCGCACCCAAAGTCACCGGGACGGTTGATGTGCCTTATGGCGCCAACATGGAAATACAGGTTGAGAATGGAGCAACCGGGTACAAAGGTCTCGTTCCCGCTTTTGTTCTGGATGGGACGAGTCCTTACATAATGGATCTGTCGGCTACTTTCACAGTGACTGACGTTATTGACACCAGAATTGTCTGGGCAGATACCACTGCCCTGGTGAGTCTTGCCGGGCAGAGCTCGCAACGTCACCTGTCTGTCATCCTCTACCTCTGTCAGCCGCTTTCAGAAAAGGCAGACAAGTTCTCTGACGGTACCATTGCCTATGGTGGCACGGGATATCCCGAGATCATTGAAGGGCAGACATATACGATCTCAGGAGTTCTTCAACCTCAATGGCAGAGTGTTCCTCTCATCTACGTTCCTACTGCGTACGAGTTCAAGAAAACCGCGGGGGATGAGTCCTTCTTCTACGCTCCCAGTGATCAATTCGAGCAAGAACCATCTTCCATGGCCGCCAAACAGGTGGTCGAGGAGTACTTCAAATATTGGAATGGCAAGAATATCACTGAAATGGAAAAACGCATGACTCCGAACAAAAAGGGTATAGATTGGAGCTTTGATGCGATAGAGTATGTGAAGTTGATAAGCATCAGCGAGAGACAACCAAGAGAAGCGGGCACAAAAGTGTTTGTAGTAGTGTTCGACCTCAAATATAAGAAAGGAAAGAGTTCATCGCTCAATGAGGGAAGGACTACTTGGGAGTATCTTCTCAAAAGAGACAACGAAACGTCATCGTGGCTGATCTATGATTGGGGTGGTGGGGGATATGCATGAGGGACTGTTGCGACTCTGTACGATACGGCGCGCTGACGGCGCTGGCGACCGGGTTCCAGTCCACCGATCTGGTTGAAAGTACGTGTTGGAGGGAAGTATGAGAAAGAACAGGCTTGTGTTGTCTGTACTTATTATTTCAGTGCTCTTGTGCACGGGGATACCGGCAGTCGCCATAGCTGACAGCGGTCCCATTTACTTCTCTGCAGGCATGCTGGTGCCCACGACCAGCAGTGATATCCGGATGACGCGCGAAGTGCTGACAATCGACTACACAAACCAGATCGATCCGATAGCCAACCATCGTGCCGGGACTGTCGGCGTCCACGCGCGGTTCTGGTTCAGGAACGAAGGGAAAGCAGTGGTCCAGAAGATGGGCTTTCCCTTGGGGCGAGAGCATCTCAGCGGGTTTGGGTTCTGGGACTATGGTTTCAAGGTAACCATGGACGGGACAGCAGTCACGACAAGCCCCTTCGATAACGAACAGCCAACTGGCAGCAGCGAGCTGACGTATGATCAGTGGAACACCTTTGAGATACCGTTTGCCGCCGGTCAAACACGTATCATTGATGCCACCTATACGATCCTCCCCCGCAATGGCTACTTCCTCTATGTCCTGCAGACAGGACGGCTGTGGAAGGGGGGCATCGGTGACCTGACCATTGACGTGAACTTCGGCCGTGAACCTGTGTTCCCCGACCTCCTGTCGGTCCAGCCGGCGGGATACCATACACAGGGCAACCATATCCTGTGGCACTTCACAAATTACGAGCCGGAGCAGGACATAGAAATCGAGAGCATGTACCCAGGGTTCTGGAAGAGTGTGCATCCCTTGGAGGACGCTGCAGAACGGACCGGCGCCGAGGCGGACTGGTATCGCTATGCGATGGCGTTGCTGCCAGACGACACCGTCGGCAAATATCCCGGCGACATGATGGAGAGCACTGGCCCCCTACCTTCACTAGGGTTTGTCCGTGGCCTTCAGAGTAGTGCATACGCAGATTACGTCCAGCGAACGCTGCTAACCGCGCTCAACCACTGTGCACATGGAAGCGCCAAAGCGCGCTTACTCAGGGTGGCATATGATATTCGATTCTCATACTATAGAGTTACAGGTGATTTCCTGAATGGCGTCGACCGGTGGGAAACAGGTCTGTCGATGCGAGCACACGACATCTATCAGGAACTGCTCACTGCGGGTCTTTCGACCACCAAGCCATCGGTGGAGGAGAAGCGCCTGCTGCCGTGGCTGACCGTCAACATGGCAGGCGAGTCGATGTCCGGCGGGTATAGCCTGAGCGCGATCCACGAACTGGACCAGTCCCAGGTCTATGCCAAGCAGGCAGGAGTCCTGGAGAGCGATGCGTATCAGGCACTGCTGAAAACAGTCTTGGCACGCATCAGCCCCTGGGTCAATCCACGCCTGCTGGTCGGTGTGTCGATCGTACCGCGCATTGAGATTCAACAGCAAAAGATGGACACGATCGTCGGCGGCCCCGCTTGGCGTGCGCGCATCATCCTGCACCAGACGTTGCCCCCGTCGGAGGTCCTGGTTGTCTACAGTAATACCGTGTCGTCTCAACCCAACTGGAAGACACCGCCCGAAATCGACAACATGACGGGGCTGGTCAAGGACAACAACAATGGCCTCATCCAGTGTGGGTTCTCGGACAAGGACCCCAATGACTACCTGGTTGTTCTGACTCTATCGGAAGTCAGAACTGCAGAGGAATTCCAGAAGATACTAAAGGCGGCAGTGGACAACTGCGTCGGTATCCTGGCGCCGACCAAGATGTCGAGCATGGAGTTCAACTATCCCTATGATGCTATTCTCAGTTCTTCCATGCAGTCCGGCACCACTACATGGCTGCAGGCGATTGGTCCAACTATCAGTTTCGATGCTGACCGCGGCGCTACTGTCACATTGAATCCCGACGTCCCGATGGCAAACGCCCTCTGTGACAAGGTTGAGACAGAGCTAAAGAAGATCGTTGCCACATATGGCACCCTGTCCTGGATCAAGGACTCTGAGATCGACAAGACGCTGCAGCACAACCTCGATTTGGTACAACAGACCCGTGGCAAGACTCCGTCCGTGACAATGGTCACCTACGCTGCAGATGGGACTGTCGCAAAGGCTGTCACGACTGAGCACGCCGGTGAAACCCGCCGTTCCATCTGGGTTGTCCTTTCCGGCATCGCAGGACTGGTTGCCGGGCTGATACTAGGACTGTTCGTGGAATCTCACAGGAGGAAAAGCGCGACTCCAAGCACGATTCAGTGACAGAAAGGAGCCACGGTGCTCAATGACGAACGCCGAGCCATGGCTTTTCATCTCGCCGCTTCCGTACCTGATGTCTGGAAGCCGCCTTCAATATTCACCGTCGTCATCAGAGTATGAAAACTGTGTGGAGCAAACCTCTTTGATATAGGTGAAGTCGGTCTATACTATTGCATATTAGTATGTCGGCTAATGATTAGCCGACACGGAAATAGTGGGGTGAACCAGCTTATGGATGTTAAACACGAACAGGAAAAGGAACTAGGCTATTCCACAGACGATCTGGAAGTGCTCTTTCGCGCGGTGAACAAGATGCACCGGCGGTGCCTGAAGAAAGAAATGGACAGCCGGGGCCTTGGCAAGGTCGGGCAGCCGACGATCCTCTTCATGCTGCGGAATCATGATGTCGCCGCCGAGTGTGACCAGAAAGGATTCTCGGAGGCATTAGGCGTCAGTCCTGCGACCGTTGCCGTTTCGATCAGGCGCATGGAGCGAGCAGGGCTTGTCTGCAAATCAACCGACCCAAACGATCTGCGACGCAATCACCTAGCCATCACCGGCAAGGGGTTACACCTCGTCAATGATTGCATTCATGCCTTTCAGCATGTTGACGCAGGCACCTTCAAGGGGTTCTCGGAAGAAGAACGAAAACAGTTGGAAGGCAGCTATCGCCGCATGATCGAAAACCTTGTGGCCATGGGCGCCCAATTGCCTACATTCATGAAGCAGGAGGAAACAACGTGATCAAAAAACTGTGGAGCTACATTGGCAACTACAAGTCGCTGATCATCCTGTCACCGCTCTGCGTCATGCTCGATGTTGTCTGTGAGCTTTCTATGCCATTTTTGATGGGGAAGATCGTCGATAATGGCATCCCGGCATTGAATCTGCAATACATTATTCAAATTGGTATTCTGATGATCGGCCTTGCACTGGTTGCCATGCTGTTTAGCTCGCTAAACCACAGACTTGCAGCAGTCGTAAGCCAGGGATATGCCGCCAATCTACGCCAGGCGCTGTTTGACAGGGTTCAGTCATTCTCATTCTCAAACATTGACACGTTCAGTACTGCCTCCCTGGTTACACGTCTCACAAACGACGTGTTGCAGCTTCAGAACACGCTGCTCATGAGCATGCGCATGCTGATGCGAGCGCCGCTCATGTTGATCTGTGCACTCGTCTTTGCCATCGCCATTAACGCCAAGCTTGCAATCATTCTGTTCATCGCTATTCCCGTGCTTGTAGCAGGGATCTCGCTTATCGTGGGACAAGCAGAACGATTCTACAAGGCAGTGCAAGCAAAGATCGATGCCGTGAACGGCACGGTCGAGGAAAACTTGATCGGCATCCGCGTTGTCAAAGCCTTTGTTCGTGGCCCTCATGAGAAGACCAAGTTCAAGAAGTCCAGTGACGAGTTCAGCGATACAGCCATCAGGGCCGGAAACCTTGTCATCACCATCATGCCAATGATGCTCCTCGTCCTCAACGCGGCTACCATTGCCGTCATCTGGTTTGGAGGTCGCATGGTCGGAAACCAGCAGCTGGGCACAGGAGAGTTGGCCGGCTTCATCAGCTATGTCATGCTGATCCTCCAGAGCGTCCTTATGGTCTCAACGGTCCTTATGATGCTCGCTCGTGCAAGAGCAAGCGCTGAGCGCATCATTGAAGTGCTTGACATGATACCCAGCATCGCCGACAAGGAGCCGGCTCTGGCAGCCGACGCTGCTGCCGATGTAGAAGAACCGACAGTCCAGCACGGCGCCATTGAGTTCCGTAATGTCAATTTCAAATACGCGGCAACCGGCAAGGGCGAAAACGTCCTGTCGGACATCAACGTTACTATCCAGCCGGGCAAATTCGTTGCGCTTGTCGGCGGTACAGGTTCTGGCAAATCAACCATGGTGAGCCTGATCCCACGTCTGTATGATGTGTCTGACGGGCAGGTCCTCGTGGACGGCGTTGACGTCCGCGACTACAAGCTTGCGACCTTGCGCAGCGCGATCGGTGTCGTTCTTCAGCAGAACGTCTTGTTCTCCGGCACCATCCGTGAAAATTTGATGTGGGGGAATGCAGCTGCGTCACAGCAGGAGATCGAGGAAGCCGCACAGAATGCCCAAGCCCATGACTTTATCATGAGCTTCCCGAATGGCTACGACACCGACCTCGGGCAGGGCGGCGTCAATGTGTCGGGCGGTCAAAAACAGCGCTTGTGCATCGCGCGCGCGCTCCTCAAGAAGCCGCACATCCTGATCATGGACGACAGCACCAGCGCTGTGGATTCGGCTACAGAGGCAAAGATCCGCACATCCTTCCGCGAGAATCTCAAGGACACGACGATCCTGACCATCGCCCAGCGCATCAGCTCGGTGCAGGAGGCCGACAAGATCATCGTGCTCGATGATGGCCGCATCGTCGGGATTGGGACCCACGCTGAGCTCCTTGCAAACAATCCAGCCTATCAGGCAATCTGCGCATCACAGATGGAAGGAGTGGTCGTCAATGGCTGAACAACAGCGTCCGATCATACCCATGCGCGGCGGTCCCCGCATGGCATTCCAGAAACCCAAGAATGTCGGGGCAACAACACGCCGTATTCTGGCATACTTTGGAAGCAGCAAATATGCCCTGATTGTCGTCTGCATCATGCTCATCATGAGCACTGGCAGCGCGCTTGCCGGATCGTACTTCTTGAAACCACTGGTCAACAACTATATCCTCCCCGGCAACTTCAGGGGACTGGCAGTTGCCCTTGCCGTCCTGGCCGTCATCTACTTGGTCGGCGTGGTCGCTTCGTACTTTCAAGGCCGCGTCATGGTCACGATCGGGCAGAAGACCGCCAATCTGATGCGCAAGGACCTCTTCGAGAAGCTGCAGGACTTGCCGCTCAAGTTCTTCGATACGCATACGCACGGTGAACTGATGAGCCGTTTCACCAACGATATGGATAATGTCGAAATGGCAATCGAGCAAAGTGTCGTCAGTTTGATCTCCAGCATTCTCGTATTCGTTGGAACGCTCGTCATGATGCTGGTACTGAGCCCCACCTTGTTCGCGGTCGCCGCGGTCATCCTGGCATTCATGATTTTCCTGAGCGTCAGTCTGAGCAAGAAGAGCACGGTCTACTTCCGGATGCAACAGAGTTCCCTGGGCACCCTCGACGGCTACATCGAGGAAATGGTGGATGGTCTAAAGGTTGTTAAGGTGTTTGGACATGAACAGGTAGCCAGCAGCGAATTTGCAGGCCTTAATGACAAATTCCGTTCATCCGCGACCACCGCGACCTTCCTGTCCGGGGTAGTGATGGCCGTTATGGGAAACCTCGGCCGTATCCTTTACGCAACGGTTGCGATCGTAGGCGGGATACTTGCTATCGCTGGACGTCTCGACACCGGTTCACTGGTCGCTTTCCTTCAGTACTCCTACCAGATTGCCCAACCCATCAACCAGGCTACAAACCAGTTGAGCGTTGTGCTCGCCGCTCTCGCAGGCGCAGAACGCATCTTTGAGGTCATGGATCAGCAGGTCGAGGTCAATGACGGAACAGTCACACTCGTGAATGTCACGTACGCGGAAGATGGCACGGAAGATGGCACTGTCGTGGAGGCTCCAGAGACTACCAAGACCAATGAGTGGGCGTGGAGTGTCCCGGGAGACAATGGGCATACACTTGTGCCTCTCAAAGGAGATGTCCGGTTTGACCATGTCACTTTCTCGTATGACGGGGTCACCCCTGTTCTCAAAAACATCTCGCTGTATGCAAAACCTGGTCAGACGATCGCCTTTGTCGGTTCGACCGGCGCGGGCAAGACGACGATCACTAACCTGATCAACCGGTTCTACGACGTGCAGGAAGGGACCATCACCTACGACGGCATCGACGTCAAGACGATCCGTAAGAGTGACCTGCGCCGTTCCCTCGGCATGGTGCTGCAGGACACGCACCTGTTCACAGGCACGGTCATGGACAACATCCGGTATGGACGGCTTGATGCCACGGACGACGACTGCAGATTGGCTGCAAAGCGCGCCAGCGCCGACTCGTTCATTCGTCGCCTGCCACAGGGATACGACACTGTCATTACGGGCGATGGTGGCAACCTGTCTCAGGGGCAGCGCCAACTGCTCGCGATTACCCGCGCCTACGTCGCCGACCCGCCTGTCATGATCCTCGACGAGGCAACGAGCTCCATTGACACGCGCACTGAACGCCTGATTGAACAGGGCATGGACGCACTCATGGAAGGCAGAACAGTGTTTGTTATTGCTCACCGTCTTTCCACCGTCCATAATGCCAAAGCCATCATCGTCCTGGAACACGGTGAGATCATCGAGCGCGGCAACCACGACAGCCTGCTCGCTGAAAAAGGTCGGTACTTTCAGCTGTACACCGGTCAATCTGCACTGGAATAAGCAACTTCCACTCAAATCAAATGCTATCCGCGCGGCTCACAAACAAGCCACGCGGATTCGTCACTTCTCCTGTGCAATCACGGCAATACATAGCATTCATTCCTCTGACGTAAAGCTCACCGACCAAGAAGTTGTCGTTTCTTCGCTTGGAACTCCTCTTCGGTCAAGGTGCCCTTGTCTCGCAGCAGGGCAAGCTTCCCTATTTCGTCCGCAACGCCCTCCTGTCCGACGACCTGACCCGTGCTTGCACTCACAGCTTCTTGGATCGCCTCGCGTGCAATAGAGAAACCTCTCTGAAACGACGCACCCTGGAACATCAAACTATATGCTACCGTGTTGTCGGCCCGAATCGCGCTCATCTTCCCAACACCCCAAAAGGTCTTGCTGTCAGTGTTCCTGTCTGCAGCGGTCAGGACCTCTACGACGCCTGTAACCAGTGTCTTGCGGCTTTCGAGCCCGGTTATCTGGTTGAAACGATAAGCAGTGCATTGACCTCTAAAAGTACGGCCTGCCATGAACCCATACTTCAGGACGTAGATACGTCTGTCTGTCACCACGAAGGCCTCACCAAACGACCCTTTGAGCTTGACCAGGATCGTCTCTCCATCCGCCATGTTCGCTTTGAGCAGTGCCTCTCCTCGACTGCCAAGAGGTTCGATCACGTTGACGACTTTCGTTTCCATGTCCATCTCCTATGTCTCTGATCTGGACTCACTTGGTGTCCTCGTGGGTTGGCGATCTTGTTCGTTCTGGAGTACCTACTGCGCCCAACCTCTGTATTTATTATAGCGCGGCGAACCGTCTTACCCCAATGCATTCCAGAAAGATGGAAACACGGTCAGCGCGCGTCCCGGTCTTGACAATGCTCTGGAATATCGGCGAAGATATCTCTAAACTACCTGGTATCTCGCCTGAGGGGACCCGAAGGTATTCGGGCACAGCCCTGAGCGCTTGCCATCGATGCAGCTGTGGAGTTTCCTTGTGAAGCCAGATGTGAACATAGGAAAGGAGGTATCATGCGTGTCAGAGTAGCGTACCAGTCCACGACAGGCAACACGAAGAGGGTTGCCGAGACGATCGCACGTGCGGTGGGCTACGTGGCGGAGCCAGTGGATACAGCGACGGTTGACTAGCCCGTGGACATGCTGTTCCTGGGGGCATCGATCCATGCCAAGGACATCGACCCATCCGTCAAGAAGTTCATCGAGGGACTCGACCCCGCTCTCGTCAAGCAGGTGACCGTGTTCAGCACCGGCTTTGAGGACAAGGCAACAGGCATCATGAAGGACCTGCTGACACGGCGGGGAGTCCATGTGGCAGACAAGTGCTACTTCTGCCTGGGCAAGTTCCTGCTCTTCAACCGCCGCCACCCCGACGCTCAGGACCTGAACGGGGCAGAGGAGTTTGCGCGGAGCGCTCTGGCCGGGTAGCGCTTCACGCGTCCGTTCTAGAGCAGCGGTATCCCTGCAGCGAAACAGGCAGACCGCATGGCATCGGACCAGATGCCGGACTGGACTTGGCCGATGTGCGCGGTGTGCAGGAGCAGCATGCAGAGCCGCGACTGTCCGATGCCGCCGCCGATGGTCAGGGGCAGGTCGCCCGCAAGCAGGCGGCGATGGTATGGAAGGTCCCGGTTGGCGAGTTCGCCGTGTGCTTCAAGCTGACGCAGCAGGGCAGACGGGTCTACACGGATGCC
Source organism: Candidatus Cryosericum septentrionale (assembly GCF_003570995.1). GTDB lineage: Bacteria > Caldisericota > Caldisericia > Cryosericales > Cryosericaceae > Cryosericum > Cryosericum septentrionale. The sequence goes on from NZ_QXIY01000046.1 coordinate 20,306, forward strand.
CATCGACGAGAGTTCGAACGTACAACCCAGGAGGGGGTTCCAGATGAACAGGTCTCCGTTGAGGCCGCGATGTGTCTCGTCCGTGGGCGTCGACCAGTCGTCGTAGTCAGCCGCGCGCCCGTCTTGGGGGTTGCCATCGCGCAGCGGCGCGCCGATGCCGATGACGAACACTGCGCCCGAGTCACGGCAGATGTGGTCCACCCGCTCTTGCGGGGTGTGGTCGGGGTCGTCGGCCTCCAGGTCCTCGCTGCGCACGAAGGCCAGCTCGTCAGGCAGTTCCGGGGCCGGCACTGAAGGGTAGCGCTCGCACACAAGCTGGTTTGTGCGGAGCAGCACACCGTAGATGTCTCGCACGATTCCCTCTAGGAACGGGACAGTGCGCTCGCTGGCGTCGATGACGCGCTCCCAGTCCCACTGGTCGACGTACACGGAGTGCAGGTTGTCCAGCGTTTCGTCGGGACGGATGGCGTTCATGTCGGTGTAAAGGCCTTCGCCATGGCCGAAGCCGTAGTCGGCAAGGGCAGCACGTTTCCACTTGGCCAGTGACTGCACGATCTCGGCGTCCTCACCGATGCTCCGGATGCTAAACCGGACCGGGGTCTCGACGCCGTTGAGGTGATCGTTGAGACCGGAGGCGGCAGTCACACATAGCGGCGCCGAAACACGCGCAAGATTGAGCGCGGCCGCAAGACCGTTCTGAAACGTATCCTTGATAAACTTGATGGCCTGTTCCGTCTCCCGCAGCGACAGTGCGGGCGTATACCCTTCGGGCAGGCAAAGCCTGCCACTGACGTACGTCTGAGCTGTTTCCATCCGCATCGTCATGCGCATCTCCCATTGCCTCGCCGCCAGCGCCACTGCCGGATGCTAGGGTGTTTTGTAGAGGATAGCAGCAAACGCTGTTCCACTATGTGTGAATTGTGAACGACTGGGAACACGCGTCGATCACGCTGTGCAAGTGGAAGTCGATACCTGTCCAAGAACTGGATTCTCGCCTTCGCGGGAACGACAGACAGGGCGGTAGTCCGACCTTCGCGGGAACGACAGAGGGGGCCGGCCGTAACCTTTGAGGGCAGACAGCTGTAGACTATGGTGTAGTGTGGACACAAATCACGCTGCAAGTTGGAACAAGGAGCTGTGGAAATGATACTCCAGTCGATACGGTATGGGTGGAACAAGGCACGTCTGTGGGTCTGGGCTTTCCTGCCCGCGGTCCTGCTGCAGTGGGTCCTGAACGTCGCAGTGACGTGGCGTGAAGGGGCTGAAGGCGGCCGCAGTCTGCATCTCTGGTGGCACGATATGGGACCACAGGGGCAGGGGATCGTCATTGCGGCTGTCGTCCTCGGTATCATGGGTTACATCGTATCTGCGTGGATACGGATGGGCATCATCAATGGCTCGGTGAAGGCCGCACGCGGCGAGGACGTGACCGCGGGCGACTTCTTCCTCAAATGGGAGAACGTGGAGTGGTTCATCCTGGGCACACTCCTGTACGGCCTTATCGTCAGTGTCGGCATGGTCCTGCTGGTCGTCCCCGGCATCATCTGGGCACTCCGCTACTGCATGTACGGGCACTACATGGTGACGCAGGGCGCAGGCCCCGTCGAGGCATTGCAGATGAGCGCTGCCGCGACAGACGGGCACAAGGGAGAGCTGTTCGGCCTTAAGCTGGCGTCCATGGGTGTCATCATCCTTGGAACTCTGTGCCTGGGCGTCGGGCTCGTCTGGGCCATCCCTACCGTTGAAATCGCTTGGAGCGCTGTCTTCCTCAGGCTCTCCGGACAGCAGATGGTCCGGGCGACCGAGCTGGCATAGACGAAATGCAGGGAGGGGCCTCGTCGGCCCCTCCCTGCTTCGTGCACTGCGAGTACCGTGAGCGACGCCGTCAGGCGTACATCCTCTCGTAGTAGTCCTGCAACATGCGCGCAGCCGAGAACCGCCACTGTGCCATTTCGATGCTGGCATGCATCATGCCGACCCATGCGTCCCGCCGGTTCTCATAGGTGGGTATGACATCGCCCATCAGCACCTGATACAGCGAGGCAACGTCCACGCTGTCGCAGTCGCACCCCTCGTATCCCCCGCTGAACTGCCAGCCGTTGACGCCGTGGTCACAGGCCTCGGGCCACCACCCGTCGAGCGTGCTCAGGTTGAGGACACCATTCATCGCAGCCTTCATGCCTGACGTGCCGCTCGCTTCCATCGGCCGCACCGGGTTGTTGAGCCAGACGTCGCACCCGCGCGTGAGCATCTTGCCGATAGCCATGTCATAGCCCTGCAGGAACACAACGCTGCCAGGATACTCCCTGGCGATGCGTACGAGGTTCGTGATGGTCGCCTTCCCTGCCAAGTCGTTGGGGTGCGCTTTACCAGACAGCACAATCTGAATCCTGTGGTTGCGCAGCAGGTCCCCGATGATCTCCCTGTTCGAGAAGATGAGGTCGCTGCGCTTGTACTGCGTGGCGCGGCGGGCAAACCCGATGGTCAGGACGTTCTCGTCGAGCCGGACCCCGTTCCGCCGCTCGATGTCGTCAATCATCGCACGCTTCAGCACACTGTGAGCCGCCCACACGTCCCCTCCCGACGAATGGGCCTGTCGGATGCTGTCGTCCTGCCACGTACCGTTGTGGACACCGTTCGTGATTGTCAGAATGTCGATGCCTCCGGGGATGAGCTTCCACATCTCACGCGCCGTGTGGCCATGCAGCTGCGAGACTGCATTCGTCCTTTTGGACAGGCGCAACCCCGCGGCAGTCATGCTGAACGGGTCACCGCCCAGCTGGACGATCTGGTCGCGGGAGAGTCCGTCGTACGAGCTCATGTACTGCAGAATTCGATGGCTGTGCGCCTCGTTGCCGGCAGGCACCGGCGTGTGCGTCGTGAACACGATGTGCTGCTTCACGGACAAGAGAGCGTCCGTAAAGGGCACGTCCTTCGTCATTTGCTGGCGGATCAGTTCGACGCCAGCAAACACGGCGTGGCTGTCGTTGAAGTGGTAGACGTCCACGTCCATACCCAGCGCCTGCAGCGCGCGGACGCCACCGATGCCGAGGATCATCTCCTGTGCGATGCGTTCTTCTTCGAACCAGCCGTACAGCTGCCCCGTCAGGTTCCAGGCCAGGTTGTCCGGAAGGTACGTATCGAGGAGGTACAGCGGCGCATTGCCAAAGGCGGTGCACTTCCATACCTTCACGCGCACCTGTTCGTCCCGGATAGGCACAGTGACGATGACGCCCGTGTCCTCCAGGAAGTCATACCGGTACTCGTGGTAGCTGTCGTACGGGCGGTCGTACTCATCGATGAATTGCTCCGTGTAGTCCTGGCGCCACAGGATGCCGACCCCAACCATCGGCCGTCCGGTGTCCCCTGCTGCCTTCAGGATGTCACCCGCCAGGATGCCCAGCCCCCCGGCGTAGATGTGCAGCTTCTCGTGCAGCCCAAACTCCATGCAGAAGTAGGCTACTCTGGGCGTTCCGTTTCCCATTGAAAACCTCCGTTGTGCCGGGCTCCGTGGCAACTCCCATGGCACCGGGACCGTAATCCCAGCACGAAGAGGGCGTACACCTTTATTGCACCAGACACTGAAAACTCTGTCATCATAGCAGAGCATCGCCGGATTGCCATGCCCCCCACCTCCGGTTGCTTCACGAAGTCGCCGAGAGTGTCATCAAGCAGATTTCGAGCGGTGGCCTGTCGATCCGTCACTCCCGCGCAAGCAGGAGTCCATGCATGTCCCTTGGAGTGTGGGTTCCCGCCTTCGCGGGAACGACGAACACGGGGACAGGCGTGCAGGGGCATGCAAGAGACAGGAAAAGCGGGGCGCGGGAGACATCTCCCGCGCCCCGCCCCAGTCTTCTGCAATGAGGACCTGCTACTTCTGGGTGATGGCCACCGAACCCACACCGACTTTCAAGTCGACGTTCAACGTGACGGCCGTCGTGCCCCAGGCAGCGTTGCGATAGGTACTGCCGTTTTTGGTGAAGCCATTCGCGTCGATGGAACCAAGACCTCGCTGCGCGTCGATGGTGACGCCGACGTTCGCGGGGACGACCAGCTTGATACTGCCGACTCCACCGTTGACCTGTACATCTGCGCTGTTCTTCCAGTCACCAGTGAGGTCGATGTTGACCGACCCCACGCCCGCCTTGATGTTCAGACTGGTCATCGCATGCGGAGAGGCCTTGATCGTTGTGCTGGACGCTCCTGAGTCGACGGTGAGCGTGCGCACCATCGTATCGCTCAGGTCCATGTCCATGTTGCCGGCGCCGTTCTTGAGGTCCAGGTCCACGGGTGTCGTACTGCTCAGACGGATGTCCCAATCATTGCGATAGCTGCCACTGAAGGCCTGGTACGTTCCGCTGGGCTGCCGCACCAGAAGCCGGCCCTCGTCACCCTTGAGGACATAGTCGACGATGGGCTTCCAGGCTGTGACATTGTAGGTGAACGTCGCATCCATCAGGTCAGCAGCTCCGCCACTCAGCGTTACCCGGCCAGCGCCCATCTGCAGTTCGACCAGTGCTGTGCGCGCGCCCCGCAGGTCCACGGCCTTGGTATCGGTCATAACGTCGCCGGCAGTCGGTTTGTTCCACGTCCTCGGCTCCCACCACGCATTGCCGGTCAGGGCGCCTGTTGCGTACAACGCGCCGACGATCAGGAGCACGATCACCAGACAAATGGCAAGTCCTCTCATGTACTACCTCCCACAGGAAAGCGGAACAACCGCTTGCGGCAGGCGGGCCCTTGTTCGTACCCATGTCCTGCTCTCACCTTGCATACGGTCGCAAAGTCCGTCAGGTTACATGGGGCATCCGCCCGGGGCAACGACCACGTCTTCCCGGATATCGAGCAGTCGCGCTACCTCATCGACGTCCTTGTCGCCCCGCCCCGAGAGGTTGACGATGATGAACTGGTCAGGTCTCATGGTGGAGGCGAGACGGACGGCGTACGCTATAGCGTGAGCGCTTTCAAGCGCTGGAACGATGCCTTCGAGGTGGCTGAGCAGTACAAACGCCTCAAGCGCCTCCGTATCGGTCGCGGTGACGTAGGTGGCTCGACCGCAATCCTTGAGAGCGGCCTGTTCCGGCCTATAGACCCTGCGGTCGCTAGACAGGCCTGGTCGAGAGTCGCTCCGTTTCGGCGCCACCTACGAGAGCAGGCATGTCGCCACTGATCTCGAGTCCTCCGTTGCGCCCACGGCCCTCGAACAACAGGACGTCTCCATGCACGTGTCGCTCGATCAGGCGGACCTGCACGACAGCGTTCAGTTCTTCGACCAGCATCTGCGTCATGGCCCCGGCCCGCGGTACGAACACCTGACCCATCCCGCTCCGTCCGCCGCTCCAGACTTCCAG
>NZ_QXIY01000047.1:0-32243 GCF_003570995.1 Candidatus Cryosericum septentrionale
CCCAGGGATTGCCGCACCGCCTCCAGATCGTTGGTCACAAGTGCCATGAGGTCACCCGTCTTGTGAACGTCGTGAAAATCGGCGGACAACTCAAGATATTTGGCGAACAGGTTGTCACGAACCTCCTGCTCCAGGTACCGGGCGCTTCCCCAGATAAGAAATCGCCAGAAGTAGCGGCCGACGGTTATTCCTGCAACAAGCGCTGAGATCTGCAGGAGAGCAACGAGCAATGTATGTGCCGTTGCGGTAAACGAGGACAGGTCGTCGATGACTCTGGCGGTGATACCTGGAATGATAGTCTGCGAAATATCGACAGCAGCCAGGATGAGAATGCCACACAGATAGCGCACCCAATATTTACGAATGATGGGCCCCAGGTGACGCAATATGCTTTTTTGTTTGGTTTCCGTATTACTCATACCTTCAAAGGATACTGGAAGCCGGCCGCGTTGTCAACCGCTGGAACCCTTTCGAGCCCCGAACGGGTACGACACATTGGCCCTCCCTATTGCCTCACGGATAAACCTGCTCGAACGAGGAAACGTTGCCTCACATCAGAAGCTCCTCGAAACCGGGTGAAGTTGCCAGTCCATGCCTTTCCTCGGAATGATGTGGGGTTGGTCGTAGTTCCTGGTGAGAACAAGGTCCCGCAGGTGCCGTTGATCCTCAAGGATCGTATCATGAAGGGCGACAGGATCAAGATGCTGCTCCTGACGCCTGAGCGCCTCCTTTGCTTCCTCCGTGATGCAGGGGGAGGCCAGGACACGCTCATACGGGGAGCAGGGTGCGCCATATGAGCGGGTGACCTTGGCTCCCTGTCGTGTCTTGCGGGTGAGCTGCATCACCGGCAGGAAGAAGTTGGTGAACAGCCGGAGCGATTCATAGATCGTGTTCATGAGCAGGACTTCCTCCTCGGTGTCATACCGGAGATACCAGACCGTCCTGCGGACGATGCTCCAGTTCTTCTGCTCCACTGGTCAGTTGTCATTCTTCCTGTATGGACGTGACCGTGCCTTGGTGATGTGCTCCTGCTGAGGGTAGCGGATCAGGTGGTTGTTCAAGAACTCGCTCCCGTACTCCGAATGGATGCCCAGGAGCGGGAACGGGAGGTCGCTGCGAATGTCTCTCAGTGCAGCAAAGATATACTCCTGACTCTTGTTCCGCACGGCCCTGGTCTCGGTCCACCCTGTTGCCACGTCGGTGACGTCCAGCAAGAAGGCATCCTCTCCCCCGGCAACACTGCCTTCATGGGTTACCAAGTCCACGGCGACGAACCATGGCCGGGGAGGGTCCCACTCCGCAGCAGTCTGGACAGGGACCTGCCGCAGGAGGAGCATGCCGGGACGAGGGTGCGGATGTTGCAACCGGTCACAGGTGGCCGGACTCATGTGGAGGAGGAGACCACGGACAGCAGGAGCAAGGTCAAGCTGTCCCCGGGTCTCGAGGAAGGGGATGATGCGCCAGACGCTTGCCACAGAGCCTGTCCGAGAGGCGCCAGAACTCCGTCAGCACAGGGATGACCGCTGCCGTATAGACGGATGCCCAGGGACGATGCACGAGACCTGTTCCCTGCGTTGCCCTCGCTCGCAGGGTGCTGCGTGCGGAGGAACGGTTAAGATGCGTCAGGTCCACGAACCCATCCAAGATCCTCGACTTCTCGTTCGGGGGTGCATGGAGATATTGTCCTCGCAGCTCGTTCATGACGGCTTGTCGTTGCTTCACCGTTAACCCCATCTCCTCACCTCTCATCTGCTCACCCTCTTCCATGGTTCCTCCTCAGTCACCTGTGTTGGAGCAGGTTTACTCATGAGGCAACGATGCGATTTGCAGTAGAAAATAGATGGGGCAATACGCATGCTTGGCAAAATTATTAAAAAGTGATAGCCTTTTATTGAACGAAAAAGAATCGCTTGATTTAGGAGAGTATAAGATAGTGAACCACCGTATATTGGTTGTAGGAAGTATTAACATGGATTTAGTGATTAGGGCGCCTCATATCCCGCTTGCTGGCGAGACTCTTATCGGTGAAGAATTTCTCACTTTTCCAGGAGGGAAAGGGGCAAATCAAGCAGTAGCCGCCAGGCGCTTAGGCGGTGAAGTTCGCATGGTGGGGAAAGTAGGAAAAGATTCTTTTGGAAAGGCCTTATGGAAGAATATGGCCTCAGACAAAGTTGATGTTTCTGGAGTAGCGTCTGTAACAGGAGTTTCTACTGGAGTGGCTCTTATTATAGTTGATACAAAAGGGCAGAACTGTATTGTGGTATCTTCAGGAGCGAACATGAGTCTAAAGCCCGAAGATCTTCAAAGGTTTAGGGACTATTTTTCCTGGGCAGAAGTAGCTGTTTTTCAGTTGGAATCTCCAATTGAAACTGTTTTAGAGGGAGTGAAAATGGCTAAGAATAAAGGGATAATGGTTATTCTAAATCCTGCTCCTGCTAGAGCCCTTCCACCAGAGATTTGGAAAATGATAGATATTTTTGCTCCTAACGAGATAGAAGCTGCTATTCTATCTTATGGGTTAGAAAGTAATCTAAAGATAGAAGAGGCATCTAGAGAGTTTCTTTCAAAAGGAGTAAAAGAAGTGATTATCTCATTAGGGGAGAAGGGGTGCTATTACGATTCTGGAAAGGAAAGTTTTTTTCTACCCGCTTTCCAGGTTGATGCTATTGATTCCACAGCGGCAGGAGATGCTTTCGTTGGAGCTCTTGCTGTAGGGTTAGCTTCTGGTTGGGACACTAGAAGAAGACTTTTATTTGCTTCTGCTAGTGGAGCCCTTGCCTGTACACATAAAGGTGCTCAATCCTCACTTCCCAGAGAGGAGGAAGTAGAAAGTTTTTTGAAGTTAAAAGAGGAGAGTATACATGAAAAAAATAGGAATTTTAAACTATGATATTTCAAGTGTTATAGCCAGTATGGGGCATGGTGATTTAATTGTAATTGCAGATGCTGGATTATCCATTCCTTCAAGTACTAAAAGAATCGACCTTGCCCTCGAGAAAAACTTACCAACTTTTTTGGATACCGTACGTGTGATTTTAAAGGAGCTTCAAGTGGAAGAGGCCTTGATTGCATCTGAGATGAGAGAGAAGAATCCTGAGGTTAGAGAAAAGCTTTTGGCACTTTTAGGTGATGTCCCCATCCGCGAGATACCTCATGAAGAGTTCAAGAAAATGACACAGAATGCTAAGGCAGTAGTGCGCACTGGAGAGTTCACTCCTTACGCCAATGTGATTTTGAAAGGAGGAGTAGTATTTTGATTTCTACCGCATCCTTAAAAAAGGGAGTTAATTGGAAGATATTTTTAAGAAACTACGGCATTGTCATCTCTTTCTTTTTATTGTGCTTGGCGCTATCTCTAGTTTCTGACAGATTTCTTACCTGGACAAATATCTTGAATGTGCTTAGACAATCTTCTATCAATGGTATTATTGCCGTTGGTATGACTTTCGTAATTCTCACTGCTGGAATTGATCTCTCTGTGGGCTCAGTTTTGGCATTAACAGCTGTTGTGACTGCCAGCCTTTTACAGAGAGGCTTGCCGATTTCACTTGTAATTATCACAGGATTGGCTTTAGGGGCGGTACTGGGTTCGGTTTCTGGATTGTTGGTAAGCCATTTGCACTTATTTCCGATTATCACCACCCTTGGAATGATGACCATTTCTCGGGGGTTGGCACTTACCTATACAGGAGGAATGCCGATAACTACTCTGCCTTCTTCTTTCGATTTTATAGGTGCAGGTTCTTTAGGTCCCATACCCATACCCATCGTGGTTGCTGCCTTCATCTTTCTGGCTGGGCATTTTATTCTGACTCGCACAAACTTGGGATTATATATTTACTCCCTTGGAGATAATCCAGTAGCTGCAAGGCTCTCGGGAATCTCTGCGAACAAGGTGATTCTCTTTGTATACGCCCTCTCTGGTTTTTTATCTGCTCTAGCGGGAATGATTCTCATAGGCAGGTTGGATTCTGCTGCGCCTACGTTAGGCTCCGGCTATGAGTTTGATGCTATTGCTGCTGTAGTAGTCGGGGGGACAAGCCTGGCTGGAGGAGAAGGCAACCTTTTCGGTACTTTGATAGGAGCACTCCTTATTGGAGTTTTGAATAATGGGTTAAACCTCTTGAATGTATCTGCTCTCTGGGAGGGAGTGGTGAAAGGCTTAGTTATCGCTTTTGCTTTGCTTATGTATCGGGCGGTAAAATGACAAAAAGGGGGTGATATAGGGAAGAAAGTGGAAATGAAAAAGCCATGCAACTTGTTAGGAAGGAGATGGTAAAGATGAAGAATGAAGTTTTAGAAGGAACAATTGTTAGAAAGGAGATGAAGAAGATGAAAAAGTTCGTGATAATTGCATTGAGCCTGGTGTTGGTCGTTTCTTTAGTTACTTCTTGTGCCAAGACCACACCAACTGCCAAGAAACCCACTTTAGGACTGGTGCTTTCTACTTTGACTAACCCTTTCTTCGTTACCTTGCTTGATGGTGCTCAAGAAGAAGCAAAAACTTCCGGAGTAACTCTAATTGCCATGGACTCTCAGAACGACTCTGCCAAAGAAGCCTCTAACATAGAAGACCTTATCTCGCGCAAGGTAGATGCTATCTTAGTTAATCCTACGGATGCAGATGCCGTAGTGCCTTCCATCAAAAAGGCCAATGATGCTAATATACCTGTGATTACAATCGATCGTGCGGCTAATGGTGGTGTAGTTGTGAGTCACATTGCTTCTGATAATGTTGCTGGTGGGAAGATGGCTGCGGAGTTCCTAGGAAAAGCCTTGAATGGTAAGGGTAAAGTGGTTGAGCTTCAGGGAATTGCTGGTACCTCTGCGGCTCGTGATCGGGGTACTGGATTCGATACAACAATGGCAAAGGAGTTTCCAGATATCCAGATAATTGCTCGCCAGACTGCAGACTTTGACCGTGCTAAGGGATTATCTGTCTTTGAGAACATTCTCACTGCCCAGCCAATGATTGATGGTGTCTTTGCTCAGAACGACGAGATGGTTTTAGGAGCTATCCAAGCAGCAGAAGCAGCTAAACGTACTGGTATCACTTTTGTTGGTTATGATGCTGTTGATGATGCTATTACGGCAATAAAGGGTGGAAAGTTAGCCGCAACTGTTCAACAGCAGCCAGCAGTTATGGGTAAGCTAGGAGTAGAAACAGCGGTTAATGCCCTCAATGGACAGACAGTAGATAAGTTCATTCCTGTTCCTCTAAATCTGGTTACAAAAGAGAATACACCTTAGTAGAAATGAGGGCTGGCATCTAGCCAGCCCTCATTAAAAGAGGAAATCAATGGCTGAAAATCAAGTAAGTCTCGAGATGCATGGAATATCCAAGAGTTTCCCGGGAGTGCAAGCCCTCAAGGAAGTAGATCTTATCTTACATCGTGGGGAAATTCTTGGATTGGTAGGAGAAAATGGAGCTGGAAAAAGTACCCTTATGAATATTCTTACTGGAATTCTTCATTCTGACACAGGGATAATCACCCTCAAAGGAAAACCTGTGAATATTGAGAACCCCCGTCAAGCTCAAATTATGGGAATAAGCATTATCCACCAGGAACTTTCCGTTCTGCCTAATCTCACAGTAGGGCAGAATGTTTTTCTTGGAAGAGAACCCAGACTTCCTATTCATTTCCTTGTCGACTGGAAAAACCTCTATTACTTGGCGAAGGAACACTTTAAGAAGCTTAATCTAGATATAGACCCACACATCCTACTTTCCGAACTCTCTGTTGCCCAGCGTCAGATGGTGGAGGTTGCCAGAGCTCTGTCCTTCAAGGCAGACATCGTCGTCATGGACGAACCTACTTCCACTCTCACCGAAATGGAAGTGAAGAACCTTTTTTCGCTTATACACACACTAAAAGAGCAGGGTATATCTATTGTTTTCATTTCTCATCGCCTTGAGGAGATTTTTCGAATCGTAGACAGAGTGATTGTTTTGAGAGACGGAGTCCTTGTGGGTAGTGCTCCCATTTCCCAAGTTGACCCTAAGCAACTAGTGATGATGATGGTAGGCCGGGAGTTAAAAGAAATGTTTCCAAAAGAGTCGCTACCCCAGAAAGAGAAAGTACTTTCTGTGAAAAATCTAAAAAGGGGCAAGGATTTAAAGGGTGTTAGCTTTGATCTGCACCGAGGGGAGATATTGGGACTTGCTGGTCTTGTAGGATCTGGACGGACATTTGTTGCTAGGGCAATTTTCGGAGCTGACCCATTAGAAGAGGGGGAGATCTGGATTGAGGGGAAAAAGGTGCAGATTCGCTCTCCCCAGGAAGCTATCTCTTATGGCATTAGTTTTCTCCCAGAAGACCGCAAAGCCCAGGGACTCTTTCTAAAATTACCCTTAAGCTCTAATATTGCTATAACAGACATGAAGGAGCTATCTTTTTTGGGGATAATTATCTTCAAAAAACTCCAAGAGCTTGCCTCGTCTTTCGTAAACAAGCTAAAAATCAGGACGCCAAGTATCTTTCAAATAGTACGCAACCTCTCTGGAGGCACTCAGCAGAAGGTAGTGCTCGCTAAGTGGCTTGCCTTGAAACCAAAGGTACTTATTCTGGATGAACCCACGGTAGGCATTGATGTGGCTACCAAAGCAGAGATCCATGCCCTTATGAATGGTTTAGCAAAAGAAGGGGTTGCAATTCTCATGATCTCTTCAGAGCTCCCCGAGGTTCTTGGGGTTAGTGATCGTATCCTCGTTATGCATGAGGGACTAATCTCCGGTGAGTTTCTCAGACAGGATGCTACTCAAGACAAGATTATGCTCTGCGCCACTGGAGGAGCAAATAATGGCTAAAGAAAAGACTTTCAATGAGTTCTTACGCAATTCCTCTGCGTATCTTATTCTTTTGGGCTTGGTAGTAATTTTCACTACTCTCACTCCACGCTTCTTGAGTCTCACAAATCTGATAAATGTTTTCCTCCAGACCTCTATCGTGGCATTGTTGGCTATTGGACAGACATTTGTCATGCTTACCGGGGGGATTGATCTTTCGGTAGGTATGGTGGGTATCTGCTGTGGTGCTATTGCTGCAGGATTTGCAACTGGATACGGCTTTGGCTTTACACTAGGAACTTATCCGGCACTTATACTGGGTCTTCTTCTTGGAGCAACCCTGGGAGGAATAAGTGGTCTACTCATTGTCCTGGGCAACTTTCCTCCTTTCGTAGCTACTTTAGTAATGATGGCTATTGCCCAGGGAATAACTCTGGTCTTTACTCAGGGAAGGCCTATAGCCGGTTTGCCTAGTTCTTTTATCTTCTGGGGCTCAGGGTCGGTTGGTGGAATTCCTATGCCGGTTCTACTTCTTGTTATAGGAGTTGTCCTAGCCTACTTCCTTCTCACTTGTACTTCTTTTGGACTATATATCTACGCTATCGGTGGGAACAAGGAAATGGCCAGGCTTTCAGGAATCAGTGCACGCAAGGTGGAGCTTGGTGCCTACATTATCTCTGGTCTTACTGCTGCATTGGGTGGGCTAGTTCTTACGGGTAGACTAGCCTCTGCCCAACCAAATGTAGGTGAAGGACTGAATTTGGATTCCATTGCTGCTTGCGTTCTTGGTGGGACGAGTCTTTTTGGTGGAAAAGGAAACATGCTCAAGACTTTAGTAGGAGCTCTGATCATGGGTGCTCTGGCAAATGGACTGAACTTAATAGGTGTCCCATCTTATCCTCAACTAGTAATTAAGGGATTAGTATTCATAGCTGCGGTGACTCTATATATTGTCTCTTCTCGCAAGCATTAAAATTATCTGGCGGTTTGTCAAACCAAGTGCAACAATTCTTCTGCCAAGGCCTGATACGGCGTTTTCCAGTTGAGACATTTCCGTGGACGGCTATTGAGCAGGCGGGTCGCATGATCCAGATGTTCCTGCATCACCGTTGAAAAGCTTCTGTACTTGGGAAAGAACTGGCGTAACAACCCATTCGTGTTTTCATTGGTAGGCCTTTCCCATGGACTATGCGATGAGCAAAGTATACCTGTGCGTTCGATTCAGCCGTTATGGCTTTATGGGCCGCAAATTCTTTGCCATTGTCTACCGTCAATGTATGACAGGGCAACGCCTTTAAGCTGTTGCAGGTTGATTCCTTCAGGGTTTCTGCGCGGTGATCATCAAGCTTCTTTCCAACCAGGAACCGCGCTTTTCTATCGACCAACGTCATAAAGCACCCGGTTCAACATTTTCCAGCGACCGTATCGCCTTCCCAGTCACCTACACGACTTCTGGCAGCTGCTTCGGTTGACCGCTTACCCTTGGATATGCAATCCGGGATTGTCCCTCTGCGTTCTTCACCTTCCGCTTTGTGGGATTTTCCTTGCTGCCTGAGTTTTTCTCGGAGAACGGTTGGTAACCAACCGTTCTTCAAGGCCCGGTAGATAGTTGTGGTGCAAAGGCTCATGCCATGATGACCAATAATCTGCTCAGGAGACCAGTACTGCTCCAGTCCACTGATGATATGCTTCTGACGTTCTGGTCTCATGACCTTCAGGTGAGGCTTGCATGCCTGTCTGGGAATTGTGTATGAATTCTGTGCTTCATGGGCGCTGTAGCCCGTTCTTCCGGTATTCCTGTGGAGTTCTCGGCTGATCGTACTCTTGCTTCGACCAAGTGTTTGAGCGATCTGTGTGATGTCTTTCTGATTGTGATGCATCCGCAGTATGCACTCGCGTTCACTCATGGTAAGATGGTGGTAGCTCACCCTGTAACCCTCCTATGCCAATGGCTGTGTGATTACTTCCATTCTATCGCATTACTTTGTCTCGGTGGGCTTCCTTTTCCAGTTCAGCTCGTTGCACTTAGATTGTATAGCCGCCAGAAAAAACGCAAATAGACCACCCTTGATTTTGGAAGTGTGGCTTAGAAGAGAAGAATTAACCCACCCACCCTCTTTAGTAGCTCGGCGTGGGGTTTTATACGGAGATGAAAAGACGCTCCTCATCAACCCCGTGCCTCACAAAATCAGCAAGCCCCAAAAAAGAAAAAGATTTCAGTAAAAAAGTATCATGCCCTATTGCGCGGGAGCTTTCATGGGGTACGCTGTCTCAGTGAACCCATGAGAACACAAGCAGATCCGAGTCTCGTCGACGTGTACGCGCGGCTGGCGGCCGCCTGGGGACCACAGCATTGGTGGCCCGGTGACACGCCGTTCGAGGTTGCCGTTGGCGCGGTGCTGACCCAGAACACGGCGTGGTCGAACGTCGAGAAAGCGATCACCTCGCTTAAAGCTGCGGGTGCCATGACAGCCGCCGGTCTGCTTGCTCTCTCGGAGCCGGACCTCGAACAGGCTATCCGGCCCGCCGGCACCTACAGGGTCAAGGCGCGGTATCTCCGGACCCTCGCCGCGTGGATTGCCCAGCGTGCCACAGGGGACCTGTCCAGTCTGATGCCCGAAGACACCGACGCTCTGCGCTGCGAGGTATTGGCTCTCCAAGGAGTGGGCCGGGAGACTGCAGACAGTATCCTGCTCTATGCAATCGGCAAGCCGGCCTTTGTCGTCGACGACTACACGCGGCGCATCGCAGCCAGATTGCGCCTCCTGCCCGACAACGCCACTTACGAGAGCACACAACAGTATTTTGTCGCACGACTGCCCGAAGACGCGCACCTGTTCAATCAGTTCCACGCCCTGCTGGTCCATCTGGCCAAGGAGCACTGCCGGGCGCGACCCGTGTGTCTCGCCTGCCCACTCGAACAGTGTTGTCCCTCGGTGGACACATCGCCCGCAACAGGGCACGCTGTGCGCATGCGGACCATGCCCGAAAGGACAACCACCCCGTGAACTACCGCTACATCTACGGCCCCATCCCGTCCAGACGTCTGGGCCGGAGTCTCGGCATCAGCCCCATCCCCGACAAGACATGTAACTTCAGCTGCATCTACTGCATGCTCGGGCGAACGGATCACCTCACGAACGAGCGCGAGGAGTACTTCAAGCTCGGGGACATCCTTGCCGAGCTGGACGATGCGCTCAGGCACGTGTCGCCGCCGCCTGATCACATCTCGATCGTGGGCAACGGTGAGCCGACCCTCTATCTTCGCCTGGGGGACTTGATCCAGGGAGCGCGAAGACTCACCAGCATTCCCATCGCCGTCATCACCAACGGCGCGCTGCTGTCCGAGCCTGCCGTGCGCGAAGCGCTGGCCGAAGCGGATATTGTCCTCACCTCGTTCAACGCCCCTACGGAGGAACTCTTCCGCCGCATCAACCGACCATGTCCGGGCATCGCGTTCGAGGCCATGAAACAGGGACTGCTGGACTTCGCCCACATGCGGAGGAGGGGTCAACTCTGGGTGGAGATGATGCTACTCGAAGGCATCAACGACTCTCCGGAGACGCTGGAACAAACACGGTGGGTCCTGCAGGACGTCGAGCCGGATCGTGTCTTCGTCGACACGCCCATCCGTCCTCCCGCCGAAGACTTCGCCCGTCCGGTGACACCCGAGGCACTGATGCTTGCCAAGAAGGCACTGGGAGGAGCACAGGCGTCGGGCTTCGACTTCGGCGCGTTCACCATTGCCGCGGGTGCGGATCCGCTGGAGACACTCGCCGGCGTCTGCAAGAGACACCCCATGCGTGAGGACCAGGCAATCGAACTACTGGTCAACTCCGGGATCGACCCGCTGCCGGTCCTCGACGCACTGCGTGCCGATCCGCGCTTCAGGGTCGAGCAGTACGGCGGTCAGACGTTCTTCCTCGTCCGCGAGATGAATGGAGGTTCAGCCTGATGATCCTCGGCGCACACGTGTCCATAGCGGGGGGAGTAGCAAACGCCCCTCAGAACGCTGTTGATTGTACATGCGAGACGCTTCAGATCTTCACCAAGAGTCAACTTCAGTGGCAGGCGCCGCCCCTGTTGCGGGACGAAATCGCCGGGTTCAAGCGCGGCATGAAGCTGAATCACCTGGTCCCCGGAACGGTACACGCCGCCTATCTCGTCAATCTTGCCGCCCGCGACCCCGACCTTCTGGTCAAGTCCAGGGACTGCATGATCAGTGACCTCGGCAGGACGGAGCACCTGGGCATTCCCTACCTCGTCGTCCACCCCGGGGCTCACCGTGGACAAGGGGCCGAGAAAGGCATCCAGGTGGCGGCCAAGAGCCTGGACTACATCTTCCGGAATACCCATGCGCACCGTACCATGGTGCTTCTCGAGGCAACCACGGGCACCGGTTCCGTCCTGGGCGGCACGTTCGAGGAACTCGCCGCCATACGCAGTCTGTGCCGCTTCCCCGCGCGCGTTGGCTTCTGCATCGACACGTGCCACATCTACGGCGCAGGCTATGACATCCGCACTCCAGCAGGGTACACCGCGACCATTCACGAGCTGGACCGCGTCCTCGGACTGGACAATGTCCGGGCTTTTCATCTCAACGATTCCAAGGGTGCGCTGGGTTCGAAGATCGACCGGCACGCCGAAATCGGACAGGGCGAGATCGGACTGGAGCCGTTTCGCCTCCTGCTTGCCGACACGCGATTCACGAAGATGCCCGGCATTCTGGAGACGCCCGGAGGCGATGGCGCCTACGCTCGCAACCTCGCCGTCCTTCGCTCCCTCATCCCGTCCCCATGAATTGTGAACCCCTTGGTGTCAGGCACAATGGGGTTCACAATTGACGGTGCTGCAGGAAATCGGAAGACTAGACGACCGTCTGCAGCTGTTCTACCAGAGAGCGCAGCTTGTCTGCAATGTCGGTCTGTTCCCAGGGCGGGTCGAGGTCGTCGCGGCCAAATGCACCATAGCATGCGATGGCACTGTAGATGGGCCGCCGCAGGTTGAAGTGCCGGATGATGGCCTCCGGCCTTAGGTCGACGACCTGCGCTAGCGCCTTTTCGATCATCTCTTCATCGACCGTGGACGTCCCGAAGGTATCGACATAGACGGACAGCGGACGCGCGACACTGATGGCATAGGCGACCTGAACCTCACACCGTGTGGCAAGCCCTGAAGCGACCACGTTCTTGGCACAGTATCGCGCAGCCATGGCGGCCGAGCGGTCGACCTTGGTAGGGTCCTTGCCCGAGAAGGCGCCTCCACCATGACGGCCCATGCCGCCATAGGTGTCGACGATGAGCTTGCGACCAGTGAGGCCCGTGTCCGCGGCGGGTCCCCCGATGACGAATCGGCCGGTCGGGTTGACGTAGTATTTCGTCTCTTCGTCCAGCATGACGGCAGGGATGACAGGCCGGATAACGTGCTCGATCATGTCGCGCACGATCTGCTCGACAGGAACGCTGACACCCGGCTGGGCAGCCACTTCGCCCGACACGATCGCCAGCGTCCCCTGCATCATGGTCTCGACTGCCACATGGGCATGCGGGTCCTGTTCCAGATAGGCGTCGACGATGGCATCCGAGATAGCGTCCGCGACCTTATCCAGATGCCCCTCGGTCACTGCTTCAGATGTAAAGGGATGCTTTCGTTCCATGCTTGTTCCTCCCACCTCATGGTGAAGGACCCACATGAGGTCCACGGCCGTTGATGTGTCCATTACTGCACCCACGGAGCGTCGCTGCCCGTGCTGCGGAGGGAGGTGGCTGAAATGAAAACTGCCCCACGTCACAGCGTAAGGAGACCAATGTCCTCGTTCCTCGGCCCTTTAGCACATTTTTATCGCGGAGCAAGTGGCCGTTAACTGACCGCGTCGCAGATGAGTTTACCCATCTGTCCGCTGGCGCCAAGCCCCGCAACTGTGATGGAACATGGCACCAGACGCCGTGTGTTCCCGACGTTGTGATTGTGGCGGGCAGCGCTACACTGCAGACAGAACCGCGTCACGGCTGAATTACTGCGTACCTGACGCAGAAAGGAGCCACCGTGCATAGAGTGTCACGCACCGCCTGTATTATCCTGCTGGCACTTCTCGTCGGCATGACCTGCGGCTGCACTACCCAGTCGCCCACACTACAGGGGGGTGACATCAAGGGTCCCCTGGTACCAGCGCGGGACTTGGGCACCACTGAAATCAGCAACTACGAGGGCAAACCGCTGAACGACTTCAAAGCCCTGCCGGACAACTCGGTCCGGGGACCGCAGTCGGTGGATCTCGCATCGTATCGGCTCGTCATCGATGAAGCCGTACGGAGTCCCCAGCATCTCACCTATGCCGAGGTCCTCTCACACACGCACTACCAGAAGCTCATCACGCTGCACTGCGTGGAGGGGTGGAGTGCGACGGGCCTGTTTGAGGGCGTCCTCATGAAGGACTTGCTAGCACAGGCCGGGCCCCTGCCGTCAGCGGTCACCGTCATCTTCCACGGCCAGGACGACTATACCACGTCCCTGCCTCTCGCCACAGTGCTTGAGCGCAACATGCTGCTGGCGTACCGCGTCAACAATGGAGACCTGGTCGCCCGCAACGGATATCCGTTCCAGCTGGCCGCCGAAGACAAGCTCGGATACAAGTGGTGCAAGTGGGTTGTCCGCATCGAGCTGTCGACCGATCCTGACTTCAAGGGATTCTGGGAACGCCAGGGATATGGCAATGACGCGGAGGTCAACCCGAGTCCCTGAGTTCCCGTCCTCTCCCGAGAACCTATTTCACATCAAGCGTTCTGGCCTCTGATGCGCGATGTTGCAAAAAAGAGACGTTCAACTATCATGGCGTCAGAGCGCTTGACAGTCCTGCATGCTTGGAGGGCTCTAAGATTGCGCAGCGACTGGCGGGAGGCAGACTTGAAAAGGAGGAGCAAGGATGAACGTATCGCTGGTGGTGTATCGTGTCGGGGCAGACACAGCAAAGAATATCGAGCGAATGGACCTTGCAGTGACACAATCGGCAAAGGCGGGGGCGCACCTTGTCCTGTTCTCGGAAGCTGCGACGACAGGGCTGATCCTCAACAATGATCCCAGGCATGACCTGATGCTGGGAGAACCGGTACCTGGGCCGGCGACGAGCCATTTCGCCGACCTCGCCAAGTCCAGCCGCATCCACATCGCGTTCGGCATCCTTGAACGGGACGGAGCGGCATTGTATGACACCGCCGTCTTGGTGGGTCCCAGCGGCGACATGCTCCTCAAATACCGTCGCATCGATCCACAATGGCACGACCAGATAGGTGACTCGAAGCTCTATCGTGAGGGAACAGAATGCCCTGCAGTCGACACGCCGATCGGTCGCTTTTCGTTTGCCATCGGCGGCGACCTGTTCAACGACACAGTCGCAGAACAGGTGCGTGAACAGCATCCGAGCTATCTCCTCATGCCCTTCGCACGCTACTTCGACGGCGGCCTGTGTGACCAGAAACGGTGGGAGACCGAGGAGCGCCAAGTCTACGTCGACCGCGTCCAGAAGATGGCCGTCACGACGCTTATGGTGAACTCGATGGGAGAGAAGGGTTTTGATGGAGGCTCGTTCGGAGGAACCATGGTCGTCCATGCCAACGGTCGCATTACCCATTCACTCCAACTGGGAATGCCAGGAATAATCATCGCGGCCATCTAACAGAGCGACGTTACAGTCTCACTGGAAACGGCATTGGATCATGAGACAGGCCCTCGCCGCAACGAGGGCCTGTCTCATGATGAAACGGGGAGGAAGTATGGAACAACAACAGTCAGGCACCCGCATCGGCAGGCGCGCGTTCATTTCGGCGGCATCCTCTACGACCAGGGTCTGATCTCCTGAACAGAAGGGCTCCGAGGAACGCGCCCCGGTGTCACAAGTCGCTGATGGAGACCGGAAAGCCGTTGACACCAGTATTCATGAGGATCCAGAGTCTGTCACAGACCGGTCTTGACAAGAACATCCATCGACCTATTCTGATGGTAGATACGTATTGGGTTCCTGTGGCAAGTACGGTGGAGACAGAATGCACCATTGTCCAGGCAGTCAGGGATGTGTTGAGGTTCGGGTTCGTGAGGTACACGGCATCAGCGCAACAACACAGAGGTCAGAGGTTATCATCCGCGCGTTAGTAGAATCCGTTTTGGCTTGCAGAGAGCGTTTCGTGCAGCGCCCCCGATTGGAGGCAGCATGGACCAGACGATCCTGTTCGTCTTTCCTCGGCATAGCGACTTTGGACGTCTCACCACTGCTGGTGACGTCCGGATTGCTGCCTCTGACCTTGCCAACATCCAGCGACTTCTCGAGGCAACCCCGGACGACCTGAGCAGGGAACTCGGTTTTGTCGCTCAACGCATCCTGACTGATGCGGCCTTTGCTGTCCGCTACGAGTCACTTCTCATGGCGCTGACCGACGACTGTTCGTTTGACGCGTGGGCTCTGCTTCGCCCCACACTCGAGCCGGTCGAACGTGAGCACTTGCGTCTGCTGTATCATCACAACGTCTTCGACCTCTATGTCCTTCTCCAGGACGTCCTGTGTCCTGACAGCGCCGATCTCATGAACGCTCCGTCCGAGGAGACCCATTCATGAAGGGCCCAATCCTCATCTGCGAAACCAGCTTGCTGCTCGACCCGCGCGAACTTGGCGGTCGACACGATGTCCGGGTCCTCGTCCAGATTCATTGGGACAATGTCCGCGAAAGCCTCGCCCTCCGTGCTGGAACTCCGCTCCGCACCTTCGATCCCACGGTCTGGGAAGGGTTCGTGGTAAAGGCGCTGCGCTTGGCGGAACCGTGGATACGCGACAGTTACGTCCATCAGGTCATGTGGTGGCCCGGCGACAACCGGCTCCCTGAGGGCTGGTTCGCCATGTACTGCTTCCCGGCCGGTCCCAGACGTGTCCTCCTGGGCGTCATGCGATACCTCGGCACAGGAGGGGATGCGCTCCCATGTATTGGATCCACTTGCTTCTGCGAGAACCCATGGTGGCAACAGGGAGGAGACTACCTCAACTACCTGTATCACCTCAGACCAGGCGGCGAACGCCAGGCCGCATGACAAGACCTATGTACAAGACCGCCCTGTTCACGTTCGACCAGCCAATCAGCAGTGATACGGAGCAGGCTGTGGTGCAGGCAGCCCAGACTGCCGAGCGTCCCGAAACGGTGCGAGCCGTCCTGACCGCCAGCGAAAGCGACATCCAGAGCGAACTCGACTTCATCGAGCACTCCATCTGTGGCAACGCTGCTGCCCAACGAGCCTACGCAGTGTTTGTCGAACAGCTGGAGCGTCCCAGAGCCTGCGAGGCGGTGCTTGCGGCATCAGGTAAGACATCTGCTGACGATCGTGCCCTGCTCCTGGACCACTACCTTGTGATCGCCCACCGCATAGCGCAGGGATTCAACGAGAGGGTACGGAGGTACAACAGTTAAACCCTGTCCGCGCAGTCGCTGGATTCACAGCGTCCAAGGCTGGACGCGATGCCTTTTTTCCACTATCATGGCAAGGATATGAAACAACCTATCGGTCTTGCGGAAATGAGTCCCGTGTTTACGCTTGTCCTCATCGTGGTCATCGGTATCCTGCTTCGTCGGCTCCGTGTCCTCTCATTGCAAGATGCCACCAGTATCCGCAAGTTCGTGTTCAATGTCGCCCTGCCCGCTCTCACCTTCATCAGCCTGTACAGCAACCCCATCCCGCTGAAGGCGCTGTGGCTCATTCCAGGGGTCATCGTCATCCAGGTCGTCGGGTACCTGACCTTCAGGCTTGCCCCCGTACGCTATCGCGAGACGGTCTTCTCGGGATTCCTTGGGAACACCGGGTTCATGGGATATCCCGTGGTACAGGCGATCCTCGGCCAGGGGGCATTGCCGCTCGCGGTCATCTATGAGCAGACACATTCGTTCATGGTCTTCAGCACCTGGATTCACAAGAATCTCCGCAGCTTCATCAACCCGCCGCTGGTCGCCATGCTCCTCGCGCTTATCCTTAAGCGTGTTGCCCTTCCGCAGTTCTTCACCGATGCATGCCAGCTCGTCGGCAACTCGACGTCTCCCCTTGCCATGCTCTTCGTGGGGCTGAACGTGGACCTGGACTTCAACTGGCGCGCGCTCATCGCAGCAGGAATCAAGCTCGCCCTCATACCGGCGATGGCGCTGGCCCTAACGCTCGTCCTGCCCGTCGCTGGCGACATCCGCAGCGCATTCATCATCCAGAGCGCCATGCCCACCATGGCTGCCAGCGTCGTGTACGGCGCTGAGATTGGCCTGGACGTTCAGAAACTGTCCCGGAACGTCGTCGTCTCGACCCTCCTGTTCCCACTGACCATCCTCTTCTGGGCGCGTTTCCTCTAGAAAAAACGTCATGGACAAGGACGAGCAGTTCGTCACGTTCGCGCTGCAACATCCCGCGGCAGACGACCTCATCGCTGCTGTCCGCGATTCTCGCATCGCCCCCGCCGACTTGGGTAGCGCCTGCGTGTCCGTGGCCAAGCAGCCAGCGATGATTCCGGGGTGATGCCATACGCATGTTGAAGCCTTTTGGACACATATGTATACTTCATACAGGACAGCGCAGTCTGCCGTCACTCTACAATGACAGGAGAAACACATGGGAGTCACCATTCGTACAGCACGGCTTGCCGACCGATCTCGCATCCTGGCGATCAGTTCGCAGATATGGGAAGGAGACGACTACGTGCCACAGATCATCGACGAATGGCTCCGCATGCGGGGTTCCGAGGTGACGGTCGCCGACCTGAACGGATCCGTCATCGCGTTCGCGCGTACGGTCAATCTGACCCCCGGTTACGTGTGGCTTGAGGGGATCCGCACGGACACCGCTTCGCAAGGACACGGTGCCGGCAAGGCGCTGACTGAGTACTTTATCGAGAAGGCGACCCGCGAGGGCGCGCAGCGCATCGGACTCTCAACGTACATCGACAACCTGGCAAGCATCCATATCATCGAGCAGCACCGTTTTGTGCGCCAGGCATCGTTCATCCTTGCCGAGGCGAAGTTGGACGGTCCCGCACGGTCCACCGCGGAGCTGTCACCACTGGTTTCGGAAGTGCCCTTCGACGAAGCACGCGCGTGGATACTGGGGTCGGCTTCCATTGCAATGAGCTGTGGATTCGTCGGTCAGGGCTGGACGTTCTGGCCTGCATCACGCCCCGGAGTCGTCGCCTGGCCTGTCTTCGACAAGGCCATCGGCCTTCGCGGCAGCAAGGGGTCCCTGCGCAGCCTGCTAGTCGTCTGTCATCCCGATCGCGGGGCAGGCGAGGTCTCCATCGATTTCGCAGACGGAAGTCCCAAACACTTGGAGGTGCTTGTCAGGCACGCCCTTGCTCTCTATCCGGGGGCGAAATGCATCCAGACGATGATTCCAGCCGGTCAGGCCGTCCACACGAACCTGCTTGAGACGGTGACCGCGCTCGAATTTGACGTCTGGCGTCATGGCGAGCCGGACGTGTTCGTCTACGAGCGCCCGGTCGAATAGCCTCATTAGTCAAGCGGGAATACTGGCACGACGAAGGGGCGCCAGCCATCACATGAGTCCCATCCTTCGCGCATCAAGCGCGGGCGCAAGGGTTCGCCAGACCTGTAGCCGAGCTTCAGACAGCCAAGCAGACGGAAAGGGAGCGAAACCAGTCCAGGCGCTCGCGGTCGACGGCCTCGAGCCCGTACACATTCAAGAACACCTGTGGATCGGCGGGATACGGAGACTTTCGCCGACCTTGGTCGTCACACGTCGTGATGTTGAGATATCGTCGGATGGCGTTGTAGCAGTAAGAGATGACGTCACAGCCCGCGTGGTCGGCATTGCTTTGTACCCGAAAATGATCGTGCCAATGCAGCACGTGATAATGATGTTCATACGCCTCACTGCCATGACGTCTGTTCGTATTGGACAATTCCTGGAACTATGAACATGCGTGTCAACTCACGTAAGAATGGAGGTGAACCATCAGGTCGTGAACTCACCAGAAATAGTCGCGTAGCTGCCACGTTTCTTGATCACCAGAAGCTGTCTCCTCCTGGCAATCTCATCCAGTCGGTCCTGGCAGAGGAAGATCTCGTGGAGCAGCGTTGTCATGTCCAGCTCCGCACGGATGGCCAGGAGACGCCCCTTTGTCTCTTCTGCAACATCCTTTCGTGCCAGCATCCGTGCGCATGGTGTCTGTGCCGTGTCGTATACTTTGGTGATGTGGCTCCCGGTCCGTTCTCCCGGAGGAGCTTCTGGCTGGGAAGGAACCAGTTCACCATGAGGTGCAGGGCCAAGTATAGTCGGTTCAGGAGACCCTCTTCAGCCTGGGTGTCATGCCGGTCATACCCCACGAACGTGCGGATGACGGAGTTGTTCTTCTCTTCCACATGGGCGTTGTCGTTCCCCTGGCACGGACAGGAACGGGTGAAGGTGATGTCCCAGGCATGACAGAACCGCGTGAGATGTCCATTCATGAACTCGCTCCCGTTATCAGAATGCAGGGAGAGGGCGTCCCCTCGGGTACCTGCGGAGACAGGATGCCGGTGCAGTGACCACAATCACTTCTGCGTTCATGCATACGGCCCCCCCGGTCCATCCGGCGGTACAGTCCGTGACAGTACGTGTCCACCAGGGAGTCTCCCACAACCTACCCTCCGCCTTGACCCACCAGGTCCACGGGGGCGACGCCAGGGATGGGGAGCGGAGGGTTCATGCACGTCTGAACGGGAATCCTGCCACCCCAGAGGGGTGCTCCGGGTATGACAGAGTCCATGGAGACGATACGTCCGCCTCTCCCCTGCCAGGAGCCTTCCCGCCGCGCCCGGACTCATCTGGAGGAGAAGCCGCCGTGTCTCATCCTCCAGATGGAGATGCCCATGCGCTGTGAGGTTTTCCACAAACAGAGACATGCCTCCTGCCAGGCGGACAGGACCCAGGAACGTGCTTGCGTTCCAGATGGTGATGAGTGCTTTCTGCACCGCAGGGCCATACCGGGGAGGACGCTGTCGGTGCAGACGCTTCGTGGGATCAGCGACCAGCATCTCCTCTCCCAGGAGATACCGCTGTCCTGCCTAGTGCAGGACACGGGCGGCATGTCTCCTGCAGTATCCCGCCCCCTCCTCACAGAAATCGTCCAACACCTCCGACTTCCTTGTCTTCCCTGCCTTCAGATATGCCTGTGCCTTGACCATCGTGAGCTTCCCCCGTTCCTGGAACCGCCCCTCCGAGTACGCCCCTCGGATACGGCAGCACCCCTCGCATTGAGAGAAAGTGCTCGGGGGACAACATCCTCGGGGGGATTGGACTAACATCCTCGGGGGGATCGTAAGCTCCATTCCCGCTGCTCTGTTCTCATCCAAACGATCAGCAGTATTCTGTCATCCTTCACGTCCTTGTTCTCATGAGTTGACGGAGCCAGTTCACCTCCATGTTGGATGAGTCGATGCGTGGAACCTCTCTGTTCAGAAAACTTCCTATACTTCTACGGCTCTCTATCAATTCAAGAATATCCCCATCGTTCATACCAAAAACCTCTTGATGTACAACCGGGCGGAAAAGCGCCGCCCGGTACAAATTATTCCTCCTAAATACCTATGCCTTTGCCAAACGGGTCTTGCCATTTTTCAAGAGCTTCCCTCAGTTCCTTGTAATCTTCTTTCGCTTTATCCAGAGGTATTCCCTTCATTGTTGCATCAATTGCCTGTCTGAATGCCTTTGCTCCAGCAATTGGACCTCCAGGATGGGCATGGATTCCACCACCCGATCCGATGACTATATCCGGACCAAGATCCTTTATCACGTTTGGAACCATCGAAGGAGTAATTCCACCTGATGGCATCGGGAATGTGGGATTTAGGTTATAGAGGGGGAATGTCAGGTTATAGGCGGTCTTCACAAATTTGTCCGCTAAAACCGGCGCCTTACCATACGGGGCGGGTATAACCACAATATCGGCTCCCGCAAGCCTCGGAAGTTTGCCAAGCATCAAGTGAGAGCTTACACCATGGTATGGAGACATATACATTGCACCCGTAACATCCATATGTGCAAGTATGGGCACATTGATTGATGTATCCTCGGCCAATGCCCTGAGCACCGAAAATCCTACAGCAAAGTAGTTTACCATAAGAGCATTCGCGCCTGCTTCAATAGCTTTTTTCGCGTTTTCGAAAACTTTCGGTACTTCGTCCGAAATATTAACCGTATAAAGTGTACGCTCACCTTTTTCCTCAAAAACTTCCTTTTCTATCTGCATATATCTCTTAACCCTTGCCTGCACGCTATTGAAAGACGCATCAGCTATCAGCTCATCATCCTTAATAATATCGCATCCACCAAGAGCTGCCTGTCTGAATAGTTCCGCTCCAACTTCAAGCGTATAGCCAGTGCAAGGTTTAATCATATTGTTCAGAAGTGGCCTATCAAAAACGCCAAGAAGTTTTCTTACGCCCTGTATTCCAAACTTCGGCCCCCTGAAAGCTTTCACATACTTTTCGGGAAATCTAAGATCAAGCAGTTTGATCTTTCCAGCCATTGAAATATTTCCAACTACAGTTGTGAGAAGCATTGGGATCTGTTCCCCGATATTCACCTCGGGGTAGGCAATTTGAATAATGTAATGCCTATCAGAAGTATCTGCAGGCACTTCAAACTCATAATCGGGTGTTTCATAAACCCCTATGACCTTTGCAACATATTTCCTCTTTACCTCTGCCGTTTCACCCGGAACAGGAAGCCATGTGCCCGTACTCTGCTCTACCGCAAGCGCAGGTGCAAGTTTTGAGACAGGCACTCCCTTCGGAAAAGAACAGTAATAAGTCCCAATGATGTAATCGTTGTAGTCAACACCATCGGGCAATGCAATTGGTAATGAAAGTACATCAATTCCCTCCATGTAATCCTCCTTTTATGAATTTGCTGTTAATCTTATGACTGATATATTTCAGATTTCTATATAAAGATTTATAGTTTGAGTATATAAAGTCATATGTTTCTTTATTTTTCGGGTTTGGTTTGAATACCTTGCAGGGTTTTATGATCTCCTTTAAAGAAGCAAAATCCGGATAAATTCCAAGTCCAATCATTGCGCAGAACGCAGCTCCGATTGCTCCTCTCTCCTGCGGATCTGGAAGCGTCTCAAGTGTCTTTCCCGTAATGTCAGAGATTATCTGCACCCACACATCTCCTATTGCCCCTCCGCCAAGAACCCTTAAAGTTGAAAGAGAAAGTCGATAGTCATTTTCAAGAATTTCAAGCATCCACCTGAAGTTATACCCTACCCCTTCATAAACTGCCCTGAGAAGGTTTTCCCTTTTATGACTTGCCGAGATGTTAAAAAACATCGATCTTACCAAGGAATCGCTTACCGGAGCCCGTTCCCCATACATCCATGGGGTAAATATTAGGTTGCCGGAACCTGGCGGCACCTGTTCCACAAGTTTATCCATCAATGAATATACATTTGTAATAGTCGGGTCTTGTGATTCCTTCTTGTAAAATTCATCCCTAATCCACTGAAGGCAATAACCTGCCGTTTCCGTTTCCGCAAAAATCAGCGATTTTGTTTTATCTGTTGATTTTATGGTCACCACGCCTTTTCTTCCGGTCGGAGATTTATTGCTCGTAACCACAATCCAGCCCGATGTCCCAAGATAAAGATGTCCATCCCCGTCAGCTACACACCCTGCCCCGGTCGCTGCAGTCGCAACGTCGGATGACCCTGCAAAAACAGGCGTACCCGGCATAAGGCCCATCTCAGACGCAGAGTAATCACTCAACAAGCCTACCTGCTCTGTCGACGGAACAAGTGTTGGCAGCTTATCGACATCAAAACCCGCATATTTGAAAACCCACTCAAGCCATTCATTTTTCTTGAGGTCAAGACCAAAACCGGAAGCACAGCTCAACTCCATCACATTTCTTCCTGTCGACTTAAAAATAACGTAACCACTTGTATCAATAAAAGTTTTCATCTTCTTATAGATTTCAGGCTCATTTTCCTTAATCCACATAAGTTTTGGAATACCATCCTTAGCTGTCAGCGGAGATCCCGCCAGAAGCGCAAATACCTTCCCGTCAATAAATTTCCTCATCAGCTTGTCTGCCTGAGCTTTAGCTCTTGCGTCAAGCCAGATAATTGCATTTCCCAGTGTTCTTTGTCCATCTACAGGCACAATACCCAGCATCTGTGTTGAGAAAGTCACTCCAAGGATGTTTGATGGTGATATTTCTGTTTCTTTAAGTAGCTTCTTCGTAGATCTTGTAATCGCATTCCACCAGTCTTCTGGGTTCTGTTCCGCAAATCCTTCAGCCGGGTAATACACCTCGTATGCTTCCCTGACTGATCCGGCAACTTTTCCCAGCAGATCGACAAGAACTGCTTTATCACAGCTAGTACCTACATCATGAGCAATTATGTAACCCTCTTTCATTCTTTCCTCCGGTGTCCTGGCTTCAAGATGTGGTTACAAGTTGACACTCCACAACCTCTTCTTTGTTGTTTTCATAATAACAGAATCCTAAGTAAAGGCCAATACCCGCATCGACTCATCCAACATGGAGGTGAACTGGCTCCGTCAACTCATGAGAACAAGGACGTGAAGGATGACAGAATACTGCTGATCGTTTGGATGAGAACAGAGCAGCGGGAATGGAGCTCACGATCCCCCCGAGGATGTTAGTCCAATCCCCCCGAGGATGTTGTCCCCCGAGCACTTTCTCTCAATGCGAGGGGTGCTGCCGTATCCGAGGGGCGTACTCGGAGGGGCGGTTCCAGGAACGCAAGAAGCTCACGATGGTCAAGGCACAGGCATATCTGAAGGCAGGGAAGACAAGGAAGTCGGAGGTGTTGGACGATTTCCTGAGTTCAGCATCGCCGTGCTCCAGTCTTCACCTGTACGACGCCCATCGTCACGCCTCCACGCGCTTGCGGTGCTTGCGACGGTACGTGGTGTAGATAACTTGTACGTCTCGAACGGATTCAAGTCGAATTGGATATCGACCTGGCCAGGACACACATAGACGCGACATTGCTCGGGGCAACGAAGCAACGACGCGATCAGCGTGATGCACTTAGCGTAGTTTCTGACTTCCTGCTGGCCCTGCTCCCTTGAAAGCGTGGTTAGATGCTTGGCACGGGCAATCACAATGTCGGCAGCTTCGTCGGAGCGATGCTGGAGCGTGAGACGTGCGAATCTGTACGGAATCCTTTCGTATTGTTCCGGAACATACTCTGACATATATAGTGGCATGTTACCGCCTCCTCGACTTGTTTTGTTGTGCACGGTCGAAGGAGGGCAAGAAAAGGGCCAGAATCCGTGACGCAATTCAAAGAACAAGTCGGTGCGATCTTCGTAGTACCACGCCGGTTCTGGCAAAATGGCAAAATTTCCACTCTTGCTAACATCATAGGAATTGGCAAAACCGAAGAGCGTCCAATCTGGTTTGTTGTACAGTTCTGCTTTCTCGTTTCTATGAAATGTCATGTAGATACTCTGTTCTTCATTTTTGTCAGTAGCCCCGTATTGAGGCAGGCTTCTGTACTATCATCGGTATACTCGATGAGGTTGAGGTCTTGCAAACGGAGGAAGGTATAGTTGAGATAATTCATGAGGATAGGATACGTCTGCTGTGGGTAGCGCGATTTGAACTCCCCGCGGGTAAACCCCCAGTTTTCCGGTTGTGCTATCTGAGCGAGCTTTTCGTACGGATATTCCCAGCTTGCATCTGATTGCGTAACAAAAGAAAAATCGCAGAATACATCGCGCGGATCTTGTTCACGATATTTCAGCCCAAGATCCTTGTATTTCCTCATTTTTTTCGCCCCCAAGTTTCAAGCATAGAAAACTTGTTCCTTACTATATAAATATAACATTAACTTGCTATAGCCTTACGTCAGTACGTCCAAAAACATTGATGTTTCCTTAAGAAACTGATAATGGTGGAGGATGACTCACTACCGGCACAAAAGATATTTGTAAAGGCTTGAAAAAAAATGATTCCAAGATATAAGGTACTGTAGGTAGTGTACTGTATCTGGTCATACAGAATGGAACAACGAGAGGCCCTAATAAAGGGAGGTGAGGGGAAAGAAGATGAAGAGGAAATCTCCTTTCCGCGTTTTATACGCTTCACTCCCATGACGCCTGTTCGTATGGGATAACTCCTGGAACTATGAACATGCTTGAGAAATCTGTCAACAGGATTACAGTTGAATGCATTTCTGAAAGTATTTGACTTCAGAACGAGGTGGACATGGGGAAGTATGAGGAAGCAAAGCAACAAGTCACTACACTCTGTCACAACCTTGTTGAAAAGGGATATCTGATGGGAACCGGCGGCAATGTTTCGGTGCGTATCCGGGGCGAGCACGCGTTCGCTATTACTCCTTCCAATTACGATTACACGATCATGACACCAGCAGATGTCTGCATACTTCGGTATAATCTCACAGTCCTCGAGGGAGAACGCAAACCTTCGATTGAAAGCGCTTTGCACGCCGCTATCTACGAGAACCGACTGGATACCAACTGCGTCATTCATACACATCAGCTGTATGCCAGTGCTTTTGGGCTCACGAAGACGCCGATTCCAGCACTCTACGACGAACAAGCTCGTTTTCTCGGCAAGTCGGTTGAGATCATTAATTACGCGCCGTCGGGAACAGGATTCCTTAAGCACAATGTCGTCATACGACTAAAGAACCACTGCAATGCATACATCCTGCAAAATCATGGTGCTTTGTGCCTTGGCCCTGATCCGGATCGCACAATGTTCAATGTGCAACTGCTCGAAAAATGCGCTGTGACGTACCTCCTTGCGATCTGTACCGAGAAGAAGATTTCGCGTATCCCGCTGCCGTTTCGCGAGGTAGCGTTTGCTATGTTGCGCAAGGATCAGAAAAAATTCGAGAATGCCAACGAGCATTAGTCAAACAGGGGGCGGCTATGGCCGAAGAACAGAAGTACGCTATTTCCAAATGGCATGATACGGCAAAAATCTACGATCGTTTGCACGCATTGATCCAGGTACCGCCGATGACGATTCGGCGCGACAAGATGAAAGAGTACCTGGACTACTTTGACACAAAATGCACCAAATCCAGAGCGTTGACTGACGAGGCAAAGAACTACATTCCTGGTGGTGTCCAGCACAATCTGGCGTTCAACTATCCTTTCCCCATTGCAATCCAGAAAGCAACTGGTGCTTTCATCTGGGATGTCGACGGCAACCAGTACATTGACTTCCTGCAAGCTGGCGGCCCGACTGTTCTAGGCAGCAACTATGCACCAGTGCGCGAAAAGGTGGCTGAGGTCATCAACGAATCAGGCCCAGTCACTGGCCTGTTCAGTGAATACGAGCTGAAGCTCGCAAAACTCGTCAACCGCCTTGTCCCTAGTGTTGAGATGCTGCGCATGTTCGGGTCCGGGACAGAGTCTGTTATGGCAGCTATTCGTGCAGCACGGACGCATACCCGCAAGCGCAAGATCATCAAGGTTGGCGGAGCATACCATGGCTGGAGCGACTCGATGGTCTACGGCCTGCATATACCAGGCACGGGACGTTTCGAATCCAAAGGAATACCGATGGGCGCGACCGGCAACACAGAGGAAGTTTTTCCTAACGATCTCGCTGGGCTGCGGCGTTTGCTGATCCGTAACCGTCTGCGTGGTGGCACGGCGGCCGTCATCGTGGAACCTGTGGGGCCTGAAAGTGGAACGCGCCCTGTGTACAAGGACTACAACCAGAAGGTGCGTGAGCTTTGTGACGAGTTCGGCGCACTTCTTATCTTTGACGAGGTTGTGACCGGGTTCCGGCTAGGAATGGGCTGTGCTCAGGGTTACTTCGGCGTCAAACCGGATCTGACGGTCTTTGGCAAATGCATCACTGGTGGTTACCCGATGGCTGGTGGGCTTGGTGGACGACGCGACGTCATGATGCATCTTTCAGCCGGGATCGGTGGCACAGGAGAACACGCTTACGTCGGTGGCACACTGACGGCCAATCCATTGTCATGCGCTGCAGGGTACTTCGCTCTGACAGAAATGGAACGTACCAACGCACCGGTTATCGCTGGGCGTGCAGGGGATCGTCTGACCAAAGGGTTACAGGAGATCGTCGAGCGGCGCAAACTGCCGTTTGTCGCGTACAATCAAGGTTCCATCGTGCATCTTGAAACAGCGGGCGTCATGCTGCTCGATTTCCGTCACCCACTCCAGCTGGCCAAGGAGCTCAAGCCCCGAAACCACATGATGCAGGAGATGGGTGCCGCCTACATGAGCCAGGGCATCATCACCCTCGCTGGCAGCCGCATGTACACCAGTATGGCTGATACCGATGAAATCATTGATGATGCGCTCCGGCGCTTTGATGTCATTCTGGGAAGTGTCGAAGGTACCTAACGCATAGGAAGATGGCAAAGGGGTAGGCCTGCACAGGCCTACCCCTTTGTTCATTTCTGTTGCTCGCTTTACGGATTCATCTCGCGGTAGAGGTCTTTGGTCTGGTGATAATACTCAACGAATTCCTTGAAGGTCTTATCATAGAGAGCACGGTGTTCCGGTAGAGGTGTGTATTCCCTGGAAATGGCTGTGTACCGCGCAGCGTCTTCAAATTTCATATATCCTAGTGCTTCAGCAGCGATAAATGCTGCTCCGCGCGCGTTCACCTCGATAGGGTCAGCCACCTGACGGATGGCAACATTAAGCACGTCTGCAAAGATCTGGCACCAGATGTTGGACTTGGCTCCTCCACCAACAATGTTGAGAGATGTTACCTTGCGCCCTAAGAACTTCTCGCCCGGTCCAAGCATCCACCGTGTATTGAGAGCGACACCTTCCAGGAAGGCGCGAATAATGTCCTCCCGACTGTTTTCCAGGGAAAGATTGAAGATGGATGCGCGCACATGACGATCTTCGATAGGAGACCGTTCGCCGTAGATCCATGGCGTGTAGATGACGCCATTGCTTCCAGCCGGGACCTGCTCTGCAATGTGATCCATGATCTCATACACGTCGGGTGCCTGTTCCTCGCGCAGCAGCTTGTCCTTGTGATAGAGAATCTTGTCGCGCAGGAAGGTCAGGTTGCCGCCTGCTGTCGTCTGCAAAATCGTCATCAGGTACTTTCCTGGGATGGCACAAGGCACCGAAGCAAGCGAGTTCACGACATCTGTTTTCATAAAGGGCACGTGCGCAGCAATCCAGGACGACGTCCCAATGTACAGATGCCCCTCGTAGTCGCGTACGGCTCCCGAACCAATGGCCGCCGATGTTGTGTCGATGGACCCCGCTACCACCCGGACACCGGGCTTGAGCCCCAACTCACGTGCAACGTCCGGTTTCAGTTCGCCCAACACGGAGTCACAGGGAACGATCTCAGGGAATTTGTCAGCATCGATACCGGAATTCCTTATCAGTGCCGGTGAATAGACAACATGTGCCGAATTGCGATTATCTGTGACCCAGGAAGTCAGAATAGAATCGGGCGTGGCAGCAAACCGTCCGCAAAGGCGCATGTTCATGTAATCCGGAACATTCAGGAATTTGAACGTTTTTGCATAAACGTCCGGAAACACGTCCCGAATAAAGAGCATATGCGCTGATGGATCTTTGCCAGACAAGGACGGCGCGCCGCCGGTCAACTTGACCCAGCGCAGCAAGCGGATGGGGTCATATCCAGCGACATTGACTGGCCCGCGCGTGATCTGCTCGAGATATTTGGCCCCACGCATGTCCATCCACAACACACAGTTCATCAATTCCTTGCCGTCCCTGTCCACCGGCACGGTGCCCTCTCCCTGGGTTGAGCAACAAACACCAACAATGTCCTCCACAGGAACAAGTTTCTTGTGCATCAACTTGCCGGCAGTTGTCAGGAATGCATTCCACCAATCCTCCGGATCCTGTTCCGCCCCGCCACCTGGCAAGACATGCAGAGGCACTTCCTGAAATTCCCATCCCGCAAAAACACCGGTCACGGAAACCAGCGCTGTCTTGCACCCCGACGTCCCCAAATCAACGGCGAGGATATATGGTTCGGCGTGCCTTTTCATGTTGTCATCTCCGCGCTAACGTGTGCGACATCCGG
Organism: Candidatus Cryosericum septentrionale; assembly: GCF_003570995.1. Taxonomy (GTDB): domain Bacteria; phylum Caldisericota; class Caldisericia; order Cryosericales; family Cryosericaceae; genus Cryosericum; species Cryosericum septentrionale. Next base: position 28,871 of record NZ_QXIY01000047.1, read on the forward strand.
GTCCTTCAGGCGAGCGACGATAAACGCGCAGATGATGAGCAGGAACACCGCAAAGAGCAGCGAAAGGGTAAAGGAGCCGTCCTTCGTGCGCATGGCCTCCATGACATACACGTAGACAACGGCGGCCTGGCCGAAGAGCTGGATCAACCCGTTGGATGTTCCCTCTGGTGTCGGATAGGTAATCTCGGCGGCATACTCCATGCCCACCGGGCTCAGGCTGATGAGGAAGAACCCAAGTTCAAAGGCCGATGCCATGAGCAGCCAGACAGGTCGTGCAAACGTAACGCCGATGAGACCAGGAATCGCACCGAGCACGCCGATCATAAGGTACTTGCGACGTTTGTGCTGTTTGTCTGAAAACGCAGGGATCACGACGGCACCGATGATTCCTCCGACAAGCATAAGGGCGCCGAGCGTCCCCGCCTGCTCCGGGCTAAACCCGCGCGGTCGGATGATGGGTTCCACCCAGGTTGACAGGCCATTGAAGAGCCCCAGTGCGATGAAGCAGATAACCAGGAACATCCAGAACATTCTGTTTTTGAGAGCATTCTTGAGGCCGTCCAGCATGAGCGCACGCGTCTCCTGCCCTGCCGGGCATGGCGGTGTCGCCGGTTTCTCACGCGCCAGCAGGATGAAGAGTACCGATGAGAAAGCGGCCAGAATACCGTATAGTAACTGAACACGCGCGATGGACACGCTCTGGGTCAGAATTGGTGTCAGGACCATGCCGATTGCTGTTCCGACAAGTGATGCCAGTGTCACCAGTCCGACCGCCGTGGCACGGAATTCGAGATCGAACCATTTAGCCGGAACGGTTGTCCAGGCGTTGAGGAGAAAAGGCTGCGCGACAGCGATGCCGATGGTCGAAGCCAGGACGAGGCTGTACCGGGCTCCCGCCAGTCCTCGAAGGATACCAAATACGCCCATCAAAACGGCGCCGATACTAACAGCCTTGTGAAAACCCCACGTGTCGATCACCCACGAAACCGGAATGGACAGTGGAATGAAGGCGATCATGAACATCATTGATAACAGCCCAATGTTGAGATCGGTTACTCCATAGAACTTTGCCGCCGGCCCCGTAATCGGAGAATAACTGATCCACAACATCTGAATGGTAATATTGATGAACATAAACACCACCAGCACAACCCAGCGGTAGCCATACACGCGAAACGTTGGCCTGTCCATATCATCTCCCCCGCGATTGATTTTCTCTTCTTCCCAAGTATTACTCAACTTGTCGAAAAAGTACAATCCAAGAGAACATCGGTAGGATCTGGTTGCTGTGGCGCCGTTCTATGATTCAGAGAGAACGTCCAGTTAATGAGCCACAACCAGGTCATATCATGGTGCCAGCAAACATTCAGTCGCACAGCTTCGTCAGGAGTCTCACATAGGACAATGTTCCCTCTGGGGGCACCGACGGGCAGGACAAGCTTTCTCTACATTATGGGTTCAGCCGCTCGCGGTTGGGTTTGGCGATGGGCTGCGCGTCCAGATAAGCCATGTCCAAAGAGAAGACCGTGCGGGTCAGATAGGCTTGGGTCTTGGCATCTTCTTCAACGACAAGGGCAAGATCGGCCTTTCCTGATGCGCAAGGCATCACGCCAGTCCCATCCTTCGCGCATCAAGCGCGGTCACAAAGGTTCGCCAGACCTGTAGTCGAGCTTCAGACAACCAGGTAGACGGAGAGGGAGCGGAACCAGTCCAGACGCTCGCGGTCGACGGCGTCGAGCCCGTACGCATTCAGGAACAACTGCTGACCGGCGGGGTCCAGATACCCGAACATCGTTGCGAGGTCGTACCATGGGTCGCCGACGTCTGTGAAGGACCAGTCCAGCACGGACGTGATCCGCTCTCCATCCAGCAGGACGTTCTTGGGTCGGAAGTCGCCGTGGAGGACCGCAACAACGCCAGGCTTGGGACAGGACGCCCTCAGGCGCTCAAGTTCCTTGACGGGGTCACCCGCAATGCCCTTGGCCCGGAATTCGGCCCTGCTCATCACCTTTTCCTGCAGATGGCGCTCGGCCCAGAGCAGCTGCCCGTCGACGCACTCCCGCCAGCTCACCGTGCCGACCGGCAGATGGTGCAACGTCGACAGCATGGAGCCCATGGCGATGGCGATACGGTCACGATCGTCGCTGGAACCGGTCTCACGCAAAACGTCGGTCGCAGAGCGACCGGCAGCGTGCTCCATCAACAGGAACCCGAGAGGCCGGCTCTGGACATGGACAAGGGGCTTCGGCACGGGGATCTCCGTTCCATGGAGCAGCTTCAGCACTTCATATTCGAGGGCGAGCTCCTGCATGCGATAGGCTCCGCGGGCGACCTTGAGCACGAAGCGCCGCTCCGACGCGTTCTGCAGCAACAGCACCAGCCCGCATCTGCCATGGTACGGGGACGACCTGTGCACCACCGGTCCGGTCACTGCGAGCACCTGAGCAGGGATTCGTAACGTCATCGGATCCAGGCTCGTCGGCGGCAGGCGTTCGGCAGGTGTAAGGCCGCATGTGATGGACCTGATGCGTGGCTGTATGGACTCGGTCGTGCCTGAATCGATGGCGCGTTTCATACGTATATGATACCATCATTTGGTGTATTGAACAAACCACTCTGGCGGCGTATGGATGCCGGCAGGCCCCTGTTCCGCCAGAGGTCTGCCGGTGTGGTATCGCCTCCTACAGGTTGAGCTTGTGGTCCATGAGCCAGGACGTGATGGCAAACGCCAGCACACCGAGCATGACAAACATCAGCGGAGAGACCAGCGGAAACTGAACCGGCTGCGTCCCTGCTCCAAGGATCGGCAGATTTTGCCAGGGACTCAGGCTGAGGTTGATCCCGTTGAACCTCATTTCCAGCATGGAACCGAGTCGTGCGCTCGACCAGAGCACCGTGATGACGACGAGCGTAGAGAAGACGCTTCCGAGATGCTTCTTCGAGTTGGTGAGCGTCTTGCCGAACGTCACGCCGAAGAACATGATCGTCATGAAGCTGACAATCACCGCTAGGACGCCGAGGCACATCACCCAGTAGTCGCCAGTCAGCAGGAACCTGCCGACGTAGGGCCGTATCTCCTGAGCGAGTCCCGGGGCAAGGTACGCGAGCACGATGACACTCGTCATGCCACCCAGGAGGGTCATGACCGTGTCGACCACAAGCAGCACGATACGCGAACCCAGGACCTCTGCTCCGCGGAGTGGCAGGCCGAAGACGAGGTACCCGGTGTCGCCATAGAGGTCTTGGGTATATGTGACGATGTTGATGACCGTCATGACCGCGTAGAACAATACCCAGAAGTAGGCTATCATCCACAGAAAGCCCATCGAAACATGCGCTGACTGCGCTGGGTCCTGCTTCCAGATAAAGCGGG
>NZ_QXIY01000047.1:32419-32670 GCF_003570995.1 Candidatus Cryosericum septentrionale
CCGAAGGGCTCGTCCAGGACGTAGAGCCGTGCCCTGCGTGAGAAGACCAGCGACACCCTCGCCTTCTCGACCATCCCCTTGGACAGAGAGCCGATCTTCTGGCCGGGGGTGAGGCACATGATGGCAAGCAGCTCCTCGAACCGCTTCCGTTCGAAGTCGAGGTAGAAGTCCGCATAGAAGTCACCTGCCTCGCCGACCGACATCCACCGGTCGAGATGGTTCACATCCGGCAGAAACGAAACCACCGCCTT
>NZ_QXIY01000048.1:0-8391 GCF_003570995.1 Candidatus Cryosericum septentrionale
GCGGGCCCTGCCTCTGGAGACGTCTCGTTCGCAACCCGTCCTGAAAGCTAGGAGGTGTTTGCCCCATGAGAGGATTCCGTCGTCCCAAGAAGAAAGCCATTTTCCTTGCCGTCGCCGTTCTGGTTCTTGCTGTCTCCGTCTTCATCGTTGCACGCAACCTGAATTCGAACGGCACGCCGGGCACTCCGTCAACGACACCAGGGACCACGGCAAAGCCCTCGAAGAATGACATCGGCCTGTATCTGGACAAGGGCGACCTCTGGCAATGGGTGAGCGGGCGCAAGACACAGCTGACCAAGCTGGGCACAATCGTCACCTTCGACTGGCACCCCGCCGGAGGCGAGCTTGTCTACGTGACCAGCGAAGCCGACGGTTCGTACAAGGCTGTCGACCGCAAACTCGCGTCCAAACAGGAACTGGTAATCTACCAGGGCAAAACCGAGATGTGGCCTAAGGTGCTGTGCTCCTCGAACGGCGTCCTGCTGGTCGAGGCTTCGCCGACGACGACTCCGCGGCTGCTGCAACTGACCATAACCTCTGTCGGCTACGATAGCACGACAAATGGCTCATTCTGGACACAGGTTCCACTGACAAAAGAACAGTTTGATCGGACGACGCGACTGATTCTGGGCGGATCGACACCTCTCATCGTCTCTCCCGGCGGCATCTGGACTATCGCCGCCTCAAGTCTCGGCTTCGATACGGCTCACACCTTTCTCGGTCCGACAGGAGTCACGTTTGCCGACGGTACATTCTTTGGCCCCATGCAGGATACGAAAGGGACGTTCCTCGGCATCAAGACCAAGGGTGGCAAGGTCACGAACGTGACTTCGTCCCCCAGCTCTACCGGCATCCTCCCGCCGTTCGTGCGCGGCGCATCACGGACAACCGATGGCAAGACCCTTGTCTACGAACTTGGCATCTATGGTCCGGGAACGGGCGCCGACGGCAAGACCGCCCCATTAACCTATGAGACATGGCAATACGTCGAGGGCTCCCGCAAACCCAAGCTCGTCGTCAAGGGCAACGCCCCGTCGTTGTTCGCCTATCAGTTCACGGGCGGCAGTGCACCTGTTGCCTCCGGTAAGCAACCCGGCGCGACGCTCACGACCGAGACGGGACTCATGTTCCGGGACCAACCCATTACGATCGGCAGCACCGTCCTCGAAGTGGCCGCGCCCACGGAGACCCGAACTGCACTTGGGCTGGGCCAGGGCTGGGTTCAGGCAAAGGGACTCGGTCAGGCGAAGGGAAAGACCGGCTGGGTCTATGGCGGGTACGCCAGAATAACGCGTGGATCGACAACGTATGCGCCGTTTGCCAAGGTGACGGCCTCCACGTCCGTCAAGGTCTACCTCGACGAGAGTCTCAGCGGAACAGCGACGACAGTACTTGCAAAAGGCGACAACGCCGTTGCACTCGGAATGACTGCGGACAAACGGGCAATCCAAATTTTGCTGCCGTCTGGAACGAAGGCGTTCGTAGCGACGGGCAGTGTCACTGTATCCAATTGAAATCCTGACTATACTCTGCTCAGTGAGAGGAGGTGGCGATTGAAAGAACTAGAGAATGGGGCCCTGTTGCTGGACAACGGAATGACAGTGCCAGCGTGCAGGCGTACAAGGACTGAGGTTTACAGCCGTGTGGTTGGCTATCTGAGGCCTGTTTCCCAGTGGAACAAGGGGAAGAAGGCGGAATGGGCCGACAGAATATGCTTCGAGGCCAAGACCAAACACAGCACGGCACAATGAACGTAATAAATGAAACGCCGCTGGACAGGGACCTCCTGCAGGACTGTCAGCGGCGTTTTCATATTGTCACGCGGGAAGTACCCATTGGTGAGAAAACAGAGACATGAGACTGGCGCACTACGAACCACTGTCGCTCAGTGACTTCCCGGGTAGACTGGCCACAACCGTGTTCACGGTCGGCTGTAACTTCGCATGTCCATACTGTCACAACCCTGAGCTCGTCACCACGAGGGAGGATACGCCGCAACTGACCGAAGAGGCATTCTTCGCCTTTCTCAAACGCCGCAGGGGTAAACTCAACGGCGTCTGCATCACCGGGGGAGAACCGACGCTTCACGCCGACCTTGTGGGATTTGTCGAGCGCATCCGCGCTCTAGACTATGCTGTCAAGCTGGATACCAACGGATCCAACCCCGAAATGCTTGGGCACCTTCTGGAAACAAGCTCCCTGGACTACGTTGCCATGGATGTGAAAGCCCCTCCCTCTCGCTACAGTGAGATGACGGGTAACCCGTATGCTCTCGCCCTCGCGGAGACCTCGATACGACTTCTGGCTGAGTGTAACACCGTCCATGAATATCGGACGACCGTCTTGCCTCTGCTGTTTGGCGAAGTCGACATCGACAATATCATCTGCATGCTGCCCTCTGGATCGCACTACGTCATCCAGAACTTCGTCGCTACCAAGACCCTTGACCCGAACCTCGTCCATGCCAGAGGTTTTGAGCCCGGCGACCTCGAAACCATTGCGGACCGCATGCGCCTGCACTACCCTCTCCTCCACATCAGCACACGAGGCGGCATCTAGACTGAGCCGGCCCGTTTACTGGATCTGCCCCAGCCGCTCATATCTGAAGACGCGGGCCCCTCAATGATACTCTCAGCAGCTGATGCTCGTTTGGTCGCTGTGGACAACTTTCGTCCCGTGCTATACTAAAAGTTATCGGGAGCACACTTCTGTCCCGGCACGAGGAGGAATGAGTGAAAACTACGAAGTACATTACGAGATCTGCCGTCATCCTGGCGCTTACCATTGCCCTTCAGTTCAGCATCAGGGCTGTCATCCCGTCGGTACCGCCGTTCAATATCGTCAACCTGTTCGTCGTCGGCAGTATCGTCAACCTCGGACTGCTCCTCGCAACCGAGACGACAGGACTCTGGGCAGGAATCGTCATCGCCCTCGCGGCACCCGTCACAGCATGGTTGCAGGCACATCTTCCGTCCCCCACGATGATCCCCGCCGTCATGGCGGGCAACCTCATCCTTGTCGTTGTCTACTGGCTTGCCACGCGGAAGGGCTCCAGGCAATCCTGGAAGCGTTGGCTCGGCCTTCTGGTGGGCGCTGCCGCAAAGATGGCATTCCTGTACTACGCCATTGGAGTGATCGTTGGCACGCTGTCCGCTCTGCCGCCCGCAGCCGCCGCGTTCATCAGATTCTCGTTCAGCTGGCCTCAGTTCGTCACCGCCCTTATCGCAGGCTTCCTCTCGGCTATGATTGCCGGCCGTATCAAGCCACTGGCCTGATTCTGGAACTGCGCGCCAAACACGACACCCCGCATATGCGGGGTGTCGTCATACACTTATTGCTCAGTTCGGGACAACACTCTCAGACGCAGTCCGCCGAACAGCTACCCGAGACAGCCTCATACACCCGCTCGGATACCTGTACCATGAGACGCTTGGCCTGCACTGCACGGTCAAATCCCGACGCAAACACGCACAGCGAGTACGTCGGCCCGTCCGCTACACTCACGAGTTCCGCATCCAGCAGAGAACCGGGCATACCACCCGTCTTTCCCGCCAGGGCAGCACTGCCGGGAAGCGGCCAGGCAATCAGATCTTTCAGCTGGTTCATGCGCAGATAGTCAAGTATGCGTTGGCTCGCCTCGTTCGAGACCAGACGATGGGCATGTAGTCGCGCCAGCATGTCGGCGATCTCGGCGGCGGTCACACTATTGTCGATTCCACGAGCGAGCGTCTCATGGTCCATCATCTGACGTCGGATACTTGTCGCCTGATACCCAAGGTCTTGCAGGACATCATTCAGACGCTCTATGCCGATCTCCTCGATAAGCTGGTTGCAGGCCATGTTGTCGGACACACCCATCATCATGATGCACAAATCCTGGACCGACCACGGGCCAGACTTGTCCAGATGCTCGAGAAGGCCGGTCCCATGAGGGGCAGGGACTGTCAGACGAATAGGCCGGTCCCACGCCAGTTCACCCAGTTCCACCAGTTGCGCAACGCAAACCAGGAGCGGGAGCTTGATGATCGACGCGGCTCCGAACGGGAGATTGCTGTTCTGAGAGAAAATGAGACAGCGGTCTTCTGCGCTCAAGAGTTCAGCGTGCACGGCGCATGGAAATGCGATCGTCGCAAGAATCCCTTGAAGCGCTTTCTGAACGGGAAGGTACCGCGTGTCCTGCTTCATTCCGTCTCAGGCTTCGGGCGGTCGCGGTACACGCGGTGAACCAGCTTGCCGACAGTGGAGAGGACCTCGTAGCTGATCGTCTGGGCGAGTGATCCCAGATCTCCAGCGGTGATGCGCTGGTTTCCGGCCTCACCCATGAGCACAACTTCGTCGCCCACCGTCACACCCTGGACGTCTGACACGTCGATCATGGTCTGATCCATGGTCACCCGCCCTATGACCGGCGCCCGCCTGCCACGGATGAGCACCGAGGCCTTGTTGGACAACATGCGGGAATACCCATCCGTGTAGCCGACCGGAAGGATTCCCACCGTCGTCGGCTTGTAGGTCAAATAGCTGCGCCCATAGCTGATTCCGTAGCCGGCAGGAACCTGTTTGAACGCTATCAGCCGAGACTTCATCGACATTGCCGGCCGCAATCCCGCAATCGGCACGCCCTCGATGGGCGAACAACCATAGAGCAGCAACCCCGGGCGGACCCCTTCAAAGGTCGCAGCCTTCATAGTCAGGATGCCGGCCGAGTTGCAGAAATGGGCAACAGGAGGGCGCATGCCCTCCACGGTCAACTGATGAAGGACTTTCTCGAACCTGCGCAGTTGCATGGAGGAATAGGATTCGTCCGAGTCCGCACAGGAAAAGTGCGAATAGATCCCCTCTACCTCAAGACCTTTCATCCCATTCAACTTGTGCAGAACGTCCAGCGCCCCTTCCGCGAGAACGCCACCTCTTCCCATGCCCGTATCCACCTTGAGATGGACCGTCAGCTGCTTTCCGGCAGCTGCTCCGACGAGTTCGCGTGCAACGTCGTCGTTGGGGATGCTGAATGTAATACCCTGAGCGATTGCCTCCTGGACTCCTGATGCGGGGACATAACCAAACACGAGCATGCGACCTTTGATCCCGGCCCGTCGAAGCTCAAGAGCCTCTTCCAGCGTAGCAAGCGCGAACCAGTCGGCACCCTCTTCCTGGAGGACTCGCGCCACATCCACCGCGCCATGCCCGTAGGCATCGTCCTTGATGACACACAGCACATGGGTCTTCGCCGGCACCATCCCACGGATGACATGATAGTTGCCCCGTACGCAAGCCAGATCGATCTCCAGCCACGTGGGACGCCCGAACTGCCCGACCGAAACACTGTCCTCTCTCTTCATGACAAAACCATAGCACGATTCAGAGGGCGTTCAACACAGGAATACTCACTGATACGCAGTCTACAGCCACGCTGTCCATGTCCACCGCCAAGTAGGCAAACGTTGCCATTGACAAGAATCAGGTATTCCGTATAGTAGCGGTGTAATCGGTAACTTCGTTATCGGTTACATGCCCTCCTTCGAAAACAGCCTGGACCGCAATCGCGCTTCGGGCTGTTTTCTTTACTGCCCCTTCTACCAGAATCTGACGGGCTGATAGTCCGCGGTCGACTGGTGCAGTGGTGGCAACTCCCTGTCTCCTGCCGCGCTCCGCAACGCCTCCTCCATCGCAGCTGCGAAGAAACGCTCAGAGCTGTAGTGATCGACAATGACTACACAGCCTCCACGTTGAGACACGTCGAGCGCCCCGTGGTATGTGACATCTCCCGTGATCAGTACCTGGGCTCCGGCTCTGCTTGCAACTGGGAGAAGCGACGATCCCGATCCGGAACAGAAGGCCACGCATTCGATGGCCTCCGGCAGAGTCCCCACCACCGGCAACACTGAAAGTGCGAAGAACGACTTGATGAACGTGACGAACTCTTCCGCATCCATGACATGAGGCAGCCTCCCTATGTGTCCGAACCCGGCAAGTGGGCTCCCTGGAAGATGTTCCTCGAAAACGTCGACTGCCGGCTCCTCGTATGGGTGAGCCCTGCGCAGGGCCTTCAGGACAGATGTCAGGTCCCGGCCGGACACGATGGTCTCGACGCGGTCCTCCGCTACGCTGGTCATGGCGTTCTCCTCACCCACGAAGGGATGCGCCCCAGGATCAGGCACGAACCCGCCCGCCCCGGCGGCCCGGAACGACGTGCGCGAATAGGAGCCGGTATGCCCTGCCCCGGCGGCAAACATCGCCTCCAGAACCTGTTCCCTGAACTCGGGAGGAACGAACGTGACGACTTTGTACAACCGTTCCGACTCGTGAAGCTCAAGAATACGCAGGTCTGTGAGCCCCATCTGACGCGCCACAAATGCGTTGAGACCGTCTTGGGCAGCATCGAAGTTCGTGTGTGCTGCGACTAGAGCCATGTCCATACGAATGGCAGCCAACAGCGCCGAGTGCTGGATCGGGTCCAGCTTCTTGATCGCCCTGAAGATGGGGGGATGATGGGAAAGAATGAGATTGGCGCCAACCCGGTCCGCTTCCTCGACCGTCTCGTGCGTGACATCAAGACAAAGGAGGACTCCGCGTACCTCGTCGTCCATTGAACCGACGATCAGTCCAGCGTTGTCATACTCCTCCTGCAGTCGAAACGGGGCCACAATATCGATGAGATCATACAATTCCCGGATGCGCATTGCGCACCTCCTGTTCCAGCACATTGCTTTCGACAAGAGTATACGCCACGAACGACCGAACCGACAGGCGACTCACCAGGGAAGAAGACCTGGGACTAGATTCCGGTTGCAGGAGGCCGGTCCTCAGTTGAATCAGTGTGCACCGTTCTGCCCACTCTTACCATCCCATAGACGAGAGCGCCTTCTCCCGCAAGAGCCACGAGATCGCCCACGCTGTACGCCGAACCCATGTCGCCGAGAAACGGCAGGACGATATGGTCTCCCAGAAAATTGAGGTGCGTCTGGTCACTCATGAGAACAACATTAGCTGCGGTGCCATTCCTGAGCAACTCCTCTGCGTGAGAGCCCTGCCCGGTAGCGACAAGTGCCTGTGGATCAGCCGGCATACGCCCGTGATTGACGCCAATGACAAGAACGTTGAGCATCAACCCGAGCAGAAGAATCGGAACGCCGAAAACCCTGCGGTTTACGAGCAGAAATCCCAGGAGCATGAGGAGGGTCAGGACATAGACTCCTGGAAGCAGCGCGCCAAGCAGCGATTCCCCGCGGGACGTAAAAATAAGCAGCTGGACGACGAACGCGCCCACGCCGAGAAGCAGAGCCTTCAGGTGGAAGTTCTCGACATGGCGCAGCCGTCCGCCGGTGAGCAGACTGGACACCAATGCAACACCCAAGACAGCCAGAACCAGCATCCTAGACTTGAACGCCCGCTTCGATGCCGACTCCGTCTGTCGAGTCGATCTGAACGGCGGAGGGAAAATTGGTCATGTCTCCTGTCGCAAGGTGTTCATGAACAAGCTTCGTGAATGTAACCACGAGCTCTGGATCGAACTGCGCTCCGCGCTCCTGGTCCAGGATCTTCAGAGCTTCCGTGACCGTGAGGCTCTTGGCCCGGTAGGGCCGCATACTCACCATGGCGTCGAACGAATCTGCAACAGCAATGATGCGCGCACCAAGAGGGATGTTCTCGCCCACGAGATGGTCCGGGTAACCATTGCCATCATATCGCTCATGGTGGTGCAGGACGATGTTCCGTCCGCCCTGGAACAGCGTCAGCCCCTCCAGCAGGCCGGCAGACACCACGGAATGTCCCATGATCTGATGGAACTCCTCTGCAGTGAGACCGGGCTTGCGCAGCAAGTTGTCGTCCAGCCCGACCTTCCCCAGGTCGTGCAATACGGCAGCCTGTAGTACCATGTCCGCTTTGCCACTCTCCATGCCAAGCTCATCACACATGTCTTCAACCCACGCCCGCACGCGCTTCGAGTGCTGTGCGGTCTCGGGGCTCTTGCTCTCAAGGACATCGACCAGCTTCTCGAGGATAGCCTGCGTCTGATTGTGGAGCGCTTGCTCGCGCTTGAGCGCCATGTATAACAGCAGAAAGGTTGGTACAAGCAGAAGTATAGTAACCGGATTCTCCCAAAATAACGCAGTGAGAACTATCCCAAGGGGGATAAACGCGGCGAAGTCAAGCCAACTCTGCCGGACAAACGACACTACAACGCCGCCAAGACCATGCCCGCTCAGACTGGAGAACAGCCCCGACAGCAACAGAACATCGGCAGCCATACAGTAAAGAGCGGCCAGCACAACAGCCGCGACGTTCCTGCCCTCCAGGAGTGCCGCTTGAGAATCGGAGAATCGGTGGAAGATCATGCTCGTGCCGCCAATGACAACCGACTGGAGGGCAGCATTGAAAAGGATCTTCTCC
>NZ_QXIY01000048.1:8440-8757 GCF_003570995.1 Candidatus Cryosericum septentrionale
ACACCGTAACTTCAATCTGAGTACTCCCAAATCCCAAATAGACAATAGGATACATGTCCGCCACGATGGCGCACACGAGAACCATCACAAACCAGACAGGGGAAACCGGCGACGTGCTATTTGGGATGAAAAAGGCTGCCACGGCCAACCCTATCGCCGTGGCGACCACAGCGACAATATAGATAATCCCGCGCCTAGGCATCTTCTCTGGTACTATCGCTTCCCCTGACATCTAGAAGACATTTTACTATTGTCCCCGCAGCAACGCCTTTGTCAAGCTAGGCGTCAGGAAACTGATCCAGCTCAAGGGGAAGACG
>NZ_QXIY01000049.1:0-4076 GCF_003570995.1 Candidatus Cryosericum septentrionale
GCACGGAGCTGGGTAGCTATGTCGACTTTGGATAAGTGCTGAAGGCATATAAGCGCGAAGCCAACTCGAAGACGTGATCTCTCATCGTCGCAAGACGAGGTAGACCCCTGGTAGACTACCAGGTTGATAGGCTGGAGGTGTAAGCGCAGCGATGCGTTGAGCTGACCAGTACTAATAGGTCGGGGACGTCATTGGCTCGTACAGTTTTGAGGGTGCAGGCCCACTGCAGTTCTCTCTCGTTTTCAAGTGAAGACATGACTCTGGTGGTCATAGCGTCGGGGAAACACCCGTTCCCATCCCGAACACGGAAGTTAAGCCCGATACGCCGATGGTACTTACGGGGAAGCCCGTTGGAAGAGTAGGTCGCTGCCAGGGTCATGTCTTTTTCCATCTCCCCACACCGTCCTTCCCCCGAGCCCTTTTGTCCAAGGCGAGGGGTGCTTCTCCGCGCAGGCGTCCTCATCCGTCCTTCCCGCGCAGGCGGGAATCCAATCCTTTCCTGTCCGTCCTGTCGTACACACGCTCCTGATCCGTCATTCCCGCGAAGGCGGGAATCCATCCTGCTTCTCCATGTTGCCCCCCTCGTTGGGGGGTTTTTCCATGTTCAGGAGGATTGCACGAACGAGCGTTTCTCCCTAAAATAATATTAGGTAGGAGACCAACGTCGCCGAGGAAACCTCGGATTTCGGTAACCTACGTACCATGACACATCATTGGCCGAGGAGGCTGGAATGGACAAACCGTTGTGTGTCAACAAAGTAGATCCTGTCTGCGGAATGGCTCTCACTTTGATTGAGGACGTCGAGACGTCCACGTTGGAAGGCAAGACCTATGGGTTCTGCAGCAAGGGGTGCAAGGAGACGTTCGAGGGCGATCCGAAGAAGTACATCGAGAACCCGGTTGCACGCAAGAGCATGTCGGAGCCCATGGGGTCCCCCGAGAAACCGGCTGCACCCATCGAAATGCCGCCGCCTATGAAGCCTCCCCTATAACGTAGAAACCAGTCAGGACAGTCCCGAATAACAGATCGGCCGCGAGTGCGCGGCCGATCTGCATGTCGTAGACCTCCGTCCTTCCCGCGAAGGCGTCCTCATCCGTCATTCCCGCGAAGGCGGGAATCCATCCTGCTTCTCCACGTTGCCCCCTCTTCAGGGGGTTTTTCCATATCCAGGGACTGCAGGGAGGGGCGCAGGTCTTGGATTTTGCATCTCGTCGTCCAAACTGCGTGTCAACTCATGTGAGAATGTACGTGAACCGTCAGGTCGCGAACTCACCAGAAATATCCCGCCCGCTCACAGAAATCGTCCAACACCTCCGACTTCGTTGTCCTCCCTGCCTTCAGATATGCTTGTGCCTTGACCACCGTGAGCTTCCCGCGTTCCTGGAACCGCCCCTCCGAGTACTCCCCTCGGATACGGCAGCACCCCTCGCATTGAGAGAAAGTGCTCGGGGGACAACATCCTCGGGGGGATTGGACTAACATCCTCGGGGCCATCGTGAGCTCCATTCCCGCTGCTCTGTTCTCATCCAAAGGATCAGCAGTATTCTGTCATCCTTCACGTCCTTGTCTCATGAGTCGACGGAGCCAGTTCACCTCCATGTTGGATGAGTCGATGCGACTGGATCTCACTCCCATTGTATTTTTTCTGCCAGTTGATAGCATTAGCGGTAGTCGCGCGAGCGACAAATTTTCTTGGAAAGGGGAGGCTGATGTATGAGGAAAGCACTGTCACTTATCTTGATAGCGGTATTCCTGGTCTCATTCTTTGGTGGATTGTCTGTTGTACCATCAGCAAAGGCAGTTGCTCAGGAGGTAACGTACAACCTGGGGACTGAGCCCCCTTCAATCGATCCGGCCATTATAACTAGCATCATGGAATTCAATATCATAGTACAGGTCTTCGATGGGTTGACGCGTATTGACAACAAGAATACGCCGCAGCCAGCAATTGCGAAGAGCTGGACGATCTCCAAGGACCGGAAGACTTACATCTTCACGCTTCGCGATGCGTACTGGACGAACGGAACGCCCGTCACAGCATACGATTTTGAGTATGCGTGGAAGCGCGCGCTGAGCCCGGACTTGGCATCACAATATGCATATCAGCTCTACTACGTCTATGGTGGTGAAGCTTTCAACGCGTCCATCAAGGTCGGCAGCAAGTACTATGCCCAGACTGTCGACGCCAAAGGCAATCTTCTCACGAAGAAAGTAGGGGGCAAGGACGTCCCCGTTGCAAACATGGCGAAAGAGATCGACCCCAGCAAGAACGTCGGTGTCAAGGCACTGAATGCCAAGATGCTCAAGGTCTACCTCCAGTCGCCCACCGCCTACTTCCTCAGCTTGACGGCGTTTCCTACCCTGATGCCGGTCTGCAAGGCTGTTGTCAGCACAAATGACAAGTGGGCTGCCGATGTGACGAACTACGTCACCGATGGACCGTTCACGCTCACGCAGTGGTCACACGAAGACAAGCTGGTCTTTGTCAAGAACCCGACGTACTGGGACAAGGACAAGGTCAAGCTCACGAAGATCACCTACCTAATGGTCGAGGATAGCACGACTGCGCTTTCGATGTATCAGAGCGGTCAGCTGGACGCCGCGGCCACCGTACCCACCTCAGAGTTGCCCAAACTGGTCGCCTCAGGCGATGCAAAGATCCTTCCGTACCTTGGGACATATTTCTACTTGGTCAATGTCACCAAGAAGCCGTTCAACGACGTCCGCGTTCGCAAGGCCTTGCTCCTGGCGATCAACCGCAAGGGCATTACTCAGTCCATCACTAAGGGTGGGGAGATTCCCGCGCTGGGCTTTGTTCCCTACGGTCTTGCAGACGCGCTTCCTGGCAGCGATTTCCGCAAGGCTTCCCAGGAGACCTTCTACAAGGACAACGATATCGTAACTGCAAAGGCACTGCTTGCTCAGGCCGGTTATCCCAATGGCAAGGGGTTCCCAGCCTTCACACTGCAGTACAACACCTCCGACCTACACAAAACCATTGCCGAGGCGATCCAGGGGATGTGGAAGAAGAACCTTGGAATCACCTGCACCCTCGAGGGCAAGGAGAGGGGCGTTTACTTGGATGACCAGCGGCAGCTCAACTACGATGTTGAGCGTTATGGCTGGATTGCTGACTACATGGATCCCATGACGTTCCTGGATATGTGGGTCACGGGTGGCGGAAACAACAACACTGGCTGGAGCAACAAGTCTTATGATGCTCTCATCGCAAAGGCCAAGGCGACTGTCGACCCGAAGGCGCGCATGGCAACACTGCATGCCGCAGAGAAGATCCTCATGACAGACTTCCCCATTCTTCCAATCTACTACTACACGAGCCCGGTGCTCCTGAGCAAGCACATCAAGAACTTCTACCAGTCGGCGCTGGGATCGGTCGACTGGAAGAACGCTTACATGGGATAGCTGTCCGAAACCTCTTGACGGCGGTACACACGATTTAGACAGGAAAAGAAGCGGGGCGGCTCTGCTCTTGAAGCTGGAGAGCCGCCCCCGTTGTATCTCGGGAGGTCCTATGCTCAAGTTCATTCTGCGATGGGTGCTCTCGATGATTCTTGTCGTCCTCATTGTCGCATCCGCTACCGTGAAGATAATTCTCGGCCACCAGCAATTTGCGGATATCATGATGTTATTTTTGCCAGAAGGAATACGGGCTGAACACAAAACTGGCGGACTTCCCGGATCGGTCCTCGATGTCGGACTTGTCTATGGCGCTAAGGATCCCCTCATCCTGTGCCTCATGGCGACACAACTGGCCAATAACGGTGAAGGAGCAGTTATTCTTGGGAAAGTCGCTGCAATTACCTATACAACTGGAAAGGAGGAACGCGCCTTATGAAAATCGTTGCCATAAAATGTCTTCCAGTGAGCATCCCCCGGCTCAAAGAATTCAAGGTCGCCTATGCGACGCGAACAGTTTACAACGGAATTCTGTTGCAACTTGTTACCGACATCGGCCTTACCGGGCTGGGAGAAGCAGCTCCCAATTTCGAAGTCTGCCATGAGACAATGGAGAGCACAGTTCAAGCTTGCCGGGCTATGGCTCCCCTCGTCCGAG
>NZ_QXIY01000049.1:4194-6283 GCF_003570995.1 Candidatus Cryosericum septentrionale
ATCTTGATGTCAAACGCGTCCATGCGATTCGTGCAGCAGTAGGGCCCACGTTCCCGCTGCATGTCGACGCAAACCAGGGATATGGCCGCGAAGGAGCTCTGCGTGTGCTGCTAGCACTGGCTGGAGCAGGAATCGATTTTGCCGAGCAACCCGTTCCTGCAGAAGACACAGAGTCCCTCCAATGGGTAAGTGACCATAGCCCTATTCCGATAACAGCCGATGAAGCCGTCCACACACCAGAGGATGCGCTGGCGTTAGTCCGTTCTCACGCATGTTCCATGCTGAACGTCAAACTACAGAAGGTTGGAGGTATTTCCCGTGCACTCGACATTCTGGCTATCGCACGAGCTGCAGGTATCCCGTGTATGATCGGGTGCATGACAGAAACTCCGGTCGGGATTGCAGCAGGAGCACATGTAGCGTTGGGATCACCGGTCGTCACGCATGTCGATCTGGATGGATGCATCGATCTTGCATTCCAGCCGACAACCGGTGGCGTCGAGATAAGAGGAGACCAGCTGACAGTTTCTGATCGCCCTGGCCTGGGAGTGGAACTCAACGATGAATATCGTAATCATTTTGCCAATCAGGAGGCTCTGCAATGAACATCTGAATTTCATGTGATATGCGTGTCAACTCACGTAAGAATGGAGGTGAACCATCAGGTCGTGAACTCACCAGCAATGGAGGCGTAGCTGCCACGTTTCTTGATGACCAGAGGTTGTCTCCTCCTGGCAATCTCATCCAGCTGGTCCTGGCAGAGGAAGATCTCGTGGAGTAGGCTCGTTATGTCTAGCGCTGCACGTGTAGCCAGGAGGCGTTTCTTCGTCTCTTCTGCAACATCTTTCCGTGCCAGCATCCGTGCGCACGGTGTCTGTGCTGTGTCGTACACCTTGGTGATGTGGCTCCCGGTCCTGACCCCCCGCAGGAGCTTCTGGCTGGGAAGGAACCAGTTCGCCCCCAAGTGCAGGGTCTGAACGGGCAAACGTCTCCTGCAGTATCCCGCCCCCTTACAGAAATCGTCCAGCATCGCCGACTTCCTTGTCTTCCCTGCCTTCAGATATGCTTGTTCCTTGACCATCGTGAGCTCCATTCCCGCTGCTCTGTTCTCATCCAGAGGACCAGCACTCTTCTGTCATCGTTCACCTCCGTTTTCTCATGAGTCGACGGAGCCAGTTCACTTCCATGTTGGATGAGTCGATGCGTGGCCTTCATTCAGTACTCTCCTACGTGAGTAGTAACCCGGGAGAATATATCAGCGATCCCCGGCGTTCCCATGATAATTCTGAACCATGCTTTCAAAGCGGCGCGCAACCGCCAGCGTCCGAACCATTGACTTTCCTGTGGAACCTTCTAAGATTGTTAATGTAACGATTGACGGCATTGATTGTACGTCCGAAATTGCTGTTGAAATGCGAAGTCTGGCCTGCACATGATTGTGAACGGGGCGTGCAGGGGGTAAGAACGAAACGGGATGGCATAGATGAAGGAATGCATTATTGGTATCGATGCGGGGACCGCGTTCGTCAAGGGACTGCCGGTTGACGCGTCCGGTACGATTGTCGCAACAGCCTCTGCCCCGATTCCTCTGTCGACGCCGTGCCCCGACTGGGCTGAGCAGCGCTCAGAAGCGTAGAGGAGCAGAAATGATTAATAAAGAATTTTTGATGATTCCTGGTCCAACGCCGCTTCCTCCAAGAGTAGTTGCGGCAATAACTCAGCCAATGATTAACCACAGAGGTCCTCGCTTCAAGGAGATTTTCAAAGAGGCAATAGATATCACAAAAGAATTGATTAATTGTTCACAGGATGTTTTCCTTGTCCCATCCTCTGGCACGGGTGCAATGGAACTTGCTGTAGAGAACTTTACTCAAAGAGGAGATAAAGTCCTTGTTGTTGATACAGGTTTTTTTGGAGAGCGATTTTACAGGATCAATGTTGCAAAGGGAAGAAATGCAATGAGGCTTGAGATTCCTTGGGGAAGAGCAGCAATTCCTGAAGAGATTACAGAAATTCTAACGAAAGACAATGATGTCAAAGCAGTTTTTCTTACTCACAATGAAACTTCATCCACAATCATCAACAACAT
>NZ_QXIY01000005.1:0-7421 GCF_003570995.1 Candidatus Cryosericum septentrionale
GTGCTCAGCAAGTCGGTAGGAACCCTGCGCGAGCAGTCTTCCAAACTCATCCTTCTGCTCTCCCATTGCTCGTATTGATTCTACAACTGCATCCGCGTCGCCGAACCTCAGAGGAAAGGGCGCATCCTTGGCAGGCATGTACCCCTTCTCATAGAGCTCCATCGCACAGGCAACCGTTGATCCGGCAGAGATCGTATCGAGGCCGTACCGATCGCAGAGGTAGTTTGCCATGGTGACAGCATCGAGGTCCGAGTTGCCACACATTGCACCAAGTGACCAGATAGACTCCCACTCGGGCCCACCACCGTGCTCGCCTTTGTACTTGCCTTCTTTGATTGCAGTGACTCTTCCGCAGGCAATAGAGCAGTCAGAGCAACCTTCATTGCGTACCAGGTTGCGCGCCCGTAGCGTCTCACCACTTATCTTGTCCGCCTCAGGAAGATATGCATCCTGCGCATTTCGCACAGGCATTGAACCAGTGGAGTTTATGATGTTCACAAGAACTGCAGTTCCATACAGAGGAAGTCCTCCACTTGCAACGGGATTCTGTGCAAGGATCTCTCTTGTTGCCCGCACAGCCTCTGCGAACTTGTCATGATCAGCGACGGTGACGCCCAGATTTCCTCGTACAACAATACCCTTGAGGTTCTTGCTGCCAACGACGGCGCCGACGCCTGTCCTGCCCGAAGCTCTGTGCCCATTGAACATGACATTGGCGATCATGGACATCTTCTCACCGGCAGGTCCAATCTCCATCGTCTCGGCTTCGAGATGTGTCTCCTCTCTCATCAGCTGATCAGACTCGTTGACGAGTTTTCCCCAGAGGTGTTTGGCATCACGGAACTCAACCTTCCCTTTGTTGATCCAGAGATACACGGGCTCACTGGACTTTCCCTCCAGGATAATCATGTCATATCCGGTTCTCTTCAGCATCGGTCCAAAATACCCGCCGGCATTCGAGCAGGCGATCGTGCCGTTGAGGGGTCCCTTGGTGATCACCATGACCCGGCCTGACGACGGCGCCGTCGTACCATCCAAAGGACCTGTTGCAATGACAACCTTGTTCTCAGGGGCAAGGGGGTCGACCTTTGGGTCGACTTCATCACAGATGATTCTCGTACCGTACCCTCTGCCGCCGATGTACCTCTTTGCCCAGTCTTCCCGTAAGGCCTCTTCCTTCACGACATGGTCAGTGAGATTCACCCTCAGGATCTTGCCCTGATAGCTGCCGTTCATCATGGGTTCACCCCCTTCGCCATCTCTCTTGCAATTTGCCTGTACGTTTGTGCAACTCCCTGCTGCTTGCTGGAAACAACATCCTCAACTTCTACGTAGGTCAGCGCCTCGGCCTTACAGACCTTGACACAGGCAGGATCTCCGGCGCAATGATCGCACTTGATGATCTCTTTGCCCAGATGATTGATCTTGATAGAACCCCAGGGGCATGCAACGACACACTGCTTGCAACCGATGCATTTGTCTTCAATGAATTCGACAAGGTCTGTTGCGGCATTCTTGACAAGCGCCGCTGTAGGACAGACCTCCGCACAGTAAGGTGTTTCGCACTGGGTACACACCGTTGGAACAAACGTCAGGTCTTCATGGAATGTGATCACGTTAACACGGGAATCCAGTGGATTGAAGACCCCCGTCTTCTCGAACGAACAGGCGTCCATGCATGCTCTGCATCCAGTACACTTGGCCGGCTCAAGCATAAGTACCTTCATACTCACACCTCCCTGTTTCAATTCCCTTTCCAAATGTGGGAGGTATAAGAGTTTCCTCTTATGCCCTATTGGCTTCACTCCGTAGCATCTGCCGTAGGCCATGAAGCTCGGGTACCCTCCTTCTAGCCCTTTTCACAGAATTGTCAACCACGCCACCAACGTCAAACGGCCGGTCATATCTCACGAACTTGCGGATATCCGAGTTGTTCTTCTCTGCCACACGGGAGTTGCCATCCTTGTGACACGGACGGGAACGGGTGAAGGTGATCTTCTGAGCACGACAGAAGTGGGTGAGGCGTCACCTCGACAGGAGATCGTATGCCAGCCTAGCGCTTGATGGGTGCCTGTTTCGGCCGGATGATGATCGTGTGTGTCGGCCGGCCAAGCGTGTGACGGTACGTGAGCACGTGGCGCACGTCGTCCTTGAGGAAAGTGCCATCCGTCATCCATACCCTGTACCCGAACGGGTACTGCGACGGCGGCACGAAGATCTCGGTGGGCTCGACGACGCCAGGGTCGTGACGGAAGGTGAAGCGCAGGACTCTGCGGTGCATGTCGAAGGAGAGCTCCAGGGGTTCGCCGGCTGTCGCGACCGGGTAGGGGCGAACGACGGCTCGGAGCGCCCGCCCCCCCCTGTCGAGGACTCTCGTATCCCGACCCTGGTCCGCACTCCAGATGGACAGGTCTTCGCCGTTCCAGCCGTCGCCCCTTTCGTTCGTGTTGCTCGCCGTGTAGTTCCAGATCGTGGCTGAGCAGAGGCTGCTGTCCACTGCACGAAGACTGCGGTCCATGAGTGCCTCCTGCTCCCGGTAGTCACCGGTGCGGAAGGCGCGCCCACCGCGGAGGTCATACGGGATGCCGATCTCACCGACGACGGTGGGTCCGTGCAAGCGTTCGGTTCCAGCCCCGCGGATGGCCGCCAGCTGCCAGGCGAAGCTGCGGCGCACGGCCCTCGGTCCGAGGACAATCCGGTTCCGCACAGTGTCATAGCCGAGCCACTCATCGGACCGATTCAGGAGCAGTGGAACTACGTCATACCAGTGCGGCGCAGACACGAACCCCGAACATCCGTCTCCGACCTTCGGTGGCAGAGCCTGTGGCTCACCCTCGGCGAAAATGAGCGCTTCGGGGTCTGCCGCCCGTACCGCGTCCGCGTAGCGCCGTATGAACGGGACCAGGTAGTCGCGCTCGAAATCGACGTCTCGCCCGTCGACATGCGAGAAGTAGTCTGGCGCAAGCACCCGAGGGTCACCATCACTGTCCACCGTCCAGACCCCGTGGTCGCGCCAGATGCATGGCCTGCCTTCCTTCCACGCCCGGACGTGTCCTGTGTTGAGCTGTCGGTGTCCTTGCACGCGTGCGCCTCCCAGTCCCGTGCCCCAGACGCCCACCTCCTGTTCCAGTCCGTCCCCCAGGGCAAACGACTGGAGAGGTGTCGGCTGGAGGTCGACCCTCAGCAGACCGTCGTGCGCCGTGAGGTCCTTCCACCCGATGTACCCGTGCGACGGCTCATTGAGAGTGTCATAGCCGACGATGCAGGGCTTCCCTTTCAAGCGCCGCACAACCTGGATAACGGCGTCCACATAGTGCCGCTGGAGGTACTCCTGGACTGGTTCGCCCTCGACGAGAAGGTGTGGAGCGAAGTCGTTGCCCCCAAAAAAGAGCGTGAACATCGTCGCGGACGCCAACCGACTCGCATTGGTCGGCCAGATGACATGCGAGAACGGGTCTCCGTGCGTCTGATGAACAATGGCGGCGCACGCGTCCACAAACCGCGTCATGTCGAAGCCGACCGCCTCCAGCGTCCAGCCCGGGGCCCCGTCACCCCCCGTGAACCTGCTCCAGACGTCCTGGTGCGGGTCGACGAACACAGTGAAGCCCATGTCCCCTGCCAATTGGACGACCTGCTCGATGTAGTCCAGGTACTCGGTATCGTAGAGCCCCGGCCCTGCGTGCTCGATCGCCTCCCACGTCACAAGGAACTGCAGCAGCGTCAGTCCCCAGGACTTGAGGCGCGACAGGTGCTCGACCGCCTCTGACAGAGGGAATGGCCGACCCACGAACGAGACCATACGGTGGTCGAAGAACCCTTGGGCCAGATGCGTCGCCCCATCTGGGACGACTGGGACCTTGCTGTCCCCTCCGAGGTTGACGCCGCGCAGCAGGAGCGTCCTTCCCGCGTCGTCCTTGAACCAGCTGCCGTCAAGATGCAGCATCGCGTCGCCCGAAGGGAGTCATGCGCCTGCGTAGACGGTGGACTGGATGCCCCTCCCGGTCAGAACCTCGGCGACCATGTTCCCCACACGAACCCCTCGAGGCAACAACGAGTCCCTTGGTCCCACCGATAGTGTGTGCCGTCACCGAGTCCCCATGGCATCCGTCGTGCGAACAGTGCGTGCCGCGAACGGCAGGAGCTCGAGGACCGCTGCTGCTTCATCCCCGGTTAGCCCGAACAGGTTCATGTGCGCCCCATAATCCTGCATGACGAAAACCTGGTTTCCGTCGCATGTCAGGACTATCTGCCACCACCAGAGAGACTCGTGACCGGAACCGTGACCCCCGACAACGGCCCTGGTGACCGCAGGTGTGACGGCACCCCAGAACATCAGGGCTCCGTCTTCGCGTCTCCGCTCGATCGTCTCAGCGACCGGCATGAGCAGCTTGATGGCGCCGGTATCTTCCCGCAGGCAGACGACCTCGAAGGTCCCCGAGCGACGCAGAACAAACTCGGCAAGGGGCACCCAGAACGCTGTTGAAACTGCAGTCTCGACGCCGGGCAGCATACCCCTCAGGTCAGGAATCGTGATGTGCAGCGATGTGAGCTTGTCGGTCGTCATGTCACAGCAGGCCGCATTCGTCCAGAAGCTGGGGCAACGGTGCCTCCAGCACAACGTGGACATCCCCTGCAACAGTCTCAGACATCATCGTTCTCCCTGTTCTCATGCGACATGATACCAGACACCACCAGTCTATCCCGCGCGGCAGGTAATCAAGGGGCTCCGCCGGCCGTGTCACGAACGAACCGGGCCAGGTCCTGCCAGGGTCCGATATCGAAGAAACGCCGTGCAAGACCGGAGGTCGACGGCAGTATCCATATCGCGGTCTGCCCAATGCACTCCTGCTGCCGGCCTGTCCCGGTCCGCCGTCCCAGGAACTGAGCCGCCACGTTCCTGCTGGTGAATGCCAGCACACGCGGCTGCCACCGCAGGACCTTTGTCCTGAGCAGTCTGCGCGCCTCGTCCAAGTCGACATGGCCGTCGAAGATGTGTGCGTCCTGCCCGTGATCGGTCTTGACCAAGTCGGTCAGTCCAATTCCCCAGTCGACCAGCCGCGGGTATTCCTCAGCCGCAAGCCGGCGGGGCGTCAGTCCGACCTCTGCCAACGTTTGCCAGAAGCGATTGCCCGGGTTGGCATAATACGCCCTTCGCTCCCAGGAGACATCCCCCAGCGCCGAACCGCAGAAGACGACACGCAGACCATCAGTCAGTACGTCCGGGATGAGGGATCCGGCACCTTCGCCATCAGGCGCCGGTTTCAGCTCGCTCCCGCCCTGTTCATGTCGGTTTCTCATGTTCTCAGTATAGCAGTGTGAAGCCGGCGGCTTGCAAAAATCGCTCCGGGCTGTAGTCTCAGGAAGAGTGCATCGAGGAGGTCCTATGAACGGTAAACGCATCTATAGCATCGCGGGAGGCCAGTGTGGTCGTGAGACCCTGCTCGCCATCCTCCGCGAGCATCCCGAGATTCGCTTCGTCTCTCTCGTGGCGATCGACCTTGCCGGCAACGACACCGACGAGCGTATTCCCATCCAGACGTTTGTCGCGGACATCGACGCGTTTCTGGCTGGAAAGGCTGTCCAGACCGACGGTTCGTCCGTCGTGCTGGGCGGCATGACCTCGCTGGCCGATGCGCAGGTCGACCTTGCACCGGACCTGACGGCCACCTGGTTCGTCGACTACAACGAGGAACACGTGGACCACGAGACCAGTCTCCCGGTGGGGACACTACGCATCCCGTCCTTTCTGGTACACCGCGGTGAGCGCATCGACTCGCGCTCTCTGCTTGCAGCCACAGTGGAGTATGCACGGGCGGAAATCCTGAAGCTTGTGCGTATCCATGCCTCGTCCCCACTGCTCGCTCACCTCGAGCCGGCGCGGCTTGCGGACATCGAGTTCACCGTCGGGACAGAGCTAGAGTTCTGGGTCAAGACTCCGACCGATACGGCAAACGTCGAGGAGCTCTCGGCAGCGCAGATGCTGCAGGAAAACTACTGGCAGCGCACGCGAGGCGTCGCCCGGACTGCTCTCGAACAGGCTGTGATGGCACTTGAAGCATATGGTCTGCACCCCGAGATGGGCCATAAGGAAGTCGGCGGGGTCAAGGCAGCCATCGGGGCCGGCGGCGAACTGACCCACGTCATGGAACAGATGGAGATCGACTGGCGGTACGCCGCAGCGCTCCAGGCCGCCGACAATGAACTCCTTGCGCGCATCCTGGTGAAGGAAACGTTCCGCGCCAACGGCCTCAAGGTCACCTTCAAGGCCAAACCCATCCCGGGTGTCGCGGGTTCCGGCGAACATACGCACCTCGGCATCGCAGGCGTCCTGCCCAGCGGCAGGCGCATCAACCTCTTCGCACCTGCGGACATGCATGCCGACTTCCTGAGTGTGATCGGATACGGAGCGCTGATGGGTCTTCTTCGCAACTACGAGGTCGTCGGTCCATTCATCTCTGCAAGCAACGATGCCTTCAACAGGCTCAAACCCGGTTTCGAAGCACCCGTCTGCATCGTCGCTGCACTAGGACTCGATCCCGCCATCCCGTCACGCAACCGCACGGTCCTGGCGGGCCTGGTCCGAGACGTCGACAACCCACGGGCAACGCGCTTCGAACTACGCAGCCCCAACCCCTACACCAACACCTACCTTGCCCTAGCCGCGTCCATCCTCGCAATGCTTGACGGCATCAGGTGGGCGGTCGAGTCCGGCACGCCACCCGAAGCACTCCTCGCGGAGATCTCCAAGAAGGCAGGTGAACCCGGAAGCTACCTTGAGCAGGATCGGGCGTACCGGGCGGAAGTGAACGTCTTCGAGAACTACTCACAGGAAGAGCGCGACCGCCTCTTTGGCATTCCTCCCGCCACCGTCTGGGAGAATATGCAGAACCTGCTGGCTTTTCCGGACCGCATTCGCGTTCTGACCGCAGGAAGTGCACTGACACCACGCGTGATCGACGCATTCCGTAGTGCGGCCACTGCTCGCTGGAAGCACGAACTGCTGGTGCGCATCATCCCCGAAGACCTGGACACGGTACGAGCCTGTCAGCCGCTCGCCCTTGCCAGCGACCGGGCACAGGACCTGTGGAAGCGCATCGACACTCTGCGGCACGAGCTGGCCGACGACACAGTCGGGAATCCCGCCCTGTGCACCCGGTTGATGTCCACCCTCTCCAACAACTCTCTGCAGGAAGCATCAGAGCTTCAGGTCGTCCTTGCCGACCGCATGGAACATCTACGGCAGCTGGAGGACGAATACCGCAAGCTGGTGTTCTAATATGTAATCGGGCGGACCTTCCGGGTCCGCCCGATTGTTCGTTCTGATCCAGAAGAGGCTCCTACTTCTCCACCGTCAGCTCACTGGTGCAATGCGGACACCGAGTAGCGTCGATCGAAATCTCCGACTTGCAGAAAGGGCACAC
>NZ_QXIY01000005.1:7499-43968 GCF_003570995.1 Candidatus Cryosericum septentrionale
ATATTGATAGTCGGCGCTCCGGCAGCTTGGGCCGTATCGAATGTCGGATACTTCGTGCGTCCCAGATTAATGTAGAGGCTGGTGAAATTGACGCGCCCCAACAGTAGACCGATCGGGGGCATCAGGATGTCATTGACAAAAGACGTGATGACCTTGCCGACCGCGCCGCCGATGATGACACCGACAGCCAGGTCGATCATGCTACTCCTCACGGCGAACCGCTTGAACTCATTCCACATGAGTCACCTCTACGTGCAGTATAGCAACTGCTCGTGGTATCGCGAGTCAGTGAGGCGTGCCTAGTAACGTGTCATCCCCGCACGCCAATTCGTCATTCCCGCGAAGGCGGGAATCCATCAGTCGAACTTCCGGTTCTTGAGCCGACTTCAATTGGGCCGCAGTCTTTCAACCGCGGAAACTAGCGGAGCCGTAAGTAATCGTGGCCGGCGCAGTATCGCTTCAATTGGGCCGCGGTCTTTCAACCGCGGAAACGTACGTGACAGCCCGAGCCACAGGCACCGGAGCCAGAGCGCTTCAATTGGGCCGCGGTCTTTCAACCGCGGAAACTCCGTATCATGTCGGCGTCTAAAACGGTGATCCCCTTGCTTCAATTGGGCCGCGGTCTTTCAACCGCGGAAACCGGGATCTGGCAAGACGAATGGCGCAGCACCATCGGGCTTCAATTGGGCCGCGGTCTTTCAACCGCGGAAACTTTCGTGACCCATATGGCAGGGTTCCTGATTTGGTCGCTTCAATTGGGCCGCGGTCTTTCAACCGCGGAAACGAGCAAGTCAACGAGGCGGTTGACGTCGTGCTCGGTGCTTCAATTGGGCCGCGGTCTTTCAACCGCGGAAACGAAGCCGGAGAACGCCGAGGCGCGCGCCGCGTTCACGCTTCAATTGGGCCGCGGTCTTTCAACCGCGGAAACCGCCATTGCGAGTATAGGTGTCAACCGACTGGAACCCGCTTCAATTGGGCCGCGGTCTTTCAACCGCGGAAACCTGGAAAATCGAATCAGGGCAATCATGCAGGAAGAGCTTCAATTGGGCCGCGGTCTTTCAACCGCGGAAACATGGGCAGCGGGAAGGAAGCCGATCAATGGGGGCAGGCTTCAATTGGGCCGCGGTCTTTCAACCGCGGAAACCTTCGATTGGGTAGCCCTTCTCGTCCAGCTTGCCATCGCTTCAATTGGGCCGCGGTCTTTCAACCGCGGAAACGTGAAGCGGGCGGGGGTCAAGTACGATGCTCACTAGCTTCAATTGGGCCGCGGTCTTTCAACCGCGGAAACGCCATCCGGCCACGTCAGTTGCGCCTTCTCACCCGTGCTTCAATTGGGCCGCGGTCTTTCAACCGCGGAAACCGACCAGCCGTCTTCTTCAGCTTGCCAAACGCCCAGCTTCAATTGGGCCGCGGTCTTTCAACCGCGGAAACTGGGTACCGTCTAACGTATAGACATTGTCGACAAACTCGCCCTGGGCATACTCCAGATACCCAAGGCGAGGACAATACACATATTCGGTCAGCATGCGGACGGGGAGGAGGTCGGCATCCCGCGGCTCTGCCATGCTACCCTCGTCCTTTGATTGCGATGAACCTCCCCATGCCGTAATGTGCTTCTCCCCCGACGAGAATGGGGCCGGTGACCGGACTGGCGAAGGTGATACGGAAGCCACAGGCGTGACCGACAGGTGAGCGGTCCTGGCGCACTGCACGGAAGTCGTACCATGGTGTCCTGCGCCCATGGATCAAAGCTGCCGGCAGTACGCCCGCGGTCACGGGGGCGGGAAGTCCCTGGTGACCAAGTTCGGTCAACAACTGTTCAAGCTCGGTGTCAACAACCCGGCGAGCCTCGGCCGTGCCACGGAGTTTGGTGTGACGCATGGGCAGGAATGGCGTGGCTGACTCCCAGACCGTCGAGGACCCCAGCGTGGGGATATCGACATCCTGTGGAGCACCGCTACCCAGATAGACGACTGTCAAGTCTTGGTCTCTGCGGTACAGACGGCGAACAGCCGTCAGGGCATTCAGCGTGTCGGGCTGCATGCCGTCGCGCAGGTACACGAAGATGTGATCCAGCAGACCGTCACCGTCCTCGTCGGAGGGCAGGACATACATGTGGTGATGACCCTTGACCGGCACGCCCTGGTCGTCCTTGCCCGAGAGCTGAAGCGACGGCGTGGTGTGCTTCTGAATCGCGGCCTTGTGGAACAGGTCGGCAACCAGCAGGGTGTCTCTGACTGGGGGCAGCACCGGACCGTCGAGGAGAAATGCCCCCAGTTGGGGCATCGTTCCAGGCTGCATAGTCGCTGGCGACGGCTGGATGGCGAAGCACGCCTGGTCGCGCGCATAGGAACGCTCGATGGCTCCTGCAGGGAGAGGACGCCGCTCCCGCTGCAAGTCTGACGTCTCAACCTGCAACTCCTCCAGTGTGCAGGAGGGCTTCGGACACAACACGCGCACGATGCTGGTGTCACCCTCGCGTGCATCGTCACTCAGTGGAACACAGTTGATGGCAGCCACGGACCCGTCACTGCGAGCCTTGCCACGAACCCAGCTTTCGCTGCGACCGAGATAGTCGAGACGCGACAGCAAGAGGTCCAGCGACTGAAGATCGCTCTCAGGAAGGGTCAGGCCAGGCCAATACAATGTGAGAATGTCCGTTGGAGCCACAGCGACAAACGTGTCGAAAATTAACGAAGACTTGCTGTGGCCGCGTTCAGGATCATTCCCATAGAGCGCTAGATAATGCCGGACGTGCGCAACTGTCGCAGGCGGCAGATGAACCATGGGGGGCAAGGCAAAGATGTGACAGAGACGCTCAATTGTGTCAGTATCGACGACGCCCTGCGCCTTGCCCAAGGCAGTGGACACCAGGGCGCGCGCGATGCGCCAAGGCGTCGGCGGCCATTCGGGCACGCCCTCGTTAGGGCTGTTGCCCCACGGGGTCGCGTGAAAGCGCCCCGCGATAAACTGCAGATCAATGGCAAGCATGTGCGGCTATTGCACTGACGATTCGTCAGGCGGCTGCTGGTCTGTTTCGCCGGCGGCTTCCTTCTTCTTGGCATCCTCCGTCTTCTTCTTGGCTTTCAGCGCCTTGGCGGATACGGTCAGCCTGGTGACGGGCGGGTCGGCAAACAGCTTCTCGGCGATGCTGCGGGCGATCAGTTCGCGCAGTGCAGCCTCGAGTTCTGCCGCCTGCGGTATGACAAAGCCGATCGGCGCAGTCACAACAAGGTCACTGGGCACGAGGTCGCAGGCCGTGCGAAGGCGCATGCCGGAGTTCAGCAGGAGCCGGATCTTGTAGAGCGCCAGTGCCACCAGCAACTCGAACGCCGTGTCGCCCAGTCCGTAGCCGCGCAGCTGCGCAAGGTCCAGGTTGAAGTAGGCAGTGATGCTGCTTGCCACAAACTCCGTGCGATGGAAGGGGACGTTGCCAAATCCGTTCTTCGTGTTTCCCGAGGGATCGATGACGTCATTCTTGACACCGCCGGAGCTGGCAACGCGGACATCACGGGCTTCCACAAACGAGGACAACGCGCGCGGCAGGCGCAGGCGCCCACCTTCGATGTTGGCCATGAACACGCCGTGCAGCAGGGTGTCAGTATCATGCCCATAGAGAAAACGGGCGAATTTCGGTCGGTCGACGGACTTGTCGCGGGCGTATCCTGTCTCCGCCTTGAGCATCTTCTGCAGGGGTGCCTCCTTCTCATCGCTGACAAGGAAATACGGGGAGTTCAGGCGATGGGCTTCCTGAAGGGAGGTGGTGTGGTCTCCATCCGGCAGTTCGGCCGCAATGAAGGGCAAGCCTTTGAGAGGAGCGACGACGTCCTGAGCTGCCGCATCCCAGATGACGCTTTCCAGCCGATTGGCCATGCTCTGGGCCGATTCGACCAGCAGCATCTCGGTGCCATCAGCCAACGTATAGGTCGCCGCGCCAATATCGGGAAAACCGGTCGGTTGGAAACGGTCACCCTGGACGGGTTTCAGGCTTGCCTGTATGAGCACACGCTGTACAGATTCGAGTTGCTTCACGAGAGTTGTCATATCGATGCCTCCTTTGAGATTGGGCGCAGACATTGCGCCAGTACGTGATCAACGTTATCGACGGGAAACAGGAGTCCGGCATACAGGCGCTGCTGGAGAATCGTGGACACCGGCCACCGGGGGCCGTGATACAGGTCCGCCCTGCCGCCACGCACACTGCCGACAGGAACCATCCCTCGTGCCGTGAGGCCGATACGAGCTGCGTTTGCCGCCTCGGTCACGTGGTGACGTTCAAGAGCGGCCAGCATGGGCGCAGTCGCCTGCAGCGGTGCCATCGTTCCATCTGGCCGGGTGAACTGCGCTTCAGGTGCAAAGAACGGCTTGAGATGGCAATACACCGCCGGCAGGTGTGTGCGGACCAGAGAACGGCGGTGGGTCACACGCGCACTCCAGAAGACGGACGCGTCGACGAGAGCCAGGGCCGTGATCAGCTCCAAAACGCGCCCAGCGTCGATACTGCCGTCGATGAATGCCGCGACGTCGGCCCATGACGCCGCCCAGTCGCTGACGCGTGGGCTGTCAGTGGCTTCCGCGTCCATGATGGAACGCAGCAGCAATTCGAGAGCATGCAGAGGATCGTCCACGTTGACGACGTCATGCTTGCCCTCCGGATCCCAGACAAAGCGACCCAGCTTGTCGCGGCCGACGGGCAAGACCAACTCACGCAGGAAACAGCGGCGGCAAGTCGCTACCCAGGCAGCAACCGAGAAAGCCAAGGCGTACTCGGCGGAATTGTCATCACAGGCCGTCAGCCACTCCGCGCCAAGTGGCCGAATGGGCCTGAACCAGTCGGGCAACCGGCTGCGCGCGATCGTCCGGTGCAGGGAGGCCAGACTGCACAGGATACCCTGCGCGCGCAACGGGGAGGGCGTATGTGCATATTCCATCACGCCATCTTCGAGGATACGCCGGGCTGAACGGGCGCTTGCAGGGGCATCGTCACCGACAGCTCTCTTCAGCTGTCTCAGCCAGGGAATCAGTCCCTCGAGGAGAGACGCGTGGACGTTTGCATGAACGCCAAAACGCCCCAACGGGCTGGCTGCGTACATTCGCCCGTTGCGCATGAGAAAACCGTACCGGACGAACTGCGCGATGTTCTGGTCCACGCCAAGAGATGCGATGGCGATAGAGAACTCGAGCCCCGAGGCAGCCTGAGAAGCCCCGACGCTGGCGCGCCCTTCTCCAAACAGGTGCCGCAACTCCGCAAGAGATAGAGGATGATTCCAGAGCGGTACCCACAGTTCCCCGCGCGAGGTCTTGATCGCTTCTTCGCCAGCCGCGGCGGTGTCGTACCCAGCCGCCGATGTCGTGACACTGAATGGAGCCGCTGCCTGGTTGGAGGTGGTGTGCCGGAGCGACCGTGTTGCCGCACCCGCAAACAGGACTGTCCCCTCCAGCAGCAGGACGTAGTCCCAGGGGTCCACCAGGGAAGGGGCACCAAACCCTGAGGTCAGGTTTGCTCCTCCCGCCATCCCGGGGGAAAACTGACCAACAGATGCGTCGGCCAGCAGCCCGCTCGCGGACGTCTCAGTCGCACCACCCAGTGCGAACAGCAACTGGTCCCTCGTCACGGGGTCGTGGGCATGCTTGGACAGGAGCAGGCTGTCCAGCCGCTGCATGAAGTTGTGTGCGAACTCGAGATGCCCGTCATTGCCGCCAGTGCCAAGTAGCGGAGGCAATGCGGCATCCGCATCCGTCAACACAAACGCAGCATCCAGCCACTCGAGGCACTCGTCCGGCACGGCATTTCTGAGCTCACGCATGATAAGCCGAGCCTGAGCCCTGTCTGGTTTCTCATCGATGGCCATGGATTCAAGAATCTGTTGCATGGCGTGTATGGCCATGCCATACGTGGCGAACCGTGGGTCGTCTGTGTCACGCAGATGGCGCAGGGTTTCTGTCTCAGGAAAGAAGCCGCAGCTGCCGTGCCACGGAGAAACGATCGGCGTCGGCCGGTACTCCATCAGGAAGAAATTCGCCAGCTCTTCCATGTCGAGTCTGGTCACCAGAACAAGTTCATCGTCTCGCCAGAACGCACGGAGATCCGGCTCCTTCTGCTGGACCACCAGCCGGATGATGCCGAGCCCTTTGAGGTAGGAAGCAAGAGGCTCCGGCCGGACGCCGTGCAACACCAGTTCGTGCTGTGTCTCAGTCATCATGGTCACCTCTCTGCGGCGATGCCACCTGCTCGGTTGCGCTGGCCCGTTCATCCGCCGCTTTCATCAGCGCCTCCAGGTAAGCCAGGCGGAACGGGCCCATGGCGGGGTCGTCTCGCAGGCCACACCACTGGTCAGTCCAGCTGCGCGTACCATCTCCTTCCAGCCCCAACCCCGCCGGTGCAAGCGAAAGTGACTGTGGGGACAGCATTTCGCCACCCAGGGTGACCCCCGGCAACAGGGTCCCGTCGACCACCCCGCGGATTCTCCTGGCGCTGCCTTTCTCCACGTGCTCGCTCGGCAGAGAGCGGATGCTCCCGCGGATCTTGCCATGGTGGGCAGCCGCCAGGTAGGCGACCAGAAAGGGCTCTCCACGCTCCAGAGCCGCAAGACCGCTGGCCAGTTCATGACGCATGACGGGCCCTCTGCTCCTGGTCCACCTGTCTGGTGGTGCTTTGGCCCAGATTGTCCCGCTGTGAGCAGCGTCTGTCGCGATCAGGTTCTGGAAGGCCGGATACGCTTTCCCCCAGTCGTGCAGGCGGGCTGCCCTCATCACGCTGTGGCTGATGTCTACCGGGACAGCCACCCCAAGAGCGGCCAGGATTGCGGCTTCCTCCGCTTCGACGTCGCCAGTGTGCTCGCCCAGCGACAGCCAGGTGGAACTGGCAGAGGAGGCGTTGGAATTCTGGCTGTCGGGCTGCTGCGCATTGAGTGCCATAATGTCGACTTCCACTGTAGAGGATGGGTCCCAGCCGGTGCCGGGGTCATACCCTCCCTGGTCGGAGGCAAGCAGAATCTCCATGCCGGGATAGACGCGTCTCTCGTCCGTCTCCCTGTTCCATGCACCTGTCAGAGGATCCAGCAGGTACCATGCATGGGTGCGCAGGAAATCGCGCGCTTCGTCGCCAAGTGGAGCCGGGCACAACTCCGAGTGATCCGGTTCGGGTTGTTCCAACTGGCGCGGAACCTCTGCCGGGACGTGACGCCAGAAGACATAGATGTTGCGCTCCTGATCAGCGCGGATGTACCGGGAGACGTCGATGTCGTTGCCCTCCAGGTCCGGCGTCGTGTCAAACAGTCCCAACAAGTCGCGCCGACGCACGACGTCGCCATGCGGAGCATCGAGCGGAACACTCTCCAACGCCGCCGGACTCGCGTCCGCATGACTGCCCAGCCAAGCGCGCGCAGTGCTCAGCTGTTCCTTCTCATACGGTGCAGCTGCCGTATCCGGCACGTCCACCCAGTAGATGCAATGGCTTTCGTCGCACGTGGCCAGCTCACCCGCACGGTTGAACCGTCCAAAGCGCTGAATCAGGGAAGCCATCGGGGCAAGCTCCGTATACATAAGCTGGCAGGTGATGTCGACCCCGGCCTCCACGACCTGGGTCGTCACCAGGATGGAACCCGGCACGGCATGCCGGTCGACGGGGGCAAGGACACGCTTCTGAAGAGGCTGCCTCTCCGCAGGTCGGAACCGCGAGTGCAGAAGCTGCACGTCAACGCCAGACGCCAAGCGGGACAGCTCGCGGTAGACGCTGACAGCACGTCCGACGGTATTGCAGATGACAATGGTCCGCCCGTTCTTGTGATGTTTGACGATATGCCGGGCCAGCTGGTTGGCATAGGAGGGCTTGTCGTGCGGCGCTGACTTCTGCCGGGCATCGGGGCCGCGGCTTGTCGCCTCGACACGAACACCAGAGGCAACCAGTTGCTTGGACGCACGGTATCGCTTGGCCAGTGCCCTCGTGGACAGGTCCGCCGGTGTCAGCCGCAGGACGCCGTCGCCCGTGGCGAGCCTCTCGTACTCTGGCGTGGAGCGATAATCGACAGTGGCCAGCCAGGACAGGTCCGAGGTGGCCGACATCCACAGCGAGTGGACGGGCAGCCATGTGCCCATGGAGGCGCGGAATGCCTGCAACTGCGTCGAGGAGAGCAGGGAACTTCCCATCAGCTGAATCTCGTCGAAGACCCAGAGACAATCGTTGTTGAGCAGCCCGAACTCAAGGGGCCAACGGAACCTGCTCATGGCATAGCCCCGGTTGAGCGCGCGCGAAATGAGCTGGTCCTGCGTGCCGATGACGATGGCTGACTCCTCCGGATGGACGTCCCATCGGTGGTTGATGGGATCATCTGCGGTGCCGCCCATGAGCACACTCACGGGGACGTCCATGCCGGCTTTGGCGACCCAGCGCAGCGCACAGTCCACCGTCTGCTCGACCAGCACGCGCGTGGGCAGACAGTACACCAGGCGGCGCGGAGTAGACGCCTGCTCCTGCAGACGCTTCCACAGCCATGCAACGATGACTGCTGCCGTCTTGCCAGCTCCCGTGGGAACTGCCAACAGGGCGGGAAAGTCATGTGTCGTACTCAATGCGTTCTGGTAGGGATAGGGCGGATACCCTGTTGTCCGCTCAAAGAACTGACCAAAGTCCTGTACTGCCACACTGCCTCCTCTGGCTGTCCGGCTTCTTCACGACCTGACAGTCTCAATGCAGGTTGCAACGCACTCTATTTCGACATGCTAACATTATCCTATCCAATGACGGAGATGATACAAGACACTCCTTGCCCTGGCGCATGGGTTCCCGCCTTCGCGGGAACGACGGACAAAAACCGTTCGATATGTCATTCCAGCGTCTCCGGGAACGACGCAGAACGGCCTTCGCGGGAACGACGGAAAAAGGCTCACCGGCGAGAGAGAGCGTTGCATGTGGTTCCTGCAACGGTATACTTCTGCTTGTGAAAAGCCAAGGGAGAACCTGACAGTGGTGCCCACTCCGAAGCAACGGAGACCCACTTTTTTCCAACAGCTCATGCCGACGGGTCCTGCTGAGCGCATTCTGCTGAGCTTCACGGTCGTCATTCTTGTCGGAACCTTCTTCCTTCTTCTGCCACAGTCGAACACCGGCGTCCACCCCGGTTTTCTCAGGGCCCTCTTCACAGCTACCAGTGCCACCTGCGTGACGGGCCTCGTCGTCTTTGATACCGGTTCCTTCTGGTCGACGTCCGGTCAGGTGGTGATCCTCCTGCTCATCCAGGTTGGCGGACTCGGCTACATGGTCCTGACGACGATGCTCATGGCCACCTTTCGGAACTCGAGGCTCCGCGTGCGCCAGACCGGTGACTTTCGCGAGAGCGTCGCCGCACCATCGCACCGCGATCCCCGCAGTTTCGCCCGCCTCATCGCATCCACGGTGATCATCTGCGAAGGACTGGGAGCCCTGTTCCTCTCCCTCCGCTTCCTTCACGACATGCCGACTGGCAAGGCTGTCTGGAACGGGATTTTCACTAGTGTAAGCGCCTTCTGCAATGCCGGCTTCGACGTTCTGGGCCGAGGGATGACGAGTTTCGAGACCTACGCAGGCGACATCACGGTCAACCTGGTCGTGCCCGTGCTCATCATCCTGGGCGGCCTGGGCTTTCTTGTCATCGATGAGCTCAGGCACCACCTTTCACGCACACGGCACAAGAGACTTTCGACCCATACCAGGACGGTCCTGGCCCTTTCGGCAGCCCTCGTCGTGGGTGGAGCTGTCCTGATCTTCATACTGGAAAGCATGAACCCCGGAGTGTTCGCATCCCTGTCTCTGAAGGAGCGTGTCCTGACGTCCTGGTTCCAGTCGGTAACGGCAAGAACAGCCGGCTTCAACACCCTGCGGCTTGGTGACATGCATTCCAGTTCGCTGATGCTCATCATCGTCCTCATGTTCATTGGCGCCTCTCCCGGCGGCACCGGCGGTGGCGTGAAAACGACCACGTTTGCCGTCGTCGCTGCGTTCATCTGGAGTATCATCATCGGCTCGGACCAGACACACCTGGGCAACAGGGGCATCCATACGGAAAGCGTCAAGAAAGCTGTCGTCGTGTTCGCCCTCAGCTTGGTTGTCGTCTTTGGTGGGACGTTCCTGCTGGCCATCATGGACGGACACAGGTTTTCGACGCTGGGTCTCCTGTTCGAGGTCACCTCGGCGTTCGGGACTGTCGGCCTGAGCACAGGGATCACTCCAACGCTGTCGGCCGGCTCCAAGATCGTGCTCATCGCGACGATGCTGGCAGGACGTGTCGGGGTTCTCACAGCCATGTTGACACTACTTGCTCCCGTACACAAGTTCGAACGTCGGGTTCACTTCGCTGAAGACGACGTCGCCATAGGATAGGAATAGGAGGCAGGTACCATGAAACCACAGATAGGCGTCATCGGTCTTGGAAAGTTTGGAAGGTCTTGCGCGATCCGTCTGGCTCAGCTGGGATTCGACGTCCTCGCGATCGACGAAACGCAGAGCAACGTCGATAGTATCAAAGACGACGTCGCCGTCGCCGTCGTCGCAGACTCGACGAACCCAGCCGAACTCGAGGCCGCGGGCATCACCAACTGCGACACCGTGGTCCTGACCATCGGAGCGGAGATTGAGCACAGCGTCCTCACCGCCGTGGTCCTCAAGGAGATGGGCATACGTCACCTTGTGGCAAGGGCTTCGTCCGACCTGCACGGCAGACTGCTTTCTCGCATCGGGGCCGATCAGGTCGTCTTTCCTGAACACGATATGGCCATTCGCCTTGCCAACAGGCTCAGCCTTTCCAGCCTCTACGATTTCCTGGAGTCGTCTCCCGATTACGACATCCTCGAGTTCCCCATTTCTCACGCCGCAGAGGGCAAGACCCTCCGGGACCTCGACTACCGCACCCGCTTCGAGCTCAACGTGGTCGGCATTCGGCGTGGAGGAGAGATCTTGATTACGCTTCACTCCGACGACGTCCTCGAACCCGGCGACCGCCTCATCATCCTGGGGAGTGTCGCGAACCTGCACCGGTTCGCCAGCCAGACCCGATTGTGACGCATCAGACCCCTCCGTACCATTTGAACAGTTCAGCGCTGCGCTTGGTCGCCGGCATACTCATTCTGGCACTACTGACGAGCGCAACCGGGTGTGCGGCTCCCGGACGCCAAGTCATCGCCATCGGCTCCTACGACATGACTGAGGTCGACCATTTCCTGAGCTCAGCTGCGCCCGCTGCACGCGGCATGGCCCTGGTCGTCGTGAAGGATGGGAAGGTCATCGAGGGCGCCGGCTACGACAAATTCGGCCCCGGAACAGTTGTGGACATTGGTTCCGCTTCACGCTGGCTGGCGGCGGCGGCGATGATGACCCTCGTGGACCAGGGAACACTTGCCCTGGGCGACCCCGTCTCCAAGTACCTGCCCGAGTTCACCGGCGAGAAGGCCGGCATCACGATACGACAGCTTTGGTCCTATGATTCTGGACTGCCGGCAACAGACGCCTCGATCGACGACCGGACGCTGACGCTGGAAGAGTGTGTCAGACGCATTGCCGCCGGACCCTTGCCCTCCCTGCCCGGCACCGCCGTGAGCGACGGGTCCGTTTCCATCCAGGTCGGAGCCCGCGTCTGTGAAGTCATCAGCGGGATGACATGGCAGGAGTTTTTCCGCGTCCGTATCACCGAACCTCTCGGCATGGACAGCACGAGCTTCAACCTGATGGGCTTCAACCGGAATCCAGATGTGGCCGGCGGCGCACGTTCGACGGCCGAGGACTATGCCCGGTTCCTGACCATGCTCATGCAGGGCGGTGTCTGGTCCGGCAAGCACGTCCTCTCGGCGGAGGCGGTCGCCCAGATCGAGCAGGACCAGGCTCCCGCATCCACCATCGCTGTGACTCCCTATACCGCAGTCGCGTCGCTTCTGCCCTCGACCAGCCGCGCCCGTCCAGGGCTCGGCATGTGGCGGGAGGAAACCGACCCCGGCACTGGAACCCTCCTTATCGCCTCCTGCCCCGGTACCTACGGGTTCACGCCGTGGATCGACCACAAACTGAACCTCGCAGGAGTCCTGTCCATGAAGTACGACCTGGCCAAGGCCGCCTACGACATCATGCGCGTGCGCCAGCTGGTGCCCCAGGCAATTGCCGCCGGGCTTCGCTTCAAGGATGTCCCCGCCACGTCGTGGGCCTTCGCCGCCGTCACCGACCTGAGCGCCCGCGGTCTCGTCACCGGGTATGAGGATGGCAAGTTCCATCCGGACAACGCGGTGACGCGAGCCGAGTATGCCAAGCTTGTCTGCAGCGCCCTGGGCGTCGAGCCGGACACCGTGACGTCCGATCCCTTCAAGGACGTCACGGTCACTCACTGGGCGGCAGGCTACGTCGCTGCTGCCGTCGGCAAGGGCTGGCTGACCGGGTATCCCGGGGGCCTCTTCAAGCCCGAGGAGCCCGTGAGCATGGCCCAGGCACTTGTGGTCGTCACACGTTCACAGCGCTGGAACGACAGGGCAACACTCCCCTATGCGGACGTCCAGCCCGGCTACTGGGCCCACGCGTTCATCGAGGCCTGCTTCACCAGGGGCATCATCAAGAAGCCCGACCCCGGTATCGAATCCGGTGGAAAGCTGAGCCCCGAGGGCCATTGCACACGTGCCCAGGCATGCGTTCTCCTCAGCCGCCTGCTTGCCTTGAAACCCTGACCCTCCATTCAGAGCTGTAACATTGGTGCCTGTCCCCAATGTTACAAACGCCCCGGATTGCTCCAGGGCGCTCTGCATTCAGGAAGCTTGGGCTGAGAGACTAGTCGTCCTCATCGTCTTCGGCTTCGTCCGTTTCTTCTTCCTCTTCCTTTTCCTCGTCGTCCCAGTCGGTATCAGCGCCGGCAAGGTCCTCAAGGATATCCTGAAGGTCGTCCAGCCGGTCCATCAGATCATCGATATCAGCATCCGGCAGGTCGGACGCATCGACCTGTTCGTATGCCTCATCAAGCTCTGCACGCAAGCGTGCTGCCTCTTCCACCGCGACATTGTCCTTGTCAAGCTCGCTGATTTTCAGTTCGAGCGCACTGACGATTCCTTCGAGCCGTACTCTCTCGTCATCCATGACTGCCTCCCATGCAAACATGTGGGTGTGATGCCGGCACTATAGAGAAAACGCCCCACGTTTCAAGCCTCCGATCTAGAAATGCCAGACGGCCGGGCAAAAACCCGGCCGTCTGCAGTGCCCCAGCGAGGGCAGATTACTGTGCCTAAGCTTCACTCTTGTCGACGGCCGAGCCTTCGACGGTCGGTTTCGTCGGCGCGTCGACAAGCTCTACGGCAATGGTATAAGACGCCGCGAGAGCGGCGACTGCCCCGATGGCCGCCCACACGGGAAGCAGGACCGCGCCCACGACACCTGCGGTGAGCGGGACCTCAAACAGCGTGTTGCCGTCCTTGTCCTTGATCGTGATACGCCGGACGTTGCCCTGATGAACCAACTCCTTAACCTGCTGCAGCAGCTTCTCGCCGCTGACCTTGAACTCTTCCGTTCGATTGCTCATATCTCGTCTCCTCTGATGTTGTTGCAGATTCGCAGGATCACTGCACTGCGCCTGTCCTGCCGTCACCTTATCTACGCAGGTGAAGGAGCCGAGGTTACACGGGCGCTGGTACGGCTGCCCCGTGAGGCTATACTAATGAGGAACGCGGCCCCACCGCGGAAGGGAGGAACCTCATGGAGAAACGACCATTTGGCAAGACCGGTGTCGAACTCCCGATCCTGAGCCTCGGATGCCAGCGACTGGTGGATGAGGAAGGTTGCAGCCAGGACCAGGCTGTTGCCATCCTCGAACAGGCCCTGAAACGCGGTGTGTGCTACTTTGACACGGCGCCTGCCTACTCGGAGGGCGAAAGCGAACGGCGTGTCGGGCTAGTGGCAACCAGGCGGCGCACGGACATGTGGATAGCGACCAAGGTCAATGAGACCACGCGGGACGGTGCCCGTCGGCAGCTCGAGGCGAGCCTCGATCGACTGCAGACCGACCACGTGGAAGAAGTGCGTTTGCACAACGTCTTCAACTTCGACCGTCTGGATGCCATGACTGGCAAGGACGGGGCGCTCCAGGCTTTGATCGAGGCGCGGGACGAGGGACTGGTCCGGTTCATCAGCATCTCGGGACACGCAAACCCCCAGGTACTTCTCGAGGCCATCCGGCGATTCCCTTTCGACACAGCCCTGTGCGCCGTCTCGGCGCTGGACCATTTCATCTACAGCTTCGCAGAGGAGTTTCTGCTATTTGCGCTCCAGAAATGCATGGGCGTCGTCGGCATGAAGGTCCTGGGCTGCAAGGCCTTGGCTGCCAACTGGCAACAGGCACTGCGGTACAGCATGGGTTTGCCGCTTACCACCGTTATTCCCGGCTGCTCCACCATCGAACAGCTGAACGGCAACATCGACCTCGCCGAAAACTTTGTGCCGATGGCCAGCGTCGAGCGTCTGGCGTTCTTCCCCGACATCCTGCCGATGGTTACGCCGCAGAACATGTACTGGAAGTCCAAGGACTGGGGACGCAAGGACTGGATAGAACGGAAAGAACCATTCGGATTGACGCGCACCGGCTGCCAGTAATGGTGAGCCACACCGAAAAGGAGGATGTCGATGCAGCATGAGCTGACCACACACGTGGACCTGTTGAACGACACGGGCGAACTGAACGAGAAGGGCTGGGCACGCCGGCTGGTGGCCACCTACAACCGCGAACGCATTGCCGCAAGCTGGCTGCGCATCAAGGAGTGGGACTACTACTGTGTCCTGACCCCGGAGTATGGCGTCGCCATGACCATCTCAGACATCGGCTACCTGGCCAACATCTCGGTGACCTGGCTGGATTTCGTGAACCGGACTGAGGTCACGGAAACCATCATGAAGCCGTTTACTCGGGGGTCGCTCAACCTGCCACGCACGTCTGAGACAGGTGACATCGCGTACAAGGACAGTCGCATCGACATGCGCTTCACCCGCAACCCTGCGTCACGCGTGCTGACCCTGGATTCCCCGGGTTTCGACCATGGCAAGGGGATCAAGGGCAGTCTGAGACTGGACCAGGACCCGGCACTGGAAAGCATGGTGATCCTGACCCCGTTCGAGCATGCGCCGAAGGCCTTCTACTACAACCAGAAAGTCAACTGCATGCCCGCGACGGGAACCATCACCGTCGGCGGCGTGGACCATGTCTTCGACCCACGGACCTCGACGGGCGTTCTCGACTGGGGTCGGGGCGTCTGGACGTACCGCAACACGTGGTACTGGGGTTCCGGCTCCGGCCGTGTGGACGGGCATTCCTTCGGGTTCAACATTGGCTACGGGTTTGGCGACACGAGTGCCGCCAGCGAGAACGTCATCTTCTGGGACGGCAGGGTTCACAAGTTCGACCGCATCGAGTTCCAGATCCCACCGGACTCCTTCATCAAGGCGTGGAAGTTCGTGAGCAGCGACGGTCGATTCGACATGGACTTCGAGCCCATCCTGGACCGCCATGCCAAGACTGACATCGGCGTCATCAAGACCGTTCAGCATCAGGTCTTTGGGCGCTTCACCGGTGACGCCGTCCTCGACGACGGGACCCGGGTGCACCTCGACCACTTTCTCGGTTTCGCCGAGAAGGTATTCAACGCATGGTGAGGCCATCATGAGCGCAACAAGGATTCTTCCGGTAGGAGTACGCAACGCAGGCGACCTTGCCACGATATGTGCAGGAGAAGGCGCGAAGTCCGATCCATTGTGGGAACGGGCGACCAAAGCCAAGAGACAGTGGGCCCGCGACCGTCTCACCGAGCTGGGCACGTTTGCCTGGGTCGCCTACAACGGTGCCGACCCTATCGGCATGATCCAGTGTCATCCCGACCGCGACCCCATGGGCGTAGGTGTGGCTGTCATCGACTGCATCTGGGTTCCCAAGAAGTCCCGGTGGGGACGGGGCATCGGCAGCAAGCTTCTGGCAGAGGTTGAGACGACGATGCAACGCCAGCATCGCTGGTTCGAGGGCAAACCTGCCGACGGCATTGCCGCCATGGCCTTTCATGGCGAAGCTGAGGGCCAGCAGTCCGCCGAATCGTTCTATTTACACCACGGGTTTGTACGCGTGGGTGGCGACCCGGACCTCATGTTCAAGCCCTTCCAGCCGGATATCGTCTGGACCCCAACCCCCCGCGCAGTCGTGACACCGACGTCGCTTCCTGACGATCAGGCTCGTGTCACGGTGCTGCTCGGACCTCTCTCGTGTCCATTCCAGTACCGTATCCTCAGCCAGACCGGCACCTATGTCGGCGAGAAGCTCGGCATGACGGTCACCGAAGTGGACGCTGTCAGCGATCCTGAGGGCTACCTGGCTCACGGTGGACTCTCTGGCATCCTCGTGGGCGGCCGCCAGCTCCGGTATGACCTTCTGCAGCATGAGAAACTCGACAAGGAGCTCAGCGGATTGTAGTACCCCTGGAAGAACCAGATATGCCTCATCGGAGCCCCGCACCGCGGGGTTCTCTTGTGTCCAGGAGTGACGTCAGCGAGGTTCAGTTCGCAGACGGCTCAGAGGGGACCGCAACGCCAAACAACGGCCCCGTCGTCGTCCGGAGTACATCGATCGTGGGGATGACGTACGACACGCCGTCCACATACTCCGGCTTCCCGGGGAAGGGGACCGATTCCACGTCTTCGTACGCGACGTCCTTATAGGTCGATGCGATGCGCGCCATGACGCTGAACGACATGTCGGTTGTCACGGCCGCCTGCACGGCGCCGATGACCGCAGGCAAGCGCAGCAATGTCCGCACGTCTTTCGTCTGGTCGATGACGGCTGCCAGGAGCTTCTTCTGGCGCGCGACACGCCCATGGTCCTCGCCGGACCACGTGCCGAAGTCCCCAACAGCATCCATCCTGAACCGCGCATACTCCAGCGCCTGCTCGCCGTCGAGATGCTGCACGCCCGGCTGCAGGTCGATGAGCACGTCGACCGCTTTGTAGAGCATCCTCTCCTCGACATCGATGGTCACGCCGCCCAAGGCGTCGATGATACCGGCGAACCCTGCGAAATCGGTTTTGACAGTATAGTCGATGCGGAGACCCGGCAGCAGGTCTGTTGTGATGGTATCAACCAGCAGGCTGGTCCCGCCGTCCCGGTAGTATCCGCTGGAAGCCTGATTCAGCTTGTTGACGCCGTGGCCGGGGATTGTGACGCGCGTGTCGCGTGGGAGAGACAGCAGGCGTACATGCTTCGTCACCGGATCCAGCCGTACCAGCATGATCGTGTCTGCGCGACCGGGGTCATCCTTCGTGCGGGAGTCGGCCCCCAGCAACAGGACGTTGATGGGTTTGTCGAGGTCTGGCTGCGGCTGGACAGGTAATGGGGACACCACACGCTCCGCAGGAACGGGCTGGTCGTCAGTACCCGGTACCGAAGGGTTCGCAGTGTCATCACTGACGACGGAGGACGCCGGCAGAGCACGTGACACAGTGGCGATTCCAGCAAGCAGCGCCGTTATCGCCAGTAGTGCCAGGATCGTATGCAGAGTGCGCTTCTGTACCACCTTCTGCTCCTTGTGCCAGTCAGGGAACCTGGGCTTTAGTATACAGCACTATGGAGCATTCCCGTCGTCGGCGCTCTCTGACCTGCCATTCCTGCGCACATATGTTCCCTAATCTGTCATTCCCGCGTATGCGGGAATCCATCCTTGTCTCAGGGGGTGG
Organism: Candidatus Cryosericum septentrionale; assembly: GCF_003570995.1. GTDB lineage: Bacteria > Caldisericota > Caldisericia > Cryosericales > Cryosericaceae > Cryosericum > Cryosericum septentrionale. The sequence goes on from NZ_QXIY01000005.1 coordinate 25,201, forward strand.
GTTCCCGCCTTCGCGGGAACGACGGAGTCACTGCCCGCGACTGGTTGAAACCGAACAGGGCAGCCACACTCGGGACAAGATATAAGAGAGTCCCCATCACACGCGAATCCCGATTGAGGCGCAGCGGCTCTGCCAGCAGGAGAACCAGCAGGAGTCCCAGGACCGCGCCGAAGATACCTCGCCACAGGCTGTGAGGAAAATGCAGTCGCCACGCTACCAGCCACATGCCAGCCACAAATCCAACGGGATAGGCGAGGACACTTCCAAACAGAGCCCCGATGATGTCTCCCCAGCCACTGCTGGCACCGCTGCCCAGCTTCGCTCCCACCCAGCTGCCCAGCAGCAGCATGCAGCCTCCCAGGACAACGCCGGCGACCAGTTCCAGAAACGTCACCCGCAGCGATTGTTTCATGGGCGGGTCACGCTGCACTGCCGGTGCACCTAAAGCACAGGCTTGAGCAGCTCGACCACGTCGCGCGCCGTCAGGATGCGCAGCTTTCCGAGCGGACCCTCGGAAAGCGCATTGAACGCGATGTCACGGAGCTCACCGGCTGCAATGCCAAGGTCTCCCAGCGTCGACGGAGCGCCCCAACGCTGAAACGCCGTCTTCATAGCCGTGATGCCTTCTTCGACGGTGCCTGCGCCCCAGACGGTTCTCGCCCACCGCTGGAACTGGCCAGGGTTATTCTCCCGCTGGTAGGTCATCCAGGCGGGAAGGATGACCGCCATGCCGGCCCCATGAGCTACTTCGGGGTGCAGGGCACTCATCGCGGACTCAATGCTGCGCGCCGACCAGTCGCTGTCCTCGATGCCGGCGGCGCTCAGACCGTTCATGGCCAGCGTCGCAGCCCAGGCGAGGTTCGCGCGCGCGCCATAGTCCGCGTGGTCCGCCTGCAGTTGGTCTACCATCTTGATGACCGTGCGCATCAGCCCCTCGTCGAGCGCAAGCGTCGTCTCCTCGAACGACCCCACCAGGTAGGTGGCCATGATATGGCTGAGGACGCCAATGGCGCCGTTAACGGTCTGGCGCCACGGCAGGCTGGTCTGCACGCTCGGATCCACGATCGCAAACCGGGGATACAGGACAGGAGAGGAAATACTCCACTTCCTGTGCTGCTCGCTCTCAGTCAGGACGGCCCACGAGTCCATCTCACTGCCGGAAGCCGAGATCGTCAGAACGACGAAGACCGGGAGTGCCTTGTCGATCGGACACCGTTTCTCGAAACAGCTCCAGAGGTTGTCGACATACACGCCCGCCGCAACGCATTTGGCCGTGTCGATGACGCTGCCGCCGCCGACAGCCAGCACACCATCCACCTGCTGCTCACGGGCGATCTGCACCAACTGCTGGGCAAGCGCCAGCTCAGGATTGGGCCGAACACCCCAGGCTTCTACCGCATTGATACCCGACACGCTCAAGGACTGGGTGACAGCCTGATAGACGCCGTTCTCACGGATCGAACCGCCACCGGCTATCAACAGCACCTTGTGAGCGCCTTCGCGAGCGACGGCCGGGCCTACCTGCTGCACGGTCCCGCGACCAAAGATCACCCGCGTCGGATTGTAGAACTCGAAACTGTGCATGTGTCACCTCTTTCGCGCCGGTCCAGCGCGTCCTTTCAGATTAGCACCTGTGACTGACGGGTTCAAGCATACCGCGCCAGGGTGGCCAGTGCCCCAAACATGTACCAGACACCCGGCCCCACGGTTCGACCCGCCGCCTGCTCGCTCAGGAGGAAGGCTGGAATCTCATCCTTCATCAACAGGACGACCTCAATTTCCTCGCTCGGCTCCAGCTCCTGCTGAGGATGCTGATTAAGCGGGTCCGTCTCGTCGATCTCGGCACTGAAGATATACTGGTCGTCGTTGGACATCCCGACGTTCACCTTCAAGGGGCCGCTCGATGCGACGATGTGGCCGACGAATCCCGTCTCTTCACGCAATTCGCGCAGAGCCTCGACCTCGGGGTCGCTTCCCGCCGGCGCAACACCCGCGCAGAACCCAATGACGGTATTCTCGATGGCTTGGCGATACTGCCGCAGCAGCACGTACCGTCCGCTCGGCATCAGCCGTGCCACGACCACAACGACGTACGTGTCCGAAGTGCGAGCAATGCACTCCCAATACACCTCTTCGCCACTTTCGCTCACGAAGGTGTCTTCGCGCAGGACCAGCCAGTTGCCTTTCCCGATGATGCGTTCCCCTGTCTTTTTCATGTCCCTGTCTCCTTACCGTCCACAGCACGACACGCTGGACAGACGGTATCAGCATAGTACCTTTTCGCCGCAGTGCTCGCCGTGGCTAGTCCGGTTCCACTGTCAACGCGCCGATCCCGGGACGCCAGTCGAACACGGCGATATCTCCAACACTGTCGAAACCAAGCCGAACATATAACTGCACGACCTCGGGGTTCGCCTGCAACACGAGATGCGAGTAGCCCATACGAGCCGCCTGGGCCAGAGCCTGCCGGGTGAGCAGGATGCCCACTCCACGTTTTCGGAACATCTGAGGCACACCAAGCCAGTGCAGTCCCGCCACGCCGTCACCTGCAAACAACAGTGCGCCACCTACCCCGGTCCCGTCCTGCAATGCCGTTAAACGATGCCAGCGGCCGGAGAGGACGCCGGTCTCCGTAAGCATCGACTCCAGGTCATGAAACTGTGTCAAGCCAAACCCTTCGAGCACGACGCGCATCCACTGCTCCCGTTCATCCGCGGAGACTGATTCGACTACTGTGATGTCCGACGGCGCCTCCTCTACGCCCTCTACATCGTCGAGCGAGCGGACCATACCCGTCCAGGAATATTGCAGCTCAAGCCCATGACTCGCCAGCCGTGTCGTGAGGTCGTTGGGTCTGGAACAGCCGTCGACATACCAGGTGACCGGCACGGCGGCACGCCGAAACGGCAGCAGGAGCCGCTCGATGCCCTGATCGGCGGTGTCCGCACCGAGACGAGCCCTGAAGATGCGATTGCAGTCGACTTGCGGCGCCCGCACAGAGGAAGCGGACGCGTCCCCCAGGATGTACGTTCCCGGCTGGCCGTCCACGGTCAGGAAGTATTGCGCCATCTCCTCGCTGACGAGGCAGGCGCCGGCATCCATCGTCAGGTTGCCCAGAGCCATCTCAGTCCTCTTCCTCTTCGTGACCGCCGTGATCATCGCCCAATGCCTGCTCAACTAGGCCTCGCATGTTAGCCATCGTCGACCTCCTGTCGCCGGAGCATTGGTGTGGCTGCACGGCAACGCTGTTCCTGCCCTTATTCTACGCACTGGGCATTCCAACGCAACCATGTTGCACTATACTGGAAATACGAGTCTGGTGCGCCTCTGCCAGACCGTTCAGGAGACAACATGGCCAAACTTGTCAAAGCACCATCGACAGCGCTGAGTATGGCGCCGGCAGTCCTCGTGACTGCGGGCACGATGGAATCGTCTGACGTCACGACCCTCGCCTGGGTCGGCACGCTGTGCTCGGAACCCCCGATGATCGGCATCGGCGTCCGTCCGGAACGCTGGCTGCATCACTTCATCGTCGAGGGAGGCGCCTTCGTCGTCAACGTGGCCGATACTGCACACGCCCGGGAACTCGACTTCTGCGGCAACGTGTCCGGCAAGGATACCGACAAGTGGGAGCTGAGCGCTCTTACCCGCGAACAAGGAACGGCCACAGCCGTGCCTCTGGTGGCAGAGTGCCCCCTCAACATCGAGTGCGTCGTGCGCCAGACCCTGCACCTCGGCAGCCACGACCTGTTCATCGGCGAGGTCGTCGCCGTCCACATGGACGAGCGCGTTCAGAAAGGCGGGCGTGCCCTGGACCCAGTCTGCTACGTGAGCGGGCAGTACTGGAAGCTGGGGGACCTTATCGGCCCAATGGGGTTCTCGCGCAAGTAGCCGTGGTTTCCGGTCGACCCCTCCGCAAACCGCTCCCTGACGCCGTAGCGTGACGAAACAGTTCGGCGTTCGTTCGCACTTGCCCTTGTAGAAATCTCGCGATACTCTATCCTTCAGCTAGAATACGAGAGCAGAGCACTCGCCGTAGCCTCGGCCGATGGGCACTGATCTGATCTCGACACATCGAGTTCGGGAGAGAAGGAGATGCGAATGAAGAAAGTACTTGTTGCAGTGACACTCTTGGTGCTTGTCGTCGGTCTGGCGGGGTGCGGAGCGCCCAAGCAGCCTGCGACCACCAATCCAGGCCTGGATACCTCAGGAGACACCAACCGAACAATTGTCGAGGTCGATGCCAAAAAGGTCGAAGAGCTTATCCAGACGGACCGTGACCTCGTCATCATTGACGTATCTGGCAAGTGGGCCCAGGGGCACATCGTGGGTGCACTCGACACGCCGCTGGACAAGTTGCAGGACATCATCAACGGCAACTTCACGTTCAATGCCAGCAAGCACTTCGTCGTCTACTCGCACGATGAGGAATCCAGCAAGAAGGCGGCCAACATGTTGCTGGCAAGCTCCTTCACCGTTATCAACCGCCTGGTTGGCGGGTATGACGCGTGGGTGGCGAATGGCGGCTACACCGAAAAGCAACCCTGATCCCCATAGACGACGACAGCCCCGGTTACAAGTAGCTGGGGCTTCTGCATTTCCTGTCGTCCGCCGTTCAGGAGTGTGCCCCGCGTGGCAGGTTGACGTCGATAGCATGACCTAGGCGGCGCTCGACTTCTTCGGTGTACGTGCCTGAGCGTTTCTCGGCATCGTCGATTGCCTGCTGCGCGCGCGCATGGCCGGCAGCTGCAAACCAGTCCCGCGCAGTGATGCGCTCCATCCACTTGTGAATCCGAGTCAGCTCGGTCTCGTTTTCCTCGATCTCGGCGTATGTGAACTTCTCCTTCTCGGTCTCGCGGTCCAGCTCATACACCAGGCGTTCGCACTGCTCCACGATCTCATCGTAATCACCGTCGCGCTGCAGTTGAAACGCAGCAATCACACGAGCATCGTCTTCTTCCTCGACGAACTCCATCCTCCCGACGAGAACCTCACCCCCGCTGGACACCACCTCGGCTTTGAGAGCGAGCACCTGCGCGAGGAGGGTCTCCGTCATCGGCAAGACGGCGGCCCCCTGCTGGACGTAGACCGCTCCCAGCTCCTTCAGCTTCCTCCACAGATACACACGCGTGCGTGAGGGCTCTGTGGGGACCTTGTACGTGATAGTCAGCCAGGTCTTCATGCCACGGCCGTCGGGTTCGTGCCGGCTGAAGCTCGCATCAGGACCGTGAGGGCAATCATGGCCACGAACGCCAAGATGGACCCGAAGATGAACGGGGCACTCGGGTTGATACGCTGCCACAGGATGCCTGCAATGACACTGGCAGGCAAGGCACTGACTCCCACAGCGGCGTTGTACAGGCCGAAGGCGGTGCCGCGCTTCTCGGATTGCGGGACGAGGTCGGCGACCAGCGCGCTCGCGACACCATCCGTCATGGCGTAGTAGACACCGTACAGGGCATACAGCGCCCATACCTGCCATCCCTGTGTGGCCAGCCCGAAGCCCAGGTACACGAGGGCATACACCAGCCAGCCGGCGCGGATCACGCGGTTGCGCCCAATGCGGTCCGACACGATGCCGGCAGGGATAGACAATGCCGACGTCACGCCCTTCCACATGGCCAGCATGAGGAAGATCTGCACGATATCCAGACCGGCCTTCTGCGCCTTGAGCATAAGGAACGCGTCGCTGCTGTTGCCCAGCGTGAAGATGACGATGATGATCAGAAACGTCTTGAAACGCCAGTCGAATCCAGAAAGCGAAAGGTTCAGCGTCCTGGGGTTTCCCGTCCGTGGCGCGTTCTCACGAACGAAGGCGGCAATCAGGGGAAGAGCCAGAACGGCGGGGATACTTACCATGATGATCAGTTTCTGATAGATCGAGCGTGTCAGCGTCATCGCCGCCGCAGAGCCGCTGGCGGCAATCATGCCGGCCGCGGCCAGCATGCCGAAGACAGACCCGAGCGTGTCCATGGAGCGGCCATACCCGAAGGAGCGGCCCAGTTTCTTCTTCTCAGACGAGTCGGCTAGCAGAGCATCCTTGGGGGACGAACGAACTCCCTTCCCGGTACGGTCGGCAAAGCGCAGGAATGCGGCAAAGGGCCACGAGCTGACAAAATACAGCAGGGGCTTTGTGACATTGGAGATGGCGTAGCCACTGAATGCCAGCCACTTGCGCTTCTTCATCCTGTCGGACAGCCAGCCGAAGACCCACTTCAGGATCGTGGCCGTCGACTCCGCCAGTCCCTCGATGAACCCGATGATCGCCGGCTTGACGCCCAGCGCATTGGCCAGGAACAGTGGCAGGATCTTGACCGTCACCTCGCTGCTGAAATCCGTCAGCATCGAAACGAAGCCAAAGACGAAGACGTTCTGGCTCAGCCCGAAGAACTTGCGCTGCGGCTTCTCCTGTCCCATCTCCACCGGCGCGTTCACCTCACCTGCGTTTTCCACACAGCACCTCTCACGTGATACATGTAACTGTCGTTACAGTATATCCGCCGTTACACGACGTCAAGTGGGGAGTGCAAATAGTGTGGGCGCGACAATTAGAGTCGGAACATTTGACATTAAGTCGGGTCATTTGACATTAAGTCGGGTCATTTGACATTAAGTCGGGTAATTTGACAAAAGAGTCGGGTAATTGATGATATCCGCAGTGACGGGATGAGCTTCAGCATCGCATCCAACACTGATTGCGTCGGCGTCTGCGGCAGTGATGACATCGTCGATCCGAAGTGTCCAGAGTGTCGCTCCCTTCCCAGTCTCTCTTCTTTGGCCTCTCCCCGTGGCTAGAATTCGTTGATGATGCTACACTGGTATTAGAAAGCACGGCGCGGCTGTCTCGATAGCTAACGCCGAAGGGGGCAACATGGCACGCGGAAAGACAAAGGGTAGTACGACAGGAGCAAACCTGGGTTTCGAATCGAAGCCCTGGAGCATGGCTGACAGCCTGCGGGGCAGTATGGACTCGGCAGATGGCGGCTATCCTTGCGCTCCGGCGTGCTATAGTTATTGCACTTGGAAGAGCAAGCTCTCGGTGGTGCAGAGAAGACTGATGGGAGAAGAGGGCGATTCATGACCAGTGATGAGGGAATAGCGGTCGTCGGCAGGAACATTCAAGAGAAAGCTGCATTGATCTGGAACGTTGCAAACACCTTGTACGGAGCCTACAAGCCCCATGAATACGGTCTTGTCATCCTCCCCATGGTGGTTATCAAGCGATTCCACGACTGCTTGCTGCCCACGCACCAAGCTGTGCTGGACAAATATGCCGAGATCGAGGACTTGGCCGTCAAGGACGGATTCCTGCGATCAGCGTCAGGGTATCAGTTCTACAACACCAGCCCCTTCACGTTCGACACCTTGAAGGCTGATTCGGCCAACATCGAGGACAACTTCCGGGCCTACATCGCCGGGTTCTCGGACAACGTGCAGGACATCTTGGGCCGCATGAACTTCTCCGCGCAGATCGAACGCATGGTAGAAGCCAAGGTGCTGTACCAGGTCGTCACGGATTTCTGCTCTGACAAGGCGAACATGAGCCCCGACAGGATTCGGGCAATCGATATGGGATACATCTTCGAGAACCTGGTACAGCGATTCTCTGAGAGTTACGATGAGGAGGCTGGAGCGCACTTCACCAGCCGTGACATCATCTACCTCATGTGCGACCTTCTTGTGGCGAACGACCGGCATGCCTTCATGGACAGCGACGGCATTACCAAGACCGTCTATGACATGGCGATGGGTACCAGCCAGATGCTGACGTGCCTGGAAGAACGGCTCAAGCAGCTGGATGCGGATGCCGATGTCACCTGCTTCGGACAGGAGTTCAACGCGTTCACGTTTGGCATAGCGAAGGCTGACATGCTTATCCGTGGCGGCGACCCGGACAACATGCAATTCGGTGACACGCTGAATGATGACAAGTTCAATGGGTATCAGTTCGACTATTGCATTTCCAACCCGCCGTTCGGTATCGACTGGAAACGCGAGGCCGCCGCGGTTGAGGCAGAGCACAAGAAGGGACCGTCCGGACGATTCGGCCCCGGTCTCCCGGCAAAGAGTGACGGGCAAATGCTGTTCATGCTCAACGGCATCGCGAAGCTGAAACAAGGCGGCCGTATGTCCATCATCCAGAACGGCTCGTCGCTGTCCACGGGAGATGCCGAGAGCGGGCCAAGTGAGATTCGTCGCTATCTCATCGAGAACGACTGGTTGGACGCGATTGTACAATTACCCAACGACAGCTTCTACAACACTGGCATCGCTACCTACGTCTGGATTATCACAAAGGGTAAACCAAATGATCGTGTCGGCAAGGTGCAACTGATCGACGCCAGCGCGTGCTATGAGAACCGCCGGAAACCCATCGGCAACAAACGGGTTGACATCACTGAAACGGCGCGCGATCTGATCGTGCAGGTGTACGGCGATTACCGCGATGGCGCGTTTGAGGCGAAGACGCAGGATGGCAAGACCGTTGTTTGCAAGAGCAAGATGCTGGACGCGGTCTCGTTCGGCTACAATCAGATCACCGTCGAGAGCCCGTTGCTGAACGAACATGGCAAGAATGTCCTCAAGAACGGCAAGCCCGCTACTGACTCCCAGAAGCGTGATACCGAGAACGTGCCACTCGACGAGGATATCGACGCGTACTTCGAACGCGAGGTGCTGCCATACAACCCCGGCTCATGGATCGACCGAAACAAGACGAAGGTAGGGTATGAGATCCCCTTCACCCGAACGTTCTACGAATACAAGCAGCTGGAACCGGCCGGCGTCATTGCAAAACGCATCGAAGAGCATGAGCGCGTGTTGATCGAGAAGCTGCACGCCCTGTTTGGAAAGGACCATGAGTAAGGTGCGTAGCTATCCGCACATGGAAGACAGCGGGATCGAGTGGGTAGGCGAGATTCCAACTCACTGGCGGATTTTGCGCTTACGGTCGATATTCCGAAATGTCTCAGAGAGAAACCATCCTGACGCCGAGGTTCTTTCCCTGTATCGCGATTGGGGCGTCTTGCCGAAGGCGTCGCGCAATGACAATCACAATGTCACATCTGAGGACACAACGCAGTACAAGTTCGTGAGAGTTGGCAATCTGGTGATCAACAAGATGAAAGCGTGGCAAGGTTCGCTGGCCATATCGGGATATGAAGGCATAGTGAGTCCAGCGTATTACGTATGCGAATTCATATCAGAACAAGTGGACAAGCGGTTCATCCACTACTTGCTTCGATGCGATGCATATGCGCAGGACTTCGAACGGCTCTCTACTGGAATGCGAGTTGGACAGTGGGACCTGGGAATCGGAGACTTCATGCGCGTCCCTCTGATTTGTCCTTCGCTTGTTGAGCAGCAGGAGATGTCATCCTATCTCGATTCTGCTTGCGCTGACATCAACATTGCTGTCGCCGAAACCAAAGCCAGCATCGAGGAGTACAAACTGCTCAAACAATCGGTCATCACCCAAGCAGTCACCAAAGGGCTCGATCCGAACGTGCCGATGAAAGACAGTGGGGTCGAATGGATTGGAGAGATTCCATTGACATGGAATCGAGGGAATCTCAAGGTGTTGTTTTCTTTTGGCAGAGGATTGCCAATAACTAAAGCTGATTTGACAGAAGATGGTGTTCTCGTCGTAAGTTATGGTCAGATCCACGCCAAGACCAACACGGGTACGTGCCTTGACGATTCACTACTGCGGCATGTTGCATCGTCGTACCTGAACACAAATGTCGGGTCGCTGATTTACAATGGAGATATCGTGTTTGCAGACACTTCTGAGGATCTGGAAGGGATGGGAAATGCCGTGCTTATGGACAGGCACGAGGCAGTTTTCGCCGGTTACCATACCATTGTTGCTCGTCCAAACGACAAGACCATGTCAACATACCTTGCTTACTTGTTCAGAAGCGATCCTTGGAGGAGCCAACTCCGTTCAAGGGCGACAGGGATCAAGGTGTTCAGCATTACTCAACGAATGCTGAAGAGTTGCACTGTCATTCTTCCTCCGGAGCCGGACAGATCCGCGATCGTATCCTACCTGAACTCGATTTGCGCAAGGATAGACGGCCTGATCTCTGAGAAGCAGTCCATGACTTCCGACCTTGAATCCTACAAGAAGTCTCTCATCTACGAAGTCGTCACCGGCAAGCGGAGGGTCGCATAGGCCATGTCCGATAACGAGAAGCAATTCGAAGTCGATTTCGAAGCGTTCATGATCTCCCCCGCCGGGGGTTGGACGAAGGCGGATGACAGCGGCTACCGCAGCGCTCAGAGTGCTGGCATGGCTCTGGACATAGCAACACTGGTGAGTTTCGTCAAGAGCACGCAGCCCATATCATGGCAGCGATTTGAGCGGCAGTGCGGTTCGGACCCCGTGCACAAGTTCTACAAGGTGTTCGAGGACGCCGTTGAGGCGAATGGTCTAGTCTCTGTGCTGCGGCACGGGTTCAAACACCGCGGCATCGAGTTCCGGGTCTGTTACTTCAAACCGGAATCAACGCTGAATGATGCAGCACAGGAGCACTATCAACAGAACGTCTGCCAGTGCATCCGGCAATGGCATTACTCGGTCCAGAACCCCAACAGCGTCGACATGATTCTGGCTGTGAACGGCATCCCCGTCATTGCCATCGAATTGAAGAACCAGTTGACCGGGCAGAGCGTTGATGACGCGAAGAGACAGTGGATGTTTGAACGCGATGCGAAAGAGCCGGTCTTTCGACTCAACCACCGCGTCCTGGCCTTCTTCACCGTGGACCTGTATCAGGCATTCATGACCACCAAGCTAAACGGGGCGAAAACGACGTTTTTGCCGTTCAATCAAGGCAGCAACGGCGCCGGAAAGGATGGCGGTGCGGGCAACCCGCAGGCATCTGATGGCGACTACGTAACCTCATACGTCTGGAAGGACGTTCTGCAGAAGGATAGTTTGCTAGACATCGTGCAGAAGTTCATCCACTACCAGGTCAAGACCGAGCATGAGATACAGCCGGATGGGGCTGAACGAACCCATACCACGAAGGAGCTGATCTTCCCGCGGTATCACCAGCTTGACGTTGTCCGCAGACTGATTGCCAACGTGCGAGAAAAGGGTCCTGGCAGGAACTACCTTGTGGAGCACAGTGCTGGAAGCGGCAAGAGCAACAGTATCGCGTGGACGGCATACCGTCTTGCCAGCCTCCACGACGCAGACAACCGCCCCGTGTTCGCGAGTGTCATCGTCGTCACCGACCGCACCGTTCTCGATGCGCAGCTACAGGAGACAGTCTCGGGATTCGATCACACGCTGGGCAGCGTCGTGACGATTGACGAGAAGAAGAACTCGAAAGACCTCCGCGACGCGATCAATGACGGTAAGCGCATTATCGTTACAACGCTTCAGAAGTTCCCCATCATCTACAACGAGGTAAGCGATGTAACTGGCAAAGCTTTTGCCATCATCGTCGACGAAGCGCACAGCAGCCAGACCGGCACCAGTGCTGCGAAACTCAAGATCGCTCTGGCAGACACGACGGACGCGCTGAAGGAGTACGAGGAGCTAGAGTCCCGGAACGAAGAGGAAACGGATGATGCCGAAGACGCCCTTGTCAAGGAGTTGCTTGCTCATGGCAAGCACAAGAATCTGTCCTTCTTCGCGTTCACGGCAACGCCCAAGAACAAGACGCTCGAAATGTTCGGCGATGAGTACCGCGATGGTTCGTTCCATCCGTTTCATGTCTACTCGATGCGGCAAGCTATTGAGGAGGAATTCATCCTGGATGTCCTGGCCAACTACACGACGTATCGGATGTGCTACCAGATCGCCAAGAACACGCCAGACAACCCCGAAGTTCCTGTTTGGCAAGCTCTCAAAACGATTCGGCGATTTGAGGAACTTCATCCTCACAACCTGCAGCAGAAAGCGGCCATCATTGTCGAAACGTTCCGCGGTGTGACACGGCACGCAATCAGTGGGCGCGGCAAGATGATGGTTGTCACCGCTTCGCGTCTCGCGGCAGTGCGGTACTACCATGAGATCAAACGTTACCTTGAGACAAACAACTACAACGACATCGAGATCCTGATCGCCTTTTCCGGCAGTATCACCGACCCGGATAGCAACGGCGGTCCGGAGTACGGCGAGACCGGCATGAACAAGGATCACAGAGGGCACCGCGTCAGCGAGGCCCAGACCAAGCAGGTATTCCATGATGAGGGTAACATTCTGGTCGTCGCCGAGAAGTACCAGACCGGATTCGACGAACCGTTGCTGCATACAATGATCGTGGACAAGAAGCTGCGCGACGTGAAGGCTGTGCAGACGCTCAGCCGCCTCAACCGGATATATCCTCCTGACAAGAAGGACACGTTCATCCTCGATTTCGTGAATACCACCGACGACATCCAGAAGGCCTTCCAGCCCTACTATCAGGAGACGGTTCTCTCCGAGGAGATCAACGTCGATCTGATCTACAGGACTCAGAAGCAGTTGAGGGAATTCGGTGTCTATGATGACGGCAACATCGAGACAGTCAGCGCCATCTATTTCGACCCTGGCGACAGGCATGTCGGCAGCAACCAGTCCAGGATCTCAAACGCTCTACTGCCGGTTGCGAAAGCGTACAACGAGTTAGACCAGGAGCAACGGTATCAGTTCCGACGCTTGATACGGAACTTCGTGAAGTGGTACAACTACATCACCCAGATCTCGCGCATGTTTGACAAGCAGCTGCACAAGGAGTACGTGTTCTGCAGCTATCTTTCGCGATTACTGCCGGCAGACAAGGAGACACCGTTCAACCTTGATGATCGTGTTCAGCTCGAATATTACCGGCTCGAACAGACGTTTAGTGGATCCGTCCCCCTGACGCAGAAGCCAGGCGAAATCAAGCCAGCAGAGATCAAGGAGACTGGCAACAGAGACGATCGCAAGAGTGCACTGGAGGAAGTCATCGAGAAGATCAACACCGAGTACCATGGCGAATTCATGGACGCTGACCGCGTGATTATCACACAACTCCACAACAAGCTCAGGGCCAGCAAGAAGCTGCGCAGGGCGGCATCTTCGGAAATCGAGCAGATCTTCGTGAACAACGTGTTCCCAAAGATCTTCGACGACGTTGCGCAGAAGTCGTACGTTGAAAGCACCGAAGCCTATTCCAACCTGTTCAAAGACTCCGAGAAATACCGGATCTTCATGACGATGATTGGCAAATCGTTGTACAAGGAGATCCGAAACGGACTCAACGCCCAGCAAGGCGACAGAGAAGCCTAGTGGACTCGCCTGTACCGGCGGCAAGCGATCGATGACTAGCTGGCGACCTTGTATGCGGCAGCCCGTGCGATTGGTCCGGGCTGCCGCTGAACGTTTCATGCTGTGTCGTATCAGCTGACAACACAGTGCATTCTCCGGAGCCGTGACGTTTCGCAATGGAGGCATCGGTAGAAGGACACTCTTGCTTCTCAGTAATGGTTCGTGCTGTGTTTGAGAGGGTTTGTCGAGTGCATGTGTTTGCTCCGGCCATCGGCAGATCGTTCGGCCAGTCTGCGCCATACTTGTGGCTGTCCGCTCGGGCAGCGCCAGTACGGTACCAGCCAAAGGGCAGGGGAGTGCACACGAACTCGTCAAACGCCGGTAGTTACCTCATCTCTACCGGTCCTTCCGGAAATGCCCCACACCGACGGGTCGCGTGTCAATTCTACCTGTTCCACGGACTGTGACAATTCCTGGACAATGCTGAACCAGGTTGATCCGTATCATCGGCTCCATCCGCGCAGATCAAGCAACTGGCCGTGCTGCCGCCGCTCCCATTGGTCGAAGATCGGGGCTGTTCCACTGGAGTCTATGGCCCTGTGCCTGCGGTTCTGTGCTGCGTGCGGGGTAGATCCGGCGACTCCCCCGCGTTCTTGTCTTCCCCAGCGTAGGTGTCCATGGTGATTCTGGCTATACTGCCGTCAGAAACCACTGAACCTAGACTGCAGTAGTAGTCGAAGAGGGGGTAACATGAAGCGGAAACACAGCAACCAGGAATACGCGGACATCGTGCTGCGCACTCTTTATGCGAAGGATATTGGAGTCAAAGTCCGAAACATCGATGATCTCGTACGACTTGCAGGATCCAAACTCGATGGGGTCGACGACGGGACTCTCCTAAACATCGTTGGCTCGGAAGAGGGATTACTTGGACGAGGGCTTGTTGACTGCAAGTCCCTTGAAGGCAACGGAACCGGGATCGTCGACGTTCGCAACATTGACCTGACGCGGGCGGGTCGAGAGTATGTTGCCAAGAACCTACCGAAAACGAAGATAGGTGCCTGTCTGGGATGGCTGACGAAGAATATTCTGGGAGCAGCAATTAGCGCATCCGTTGGGTTCATTGTTGGGTTGCTTCTTGGGGTTCTCTTCAAACGATAGGTCTATTCAATGAGCAATGTTGACAGAGCGCCGCGGCCGCTCATCATGGGTCCCCCAAAACGCAGGTTCCTCAGATATGCAGTCTTTGGTGCCACGACCGTCGGAAAGCAATATGCGTGCCCGACTACTCCGAATTCGGATCAGAAAGGACTCATGGCTGCCGTCGGACAGATCCGGGTCAGCAAAGAAATCGTCACCATGGCAAATACCGGCCGCGAGGTCAGTAGTCAAGACGAGAGCGGGATGAAACACTCGTCTCGGGATGAAAGTGTCATCCAGTATCTGGAGTTCAATCGGCCGGTGTCCTATTCACTTGCAGAGACTTACCTTCCGAGACTATGTGATGCTTTCCTTGTCTGGGAATGCGGAATGCGCGAAGGCAATCAGTTCGCTCTGTGGCCTCTGGTTGGGCGCGTACGAGACACAATCGACACAACGAACATGTTCCCCACTGCGTTTCACGATTGGAGTCTCGGCGCGGACCTCTGGTGGCTCGATTTGTTCCGGCAATTGACCCCCTCTCCATATCCCAGTCAGGTCGACCTTCGCTGGAAGTCGATGCTGCAGTTCGAGGAAGCAACCATCAATTCGAGACGATTCACTGCAGCCGCAAATTACTTGGCCAAGAGTCTCTCCGATTTCATCGTCGAGTTGGACGAGTGGCAGGCCGGATATCTCCTGCAACCTGTCACCGAACCTAGCAATGCACCTGCGTGCTCAGCACATCTCAACGCCTACAAGTGCATTGAGGAGCTTTGGGGCGGAGAACAGCTGCCGGATGAACGTGACAAGGCCCGCGTTGTCCGGAAGTTCGATGCGATGTATCACGTCGATCTTACGAAGTCGTGGTCAGTACTTGTTTCCAGAAGAGAGAAATACGCGGACGTGCCGCTTGTCGACGTGATCTACCGCGTTCTGGACAAGAGAAACAAGATCTCCGGACACGGTGGAGCGTCAAGAGATCCGAAGAACAGGAAGTTCGCTCTTATTGACGTCCTTGACACCCAGCTTCTTGCACGGCAGTTGCTGATAGACTGCGCTATCGCCAAGTAGCCCGGGCACCTCTCCGATCGGTCCCGGGAACATCCATGCTGGAGCTCGGACTCGCAGCTGAGTGCGACAAACAGAGTCGTGGAATTTGACAATGTTTCGAGTAGTACGGTATTGTCATAACAATGTGGATGCTTTGTGTTGTTTCTATGACATCCTGGTGTATACTACTATTGCACTCGGAGGTGCCACAATGAACAAAACGTTTGCTAATGCTGGTCCGACGCTGAAGAATGTCCGCGAAAAGGGAAAGCTGACACAAGGTAATGTCGCGGCCTATCTTGAAGTGGATCAAAGCCTCATATCAAGATTCGAGTCTGGTGAAAGAACCCTAAGTCTTGGACAAATTGAGCAAGTAGCTACCCTACTGGGAGTTGATATCTCGGCGCTTGCAAGTGATACCGTCGAGGCAAAGCCTTTGTCCATTGCATTCAGATCCACAGACATATCGGTCCAAGATCTTCGAGCGATTGCTGTCATAACCAAGATTGCGCTCAACAGCAATACGATGACAAGGATGTTGAAAGATAGCGAACTGCATGAATAGCCCATCTTCCCCCAAGAATGAGGATTTGAGCGGAGAAGCCGCCGTATTGCGCAAGCGTCTTGGTGTAGATGCTTCCAGTCCTATCGATGCTATCCGGCTGGCTGGTGATGCTATTCCAAACTTGACCGTTGTGCACTATCCATTCGGAACAGGGATAAGCGGAATGTGCATCAAGGGTGATGGAAGTTCTGTCATAGCTATTAACTCGATAATGTCCGTCGGCAGACAGAACTTCTCAATGGCTCATGAACTATTCCACCTATACTACGACGCAAGTTCAGCGACGACCGTGTGTTCGACAGTAATTGGCAGTGGAAATAGCACAGAAAAGCGAGCTGATCAGTTTGCATCGCTCTTTTTGATACCACCCCCAATACTGTATGAATTAGTTGCCCCTGAAATCGAAAAGGGAAGAGTCTTGACTCTCAAGAGCGTTGTCAGTCTAGAGCAACACTTTCTGGTCAGTAGGCGAGCAATTCTCTATAGGCTTGTCCAGGACAGATATCTGAATAGCGCTCAAGCCGAAGAAATGAAGCATGGAGTCGTCGCTTCGGCTCTGGAATTAGGGTACGCAAAGACGTTGTACGTTCCGTCGCCAGAAAATGAACAAATGGCAACCACGGGGCGTTACATCAGACAAGTTGAAGAACTTGCAAGCAAAAACATGATAACAGATGGCAAATACAATGAGTGGATGCTAGCTGGCCTCAGAAAAGACCTGAACCACGAAGAAGACCTGAATCACGAAGAAGACTCCATTGGGAGCGAAGTAGTTGACTAAGCCAATCTTCTTTGATACAGACTGCTTGTCGGCATTCTTGTGGACAAACAAACAGGAGATACTAATCAAGCTCTATCCTGGAAGGCTCAAGATTCCAGAACAAGTGTACGAAGAATTGTCATCTCCAACGGTTCTGCATCTCAAGAAACGAATAGACGTTCTCATTAACGGAAAGAAGTTTGAGAATGTGAGAATACCAGACGACGAAGGCGAAGCGTCCGATTTGTACTTCGAGATGCTGCAATATCATCCTGGGCACAAGTCAGTCGGCAAAGGAGAGGCCGCCTGCGTTGCCTTAGCGAAAACCGTCGACGGTGTTGTTGCAAGCAACAATCTCAGTGATGTTCTTTACTACATAAGGAAGTATAATCTGCAACATCTAACTACGGGTGCTATCCTGGTCGAAGCCCTCGACAAGCGTTTGATTACGATTAACGAAGGCGAGGAAGTTTGGGGTAGAATGCTGTACTATGGACGCGCGATCGGAGCCAATACATTCTCAGACTATCTTCGAGATGCGAGGTAATGACTCACTGTCACACCATATGTGTCGTCATAGAACGTTTCACGCCGTTGCCTTGCGAACGCGGACATAGACTTGGCAACTTTAGAGCAACTGCTCTCTACTTACGACAACAATTTGGCAGCTGAGTTGGCATAACTCGTCAAGAGAATCAACAATGAGAGCCAGTGTTCCTCACTACATATGCGACCCTGCGTGGAACCATTGGCGGGATGTTCGGCTATACATCTTTGTTCCTGTGTCCATACGCTCCCATGCATGGTCCCTACTACCTACTCCTCCTGCTGATCACTCCCTCTTTTCTTGCCTTTCCCGTCTTCTGGCTATGGGTGGTCCTGAGCGTCCTGTATGTCGTGCTGCCGTCGAGAACGTGGGGATGGATAGGCAACACCCTGCGAAGGGCTTGGTTTGCGGTTCGGCACAGGAAACAGATGTAGCGACAGAACGAGGCAGTCTTTCAGCGAGCATCTAGTCGCCGGGTGGAATGCGTCAAGTTTCGCCCTCACTCTCCCTGTTCATTTCCCAAAACCCGGGTTCATTTCCGAATTCCCCGGTTCTTCGCCAATTCTCTGGATTCGTGCTGACGCCTTTGTCTGACTGACGCTTCTGCCAGTTTCGACCGAAACCGGACTCTCGTTTATCATCAAGTCGGCTGAGTCGTCAGCAGGACAAATGTCGTGTAATCCTGAGTGCCCTACGCAACCATGCGGGTTTGCGAACCCGGAATTACACGACTCTAATTGCAGAAACCATGGTGGGCGCGACAAATAGAGTCGTGGAATTCGACACTGGAGTCGTGTAATTGGTGACGATGGCGGACCAATTGCTCTTGCGGGATTTTGTACCAGAGCGGCCCTGCATGGCTCGCCGCTATTTCGCTCCCGGAGCCACCTCGAAGGCCTGTCTCTGTTAGTCTCCTGTCCGAGCTCCGCGATCTCGCCTTTTTGGCTCAGATTATCTGCATCATTGATTTCGTTTCTGCATATTGTGGGGAGCAGAATATGCAGATTTGTCGGAATATGTCCATGGCATACTCATGTCTCGGAATTGCTCGCAGTTCGCATCTGTGTTATCGAAGAGAGACTTCTCAACTATTCCCATAGCATTTCTATTGTCCTATCTTTTTGATGTACTTCGTGCTCCGTGCTCCGCCGGTCTTCGTGATCTCACCGTTTCTAACCATCCTTCCCAGGGCCGCTTCAATGGTCGTCGGGCTGATGTCCGGGAAAAGGTCTGAGATATCCTTTTTGGAGATGGGCTTTATGCTGCGCAGAACTGCGGCTTCTATCCTTTCTGCCTTGGTCGCGTGCTTTCCCTGAACGATATCGAAACGTTCATTCAATTTCCTGTAACAGACTAGCAGCGTCGTCAGGAAGTTTTCCATGAACGGGAAATAGGAGTTCTCATTCGTGTGCCAGTCTTTCGAAGACATCCTCAACGCTTCGTAGTATTGAGATTTC
>NZ_QXIY01000050.1 GCF_003570995.1 Candidatus Cryosericum septentrionale
ACCGCCAACCACGGCGTCTACGTGTCACGGGACATCGGCAGGCACTGGCGATCGGTGAACACGGGCTTGCCGACCCTCAGCATTAGTTGCCTGCTGGCGACGACGGCTGGCGGTGATCGGTTGTTTGCTGGCACCTACGACCAGGGTGTCTTTGTTGCAGATACGGCGACGCTCACGTGGAAGGCATGCGGACGTGACGGTCTCCCTCAGGCAGCGTCAGTCACCGCTCTGGCGTGGGATGCATCGCGACCAGACACGATTGCAGCCGTGATCAGCCATACGAACGTCTACATCAGCACGGGTGGAGGAGCGACGTGGACATCAGCGGCAGAACTCCCGCAGGGTTCTGGTGATGTGTCTGCCATGAGCGTGATTGTGCGGCCGTCGTGGCAGCTGGTCGTCGGCACGAGCTCTGGGAGCGTGTATGCGGCAGCCGACCCATTGAAGGGGTGGCAGGTCGCGTCACCCGTCATGCGCGGGTTTGGGATCCGCGCGCTGTGTTGGTGGATGGATAGGACCCTCATTGCTGGTACGTCAGGGGGAGTATTCGAGACGGACGCTGCGTCATGGAAGTGGACCGACGTCAGCACAGGGATCCAGGAGACCGAGATCACCTGCGTCGTACCCGACATCAGAATTCTATCACGGCTGTATGTCGGGACGACTGGCGGCATGTATGTCTCGCACGATGGAGGCACTACCTGGGGCCGGACTGCGTCAGAACTGGATTCGCAGGACATCGCCGTGATCCGTGCAGGAACGCCGATGCTGGCTGGCACGCTGCGAGAGGGACTCTGGATGTCGGCGGATGGCACGCGGTGGCGCCGTGTGGTACCCAAGGAGCTCAGCGATGACGTGCTGGCATTGGCCCCATATGCCTCGGAATCCGGGGTAGTGCTTGCCGGGACATCCCTTGGTGTGTGGCGGGTCGATCTCGTGAAGGGGACAGCGATCGACCGCAGTCTGGGACTGAAACCAAAACGATCTGCGCCACAGCAGGTGACATATGTTGAGGTACCAACGCTTGCGACTGACCAGGCCGACGAGCAGCATGTCGTTGCCATCGTCAGTGGCCGCGGTTTGTGTGAATCCACGAACGGTGGACTGCTGTGGAAGGATGTTCAGCTGACGGACCGCGTCATGCTGGGCAGCTCCGCCGACCTCAGCTGGCTGTCCAGCGTGCTCATCGAGTCGTCATCCAAAACGTACGTCGGTTCAGTGGCTCGGGGTATCTGGAGCGGTGCGCCGGGTAGTGTCTGGACACCCATCAACAAAGGACTGTCGAGGATCGGCGTCTACTACGGATCTGTCCAGGCGCTGGCGAAGGATGGGAAGGGGCGCCTGTTTGCCGGCACGTCGAGCGGTGGCGTCTTCGTGTTGCTGCCGGGTGAGACTCGCTGGCTACGGATGAACCAGGGGTTGTCGTCGCTCGGCGGGCAGACGTTGACCACAGGTACAGAGTCGGGGACGCTGTACTGCGCCATGGATAGCATGGTATACCAGTGCCGGATTCCCTGAAGAGGGTTGTGCCGGACGCCTATTTCTGCTGTGGCTCCTTCCCGGGTGGCTGCAGGATGCCATAGCCGCGCCCCCGTTCGGTTACAATGAGTGGAGCGGACGGATCGGTGTCCACCTTGGCACGGACATACCGCACGTGCGTGCGGAGCGTGTCAGACCACAGAGAGGTCTGCTCGCCCCACAGGTGATCCTCGAGTTCCTCGCGGGGGACGATGCGCCCCTGGTTGCGCAGGAGGTACTCAAGCAGCTGCTCTTCCTTGGGGCTTAGTGTTACGCGCTGCCCTGCTACCGTGCAGATGTGTGATGATACGTCGAGCACAACCTGTCCTGCAGTCAAAACCGTCGTCTTGATTTCGTCACGTCGTCGTAGGAGGGCCCGCACACGAGCCAGCAGTTCGCTCAGGTCGAACGGCTTGGTGAGGTAGTCGTCGGCGCCCGTGTCGAGCCCCGTCACCTTGTCTGCAGTCAGGTCACGCGCAGTCAGCACCAGTACGGGCATCGTATGTCCTTCGGCCCTGATGGTCCGCAGGAACGTCAGCCCGTCCATGTGCGGCATCATGAGGTCCAGGAGGATGAGGTCGTACGCCTGTTCGATGTGTACCTTTCCTAGTGCGTCCCGTCCGTCGCCAGCCGTGTCGACGGTCAGTCGCTCGTGTGTCAGAGCGTCACCCAGCGCAGACGCCATCGTCGGTTCGTCTTCAACAATCAGTACTCGCACCCATTCCCTCCTGGATGGCCTTGTTCACTCTGAGCATACCACGCATTTCGCGCATACAGGTACGCGGACAGGAATCCCTTAACGTTCAGTTAACGTTGATGCTGTATAGTGCCCACACAGCCGCGCGGCTGAATCGGGTAAGGAGGCATGCATGAAACGAAGGAGCGTATTGCTGCGAATGCTTGGTCTCATTGTCCTAGTATTGGTCGCAATCGGCATCTGTGGAACTGGTGCAGCGACTGCCTGCACCTACAACTGCTCATGGGAGGAAGCCTGTATCGTCAACCATCAGACGGGATGTGAACAGCACTTTGGTCTGGAATTCCTTGTCGGGGGCATGCCGGTTTGCTTCGAACAGTGTTCTAACCCCTGTTCGACCAACTGCTTCAAGTAGCTCGTAAGGACGGAGGGAGGGTACGGTGCCATGAACCACAGGATCTCACGACGTCTCATAGCCGTCTTCCTCGCGCTCCTGCTCACCAGCATCATCGCCACCTCTGTCGCCGCCATGGGCCTCGCCTTGCGCGAGGCCCAGCGCAGCAGCAGGCAAGAGGAACTGCGCAAGATGGGGTGCGAGGTCGTGGACGTGCTGTGCACCAGTCGGGTGATCACAGATCAACAAGAGGAATCGAGCCTGGCCATGTACCGGTCGGTCGGGCTGGGCCTCGCGTACGGGGGAGGCATCCTGCCGACGGACACCATGATGGACATGATGATGAAAGGGTTCCTGGTGGCCGGAGAGTTCCCGCCTACGACCGCGGCTCCGCTGAAAGGGTCCACCGGCAGGGTCGGGGCAACGTCGGTGTTCTCTGTGGCGGACTTCGCGGTCATGCGGCGCATCCCTGGCGTACGCGACCTGTGGCTCAAGACGTTCGAGACCTCGCTCCTGACACTCTCCGTCAGTGGCAGACAACAGATGGTCCCCACTCTTCCCATGTCGTCTGGTCAACTGTCCCGTTGGAACTTCGTCATTGAAGATGGACGTGATTTCGCCCCCGGCGACGGGCAGAATGATGTCATTATCGGCAGCACGCTGGCCGACCTCCTGTTCCTCGGCAGGGACCCAATAGGGCAGACGTTCTCGGACGGGATCCGGGCATACCGTGTCATCGGCGTCCTGGCCAAGAAAGAGGAGGGTCTGGCTTCCTCGAGTGGGTACCTCTCCCCATACAGCGACCCGAACTTGACCATCTTCCGCTACTCTCCTACTGTCCCTGTCGGCCAGGAGAAGGACACACCAATGGTTCAGATCCTGGCGGAGCCCGGTGCCGGCCCTGCCGTCGCCGAGGCGGTCCAGCGGATGTTTCGCTCCAAGGAGAACGCGGATACCATTGTCCAGGCCACCTCACGCAACGACATGGTCCCCAGCGTGGTCGGGATCACCATGCGGACCAGGACCTTGTCCCTGCTTTCCTCGTATGCACTGCTCACCCTCGTTGGCTGTCTCCTGGCCGTGGCAGTCTCCCTGTACACTGAGTTTGTCACACGGGTCCGGAGCGTGGCCGTCCGGCGTGCGCTGGGCGCGTCACGTCGTTCAGTGACGCTGGGGTTCATGGCAGAGGCATGCTCAATGGCCGTAGCCGCCTGGGGGATTTCCAGCCTCATTCTCCTTGCCTTGGCACGTCCGTGGACAAGAGTGCTGCAGACGCTGCTCCAGAGTGGCGCTGTCGATATCATCAACCAGAGCCGTGCGACCGTAACCCTCGCAGGAGGACCTGGCTACCTGGACATTGCCTTGCGTCTCTCCCCGCTTGCCTTCCTGGCATCGCTCGTGCTGCTCCTCGTCATCGCCGTCCTTTCCTCCCTCATCCCCGCTCGGGGCATCTCCCGTATCAACCCCGGTGCCGGTATCCGGTTCCGTGGCGGGGTACGGTCCCGCTTCGATGCCCTGAAATTGGACCTGTGGGGTTCGCTTGCGGTTGCACTGTGCCTGCTGTTTGCTCTGCTCCCTCTGTCTGAGCTATCCTTCGGGCTCCAGCGCGACCGCGAGTTCGCGCTACTCCTCGGACGCAATGTTGCCCGCATTAGTACCTCCTCCAGCACGCCGCCGACCTCCGAACAGTTGCAGCAGATCAAGGACCGCCTTATGCAAGCCGGCTACCCGGTCGCCGAGCTCAGGAACGCCGACATCTTCTGGACCAGCGCCGAAGGGGACCCCCACCAGTGGATCAGGGTCGTGTCCGGCGATGCCGCCCTGCCCTCCTTCTACGGGCTCACGCTCACGCAGGGTACCGGGATGGGGGCGTCACCGGAGGCCTCTGGTCTCGAGGCGGTCGTCGGCCCCGACGTCTGGGGCATGCTGCACAAGTCGCCCAACCAAGGAGAAGGTGACCTGGGTTCCACCTTCCTGAGCAGTGGGGCGGTCCGGATCGTTGGCCAATTCAGTCCGACCGTCAGTGCCACCATGAACCGCACCCTCTTCACGACCCTCGACACACGAACGAGCATGTGCCAGTCCTGTGGCACCCGGACAACCCTGCTCGTGGGCGGGGTGAAGCCGGGGACGCTGCAGGAGGTGCAGGACATCGTGCGCTCGTGCGTTTCGCCTGCCGTCTTCGCTTCCTTGGGGTTCCTCGACGGAGGCGCCCTGGTGGACGCCATCGATGCATCGACGCAGGCGCTCGCCGGCTTCCTCATGCTCTTTGCTGCCTTTGGGCTCCTGGAGGGCTTCGTCGTCCTCGCTGACCAACTCTACCTGTATGCCCAGCTCAAGCGGCGGGATACGGCCATCCGCAAGGCTCTGGGGACATCTCAGGCACAACTCACCCGGCTCCACCTGACCCACAACGTCCTGGTCGCCGGCATCTCGGTCATCATCGGGACGCTCCTGATGGTGGTGATAGCGGTCGCGACCGAGCGACCCTCGTATGCCCTCACGTCGACGTCACTCCCGTGGCTGGGCGTCACCTGCCTGCTCGCCTTCATCGTGTCCCTCGTCGCTGCTCGGAACCAGGCTCGGCGTTCACGGAATGTCGTCCCTTCCCGCGAACTGAGAAACCTGTAACTATACCAAGGAGGAGCAACCATGATCCAGCTGACCAACATCCAGAAGATGTACGATGGTACGCGCGTTCAGGTACGGGCACTGCAGGGGGTTGATCTGACGCTCGAAAACGGTGATTACGTGTCCGTCCGCGGGCGCTCGGGATCCGGCAAGACAACCCTGCTCAACATCGTGGGCACGCTCGACAACCCCACAGTGGGCGAGGTGCTGTATGACAATGTGAACCCCTTCCGGTTCAATGACGCTGATCTGTCCCGGTTCCGCAATCACAAGATTGGCTTCGTGTTCCAGGAGTTTGAACTGCTGCCGGAGTTGACGGTCCTGGACAATGTGGCGCTCGTCCCCCATATCGGAGGGGTGAAGAGGAAAGAGGCGCAGCGGATGGCTGCAGCCGTCCTGGAACAGGTCGGTATGCAGGATCGCATGCAGCACTATCCATCCGAACTCTCCGGTGGCGAGAAGCAGCGGGTCGCAGTGGCACGCGCAATCGTCAACGACCCAGAAATCATCCTGTGCGACGAACCCACCGGCGAACTGGACGAAGCCAATGTGACCGCCGTCATGCAGGTGCTGGACGACCTCAACCGCTCGGGCAAAACCCTTTTGGTGGTCACGCACTCCGATGAGGTGGCCGAGCACGCGCACCGACGCATGTACATGGTGGACGGGGTTCTGCATGAGGCCTTCTAGACGACGTATCGTCCTGATTGTGGTGGCTGTCTTGGGGGTGGCCACCGTCGTTGCCGTGATCCTGACGGCTCGCGCCTCGGTGGTGGCGCGTGCTGCGCTTGCAGCGGCTGTCTCCCGGGTCGAGCAGGAGTATGCGGCGACTCTGAACCCCGGAGATGTGTTTCCTCTGGCAAGCCTGCCGAGTGCAGCAGGCGGACCAGCCATTCGACTGCGCGACCGACAGACGTGCTGCATCGTCGTGGCTCCAGGGTGCGCCACCTGTTCGGAATATGCTGGGGTTGCCGAGGGACTGGGACGGCAGTATCCGGGAGTACAGGTCGTCCTCCTCATGGTGGGGTCAGACGGACAGGGCGTCGTCGCGGGACCGCACATGGTGCTGGCTGTTGACCAGGACCGGGCTGCTGTCGGACAACCGTGCGACCACGACGCCCGCGCGCCGGCCGTGTTTCTCATCAGGCCGGATGGCACCATCGCGTGGAAGTCGGTCGGCATCAAGCTGCAGCTGGTATGGACCGAGCTGAACCAGGCACTGGGCCAGTTCGGTGGATCCGGTTCGGGGTCGCTCCTGGGGGGCGAAGTGACGCCGAAAGTCGGCGAGAAACTTGCAGCAGCGACGTGTGGCGGCGCCTCCGTCGTACCACTCTCGACGGACAAGAGCACGGTCTTCCTGCTGTCTCATTCGACCTATCTGAGTGCAGACAGTATGAAGCTCCACGTGGACTTCCTTGCCAGGCTGCGCGACTTCGCCGATCCTGTCCTTGTGGCGTCTGTGTACGACGAGGTGCGCTGGCGTGCCGCCTGTGACTATGCTGTTCTGTACAGCACGGCATCTACGCAGACATCAACTCAGAACCTGCGGCTCCTCCCCTCCATCAACCGGGGCGAGGTCGCCAAGGTCGAGGACTACGTCCAGCAGAACCATCTCGGTGTAATGGTCATTGCAGATACGTGCTGGTCCTTCGCCCTGAGGTATGGACAGTTTCAGCCGATCAATATGCTCGTCGTTGCCCCGGATGGGACCGTGAAGGCGATCGTCCCATGGGATCTCCAGGGTCCTACGGAAGAGGCCGCACTTGTACGGTACGTCCGGAATGTTGTCCAAGGGCGATGACGAGGCGCGGGACTCGGAGTTTCAGGCTCACGTGCGTGACGACAATTGTCTTGAGCTGTCTGATCGTTGCTATCTCGGCACACGCTCGACAGGTGACAGCCACCACACGCATTCCCGTCGTCGCATTTCTCTCCGAGTCCTGTGGGGAGTGCCGGGAGGTTTCTGCCTATCTTGACCAGTTGGCTGCTTCCGGTGTTCCCCTTGATGTTCATCGGTACAGCTTCGAGGATCTCACCAGCACATCCCTTCGCCACAGTCTTGATCTCCTCTACGCGGTTCCCGAGGGAAATTGGTATGTGGTCCCGACGGTCTTCATTGGCAGGAATGTTCTTATCCGTGCAGATGTCATTGAGGCTCGTCTGCCCGATTTCCTTGAAACGGTGACCACGCAGGATACTGCGTTTCTCCTCAGTCATCTCACAACGAC
Organism: Candidatus Cryosericum septentrionale; assembly: GCF_003570995.1. Classification (GTDB taxonomy): domain Bacteria; phylum Caldisericota; class Caldisericia; order Cryosericales; family Cryosericaceae; genus Cryosericum; species Cryosericum septentrionale. The sequence continues at coordinate 7,469 of NZ_QXIY01000050.1, forward strand.
AACGACTGCCGAACCAGCTTCTGGATTTGCCTCTTCTCTTTCCGTCGGCACTGTCCTTGGTGCCGGCCTGATTGACGGGATCAACCCCTGCGCCTTTGCCACCCTCCTCTTCTTCATCTCCTACATCATTCTGCGCAGCGGTTCCCGTGAGCGAATCCTCCTGGTGGGTTGTTCGTTTGCCGTCGGTGTCTTCTGTGCCTACTTTCTTGCCGGCCTCGGCCTGGACCGGCTGGTCACCGGTGCTCGCTGGTTTGGTACGGTTGCCCAGTGGTTCTACGGAATCCTCGGTCTCCTGTCTGTCTGCCTTGCTGTCTTTTCCTTCCGTGATGCAGCCCGTGCCGCTCATGGACATGTTCAGGAGATGACCCTGCAACTCCCTGGACAGGAGAAGAGCGGTATCCGTTCCCTGATCCGCGTGGTAGCAGGCAGCCGGCTGATGCCGCTCTGGGCATTCCTTGTCGCTTTTCCGGTCGCGCTTCTGGAGTTCCTATGCACTGGTCAGACCTATTTACCTACGATCGTTCTCATCCTCGCAAATCAGGGGCTCCACAACCACGCCGTCCTCCTGCTTCTCCTCTACAACCTGCTGTTTATTCTGCCTCTTCTTGTCATCACTGTCCTTGCTGCAGCAGGAGTCACGTCAGAGCGTTTGCGTTCCTGGTTCACCCGTCATATGCCTGCTGCCAAACTGCTCGGCGGTCTCCTCTTCGCCCTCTTTGCTGTCCTGTTCCTGTCCAGGTGGTGGAAAGGGAAGTAGGGCTATCGTTACTTCCAGAGCTGCGTCAGCGCGCAACATTCTTTGACAACATGCTCCACCATTTCTTCCCCCCTGCCACGATGATAACAGCATAGCGTTAACCTATCGTTAAGTGGAGACGTGCTGGTTGCGCTTCGGCGACATGGGGACACAATACTTGCATGGAAAATGTGGAAACTCTGGACCGGGGAGCGCTCGGCTGTGACAGCTGGAATGTGAAGACCATTGTGCCTGACACCAAAGGGATTCACAGTTCATGGGCGTGAAGAAGCCGGACGGCGAACAGCGCACGAATCCCGTCGCGGGCGCATATGTGCTGGTGCGGTCACGCCGTCGGACCGTTGGGCTGGAGGTGCGGCCGGACGCCACGCTGGTGGTGCGGGCGCCCGCACGGACGCCGGTGTGGTTCGTGGAGTCCCTGCTGCGGGAGAAGGCAGGGTGGATAGAGGACAAGCTTGCGAAGGCGCGCAGCCACGTGTCCCCGCTGCCGCGACACGACTTTCTGACGGGAGAACGCTTCCCGTACCTGGGGCGAGCATGGCCGTTCGTGGTTGTCGCTTTCCAGAAAACACCGCTGACCTTTGACGAGAAGACAGGGTTCAGCCTGGACATGGTGGCGTTCGACCGCGGAGAAGTGGTCTTCGAGGAGTGGTACCGTGGCCGGGCACGTGAGCTTCTTGCTGAACGTGTCCATCACTATGCGCCCCTGGTCGGCGTGGACGTTCCGCGGCTGCGCATCACGGGTGCTGAGCGACGCTGGGGCTCGTGCAGCACCAGCGGCACCGTCAGCTTTGCCTGGCGCCTCATCATGGCTCCCATGAATGTGGTCGACTACGTGGTCGTGCATGAGCTGGCGCACCGGCGCGAGATGAACCACTCTGTGCGGTTCTGGGCGGTCGTCGCGTCGGTCCTGCCGGACTATGACGCACGCAGGCGCTGGCTGAAGGACCACGGGGGAATGCTGACGATCTAGGACGGAGAAGTGGGGCTATCGGCGGAGGACCCACCAGACGTCGTGGCCGGCGAAGCCGCAACGGCGGAACAGGTGGTCGGGTTCACAGGGGTTCTTCACCTGACCGGCAACCGTGGTGAACGCGACTTTCTGCTCCAGGCGATAGACAAGCTCGTGCACCAGCATGGTGCCCAGTCCGAGACTGCGGAACGCAGGGAGTACCTGAACCCACTCGAGGGACCCTTCTCCAGTAAGCCTGTCAGTCTCAGCGATGCCAAGAGCGACAGGGCGCTTCTGCTTGCGGTCGATGACCCACAGCCAGGCGCGCCGGTCGAAGACCGGACGCTTTGTCCACGTCGCGATCTCGTCGGTGCCCGGCGTAGGAGTGTCGTAGCAGGCGTGCAGGATAGTCGCCACGAGTGGAAGTTCAGTTGTCGTGTCGACCTCGCGGATAGCATATCCGGGGAGCTTGGCGTGAAGTGGCAGCTCACTGCCCGTGTGGACCAGGCGAAAGAAAGCTTCCTTGCGGTCGAACCATGGGGCAAGAGGAGCCACGAAGTCATTGTGGACGTACACGGTGGGTACACCGTCCAGCTTGACCGACGCAGCCTTCAGGGGGTCCTGTGTCCGTGTGCCGTAGATGAGCAGCTTGCCGGGTTCTCGCAGTTCGACACCCGCTACCGAGCTGGCGTCATCAATGAACCGGCACTCCAGAGACTGCAGGCGTGCGACGGTCTTCCACAGTGCATTTGGCAGAATGCGTGACGGATCCTTGCGGTACAGGGCGCGAAGTGCCGCCTCGTCGGATGACGTGTCTCTGGGAGGGGCTATGACTGCTGCTTTTCGTCGGGGCATAAGGGCAGGATAGCTCCCGTGCGGCTCACATCAACCGTCAGAACGCGGTGTCAACTGTTCAGCAGGTCCTTGGCCCAGCGGACCAGGTCGGCAGAACACTGCTCCTTGTCCATCTTGAGTGGCAGTTTAAAGCCGATGTGGCCGACAACCTTGGCTCCCGGCACCAGCGAAGTCAGGACCCGGTAAGTCTTCACGTCATTATCGCCGTAGCTGGTGAAGAAAGCCACTCTCTTTCCCTTGAGGTCGGCGCTCTTTAGGAACGTACGCACGGCCGGGGTCGGGCGGCTGTTCCATACAGGTGTCCCGACGAAGAGCAGGTCGTAGTGCGCAGCATCGTGCGCAAGCGGACGGAGTGGGGGCGTCGCGCCGGTGGCAGCCAGAAGCCCGCCCTTGAAGTACTTCATAAACCCGTGTGTCGGGTGTGGTTTGACCAGCTCCAGTTCCATGGAGTCCAGCACGAGCTCCTTGGCAAGCGTCCGGGCCAGGAACCGGACGTCACCGTCGAGCGAATAGAACACAACCAGTGCATTGGGCATTGTCCACCTCCCTTTAATGCTAGACTAGCTCTGCGTACCCATGTGTCAAGTGAAGGCCTCTTAATGGTATAATGGCGGGGTCAGGAACGGCAGGGAGGACAGCCGGACGGTGCTCCGGCATGCCCTCCGCGGCTGGAACTACTTGTGGATGCCGGTCGGCTTCTTCCCCAGCGACGCGCAGTAGATCACAAACTGCTGCTCGGGGTCGAAGCCAAGGTAGGCGTTGAACTCGTCGTCCAGGAACGCGTTGATACCGCAGACGCCGCAGTCGATAGGTTCAGCAGCTAGGTACAGGTTCTGGCAGACATGGCCTGCGTCGAGGAACAAGCCGCGGTAAGCGCGCTGGCGGTAGCGCCAGATCATGCGGTAGGGTATGGCTGCCCAGATAAATGTGACTGCGCTCAGCTCGACCATTTTCTGGTCGTCGCATAGGTGTGTGACGTCCTGCAGCGTCTGTGTCCCGGGCTTGACGAGCTGCAGCTTGTGCTCGATTGCGAGGAATCGGTAGATCCCTGGCTGGAGTCCTGTGACTGCCCGGACCATGAGATAGGTCTCAAAGGCGTGGCGGGCGCCCCCCGACGGGACGGTGCGCAGAGTACACGGACGCGCTGTGACGGCCTTGACGCCCTGCGTGCACCACAGGAGGAACGAGAGTTCCTCCAGCGTTAGTGCTTCGTCGCGGTACAGGCGGAAGCTGTGGCGCCGGTCGATTGCGGTCCGAAGATCAATAGATGGGATGACCAGGGTTTTCGGGTCCGGCAGGTCGATGATGGGCATGCTGTCGTCGAATGGCAATTCAAGGGGCGGTTGTGGAAGTCCTTTTTGCTGATCTGAAGGTTCGTCCGGCATGTCGGACGCGTAACGTGTGTCGTGCAGAAACTGCTGTCCAATTTCCATGGTTCACCTCGGGATCGTGGTATGCTTTCAGTGTAAGCGCCCCCGAATTGTTTGCAATCCGAACGGATATGGGGTATGGGTGGCGTAACCATTCGTTCCCGATTGCGTTATTACTATGGAACGACAGAGATTCGATGGGGGGCAGTGATGAGACACGTTGGTCGCATCGTGACAGTAGTTTTGGTCGTGTTTGTCCTGGCCGTTGTCTGGTATGCCCGCGCAGGTGAGGCCGTCGTCATGCGGCGTGTCTTCACCAATGCTGCAAGCATCGCCGAGGGAACGGTCTGGGTGCGATCGGACAAGGGGCTTTTTGGGGGACCCGTCACAGCCATTGCCAGCCTCTCTTCTGACGGGGCGGTCGTCTACGCCGGCACGCGTGAAGATAAAATCTATGTTTCCTCTGATGGGGGAAGCGATTGGACGCCACTCGGCGGCTCTTCGTCCGGCCACTATGTCGTGGGCATCGAGGTTGACCCGAGGGCGAACGGAAAGGTCGTCGGCAAGGCCGTGTATGGTGCCGGCTTCTTCCTTTCCGAGGACGGCGGCCAGACATGGAAGAACGCGAGTCGAGGCCTAGGCAGCCGGTCGCTGTCGTGTCTCGCTTCCCCTGCCGGCTCTCCTGACACCTTGTTTGCAGGGACGGGCGATGCCGGTCTCTTCATCTCGAGAGATGGAGGGCGTTTGTGGAGTCGAACCGGTCGCCAGGCCTTGGGCGACCGCATCGCGGTCGTTGATGTCAGCAGGGATGGCAGGACGGTCTATACAGGAACGCAGGAGACCGGTCTCTTCGTCTCGCGGGACGGAGGCGACACGTGGAATGCCATTGTCCTGCCATTCGGATCACAGCCGATGGTGACGGGCATCGATATCGATCCCGCGGACGAGCTCCGTCTGGCTGTCACTGCGACCGGTGGCGGTATAGGATTGTCGAAGGACGGAGGCCGGACGTGGGTCACTTCCCGCAAGGGGTCGCTCCCGTCAGACTGTGTGGCGGTCGAGTTCCTTCCGGGCGGGGCACGTGGATTTGTTCTCGGTACACAATCCGGAGCGCTGTACTTCTCCGCAGATGGTCTCGACTGGCAGCTGACCTTTCAGTTGCCGGACGACGGGCATGTCTTCGGATTGGCGCGCTCAGGCACGGGCATGCTGGCCGCGACGTCCCATGGGGTCTTCTCTTCTGGTGAGGGCAGGGCATGGAGCGAGTCCAGCACCGGGATCACGAATCTGACCCTTGCGGGATTGTCCGCGTCGCCGGTCGATGCGGACGTCCTTTACGCGGCGACGGGCCAGGGGGTTTTCCACAGCATGGATGCCGGCATCTCGTGGTCGCGCTGCTCCGAGTCGAACGGGATAATCAGCGTTCTTGTGCTGCAAGATGGACGGACTGTCCTTGCCGGCACGTCCGTCGGGTCGGTGCTGTGCAGTGTCGACGGCGGGGATCACTGGATTGCTGTCAGCCGCGGTATCCCCGGCGTCAGGGTGAGTATCCTGGCGTCCCGCCCTACAGGGTCGACGATGGTCTATGCCGGTACGGACGGGGGATTCGCGGTTTCGAACGATGCAGGTCTGACCTGGGAACCGAGGAACACCGGCGTCGTGGCGACGAGGCCGGTGGAATCGCCGACACCGCGCACCGAGATTGCCGCGCTTCTGCCGGATGCAGCAACGCCGGGCACGGTGATCCTCTCGCTGCTGGGTCAGGGGTTGTACATAACGAGGGACGATGGCAACCACTGGAAACGTCTACAATCGTCAATGGACACACCCTGGGTCGACAGCCTCGCCGTCGACGAACAAACAGGCCGGTTCTACGCCGGCACGGACACTAAGGGTGTGTATGTCTCGCAGAACGGCGGGACGAGGTGGTTCCGGTCCAGCAGCGGGCTGTCGACGATTCTGTCCGTATCGGGAGCGGTCAACACGATCGCGGTGGCCCCAGACGGTATTGTGTATGCAGGGACGCAGGCGCGCGGGGTGGCGATGTCACTGGATGACGGGGCCACATGGCAGCGTCTGAACAGCGGTCTGCCCGACCTCGATATACGATGTATCATTGTGGGAGGGGGTGGTGTGTTCGCCATGACGGCGCACTGCGTCGTTCGCCTCCAGACTCAGTAATTTGCCAGAACCCAGCGCTCGAAACCGAGGCTGTCGGAGACATTGTCCGCCCCCGATGACGCCGCGTCGCCGATCATGCAGTCCGTAACGAGATACGTCTCGATACCGGCCAGACGTGCTGACATGCCTTCAATACAATCGTTGCGTCTCATAACGTCGTGGACGTTGTCGAAGGTCGTCGCGTAGAACTCCATGATGCGATTCCAAACGGCCTGCTGGTCGACGCCTTGGTGCAATGGCTCGAACTCTCTCCTGAACTTTACCAGAGGACTGCTGCCCGGGCTTGTGTCCGCCTGCATACTTCCTGACGCGGTGACAATGTTTCTGGGGAGGTTCTAAACAACTTGACATTAATTTGGAATGTGCTATTAGAAATAGTCAGAGTCGATCAGAGGCAAAAGGAGGTGGGGGAAACATCTTAGTATCTGAATGTTGCCCATAGTTTTGTCGCGGTAGACGTGGAGGTTGAGGCACGATATACAGGAGGCAAGAAGAATGAGAAGGGTAGTGTCTATTCTGCTGGTCTTAGCATTACTGACTGGAGCTCTAGGAGTTACCTCTGTTGCAGCTGCAGCAACTACTGAATTCCCCCGGTCGCAGACCCTTTACACTGGTGGAAAGCAGTGGGGTCCTCCGTCGAACTGGAACCCCTTCATGACGGGGAACTATGCGACGGGAACAATTGGTCTATGCTACGAAACGCTATTCCTGTATGATCCCCTGACAGCGAAGTTTACACCCTGGCTCGCCAGCAGTGGAAAGTGGACCAACAGCACTACGTACAGGCTGGTCCTCCGCTCAGGTTTGACGTGGTCTGACGGTAAGGCCTTGACCGTTGACGACGTCAAGTTCACCATTGAGCTTGGCAAGAAGACGACACTCAACTTCAGCAGCCTGTGGAGCTGGCTTACGTCGATCTCCAAGGTCAACAGCACCACCTTGGACTTCAAGTTCAAGACCCCTCTCTATCAGGAATGGGACAACTATCTGTACAACCTTCCAATCGTTCCTCAGCATATCTGGTCAACCAAGAGTCTGACCGATGTCGCGACGGGAGCCAATGACAAACCTGTCGGATCAGGCGCCTATCTATACAATACATACGATCAGACCAAGATGGTCTGGGAGAAGAACGTCAACTGGTGGGCGACCAAGGCACTCAAGTTGTCGGTTGCTCCCAAATACATCATTGACCTTGTCAACACCAGCAACGAGAACTCGCTAGGTTTGGTGCTCCAGGGGCAAGAAGATCTGAACAACAACTATTTGCCGGGCATCTCCACATTGCTGACAGGCGGTTACGCACTCCACACGTACTATCCGAGTGCTCCGTACAATATTGCTGCCAACACTGCATGGCTGGATATCAATCTCCAGAAGAAGCCCATGAGTGACCTCGCATTCCGGAAGGCACTTGCCTATGGAATCAACGTAGCCGACATTGTTTCAAGGGATTATAACAACATGGTCCAGGCTTCCAACCCGACAGGCCTTCTCCCCATGTGGAACAAGTACGTCGACCAGGCTGTTGTCAAGAAACTGGGCATCACGTACAATCCTGCCAAAGCCAAACAAGTCCTTGCCGCTGCCGGCTACAAAGACGTCAACCATGATGGATATGTCGAGAACAAGGATGGCACCAAGATTACGCTGAAGCTTATCGTGCCCAATGGATGGTCTGACTGGATGGCCGCTGCCCAGATGATCTCCAAGAGCGCCAAGGCTGTGGGGCTCAGAATAGTAGCCAGCTACCCCGATTTCAACGGCTACTTGGATGCCCGCTTGAAGGGTACGTTTGACTTGGCCATTGACAACCAGGCTAATGTAAGCAACTCACCATGGACGTACTATCACTTCATCTTCTATGACCAGCTCAAAGACATCCCGACCACGCAAGGTGGCAACTATGGCAGATACAACAACAAGACTGCCTTTGCTCTGGTGACGCAGCTGGATAAGACGAAGACCACCGATCTGACAGCCATGAAGGCTGTCATCTCGAAGCTCCAGACGATTCAGCTCGCGAATCTGCCCATGATCCCGCTTTGGTATAACGGTATGTGGGCCCAGATGAGCACCACGTACTGGACGAACTGGCCATCTTCGGTCGCGGGAAAGAATCATTATCTGCCCGTTACCTGGAATGGCTACTGGAACATGACCGCTATCCTCATGCTTACTCAATTGAAGGCCGTAAAACAACCGTAACAGCCAATGTATTCAACGCCCCCTCCTCCTCATGTGGGAGGAGGGGGCGTGAAACATTCTCAGACCTTCTTTCAAGCGAAGGAGCGGCAATGCGACGTAATTTCGGAAGAAAACTGCTCATTTATGTCATTACCTTTATCCTGGCGGTGACCG
>NZ_QXIY01000051.1 GCF_003570995.1 Candidatus Cryosericum septentrionale
AGGAGGATCACCCGTGCCAGCTCGTGCGGCAGGGTCAGCTTCCCGAACGAAAGGATGCTCGTGCCGGGAGAGAGGGGGCGGACCCCGACATTCTGTTCGATATACGTCTGCAGAGTGGGGTTGAACCCCTCTGCGCCGCCAATGAAGAATGACAGCTTCCGCGTCCCCATGTTCATGAGGTCCTGCAGGCGCTCGGACAGCTCGTGCGACGCGATCTCCTGACCGCGGGGGTCGAGCAGGACACGTGCGCCTTCTTCGAACCGTGCATAGTTGGCAAGCTGCCTCGAGGCGACGTCGATGACGCTCAGCTCGCAGTAGTGCTCCAGGCGACGACAGTACTCATCCTGTGCCATCTTGTTGTAGGACTTCTTGAGACCGCCACCCTGGGCGCATATCATAATCTTCATGCGGTCAGTATAGCGATTGCAGCCCCCCGGACAAGAACCAGAGCTGCATCACGCGACCCCTGTGTCCTGTCCGCGAAGGCGCGTACCCAATACTGCTGCCAGGATGGATTCCCGCATGCGAGGAAATGACAGGCAGGACGACGGGTCAGAACAGCGGAGACGTTCTAGTGGCTGGTGACGTGCCCCTTGCCAAGCCGTTTGGACTGGTACAATCGGTCGTCAGCCAGCTTGACGAGGTCCTCTGCGCAGGAATCGCTGACACAGCTGGCGATACCGGCCGAGAACGTCACGCGCCCCAGCGTCGTGATGAGCTCCGGGCATGCGAAATCGGCCAAGCGTTTCAGGAACAGCTCGGCCTGCTCACGCGTCGTCTCGGGCAACAGGAGCAGGAACTCGTCCCCACCATAGCGGAACACCGGGTCGGAGGAACGGGTAATCTTGCGAATGCAGCCCGCAAAGACCTGCAGCAGGCGGTCCCCCTCCTCATGGCCCAGATTGTCGTTGACGGCCTTGAAGTCGTCAAGGTCCACCATCACCAGGCTCATGTCCCGATGGTACCGCGCCGCCCGCTTCAGCTCCATGGGGACCATTTCATCCATCATGCGGCGGTTGAAGAACCCGGTAAGTCCGTCGTGGGTTGCCTGCTCGCGCAGCTGCTTTGTCTTCTGCTGGTTGTCGATGAGCAGGGCAAGCCCGGAGGCGAACGGCGTGAGCAGCCGGATGTCGGAGCGCGTGAACGCTGCAACCTTGGGCGACTCGAGGTCGAGCACGCCGACACAGTGTCCGCCGGAAAGCAGCGGCATCGCCAGCTCGGACCGTGCGGGCCACAGCCCTTCGACAAATTCGGCGCAACGCCTCGTGTCACGGACAAGAACCGGCTTTGACGACAGGAACGCGTGCACTGTGACACCCTTGTGACCATGCACATCCATTTCCAGGCCAACGCGCTCGATCTCACGCCCACGACTGGCCATGAGCACCAGCATCTCACGCTGCGGGTCATACAGCAAGACGACGGCATGTCCATACCCCAGGACACGACCGATGAGTTCAAGAACGTGATCAAGCCGGGCTTGCAGTTCCTGTTCGTTGGTTGCTTGCGCGCCAGTTACCGCCATCTCATAGAGGACGTTCATCTGCTGGTGGCGCACCGCCAGTTCACGCGCCTCCTCATAGCGCAGAATGAGGAGTGCGATGGTGCTCGCTACCGGTTCGATGGCAGTGACTACGTCAGGGGTGATGTGCTTCTCGATGGTCTGGACGTTGACGATGGCGATGACGCGTCCATGCAGGAGGATGGGGAAGCCGCCCCAGGAAGCGGTAGGAAGTACCGGCTCGCGCCAGTCGGCATACGAGCTAAGGTCGTCAATGATCACTGGTTTCTTCGTATGGACGATGTCTGCAAGATTCTTGGGCAGGCCTTCCTGGTTGAAGCTGCGTTCAGCGCTGCGAATGATGGAGGCGGCGATGTTCGCCCAAGCCTCGATGCGCAGCCGCCCCCGCGAATTGATCGTCATCAGAGTCACACTGCACGACGGCACGAGATGTGCAATCACCTCTACAGCCCGCTGTACCGCTTTCCGGTGCGAACGTTCCTGGAGGATGCTCTGCAATTCGTGCAGCTCGATGACACCAGTACCCTGTGCCACGCTCATATCAATAGCATCTTAGCCACCATCGGGGGATTTTCCAGCGCTCGACGCCCGCATGCCGATCAGCCCTCGCGCTTCAGCCCGAAGTTGTCGACGAAAAACTCCATCTCTGCGGGGGGAATGTGATGCACACCGCCGAGCACCAACGCGTACGCGACAGACATGCACGTCTGCTCGAGGAGCTCCATGCGGTTGTACGCCTCCTCCAGGCCCCTGCCCACGACGATGGCTCCATGGTTCGCCATCAACACTGCGTTGCGCTGAGCAAGTCCCTCGGCAACTTCGCAGGCCAGCTCAATCGTCGACGGCGTCATGTACGGCAGGCACGGAACGTTTCCCAGGACGATCGTGGCTTCGGGGAGAACGTCGTCCGGAATCTCCCGGTGAGCGAGCGCAAAGCCGACGGCGAACGGGGGATGAGCGTGGATGATGGCATTCACGTCTGGCCGGGCCTTGTAGATCTCGTAGTGCATCTTGCCTTCGGATGATGGGCTGCCGTTTCCTCGCAGTTTGTTGCCCTCCATGTCTACGACGACCACATCGTCTTCCGTCATGAACCCCTTGTTGATGCCGGCGGGCGTAATGGCGATCTCGTCCCCTAGCCGTATGCTCACGTTACCGCCCAGGGCGGCGTTCATGTTTCTGTCGTACAGCCTCTTGGCTATCTCGACCAGTTTTGTTGCTGTCTCCATCCATCCCTCCCCATGTCCTCCCGGACTGCGAGCTCTTGTGTCGCTTCTGAAGCCGTGTTGTCATTCATTGAGTATACCATATACTTGCAAGGCAGGTAATCATGTTCAGTGTGGAGGACCAATGTACTCGATCATCGTTCATGGCGGTGTCGGAGCAGTATCCCACGACAAGGAAGAGGCTGTCATTGCCGGAGTCCGGGGGGCTGTCAAAGCCGGAAGTGACGTTCTTGCGAGCAGTGGATCCTCGCTGGACGCTGTGGAGACTGCTATCAAGATCCTGGAGGACAATCCGCTGTTCAACTGTGGCACCGGCTCCGTACTGACATTCGACGGTGAGGTTGAGATGGACGCAGCCGTTGCCTATGGTCCTGCACTTGGATTCGGAGCCATCGCTGGCATCAAGAACATCCAACACCCCATCTCGCTGGCGCGTATGGTCATGGAGAAGACGGACCACGTACTCCTTCAGGGCAGCGGCGCTCAGGAGTTTGCCCGCATGATGGGCATCGCGCCCCACAATCCCATTACTGAGGAACGGCGCGTCCAGTGGCGAGAATACCGCGAGAAGTTCCTCCGTGGTGACGCGGGCGACTGGCCAAAGCTCAAGGCCCTCATGAAGGAACATCCGGAGTTCATGCACGGCACCGTCGGCGCCGTCGCCGTGGACGAAAAGGGCGAGGTAACCGCGGGGACGTCCACCGGCGGCGTCTTTCTCAAACTGCTGGGACGCGTCGGTGACACCCCACTGCCCGGCGCCGGAACCTATGCCACGAAGTTCGGCGGGGCCTCGTCGACCGGCCTGGGCGAGAGCATGATGCGTACACTCATCACCAAGACCGCATGCGATTTCATGCGCATGGGGCTCGACGCCCAAGGCGCCTCGTCGGGCGCAGTAAACATGCTCAGCAACATCCTGAGGACCGAGGCGGGGATCATCGTCGTCGACAATCAGGGCGGCGTCGGTTTTGCCCAGAACACACCGCAGATGGCCCACGCCTACTTCAAGAAGGGCATGTCCGAACCTGTCGCAGGGCTATAACCCTCACACATCCGGACCAAGAAAGGGGGAGCTCGCGCTCCCCTGTTTTCGTTCCAGAGCTGGATTCCCGCATACGCGGGAATGACGGACGAGAGAACTTGGCGGGCGGTGCTATCCCGCTACACTATGGATGTTGAACGCCCCAGGAGGAACGACCATGGAAACAGATGAGAACATGCTCGACATCGACACGTATGCCAGAGAAGCGGCGGAGCACCGTCACTATCTGCACGCCCACCCCGAACCTTCGTTCGAGAAACAGGGAACACAGCGGTACATCACCGACTGCTTGCACAACCTGGGTCTGAATCCCTCTCCCATAGCAGGAACCGGAGTCACGGCGACCATTGCCGGAACGCAGGGTCCTGCGAACGGCAAGGTCCTCCTGCTGCGCGCCGACATCGACGCCCTGCGGCTGACCGAGGAGACTGATCTACCATTTGCCTCACAGAACAAGGGCGTGATGCACGCCTGCGGCCATGACGGCCATACCGGGACATTGCTCGCCGTCGCGCACTGGCTGGTCGACCACCGGGACCAGTTCGGCGGGACGGTCAAACTGCTCTTTCAACCAGCAGAGGAAATCTCGCCCGGCGGCGCGCAACCATGCGTCAAGGAGGGGGTCCTCCAGAACCCGGACGTCACCTTTGCCTTCGGGATGCATCTGTGGAACACACTGGAATTTGGCAAGGTCGGTCTGCGCGCAGGGCCTCTCTTGGCGGAAGCCGACCGGTTCGAGCTGACGGTCACCGGCAAGGGCACACACGCCGCGGCGCCACACCTCGGCGCGGACCCAATCGTAGCCGCCGCCCAGATTGTCACCTCCCTCCAGACGATCGTCTCACGCGAGACCAATCCTCTCGAATCGCGTGTGGTGACCATCGGGACCATCGACGGCGGCTCTGCATTCAACATCATCCCCCAGAGCGTCCACATGACCGGCACCCTGCGCGCACTGTCGCGGGAAGACGCCGAACTCGGCGCCGCCAGTCTGCGCCGCATCGTCAGTCATACGGCCGAAGCTCTCGGCACGACTGCCGCAATCGACTATGAATTCGGGTATCCCCCCGTCATCAACAGCTGTGAATCCGTCGCGTTCCTGCGCCCCATCCTCCAGCAGGCAGTCGGCGAAGGCAACGTCGTCGAGCCTGAGATCAGCATGGGTGGAGAGGACTTTGCCTACTACCTCCAGCAGGTGCCCGGGGCGTTTGTCTTCCTCGGGACGAGAAACGTGGCAAAGGGTCTCACTGCCCCACACCACAATCCGAAGTTCACCTTCGACGAGGACATCTTCCCTATCGCGCTGTCGATATTCGTGGCCGTCGTGAGGCGATACCTTTCGTGAAACTCTCCACACGGCGTGTCGCGCAACTTGCCGTCATGGTGGCGCTACTGGTCATCGGCGCCTACGTCAGCATCCCCCTCCGGCCGGTCCCGATAACATTCCAGAGTGCATTTGTTGTGCTGACACCGCTCCTATTCGGCACTACCGCGTACATTGCCGTCCTAGCCTACCTGCTGCTTGGACTGGTCGGCCTGCCGGTCTTCGCAGAGGGAGCCTCCGGCCTGGTGGCCCTCTCGGGACCGACGGGCGGCTTCCTTGCCGGCTTCCTTCTCGCCTCCATCGTCGTCGGCGTCATTGCCGAGCATTGGCACTGGGACTCCCGGTGGCGTGACCTGGCCCTTGCAGAAGGATCGCTCGTCTTCATCTATGTCCCCGGCATCTTCTGGATGTGGCACGTTCTCCTGTTGCGAGGAGGCTCCGCCCAGGCGGCTCTCGTCGGCCTTATCCCGATCATGGCTCTCGACGTCGTCAAAATGGCCGTGGTCGCCGCCGTTGCGCGTCCCCTTCGTTCGGCCCTGGCTGAGGTGGACGGTGGCTGACTACAAGGTTCTGCTTGCATACGCCAGCGTGGGCGCCGGACATGAACAGGCGGCACGCGCGCTGGGAGAGGTCTTCGAGCAGCGGGGCTGGGCAACGCGATACGTCGACTTCCTCGACGAGGCCCCCGCGGCCATGCGCTTTGTCATGCGCGACGCCTATCTACAGCTTGTCAGGATCCTCCCCCTAGCCTACGATCTGGCCTTCCAGCACACCGTGGCCCAGGACCTCAAGGAGGCGGAGCGCGCGTCGAGGCTTCTCGCGAACGTCGGCTACAGGAGACTGCGGGAGCTGGCACTCATGGAGGCTCCCGACGCGATCGTCTCCACGAACCTCTGGCCGACACTGGCGCTCTCAAAAGTCAAACAGCACCGCCTGCAGGGGACGCCGCTGATCAACTGCTTTACCGACTACGTCCTGCAGACACTGTACATGACCAAGGGGGTCAACTGGCACGTCTCGGCAAACGAGCAAATCACGGCGACCTTCGAGGCCTCCCACCGGCGCCTCCGTGAGCCCATCTACTCCTTCGGCATTCCCGTCCGTCCGGCGTTCGCCGTCCACCGTGCGCGGGAGGAAGCCCGTACCATGCTGGGTATCCCACGGGATGCCCATCTGGCCATCGTCACGGGAGGCGGACTGGGCCTCGGGCACATCCTCGAGGCGTGTGACACGCTGACGTCCAGGCCCTTTGGAGAACCCGTCACCGTCATGGCTCTCTGCGGCAACAACACTGATGTCCTGAGTCAGATAGGCAGCTTCGCCATCACTCGTTCGTCCAGACACACCATCACGGCAGTCGGCTGGACTGACCAGATTTCCACGTATATGCAGGCAGCTGACCTGCTCGTCAGCAAGGCAGGAGGCGTCACACTTGCCGAGGCGGCAGCTGTCGGCGTCCCGCTCGTCATCTTCCAGCCCCTCCCCGGTCAGGAGACCGTGAACGCCCGGTTCCTGACACAGCACGAGGCAGCGTATACCGCAGAGGACGCCAAGCAACTTCTGCCTGCCGCTGATGAACTCATGTTCACAAGCAGGGGGGCAGAGATGTCCGGTAACCTCAGGCGCCTGGGGAGGCCCAACGCCACCCAGGACATCGTCGCAAGGATCTGTGAAGACGTGTGCCGCCCGGCATCGCCAAAGGACTCGTCATGACAGAACTGCTGCCGTCCTGGGCGCGGCTGCTGCCCAAACATTTCACCGCGTCGGGTTTTGTCCTGCGAGATAACCGCATCCTGCTGATCAATCACCGCAAACACCGTGTCTGGATTTACCCAGGCGGTCACGTGGAACCGAACGAAACGCCAGACGAAGCATGCCTCCGCGAGGTCCTCGAGGAAACAGGAGTGCATTGCCGCATCGTGAGTCCCCGGGACGAGACACTGGGCGAGCCTGGCGTCGTCGAGGTTCTGCACGTTCCATGGATGGTCCTGTGTGAGCGCATCCCGACCGACACGGAACCCGAGCACTGCCATATCGACTTCGCCTACGTCTGTGAACCCCTGCCCGGCGAGGGAGCACATCTCACCGAGGACACCCGGGAGACGGAAGGCATCGGATGGTTCACGCTCGAGGAAATGGGTTCGCTGAGCCTGTTCCCCGACTTCCGCCGTCAGGTCACCAAACTGCTCAGTCCGTAGCCCGTCTGCTAGAACCAGCGCACGACCTCGGACAGGGAGCGCCTCGGACGCGCGGCGGGCTGCTCGTCCGGATACCCGAGCGCCACCGCGGCGACCAGCTCGACAGATTCTCCCAGCCATGCTTCCAGTTGCTGATAGGCCGACCACACGTCACACATCCAGAGCGTTCCCAGACCCATGGACTGCGCGGCCAGCAGCATATTCTGGATCGCTGCCCCGATGGACTGCGTGTCTACTGCTTCCATCAACGTCTGCGCAAGCGAGCGCGACGCCCAGGGATGCACACCTTCCGGGTTGAAGACGAAGATCGTCACCGGAGCGCGTTCCATGACACGCGCCGTCATAATGGCCGAGCCGGTTTCCATCCCGCGGGCCTTGGTATCTGCGATGCCCTCGCGCATGACCCGGACCATCTGTGCGCGCTTCTCGTCGCCCGCCACCACGACGAACCGCCATGGCTGACGGTTCTTGCCCGACGGCGCGAGAATCGCCGCTGCGAGGACCGCGTTCACGGTCTCCTCGGCGACAGGACGGTCAGTGAACTTGCGGACGCTCCTCCGTGCGGCTATCGCTTCCAAGGTTTCCATGACTGGGGCCTCCCCGCCGCATTCCTGTGTGTCAACGAGCCACAGCCAGGGCGCCCATCGGGTCCCATGGCGGCAGAACCGTCGGCTCTTCACGCAGGACAGCAGCCAGACCCTCCGGAAGATAATCCCGGCTGACGGCGACCTCGTACACGTACTCGTCGAACCACGCGTCCGTCATAACCATGAATCCCTTGTCTCCGAGCTTGTCTCCCCACGAGTTCTCGACACGCCACTTGCGCGCGTGCCCATCGCCATCGAGGTCGATCCCCGTCAGCACCATAGCGTGGTTCATAGCACTCTGCCCATACAGGATGCGCTCGGCCTTGTCACTCATGAACCCCTCCCCGTAGACGAGGTCGTACTCGAAGATCGACGGGTCCAGAATGCCAAGGTCTCGCTCTTCGAACTTGCCCACGTCGCAGCCAAACCACACGGGCCGGCCGGCGACCAGCATGTCGATCGCAGCCTGCTTAAAGACCTCGATGGGCGTGTTCAGGTACCGGATGCCCTTCGCCTCGATGACATTGCCCAGATAGCCGATCGTGTACAGATGGTTCATGGGCTTGTCAGGCGTCGGGCAGTTGATGAGGCAGACCTTGTTCTCGAGGTCTACGCCGACGTACCGCCCGAAAAACTCCTGCGGCGTGATGGTACCGTCGCGGTGGAAGGCGCCCCCCTTGTCCCGCCACTGCCAGAAGAACTCGACGGGCGGTGTACCGAGATGGATGGCGAGCATGCGGAAGATCACACCCATCATCATCTCCTTGCGCGAGCGCAAGACATCCTCCTCGTCCCCTGTGGCAGCCATCCGCCTCAGGTCGGCGGCATACTCCCGCAGCTTTGCCGTGATGACGGCGTTCATGACCCCTGAGTTGCCACTGCTCTCCGTTTCGGGCATGACGGTCTTCGGGACGACGCCGTACTTGGCCACAAGGGCGCAGAACATGTCCCACTGGCCGCCGTCCTGCAGGGGATGATGCAGCAGGTGCATCAGCAGACGCCCATCGACGGGCTCGGACAGTGTGGAGAGGATACTCTCGAGGAAGTAGCTGGCCTTCTCCAGCTTGTCCCAGAACATGAGGTAGCTCTGCGACAGCTCGAACTTGTCGACATCAAGGCGCTGCATGACCTCGGTGCGGAACGTGTTGAGGCCAGAGAACAGCCAGCAGCGCCCACTCTTCTCCTGAGCCGTCGCCTCGTTGCTCGGCAGCATCACCGAGAACGTATGGTCCGTGCCGGTCGCCGCCTCGTGATTAAGGGCAACGGTATGCACGGACACCCGCGTCACCGCGTCCTGTGCCAGCCTGTTGACCGGGTCGCTCTCGAATGACATCCTGAACTGCTCGATCATCTCTTGCGTCATGACTGCCTGTGGATTGTGCTGGCTCATGGTTCTACCTCCCGTCGTGCGGGTTCTGCCACCCGTCTTCACGTTCAGACTACACCTCTCCCGCGTTTTTGCGAGAGCACCCGGCGTTGTATACTGCCCACATGAGACTGCGAATTGCAAGCTGGAACGTACGCGGCATGCCCCGGCCGGCTGATCAGCTCGGACTGCTAGCTGACCAGCACCCCAACATCCTGCTCCTGCAGGACGTGGGACCATCCGCCGTACGTGCCGTGGTGGACAGTCGCCTATGGGAACACACCACCGACACATGGTCGTTCCCTATCTCTTCCCAAGGTGTCGCCCGCCGGGGCGGGTGCTTAATAGCGGCCACGGGCGAATGGGTGCTCGGGTCAGCGTTGCCTGTCCCAGACCTCCTGCTCCCCAGTCGTTCGCTTGCCATCACTGCCACCCACACGGGATCCGCCCTGACGCTCCTCTCCTGCTACGCTCCCACCAATACGGGGCTGGGCAGAAAGCAGCGGCCCACTTATTTCGCCGCGCTGGCAGCCTGGCTGAGCGCTGTTTCCGCGCCCATCGTGATGGGCATGGACGCTAACGGGCCACGCGTGGACCACCCCGACATCGAGCAGAACCGCTGGTGGACACAAGAAGAGGCACTCGTCCTCGGATCAGGTGCGCCAACTGAAGACGTCCTGCGTCTGTGGTACGGAGACCATCCTGCAGAACTGAAACGCCAGGTACGGTACTACCCCAACGGACCCCTTGCCGACTCATACCACCGTGGACGGAAAGGCAAGTACCTGCGCTGTCGCTACGACAGCATCCACGTCTCGCCTGGCATTGGCGTGATAGATGTCCACTACTTGTACGAAGAGGCTGTCCGGGCCAGCAGCGATCACGCCCTGGTCATTGCAGACGTCGAGCTCAGGTAGACGGACTGACAGAGAAGACCCTCCCCTCGGCCGTCATTCCCCCCCGAGCATTTCTTTCCAATGCGAGGGGTGCTTTCGGCGAAGGCGGGAATCCAGTCCTCTATCCCCGTCCATGGCGCTCAACGGTCAGACGGTATGAGCTCTCTTGTAAGACTCCGGCACATATCCGGCGATTCCATGCTTTGTTGCTGCATTCATCGTCCAGTAAGGATTACGCAGAAGCTCACGTCCCATCGCCACCAGATCCGCCCTGCCGTTTTGAAGAATTTCTTCCACCATCTCATCATTTGTAATCAAACCCACGGCGATTGTCGGTTTGCCACATTCTCTTCGTATCTTTTCTGACAAGGGGACCTGATATCCGGGATAATCGTTGATCTCTATAGGGAGCAGGCCACCAGAGCTTACATGGACAAGATCAATCGAAGATTTGGCCATGTTTACTATCTGCACCATCATTTCGCCGTCGATCCCACCTTCCTGATAATCACGGGCAGAGACACGTATCCAAAGCGGCTTTTCTTCGGGCCAGACAGAGCGAACGGCTGCCAGTATCTCTTTGAGAAACCTGACCCGGTTCTCCAGACTGCCACCATACTCATCCGTGCGCCTGTTGGTAATCGGCGACAGAAACTCATGGACAAGGTAGCCATGCGCCGCATGGATCTCCAAAGCGTCGAATCCGGCGGTATTGGCCCGCCCAGCCGCCGCTTTGAAGGCTGCAACAATCTCACCGATCTGTGTTTTTGTCAGCTCTTCCGGCATACGATAATCGCTGTCAAAGCGGACAGCACTTGGGGCAAAAGGTTGCCGTGCGGAGGACGTGCTCTTTCTGCCGGCGTGGTTGATTTGAAGCGCAATTTTGGCGCCGTTTGCATGGCAGACATCCACAATCCGTTTCAGCCCGGGAATCTGCTCGTCATTCCAGATGCCAAGGTCGTGGTCCGTGATCCTGCCCACAGGGACTACACCGGTCGACTCCACAATGATCAACCCTACTCCTCCCAGAGCTCTGGAGGCATAGTGGCACAGATGAAACGACGATGGAAAACCGTCAGACGCCGCCTGATACATACACATCGGCGGCATAACGATTCTGTTCTTAAGAGTCATACCTTTGACTTTGTATTCTTCAAACAGTTTCATGATGGGCACCTCCAAATTGCTTTCAAACCCCTTGTACTATGAGCAGTCTACAGTATCTATCCAGTGGAATCAACACTAAAATAGTATATTTTTGCATGTTTTGTTTTATCCAAAGCAGCAGAAAAATAGTTCAGGATTTCTGGGGGCCCTTCTGGACACTATCCATCACGGTACTGACTGCCAGAACAGAGCTGTCATAAAACTGACGCCGCTTACTTTCAGTTGATTATCCTTATATTCATATGTTAAATTGAAGTCGCCCAAAAAGCCCGAAGGTGAAAGCTGTGCCGCAACTCTTACGATGACATTATTGCCTTGCATTGAATAATCAATAATGGAGCCGGTTGCCAGATTGGCAAACCAGCTTTTTTTCTCGGCAACCTTAGCTGTAATTTCTTTTTCAGGGAATACAAGGGCGTTTTGATTATCAATTGTAATTTGCACATCGTTTTCATCTATCTTTGATACGACCCGATTTTCCAGCGCGGCCAACGGACTTTGAACCGTAATTTCGGAAAAGTCCTCCGGATTTAAGACATGTATTTCCTCAACAAGCGCGCCGGTGCCCTCGCTTTCACACAAAATTACAATCAGCTCGTTCCGACCGTCGCCATCGACATCGGCATAGCTGAGCTCCGGCAGGAACGCGAGTTCACCGTATGTCTTCCACGGGAAACGCTTTGTTTT
>NZ_QXIY01000052.1 GCF_003570995.1 Candidatus Cryosericum septentrionale
GGGGAACAGATCGAAGACCGATACCGTTGATGCGAAGACGCTCTCCGCCTTCGATGCCTTGCTCGCAGAAGAAGACTTCCGGATCCCTGAGATGGATGAGATAGCGGAACAGCTGGGAGCATTCATCGGGAGGTATGAGATCATCCAGAAGACAAGGACCATGCTCTCCAACCACGTGCATTCCCTGGAGGAGAAAAGTGGTGTGACGAGGAAGCTGAAAGACTCACTCGAGAGGGAGCTGGGGCATCTTGGTGCGATGGAGGACCAGCTCGAGAAAGAAATGGAAGCAGTTGCAGAGGATCATGAGGAGACACGAGAAGCCCTCCACAATCTTCTTTCCATGAACGGGACCTTGGTCATCTCTGCCATCAATCTTCTGTATCTCTTCCGGAAGTATCCTGGTGCGAATCGAAATGAGATCACCGCACTCGCAGGACTGGACCCGGTACGAAGACAATCAGGATCTTCCTTGAACGGAGGAAGGAAAATCAGCAGAGCAGGAGACCCAATGCTCAGGAAGGTTCTGTACCTGGCTTGTATGAACTGTATCCAACACAATGAGTGCATACGAACGTTCTACAAGCATCTCGTGAGCGACAACCACAAGAAGCCCAAAGTCGCCTTGGTCGCTTGCATGAGAAAGCTTCTTCTCATCGCTCATCACCTCTATGTGACAAAATCCAAGTACCGGACTCTTGAACATGATGCCAATCCATGTTTGTCCTCTTGACACGGATCGTAGTATCTTGAATGAGCCGATGCGCGTCATTGAATAGAATTATTCAATGACGTATACTGAAGGTACTCTTTTAAAAGAGCACGGGAAAGGCGGCGCTTAAGGTGCCGAGTTAGCTAAAAAGGAGGTGTTTTAATGAAAAGCTTCTGGTATGCCAATCTGTAAACAAAGCTTGAAGCCAGGACAAAAGGGAGGATTGTAATGGATACTTTGCTTGCAGGGGTTGATCAAATCAAAAAGGTAATCGTCATGAAAGAAGCTGTGGAGGTTGCAGAAGCGGTATTCAGAGGTCATGGGGAAGGAACTGTAGTAATGCCGCCAAAAATAAACCTCAAAATGGGAGAAAATGGGGAATGGCCTCATTATTGGGGATCAAGCAACTCCATGCCTGCTTATGTGGATTCTCTGGAGGCAATGGGAGTCAAATTTGCTTCAGGCTACAAAAAGAACCCTGAAAAAGGTTTGCCTTTCATACTGGCAACTATAATACTGTGTGCAAAAGATACAGGCTATCCCATTGCAGTCATGGATGGTACATACATTACTGCAGTAAGAACAGGTGCGGCTTCAGCAGTTGCAGCTAAATACCTTGCTAAAAAAAATCCACAAACATTGGGCATAATTGGAGCAGGAACCCAGGCAAGAATGAATATAAGGGCCCTCCACGAAGTATTTGATTTTGAGGAAGTAAAAATTACCGATGTAAACAATGCTTACGCCCTAGAGTTTGCAGTTGAAATGAACAAGGAACTTGGAATTTACGTTAAGGCTGTTGATTCGAGCAGGCAGGCAGTTGAAGGATCAGACATAATAGTTACGGTTACCGTTGCCGATGAACCGCTTGTGATGAAGGAATGGCTTGATCCAGGTGCACTTGTGCTTTCTTTGGGTTCATATCAGGAACTTGATGAGAACATTCCGTTAAAAGCCGACAAACTCGTGGTAGACAATTGGGAACAGAGCACCCACAGGGGAGAGCTCGTAAAACTTATAAATGCAGGAAAACTGGATCGTAGCATGCTCTATTCTGAACTTGGAGAAATAGTTGCCGGAAAAAAAGCCGGCAGGGAAAACGACAGGGAAATAATATGTGCCTGTTTAATAGGCATAGGTTCTCTTGATATAGGAACTGCAAAATATGTGTATGACAAATTGAAGGACAAGGATGACATAACAAGATTCAAATTTTATTAACTTACTTAAATACAATAGGAGGATTTGAGATGAAGACACCAGAAACACTGTTATTAAATCAGGAACAAATAAAAAGCCTCATAACCATGAAGGAAGTTGTGGAAATTGTGGACAGAACCTCCAAGGATCTTGGAGTAGGAAAGACTATAAATCCAACAAAAGTACTCCTTGATCTTGGTGAAACGGCCGCATATCCACCGTACAGCGGATTCATGAACGCAATGCCCGCATATATAGGCTGGGAGGATTCTGCAGGAATAAAGTGGGCTGGAGGATTCCTTGGCGAAAGAAAAGCACTTGGGTTCCCGTACATTACAGCGATGATACTGCTTATAGACCCCAAACTCGGATTCTTCAGGGCTGCAATGGATGGTGCCTATATAACAAACATGAGAACCGGAGCCCAGACTGCATCAGCATTGAAGTATCTGGTCAACAAGAAGAAAATAAAGCTCGGACTCTATGGCGCAGGAATGCAGGGACACACTCAGACCGAGGCAATATCCGTACTTTTTGATATTGATGAATTGCGAGTTTATGATGTAAACAGACAGGCAAGCGAGAAGTTTGCGCAGGACATGAAAGACGTCGTAAAGGGAAAAATCATAATAGCAGACAAACCTGAAGACGCAGCTCAGGGAGACGTCATCGTCTGCGTAACCCAGTCAAAGGACAAATTCCTAAAGAATGAATGGATAAAGCCTGGAACGGTTGTCTTCCCGATGGGCTCATATCAGGAGTGCGACGATGAATTCATCCTAAGTGCAGACAAGATAATCGTTGACTGTATAGGCCAAGTACTTCACAGAGGAGCATTAAGGGGACTGGTTGAAGAGAAGAAGCTGTCTGAGAAGAACATTACTTGTACGATTGGAGAGATGGCTGCTGGACTCAAAGAAGAAAGAATCCAAAAGAACGAGAGGATACTCTGCTTGCCAATAGGAACGGGAGCTATGGATGTTGCAGTCGCAACGGCTGTCTACAACAAGGCAGTTGAAAAAAGTATTGGCGTGAAATTTGCCTTTGTATAACAAATATAAATGAGGTACCTATAGTGCCAACTTCAAGTAATTATGGAGTTTTTGATATAATAGGCCCTATCATGATAGGGCCCTCTAGTTCACACACTGCCGGCGCCGTAAGGATAGGCCTCGTTTCGGGGCAGCTTTGCGGTTTCAATCCAAAAGCGATTACGGTGTTTTTCCACGGTTCCCTTAAAAGTACCTATTCCACCCATAAGACAGATGCAGGCGTAGTTGCCGGCGTACTTGGCTTTCCAGTAGACGATGACAGGATAAAATGTTCCATTGAACTTGCAAGAAGTAGCGGCATTCAAGTTGAGTTCAACGGAATAGAACTTAAAGACGCCCATCCAAGCACTATAATAGTAAAAACGATGGATGCTGAAGGCAAAGAATGTGTTTTAAGGGCAAGCACCATCGGAGGTGGTAACATAGTGATTGAAGAGGTGGACGGCATAAAACTTTTGCTTGATGGGAAGCAGAACTGTATTTTTGGACTTACCGAAGCAAAAGACGTGGAACTTCTAAAGAAGGAAGTTTTAGGTTTGGGAAATGGAAACACTGTAGACTTCGAAAAGCAGCAAAACGGTTTCATGTTTAAGATTTGTGGAGGGGAGACAGTTGACCCCGAGGCTGCCCAAAATATAGCAAGCCTTGCTTACGTACGGAGCGTAAAATTCATAAAAGCCGTAATGCCAATAGTTATATCGAGCAGGCATTTTTACAGTACATGCAAGGAACTAATGGATATATCTGTTAAAAACAATTGTCAAATGAGTGACACCATCATACAATTTGAAGCTGAATGCTCTGGGAGATCAGCCGAGGCTGTAATAGACGAAATGAGGCAGATATACGTTGCCATGAGGCAGTCCATAGTAAAAGGAAACGAAAAGGAAAGCGAGCTTCTTGGGAATATGTTCAAGGGAAATGCAAAAAGGATGGACAGCTTTATAAAGGCTGGAAAAAGTATTTGCGGAACGACCCTGAGCGAGGTTACAAGAAACGCCCTTGCAGTAATGGAAGTCAACGGATCAATGGGACGCATAGTTGCTTGTCCGACAGCAGGTTCCGCAGGAACCATGCCTGCCACAGTAATAACCCTTGCTGAAAAAAATTCCATACCTGAGGAAAAAGCTATAAAAGCCCTTTTCACAGGAGCAGGAATTGGAATAATAGTGGCCCAAAATGCCAGTATTTCGGGAGCTGTTGGAGGATGTCAGGCGGAATGCGGCACAGCAAGCGCACTTTCAGCAGCAGCGCTGACTGAAATGTTCGGAGGAAACTGCAGCATGGTTCTGAGTTCAGTAGCTCTGGCTCTCGGAAACGTTATGGGAATGGTATGCGATCCAGTAGCAGGAATGGTTGAAATACCTTGCATACAAAGAAACGTACTGGCCGCTGCAAACGCAATAGTATCGGCAGAAATGGCCCTTGCCGGAGTAGACAGCGTTATTCCTGCAGATGAAGTTATCGGTGCCATGGATGAGGTTGGCAAACTAATGCCCGTTTCGCTCAAGGATACTCTGGGGGCAGGACTGTCAAACAGTCCAACGGCAAGAAGATTCCAAAGCCAAATAAATAAGAACGGGAATGCTTTGACAACTACTGCAACACTTTAACGTTCTAAGGGAGGTATTTAAGGGGGTGAGGAATCGAGTAATAGATCGCTGCAATAATCTATTCGTTTCCTTTTTAAAAAAGCGCAATCATGAATTTGTAGCCACATGTTGAAGCCAGGACAAATCAATTCATAGTTAAAAGGAGAGACTCTAATGAGTAGTACCGTTTCCTTGAGTTCTATTGTACTCATAGTTATCAGCACAATAATAGTGCTCGGAGGTACAAGTCTGGTTGCCATTTTAATCGGCAAAAAGAAAAAATCACAGGAAGACTGGGCGGTTGGAGGAAGATCACTTCCGATATATGTTATCGTAGGAACCCAGTATGCAACTGCAATGGGCGGAGGAATTCTTGTAGCCCATGTTGGAATTGGGTACGGGAGCGGCTGGTCCGCATTGTCCTACGGCTTACTCGTTTCTGGCGGAATAGCGTTCCTTGCAGTAATAGCAAAATGGCTCAGGGAACAGAATTTTACAACAGTTCCGGATATTATCACTAGATTTTATGGAGACAACAAAGTTCTTCTTGTGCTCGCATCCGTTGGAAGCATACTTGTACCGTTCGGCTGGATGTGCACCCAGCTGGTGGCTTTTGGTAAACTCTATTCAGCGATAACAGGGCTTTCAGTGCCCTTGTTGATGACCATATTTGCAATAATCAGCCTTGCATACGTTCTTCCCTCAGGTTTGAGTTCAGTTGCATGGACTGACTTCATTTTCGGCTGCTTGATGTTGTGTATGACGGTATTTTCGGTTTACTTCGTTATGAAGCTTGGCGGCGGCTGGGCAAACATAGTTGCAAAGGCTCCACCTGAAATCACTGCTTTCCCGGGAGGGATGAAAGCAGTAGGCTGGGCTACAATAGCCCTCTGGAGTTTGTCCATACTTCCAGGTTCACTTACGAACCAGATGTACTATCAGAGAATATTTGCAATTGACAAGGTAAAACTCGTAAGAACAAGTCTTATAATAAGCGCAATCGTAATTTTAACTGCAGATGTCTGGGCTTCTTTCATGGGAATTGCAATAAGGTCACTGAAGCCGGGACTTGCACCCGAACTTGCTTCAGGATGGTTCCTCACACAAGTTCCAGCATGGTTCCTCGCACTTTTTTCAGCCTTTCTTTGTGCAACCATAATGTCAACAATAGACAGTGGAATTCAATCAGTAGCAGTAAACATAACTACAGATATATACCACAAGCTTGTAAATAAAAAAGCAACAGACAAGGATCTCACTAAGTATTCAAGGATTTTCTCCGCAGCATCGGTTGCTCTTGCTCTTGCTCTTGCCCTTTGGTATCCACAAGCTCTTGGGTGGCTTGTTGCAACCTATGCATATTCAGCAGCAGTACTTCTCTTCCCAATCTTCATGGGATACTTCTTCAGAAATACAAAAGTACTGAACGCACAGGGTGCAATTGCAAGCATGGTCGGCGGAGTTATTGGATGTGCAATAGCAACGGTTCTGAAAATCAAGATACCTTATGTAGCATATGGATTGGTAGGATCATTGGTTTGTCTCTTCCTTGTAAGTTATCTTACAAAAAAACAGTCATCCAAGCTGAGAGCATCAAACAACTAGTTTATTGGGGTTGTAATAGACAGCGAACTTTTGAACATACTTCGTAAAGAAGTAAAACCTGTACTTGGATGTACGGGTCCAACTTTGGTGTCCTTTGCTGTAAGCGCAGCAAAAGATGCAATTGGAGGCAATCCGGAGTCGGTAAAGGTTTATGTAGACAGGGATACCTACAAGAATTCAATTTCCGTAGATATTCCCGGAACACAAAAAATGGGTCTTTCAATAACCGCAGCTCTCGGCGCCGTATGCGGCGATTCAAGGCTTGGCCTTGAGGTACTAAAAACGTAAATCCAAGATATGAAGAGCTTGCACAGCTGCAAGCCTTGGAGCTGGAGCAGGAACCGTCTATCTTCTTTCTGGAGATTTGAACCAGCGAGAAATGGTAATTAAAGATATAACTGGTACCATGGCAAGAATACTTTGTGACGGTGCAAAACTTGGATGCGCACTTAAGCTTTCAACTGCGGCAGGAATTGCAATCAAGTCGGCATGGCTTGCCTTGTCAGGAGCATCGATCCCTTCAGGGGATGGTCTTGTATGCAGTACTGCAGATGAAACCATTCAGATGATTAGAAAACTTGCATCCATAGGGATGATCGATACCGACAAGGAAATGTGCAAACTTGTAATCGGCAGGGAAAACGAAAGCAAGCATCAGCATTCCCTTAAGTAAGTTTTTGATAACAAAGATGTTGTTGCAGAAAGTCCAAAGGGATCTTACGGAACTCATCCAGCTTCAGGATTTTTCACAGCAATATAAATTGCAATAATAGGAGGAATTTCTATGAACAGCAAGAATAAAATAGCAATTCTTGGATGCGGAAACGGAGGTATGGCCCTTTCAGGCTATCTTGCTGCCAAAGGTTATTCTGTAAATATCTATGAAAGTATAAAACCAAGCGAAGATTTTCTAAAATTCCAAAAAGAGAAAACAATAATACTTGACGGGGATATAAAGTGTTCAGGTCTTCTTAACTGCATTACAACTGATATAAGGGAAGCTTTTAATGAAGCAGATAACCATATACTCGTCGTTGTTCCTGCATATGCGCACGAGCCAGTATTCGAGCAAATGCTCCCACATATCAAGGATGGCCAGACAATAGTAATACTTCCTGGAAACTATGGCAGCCTAATCTTAAGAAGGATGATGGCTGAACATGGAATAAAGAAGGATGTTACGATTTGTGAAACAAGTTCACTTCCGTTTGCATGCAGGCGCACTGCATACAACGTTGTAACCATATACAAGCAGAAGGCCAAACTCAAGATGTGCACTTTCCCTGAATCAAGGTCAAAGGAAGCTCTTGATGCCTTAAACAAGATAATGCCCATATTCATCCCCGCAAAGAATACTTTTGAAGTCAGCCTGGATAATGCAAACTGCGTTCTTCATCCGTTCCCGCTAATACTGAACTATGGAACAATAGAAATGAATTCCAAGACTTTCAGGCATTACATCGATGGAATTACGCCCGAGATTTCCAATGTGGTTGAAAGAGTTGACCAGGAAAGAATAAACATAGGAAAGGCTTATGGAGTCAACCTTATGTCAGTTCTGGATCAGTTGAAGCTTTTTTACGGTCAAAACGACTGCACGAACGTCTACGACTACGTACACAGCAAAGACAGCCCGTACTTTGACTTGATTGGCCAGAACATAAGGAGCAGATATATAACTGAGGATATACCGTTCCTTGTAGTTCCGGCAGTACAACTTGCAAAGAAGGCAGGAGTTGCCGCACCATTATTCGAGGCTAGTTTAAAGATGGCCTCCCTTCTTCATGAAGTTGATTACGAGAAGAACGGAATGTCACTAAAGGTCCTTGGAATAGACAGCATGTCAAAAGAGGAGATCATTGCATACCTCAAGTAAATAGAATTTGCAAGAACTGTTTAATTGACAGGAAGAATAGGAGGCTTCCTAATATCTGGAAGCCTCCTATTCTAAGATATTGGAGAACACTTTATATGTCTGTTTCATCAACAAAATAAGCTGTCAACAAGGTGCATAATTTGCACGCCTGACGTGAATGCCATTTCTTAAATAAATTATTGATTTCAGTGCTGAAACATAATCTTTCGCACTCCTATTTGCTCCCTGAAAAATTCACAAGGTAATATATGGTAATATATGCATAAATATTATTGACCGAAACATTAAAAGTTACCTAACCTTGATTTGAGTGCAAAAACATCACTCATTTGAAGCTAAAATCTCGTAAGTCACGTATTGCATCACCTAAGAATCATCGTGAACGTGTGAGTCATTGCATCATCAAGAATCATAGTGAAATTGTCCGGCGTGTCACGGCTCCGAGGGAGATATTCTGGCTCCCCTTCCCAAGGAGCCGTGCCTGCAGGATATGGATGTTCCGCTGCAGGGAGAGAGGATCGATGTCTTTGAGCTGATGCAGGAGGCGTGCCTTGGCCTGATCGCTGACCTCGGGAGCCTCCAGGAGCCGGTGCAGGAGAGTGAGGGGAGGACGGTACCTCTTCTGGACCCTGCTCCCTGTCCGGACCTTCTCCAGGAGGGCCAGGAGGGCTGGAGCACATTGGCACGCTGGGCAAGGAGGATCTCCAGCTGTCCCTGGGGAAGGAACAGTGTGCAGCCGTTCTCTGCCACGTTGGAGCCGATGTCGCTCACGGACGTGTCCGGTCCGACGGCGGGGGCAGGTGCGGGATGCCCTTCCCGCACGCCTTCCTGGAACAGGAGTTCCAGCGCAGAGAAGCGCTCAATCAGGCGCATGCGCTCTGCCTCGAACGTTGCGTGCTCCTGCACCTGGTGGTAGCAGGACGACTTCCACATCGCGTACCCCAGGAACCGGAGCTTGCGCAGGAACGCGTCATACTGCTCCTCCTGCGGCAACCCGGCAATGATGTCGTGCGGCGGGCAGAACGCGAGGTCCGCGGACGATGGGCTCCCTGTCTTCGCGAGGTTGTCGAAGACGCGGTCCAGCACCTTTGACTGGGCCTCGGCGTATGCCGTGATGGCGGCCTTCAGCTTGTCCTCCATGCTTCCCTCCTTGTGGCGCATCGTGCGCCTGACAATGAAACAACCCCGTGCAAGCGCATGGGGTCGACGCAGGAACAAGCTGTCCCGGCGCTTTAGCACATTTGTAACGCGGAGCAAGTGAGCCTTACATAAATCACCGCGTCTTGCAAGTATAAGATATGCAGGGCCGTTGGCGTGTCAAGACCTCGGCGAGCTGGGGTTGCTGTTCGCACGAATCGCATGCTGCCACAACTGTTGACACGGGCGGAGACCTAACACACACTATGATGTTGCTGTTCCTGATGAAGGAAGGACTCATGAAGAGAACGCATCTGCTGGCTGTCCTGGTAACCATTCTCCTGGTCGCAGGACTCCTAGGCGCTGCCTTGTCGTCAACGACGGTCAAACTGTGGATCGGCAACGCGTCCATGTCCGTCAACGGAGTGCAGCAACCGATCGACCCTCAAGGAACGAAACCCGTCATCGTCGAAGGCAGGACACTTGTGCCTATTCGCGCCGTCATCGAGGCGTTTGGGGGATCCGCTGTCTGGGAGTCCTCTACACGCAAGGTTACAGTCACGCTGGGAAAGGATTCTCTCGACCTTTGGATTGACAAGCCGCAGGCATCCCTGAACGGCATCGCCCTTGCGATTGATGCAGCAAACTCTGCGGTTGTGCCCACTATCACGAACGGGCGGACGATGCTCCCACTCCGGTTTGTCGCCCAATCCTTGGCAATCGACGTACAATACGCGGACGCCACGAAGATGATCACGCTCACCCACGTGAAGCCAACTCTTGCATTGCCTGCTGATGGAAGCAATTTGCTCCTGGGTAATCCCAGCAATGCCGTGCACGACAGTAGCACATCTCCCGATAACTATTTGATGGACAGCGGGTATTACGTTCTGTCCTATGACCGCGATCGTGCTGCGCCAAACTGGGTGAGTTGGTATATTGGCAGCTCCTCGCTGGGTTCAACGTCTCGGGAAAATGATTTCCGCGCGGATACTTCACTTCCTGCTAGTTGGTATCAGGTGCAAGCGAACGGCTATTCCGGTAGTGGTTTCGATCGCGGCCACAACTGTCCCTCGGCAGACAGAACGTCTACTGTTGCCGCCAATTCATCGACATTCTTGATGACGAACATGATCCCACAGGCCCCTAACAATAATCAGCGCACCTGGGATAACTTTGAGAACTATCTTCGCAGCTTGGTGAAGCAGGGGAATGAAGTCTATGTCGTCATGGGCTCATATGGAAAGGGCGGTACCGGTTCAAAGACTTATCAAACAACTATTGATAGCGGACACGTTACGGTGCCGGCATATATTTGGAAGGTATCTGTTGTCCTATCTAATGGAGACAAGGATCTAAGCCGTATTACAACAAGCACGCGCGTCATTGCTATTGACACGCCAAATACAAATGGCGTCAATTCGAAATGGCAGACATACCTTACCAATGTTGACGCTATCGAGGCAGCTACAGGATATGATCTTCTGTCGAACGTTCCGACATCTATTCAAAAGGTTCTGGAAGCCAAAATAGACGGCAATTGACGAGCAAGAAGCCGGATATGGGGTCAGCTGGTAAAGAGGCCACAAGTGGTAAGCAAGGGGATTGGATTCCCGCCTACGCGGGAATGACGGCCAAAGAGGAAGACGGCAGCGCAGACAAGATTGGATTCCCGCCTTCGCGGGAATGACGGAGGGGACGCGGGAATGACGAATTGGCGCCACAGTCGTCACAGTGGCGCCGTTCGGATGAGTTCAGCAAACAGGGTGATACGGTCGGCCTCGCCCGGACCCGGGAGGAACGGCAGCACGTCGGTGCGGAGGGCAGCGATGTCGAGCGTGGCCAGCTTGTCCAGGACAACCTGGCGCAAGTGTGCCACATCCGGGATGCCGGCCTTGCCCGCCAGGTATGCGTAGTCCGGTTTCGTCTGCCCCAGCAGCCAGGAGATGTCGTACAGGTCGCGCCCCATCGTACGTGGCCTGTGCAGCAATGCGGTGAACTTCTGAGCCAGCAGCACAGGTGCCGGCGTCAGCAGTACTGGCACGAAGACGTCCAGGCGGCTGAGGATGCGCCGTTCCGGTGCGATGTCCAAGTTCTGGGGTTGCGTGTCCACCTTGATGCGCAGCACGCTATCGCGGTGCCCCGTCAGGCCCCATCGCTGCAGCATGTCCGTGAAGCGGAACACTGCCGTCATGCCCTGGTGCTCCTTCACCACGACGTCGCAGGCAACGTCCTCCAGTGCGAAGCGATGCGCCACGTCGCCGGCCAGCGTGCGGAACCCGGACGCTGAGACGCCGCGGTTGTCGAAGTCGAGGTCCTCGGAGAAGCGAGAACTGCCCGTGAAGAGGTGAATGGCTGTGCCACCCATGAACACGAGGCTGGCGCCATAGGTCGTGCCATAGATATACTGCAGCGTCTTCAGCTGCAGGTACTCCCGCAGGATCGACGTCCTCCAGACGGGCGCGCTGTCATGATAGGCCTGGTAGACAACGGACGGCTCAAGCATTGTGCATCGCCTCCTCAAGCGCGTGGACTTGGCGCATCAGCCGCGGGTGTTCGAACCTTACTGCCCATTGCTCCAGGCGGTCATGGTCCAGCGTGGCAAATCCGCCCTCGTCCAGGCGGACACTCAGCATGTCACCCTCCGTGCGCAGACCCGGATGGAGGTACAAGTAGTCCAGTACGGCCTTCTCGGCCTCGGCGATGAGGAACTGCCGTCCCCGTCCGTACTCGACGACGCGGTACCCGAACCACCGACACGGCTTGACGGTCCGCCAGACAAACGTTGCTGCATCAGTCGCCGATGTCCGCGTCGTGCGTGTCCCCACAAGGGTGATTGCCTGGACGGTCTCGGGGACAAGTTCGTACCATGACAGCGCAGTTTCGAGCGACACGTACGCCGGAGGATAGGCCTGGCATCCCACATCGAAGAGCAGGGTCAGGTCGACCTGTGCGTCTGCGAAGACATACCAGCCGCGCGCCAGCATGCGCACCTGTCCCTTGCGGTTCCATTCCGCAAGCGTCGGTTGACGGAACCCAGGGTCGATGAGCGCAAGATCCCGTATGCTGAATGGTGCGTCAGTCCCCATGGCACGTCGCATACTGTCGAGCAACATCTTCCCCTGTCTCCCTTTCATACGCTAAAGCGTATATAACCAAGATACGTCTGTTCACAGCGTACCCTTGTGCTGGTTCCTGTCAACCGGATATGGGGTCAGCTGGTAAATAGACCGCAGGTGGTAAGTAAGGAGGAATGGATTCCCGCCTGCGCGGAGAAGCACCCCTCGCCTTGGACAAAAGGGCTCGGGGGAATGACGGAGTGATGAGGATTGGATTCCCGCCTTCGCGGGAATGACAGATGGGCGCACACGTGGTGAGGACGTCGTTTCCTGCTATACTTTCTCGGAGACGGGCATTGGGTGCCATCACGCCCGGGGCCTACCATGGACAAGTCAAAGGTGAGGTGAGCGAATGGACGACAAGGAACGTGCGGAGACACTGAAAGCTGCAACATCGAAGTGGCAGCAGCGTGCTGACAAAATCCCTGCCGGCAAGACATGCAAGGCCTATTCGGACTGCACGACGAGTTCTGGCATCGACGTCAAGCTGCTCTACACGCCCGAGGATGTTGGCGAGATGGA
>NZ_QXIY01000053.1 GCF_003570995.1 Candidatus Cryosericum septentrionale
TTGAAGAGATTGAGCAAGTTGTTGAATGCCAAATGTGTTCCTGGTTTCTGCAAACACTTTGACAAGTTGAGCAGTGAATTGGAAGAGTATTTTTCTGGAAAGAGAAGAGAATTTGACGTTCCCCTGGTGCTGCCAGGAACACCATTTCAGCAAAGAGTATGGACCGCATTGCAGACGATACCTTACGGTTCAACGCGTTCTTACAAAGAACAGGCTCAAACCATAGGCCTTCCCAGTGCGATCCGGGCAGTAGCAAAAGCGAATGGAGATAATCGCATAGCCATCATTATTCCGTGTCACAGAGTCATTGGTGCAGATGGTAACCTCACCGGCTATGGTGGTGGGTTGTGGCGCAAGCGATACCTGTTGAATCTCGAATCCAGTCATGGGCCAAGATAAAACCTCTGTACGGCTAACACCGCATGCACCGGACAGGGCTAACGCCCCTCGAAAAACTAGCGCTGCTTTTGGATTTCGTGCCATAATATTAAGTAGTCCTGCAAATCTGCCCGGCGGTAACGCTCACCGTTGGGCGGGTATACTGACCGCATCCTGGGGTCCAGTGGGACCCA
The DNA here is from genome assembly GCF_003570995.1 of Candidatus Cryosericum septentrionale. Classification (GTDB taxonomy): domain Bacteria; phylum Caldisericota; class Caldisericia; order Cryosericales; family Cryosericaceae; genus Cryosericum; species Cryosericum septentrionale. The sequence continues at coordinate 573 of NZ_QXIY01000053.1, forward strand.
AAAGCGGAGGGACCGATATGGAAAACAAAAGGAATAACCAGCCGGGGCTCGAGGGCAGAAACATACAAACCGCCGGAGAAGTTCCAGGACCTGTATCGGGGGAAACACTTCACGAAGAGACTGTTCCTGTCCACGGTCGCATCTGGGTATCAGCAGCTGACGGCGCCACAGCTATCCTCTGTTCGGTCGCCGAAGGCTCAGCGCTGACCTATTACTTCACGCGCGTCATGGGGCTGGCCCCACACCTTGCCTCCATTGTGTGGCTGCTTTTCGGCATCTGGAACGCCTTCAACGACCCACTGTTCGGGTACATCAGTGACCGCACCAGGAGCAGACTCGGGCGCCGTATTCCCTACATCCGGTATGGGGCCCCCCTGTACGCAGTCGCCTTTGCAGTTTTCTGGATCGTCCTGCCTGGGTTCAAGGGCAACCAGACGGCACTGTTCATCCAGATGCTGGTCGGCATGTTCCTGTTCGACGCGCTCTATACGGCTATTGCAACTGCCGTCTACATTATGCCATATGAAATGGCAGTCTCCAACAAGGCACGAAGCAGCATTTTCATCTGGAAGATCGGCTTCAGCCTCATTTCTACTGCCTTCCCCATCGCCATCGGGCTCATCCAGCCAGGACCCAGCCAAGATGCCACACCCTACCGACTCATCATGGTCGGTCTTGGCATCCTCATGGCGGCGGTCATCTATGCCAGCACCTTCTTCTACAAGGAGAACCACTTCCAACAGGAAGAGGAACAGTTCAACTTCTGGAAGTCTCTGGGTGCTTGCTTCCGCAACAAGTCATTTGTCGTGTTCGAGTCCATCAGTTTCACCGTCATCTATGTCCAGAACCAGCTCATGCAAGGCATCTATTACTACTATGACGAGGTGAACATGGGCGTCACAAAGAATACGGGAACCGCCCTCACCCTTGGCTCGCTCTTTGTCGGGGCAGTCCTGGGCCTGCTGCTGTTCCTCGACCGTCGTGACGTCTGGGGTGTCAAATGCTGTGTGCGCGTGTCTGCTTTCATGTTCGGCATCGGGTGCGTCGTCGGCCTCCTGTTCCCTCACCAGCTCATTCCGATGATGATCGCCTTTCTGTTGATCGGCGTGGGCTTTACCGGTGGCATGTACCTCATTCCACTGATGAATGGCGATGTCATCGATGCGGATGAATACACAACAGGGCTACGGCGGGAGGGCACGTATGCTGGTGTCAACAGTTTCGTCACCAAGCCTGCTATGAGCCTGGCGCAAGCCGTCTTCCTCGGGTTCCTGTCACGAGCAGGCTATGACCAGTCATTGGCAAAGGGCATGCAGAACGCCTCGGCTGAAGCCAGCATCGTGCGAGCATGGTTCCTCGTGCCTGCCGTGCTTCTGCTCGCCTGCGCAGTCATCCTCCGCTGGTATCCCCTTGATGGTCCCAGCTGGGAACAGATCAAGACCCATCTCACCGTCGTGCATCGAGAAAAGGAGAGAAAGTACCTGGCCGAACACGGTCTGAAGTAAATAAAGAAAGAGGAGCTGTCCAGGCGTGCCCTTCTTGATTGTCTGGCAATGACACGACTTGCGAAGGCCCGGCGCCCGATTCTGTACTATACTTCCTTATTACATCTCTCGCTCGTGAGAATTGAGAATCAAAGGAGTGCCATCATGCTGAGCCGAACGAAACGAATGCGCCTGTGGACGTACCTCCTGGACGCACCTGTCGTCGCTGTTCTGACATTTGTCTTTTTCTTTCTCATGGACAAACCGAATCGGAACCTTGGAGCATGCCTCACCGGAGTGGTGTGCATTGGCCTCATCCCGCTGAGCGCGTGGTTCCACATGGTGCGCCACCCTGGCGACTACAAGGGCGAACGCAAGGTGGCCTTCGTCTTAAGCATCGTGGGCTACATGATCGGAACCATTGTCATGGTTGTCTTCTTCCGCGAAGCACGTCTCTTCCTGACGCTGATGCTGTCCTACATGTTCACGGTCGTCGGCCTCGTGATCATCAACCTTCTGCACTACAAAGCTTCTGGTCATGCAGCCGGCGTATCAGGCCCTGCGACAGCCATCACCATCAGGTATGGCTGGCTGGGTGCGATTTCGTACCTCCTGCTCGTCCTCGTCGCCATAGCCAAGATCAACATCAAGGAGCACACACTGGGACAGCTTTGCACGGGAGCTGGCATCACGATAGCTTCTACTCTGACCGCTTTCGCGGTCACGGGCATGCTGCGCTTCTAACTCCGGATTCCTGCGGGATCGAGCTCCTTCAGCGTCGACGCGCGCGCCGCTTCACGTCATCGAACATGCCAACGTTGTTGCACAGACCAACACAGAGTCCAGCGAGCTCTGCCATGTCCGAACTTCCCCACGGTGGTACCCAGCCAAAAAAATGTTGGTATACTTGCACGGATTGCCTGCAGGCACGGTCGCCCCCTGTCAGACACGTCGATGTGATGGCGGCATACCGGACAAAAAGGAGAGGAAAATGAACTACGACTTCGAACACGGGCTTGAACGACACAACACGGGTTGCGTCAAGTGGGATCAGAGCTGTACCGTCTTTGGGAGTGAGGACGTCTTGCCGATGTGGGTGGCAGACATGGACTTCCCGATACCAAAACCAGTCACTGAAGCACTGATACGACGCGCCCAGCACGAGTGCTACGGCTACTCATGTGCAAGTCCGTCCGTTCTGGAGGCCATTACGCAGCGCCTATGGCGCAACTACCAGTGGAAGGTCGATCCTGACTGGCTGCTGTTCACCCCTGGCGTCGTGCCCGCTCTGCATGCTGCGGTGCGTGCGTTCACGAGCCCGGGGGACGAAGTCGTCCTTCAGAGCCCAGTCTACTACCCTTTCTGGTCTGCCGTCCGTGAGAATGGCTGTCAAGTCGCTAACAACGAACTGCAGTGGAACGGCCACCGGTACGTGATGGACCTCGACGGGCTGAAAGATGCCTTCCAGCCACACACATCCGGCATGTCGACGTGCCCCTCGCGCACGAAGATGATCATCCTGTGCAGCCCGCACAATCCCGTAGGCCGTGTCTGGTCACGGGACGAGTTGACGGCTGTCGGTGAGATCGCCCTGGCCAACGATGTGGTCGTCGTCTCCGACGAAATACACTGCGAACTGTTGCTGAATGGTTCGCGCCACGTCCCGTTTGCCTCCCTGAGCCCCGAGCTGGAGCAGAACAGCATCGTGTGCATGGCACCGTCAAAGACGTTCAATCTTGCGGGCCTGGCCACCAGTTTCATCGTCGTTCCCAACCCCAAGATGCGCGTAGCGATGCAACGCCGCATCAACGGAGCCGTGGGCAGTGTCACACCATTTGGGTACACTGCGCTGGAAGCCTCGTTCCGGGAAGGCGACGACTGGCTCACCCAACTGCTGCACTACCTGGAAGGCAACGTGACGTATGTCCGACTGTTCGTCCAGGACCACATGCCGCAGGTCAAGGTCATGCCCATTGAGGGAACGTATCTGATGTGGCTGGACTTCCGCGCGCTCGGGATGGACGTCCATCAGCTCTCGAACTTCCTGCGCGAGAAGGCCAGAGTTGGTCTGGACGAGGGGTACGTCTTTGGTCCCGGCGGCGAAGGCTTCGCGCGCATGAACATCGCATGCCCACGCTCGACGGTGCAGGAGGGTCTGACCCGTATCGCCGATGCCATACGGACACTGGAGCAGCGTTGATGCGCCTGTCCGAACCTGAAGGCGATGAACTGGACTGCACGACGATTGTCGTCGGCCGGTCTGCATCGCAGTCGGGTTGCCTTGTCGTCGGTCACAATGAAGATGACGCGCACAGGCTGGTCGTGCGTCACCACATCGTCAAGGCCGGTGAACATCCTGCCGCCACGCGGCTGAGAGACGGAACGCTGCTATACCGCGAGCCACACACCTCTCTGGAACTTCCTGTGCCCGACGACACCTTGGCCTACGACTGGACAGAGCTGGTCGGACAGGACTTCGCAGACAGCTTTCTCAACAGCGAGGGGGTCAGTATTTGCTGCGACAGCGCCGCAGGCACACGTGAACAGCAGCCTGAACTGGAGCGGGGCGGCATCGGCCACTTCCTGCCACAACTGGTTGCCGAACAGGCCCACTCCGCCCGTGAGGGCGTCCTGCTGGCGGGGAGGCTTGTCGAGGCATACGGCTACTGCGATGCTCGTATCATCACGATCGCGGACCAGCATGCGGCGTGGGTCTTTCATATCCCCGGGGGTCACGAATGGCTAGCGGAACGCGTTCCCGACGATGCAGTTGTCCTCCTGCCAAACTATCTCATCTCCCGTCAGGTCGACTTGGCGAACACAGACTGGTTCCTTGCGTCGGCGGACCTGGAGACCCATGCCATACAACGCGGGTGGTACGATCCCACTGGGACAGAACCTTTCGATTTCAAGGGGGCCTACGGACCGCCCCAGATCAATGCTTCTCCATTGAGCACCAGCCGGCAACAGACCGGGTTCTTCCTGCTCACGGGGCGAGAGTTCCCGCTGGACAACATGCCCTTTTCATGCGCGCCACAGCACCCCGTGGCCCTTGGTGATGTCATGGCGTGCCTGCGCTGCGTCGCACCCCACGGGCAGTCCACTCGGCAGGCTCTGGAAATGAGCGGCAGCTTCCACAAGAACGTGGCTCAGACCACCATGCGTCCGATTTCGGTCTGGACCACACAGGAATCCTCTGTGACCGAACTGAGGAGCCAAGCCCCCGGGCCACAGTCCGTGACTGTCTGGCGAGCCTCCGGGATCCCCGACGAGCTTCCCTACACGCCGTGGTATCCACTGGCTATGATGGAAATAGCTCTTGGATACCCGGACCCATACGCCACGGGAGACCCTGACCACCTCGACATGAGCTCCGCATTCTGGACGTTCCGCCTCTTTGTGACCGCGGTTGACAGCGACTATGCCAGGCGCATCGCCGAAGTCCAGACAGCCGTCCTGCCACTGGAAGAACAGGCTATCGCAGCAGACAAGCTCCTCCAGAACATGCGTGTGGACACAGACACCTCTGGCGAAGCCATCGCCAGACTGCTCACGGCATGCGGAGAAGGGCTGGGCATGGAAGCACTGAGTATCTGCAGAGAGCTTCTTCGGCAGTGGCAGACGAACTCCGAGCGGACCCCATTCAGGGCGTGACAGCTCTCGCAGGAGGGAGGCCATCATGAAGTATTTCATCAGTCTGGACATGAAGGGTGTTGCAGGGATGTACAACCGCGACCTGTAGCCCTCTGCACACGTCCTGTCAGTCGATGACAACGCCGGGCACATCACGTGCCCGGCGTTGCTGCATACGTTTCCATCTGATCATTTGCTTTCGCCTACCTATTGCATTTTTATAGCATAGTGTGTACACTACACATGTAGTACCTACAGTACAGTGGAGGTGGATGATGCAAGAGCTGACCAGCAAGCAGCAAGCCGTGCTGGAATTTATCGAGGTACGCGCACGCCAGACGGGGTTCCGCCCCAGCCTGGAGGATGTACGGTGCCACTTTGGATTTAACTCCCTCAACTCGGTCGTCGTGTATGTCAAGACACTCGAACGCAAGGGGTACCTCCCTCAGCCGGACCTCATCAAAGGTACACCGGCCACCCCATCGCTGATGATACCGGTGCTGGGCACTGTCGTGGCTGGCACCCCCATCCTGGCCGAGGAGAACATCGAGAAGTGGATCTTTGTCACCCCGCCGACGCCCGCAACTGCCGACTACTTTGGCCTCAAGGTTAAAGGAGACTCCATGATTGACGAACACATCGTGCCCGGAGATATCGTCGTCGTCCACAAACAGCAGACCGCAGACAATGGCGACATCGTTGTGGCACTGTTTGGAGACGAGGCGACCGTTAAGAAGCTGCACGAGGGAGATGACGGTATCTTTCTCATGCCGGCCAACCCTGCGTACCACCCTATTCCTGTCACCAGCGACGTAAGCATTATCGGCAAGGTTGTCGGCCTTGTCCGCGAGCATCTGTCCTGAGGAGGAATATATGAATTCCACATCTGGTTTCCCGGTCTCACCAACCCCGTCTGACAAGCTGCCGTTGCTTTACGTTGAGGAACGAAACGGCCGTCTTGCCGCCTTTGTCTTTCGTGGCGAGGTCAAACATGTAGACCGTGTCCTCAAGATGTGGACCAGAGGACGGTTTACCTCCGACCATACGGAGGATGCAACCTACTACACGATCATGAGCGACGACAAGATGATAGCAACGGTCGCGAGAGACAACGTCCATCGACACTGGTATATGGTCAGGCTGATGGATTGACAGAGACACCATGAGCAGTCCGGCATGTCCTTTGTCCATCTGCACCTTCACACGGGCTTCAGCTTTCATGAGAGCCCCATCCGTATCGAAGACCTGGCACAACGCAGCCGCGAACTGGGCTACTCCTCCTGTGCCATCACCGACAGCAATACACTGGCCGGTGCCATCCGCTTCGACCGTGCGGCGCGTTCGGCTGGAGTCACACCTGTTTTTGGCAGCGAGCTGACACTGCTCAGCGATGAACCAGACGATCACGTCGTCGTCCTGGCCCGCGATCTGGAGGGATATCGCAACCTTTGTCGTCTGGTGACCTGTACCCAGGCACACGGTCGCGTCCATCCGGGCCTGACTCTTGAGCAGCTGGCTTCGTACGCCGGCCACCTGGTCGCTTTGTATGGCAGTCCCGAGAGCCTGCTCTACCAGTCTCTGTCGACACGCCATCCACACAAGGCACGTCGCCTGCTGGAACAGATGAGTGCACTCTTTGAGAACAGCCTGTACCTCGACGTTCAGAACCCCATGTTTGCCGACTCCACACGCCTGCTGTACCGCATGCGCCGACTATCCGATGAAACCGGTGTGCCCGCTTGCGCCACCGGTGGTGTTACTCATTTGCACCGCGTCGATGCAGAGGTACGCGAGATGCTTCTAGCCATTGGTTCGCTGGAAGATGTCGACGCCCGCAGCAGGCAATCCCATGTCAACGCCGAGAGCTGGTTCAGGGGATCCGACGAGATACAGGAACTGTTTACAGAATGGCCTGAGGCGTTGGCTACCAGCGGACGCATCGCAGCGGAATGCCGAGTGGAACTTCCTCTGGACGGGTTCAAGACTCCCAGTTCCGTACTAACGGCAACACGCAGTCTCCGCGATATCGTCTATACCGGCGCCCGGGAAAAGTACGGCATCGTCACCACAGCCGTGGAGGAGCGCATCGAGCACGAACTGAGCATCATCCGGCACATGCACATGGATGAGTACTTTCTCATCGTACGCGACATCATCGAAATAGCGCGGCGCAAAGGGGTCGCATACTCGGGGCGTGGCTCGGGAACCAATTCCATCGTCTGCTACTGCATCGATGCCACACAGGTCGATCCCATCCAGTACAACCTGCTGTTTGAACGGTTCCTCAACGAGGGTCGCAAGAGTCTGCCCGACGTGGATATCGATTTCGACGCATTGCGCCGGGACGAGGTCGTGTCCGAACTGTTTGCCGTATATGGTGAGGACAGGGTCTGCCGTGTAGCCAACGTGAACACGTACAACATCCGCGGGGCTTTTCGCGACGTAGGCAAGGCATTGGGGTACAGCAAAGAGGAAGTTGACGATGCCACCCGACTTTTGCCCTGGTACAGTCACCGCCGTATCAGCGAGGTCATCGCCAAGCTGCCCGAGCTGGCCACGTTCCCCTATGGGAGCATCGAACGCTGGATATCCCTGGCCGAGCGCATCATGGGGCTACCCCGCACGCTGTCTACCCATCTGGCGGGGTTGATCATAGCACCCTTCCCTCTCACTGACCTGATCCCCCTCGAACCATCAGGTACTGGTTGTCTCATGACGCAGTACGACAAGGACGATGTCGAGCGTCTGGGCCTGGTCAAGATGGATCTGCTGGGATTGCGCACCCTGTCCGCCGCAGTGGACGCAACCGCGATGATCCAGGCCGAAACAGGCACAGACATCAGTCTGTCGACCATCCCCATGGACGACCAGCCGACCTACCGCCTGCTGCGTGAAGCTCGCACGCTGGGTGTTTTCCAGCTTGAATCGCCAGGTATGCGCAACCTGCTGCTCAAGTTACAACCGGTCTGCTACACCGATATCATGGCAAATGTTTCGCTGTTCCGCCCCGGTCCCATGGCAATGAACATGGACAAATTGTACCTGGCCAGGAGAAACGGCAAGGTTCCGGTGACGTTCGAAGACCCACGCCTGGAGCCAGTTCTGAAAGAGACATACGGCGTCATCGTCTTCCAGGAACAGGTCCTGCAGGTCGCCAATACCGTTGCAGACCTGTCTCTCTCCGAGGCAGACGTTCTGCGGCGCACCATGACGGAGCACACCCCCAAGGCAGAACTGGCTCGATTCGAGAGGCTCTTTCTGGAACGCGCTGCCGCCAAAGGTACCAACCCGGAAACAGCCCAGCACGTCTATAACCAGCTCAAGGGCTTCGCCAGCTATGGATTCAACAAGGGACACGCTGCTTCGTTTGGATTGCTGGCGTATCGCACCGCTTACCTCAAGACACACTGGCCGGCCCAGTACACTGCAGGACTACTCAATGCGATGCCTGTGGGGTTCTACCCCCCATTTATCCTGCTGGACGAAGCGCGCCGCTGTCATATTCTGATCAAGAAGCCCCTGGTGACATGCAGCATGGTCCGGACGACTGCACATGGCATGACAGTGCAACTGGGGTTGAGCATGTTCAGTACATTGTCTGCAAAGGATGCGATCTCCATCGTGACCGCACGGGAAAAACGGCCCTTCAATTCGACGATCGACTTCATGGACCGGACATGGGTCAACCGGCGAGCGCTGCAGCACCTGGTGCTGGCCGGAGCTTTCGATGACCTTGGCACGCCCGTGACGGTCGCGACCGACCTTGGGCTAGATCCCAATGAGATCGAACGCGTCATGAATGTCAGTCCCAACCTCCGATTGCGTGCCATCCTGGGGGAGATAGCAGGTATCGGTTACCCGGTATCAGCAAGCCTGGCCGTCCTGCTCGACTTGGCCACCGCAGACGTCATGGACGCGCCCACGCCCGTGCAGGCACGAGCGCCCGCCCTGCGCAGCACTCAGCTGCGCACATGGCCACATGGGTCCAACGTATGGGTACGTGGAGTCGTCGTTCGCATCCAGACTCCACCCACCAAGTCCGGAAAACGCGTTTTCTTCATCACGCTGGAGGACGAAGACGGCATGGTGGAAGCCGTCATGTTCGAGGATGCGCAGCGCAGGTACGCGGCGGCGCTCAAGCAGAACCGCATGATGCGCCTGTACGGCGAACTTCAGAATACCGAGGGTAGCCCCACAGTACTCGTCAAGCGACTGGAGGGGCTGCGGTTCATCCCCCGCGTCGAGGAGACTCCCATTGGCCAGGAATGTGCTTGAAATCGTCCACCGGCAGTTCATTGCGCCCATAACAGTTCTTGGGAGTGGTATTCCTGCAATAGATCACATCACCGGCATTGGCGGCTACCCGCGTGGACGTATCACGGAACTGTTCGGAACAGCCAGTTCCGGAAAGTCGGCTCTTGCACTGGCTTGTTGCCTGAATACGGCCGCTCTGGGACTGACCGTCGTCTGGATAGATCTGGAACACAGCCTGACGGCCAAACTCCCACTGGACCCCGGTCCATCGGCACGGGACATTCTGCTGCTTGAACCACATACAGCGGAAGACGCTGTAGACATGGCCGCCATACTTCTGGAACGGGCCAACATCGACTTGCTGGTCATGGATTCAGCGATCGTCATGAATCCGTCACGCCGGCCTGAGGGCATGCCGTTCAACATGGCACGCGCCGAGATGGTCGGACGCGCACTGCGCAAGCTCACGACGTTGGTCACGCGTCGACACTGTGTCATGCTTTTTCTCAGCCGAAGCTACCTGATGGCTGTTCCTGCATCGGTTGCTTCCATTGGCGGAGGCGCCTTGCGCAGTTTCGCCTCATTGCGTCTGAAAACGACGCAGGAACAGCTGGCCATGGACGAAGGAGACCCATCTTCTTTTGCGGTGCGGGTACGCGTGGTCAAGAACAAACTTGCACCACCTGAGCGCGAGGCCCTTCTGTACTATTCGCTGGCGGACGGTACACTGACAGAGGAACCGCCGGCAATGGTGGCAGAGCAACCCGAGGAGGAACCGTGGCCATGAAGGCAGAGATACGTATCGGCACATGCGGATACTCGTTCCCTGACTGGAAAGGTATCATCTACCCTCCCAACCTGCGCCCCTCGCTTTACCTTGTCCACTACGCCCGCACGCTTGGCTTCAACGCGGTCGAGCTGGACAGCAGCTTCTACCACATGCCCACCATTCCCCTGATCGAGGCCCTCATGCAGAAGACGCAGCCTGGCTTTCTGTTCACCGTCAAGGCACATCGAAGCATGACGCATGAAGTATGGAACGCGACGAGGCCGGCCGCTCCGGGACGTCCGGCGTTCCCCGACCTGGCCTCGGGACTCAAGAACGCCACCCTCCTGGCACCCGCGTTCACGGATTTCTGGGAAGCAGTGACACCGATGGCTGACGCAGGCCGCCTGGGAACTGTCGTCCTCCAGTATCCGCCGTGGTTCCGGGACACTCCGGAAAACCGCAGGTTCCTCCTGACGACCCACGACCTATTGCCCCGACTGCCTCTGTCTATCGAGTTCCGTGACCGAAGCTGGCACAACGGAGACGCCCTGACGTTCCTCAGGCAGGAACATCTTGGCTACGTCGCCGTCGACGAGCCGCAGTTGCGCAATCTCCTTCCCCTGGTCCCGGCCGTCACCAGCGACGTTGCCTATCTCCGACTGCACGGACGCAATCCAAACTGGTTCGGCGCGAGCCGCGAGGAGCGGTATGACTACCTCTACTCGAAGGAGGAACTGGAGCAGATGCTTCCGTCCATCCGCACCATGGCTGCAAGCGCGCCGCTGATGTTCATCATGACCAACAACTGCCACCGGGGCCAGGCGGTGCAGAACGCAAGAGACCTGCAGGCAATGTTGTTGTTCCCGGAACAGAACGGGACGCAGCGATAGCGCTATACTGTATATGTGTTAGAGACCGGGGCCACGGGGCTCCGTCTTGTACATCGCAACAGTGAGGAGGCAACATATGATAAACGCACAGAAACTGGCAGGACTCATCCGGAAGTCGCATCACATCGTCGCGCTGACCGGCGCAGGAATCTCGACGGCAGCGGGCATCCCAGACTTCCGAGGGCCGAACGGGCTCTACGTGACCCACCGGTATGACCCCGAGAAGACGTTCGACATCGACTGGTTCGACACAGACCCGCACTACTTCTTCGCATTCGCCCGGGACTTCCTGAGCACCGTCGACCGCATCCAGCCGACACAAGCTCATGCATTCCTGGCCGAACTCGAGCAACAAGGCCTGCTCCAGTCTGTGATCACCCAGAACATCGACGGCCTGCACCAGAAAGCGGGCAGCAGGAACGTCATCGAGGTACACGGCAGCTTCCAGCAGGGGCATTGTAGAAAGTGCGGACACAGCTACTCGTATGACGAGCTCAAGCACAAGATTCTCACCGAGGAGATTCCCCATTGCGATCACTGTGATGGCGTGGTCAAGCCGGACATCGTCTTCTACGGCGAAGCGGTTCGAGGCATGGACGAAGCAGAATCGGAGGCCCGCCATGCAGACTTGTTTCTGGCCATCGGAACGTCGCTGACCGTCTATCCTGCCGCAATGCTGCCACAATTCAGCGGCGGCCCAGTCGTATCTATCAACCGCGGGACGATGGGTGAGCTCGTTCGAGGCATGGAATCCATTGAGGGCGACATCGACGAAGTGTTCGCCGAGGTCAGGAGCATACTCTCTCCGAGTTTGTGAGACAATCGACGCGAGTCCTCTCGAAATGAGAAGCCCCCGCCTTGCAGGCGGGGGCTCACCGTGTTCCTGAACGATGGGCGGCTAGTACACGCCCAGGACAACGTCGGCTATGTTGTCAGAGTGATCTGAGATGCGCTCAAGGTTCGTGAACAGATCGACGACGACGACACCGACCTGCGGGTCCAACTCATGCGTGTTCAGCCTGGAGATGTTGCGGGACATGCATTCCTTCGTCATCAGGTCACAACGGTCTTCCATGTCCTTCACGTGCCTGGCCCGCTCGGCGTCATAGTCGCGCAACGCCGTCATGGCCTCGTCCAGAGTCGCAAGAACATGGGCAAACTCCACTTTCAGGTCATCCTGGGTGCCGTTGCTGAACTTCAGCCTCTTGTCGTCCTTGATCTGGATGAGTTCGACGAGGTTCGTGGCATGGTCGCCCACGCGTTCGATGTCATTGACTGCATGCATCAGGGCCATGACACGCGTGCCCTGTGCCTCGGAGAGATCGTGCTCAGTGATCTTCGTGAGGTACCCGGTGATCTCCTTCTGCATGGAGTTCACCAGTTCCTCGTTGCCAAGTACGTTCTCGAGGAGGTTCATGCGGTTCTCGAAGAGGGCGATTCTGCAGTTGTCCACCATCTCATATGCAATGCGGCCCATGCGGTAGAGCTCCTGCGTCGCCTGGGAGAGGGCCACAGACGGCGTCGCAAGTACTCGCTCGTCGATAAACTGGACGATCCGTGTTTCGACCTCCTTCTCCTTGGACGGCAGGAGCCGTATGACCAGCTTCTCGAATGGGTTGATGAAAATGAGAGCGATAATGGTCATGAGGAGGTTGAACATCGTGTGCGCGTTGGCGACCTGGTGCGGAAGCGTCGACGCCGTGATTTCCACGAGCTTGGCAAACGGCTTCAGGAACGGGAACATGATGACCGTGCCCATGAAGTTGAAGAGGAAGTGCGTGAGTGCCGCTCGTCTGCTGGTAGCGTTGGCGCCGAGACTCGCAAGCCCCGCGGTCACGGTCGTTCCGATGTTGGCTCCCAGGATCAGGGAGATAGACGACGGCAGCGTAATCATGCCTTTCATCGCCAGGGCGACGACCAGGCTGGTGGTCACCGACGAACTCTGGATGAGCGCCGTAAACACGGCTCCTGCGCCGACGCCCAGGATGGGGACCTTACCAAACCGTACGAGGAAGTTGATGAAGCCCTGACTGTCCTTGAGCGGCGCGAGGGTGTCCGCCATGAAGTAAAGGCCGAAGAACAGGATGCCAAAGCCGAGGATGGCCTCGCCAACAGCCTTGCTGGTCTTGCGCTTGACGAAGAACTCCATCATGACGCCTACGACCATGAAGAGCCACACGAGCTTGTCCAGCTTGAGCACGATGATCTGGGCTGTGATGGTCGTGCCGATGTTGGCACCGAAGATGACACCCATGGCCTGCCTCAGCGTCATCAGCCCAGCGTTGGCAAACCCAACGACCATAACCGTCGTGGCTCCGCTGCTCTGGATGATACCGGTGACCAGCATACCGACCAGCACTCCGCGAATTGGTTTGTTCGTGAGAGCCTGCAGGATGCGTCTGAGAGAGTCTCCGGCCGCTTTCTGAAGGCCGTCCCCAAGGAGTTTCATGCCGTACAGGAAGAAGGATAGCCCAATGACGAGGTTCATGGCTAACGAGACGTACTGGCCACGCATTCGTGCCTCCGAGAGTCAGTTTTCGGGTCGGTCTAGTATCTTACCGCCTGTCTATTCTACAGCATTACCCGGACTGGTCAAAGGGCAAATGGACAGGAATCAGACATCCTCGTCATGCATGACTAGCGGATTCGTCGATGCTGCTCCCACTTCCACGCGGTCCGGACAATAGCCTCGAGGTCCGCCAGCTGAGGAGTCCACCCCAGTTCTCGGCATGCCCGCAGATTGCCCGCCACGAGCACTGCAGGGTCCCCCGCGCGCCGACCCGCCTCAAGAATTGGTATGTCGTGCCCCACGATCCGCTGGGCAGTCTGGATGATCTGCCTCACCGAGAATCCTTCGCCGTTTCCCAGGTTATACGTGGCCTCCGTCTGTCGTTCGAGTGACTCCAAGGCAAGAACATGGGCATCTGCAAGGTCATTCACATGGACGTAGTCCCGGACGCAGGTGCCGTCAGCGGTCGGGTAGTCATTCCCGAACACGCTCACCGACGATCTCCGGCCGGCTGCAGCCTGTAGCACCAGAGGTATCAGATGTGTCTCCGGATCATGGTCCTCGCCAATCCCGCCATTGGGATCGGCTCCGGCGGCGTTGAAGTATCGCAGGGAGACCGAACGCAGCCCGTATGCCACCACATAGTCATGCAGGATTCCCTCGATGACTACCTTGGTGCGCCCATAGACATTGGTCGGCACCAAAGCGCTGTCCTCGCCTATTGGAACGCTGGCCGGCTCTCCATAGACAGCAGCTGAGCTGGAGAAGACGATGCGGTCGACGCCGGTTGCACGCATGGCGTCGAGAAGATGCAGCGTACCGATCACATTGTTCGTGTAGTAGACGCGAGGCTCAATCATCGATTCGCCGACAAGACTGAAGGCTGCGAAGTGGACGATGCTCGTCACGTGGAACTGCCGGATGGTCATCGCGACGTGCGCCGTGTCGGCGATGTCGCCGACAATAAGCGGAACGTCCTGTGGAACGGCCCAGCGGTGCCCTTTTGAAAGGTTGTCGAACACGGCGACCTGGTAGCCGTTCCGTACTAGCCTCCGTACAGTGTGCGATCCAATGTAGCCAGCGCCACCAGTCACGAGAACTGTTCCACTCATCATCCCCTCCACCTCTTCAGCACATACTGGGTCATGGTATTAGTATAGCCTGCACGGACTGCATGAACAAGCAGACAGCATCTCCCGGCCGTATTGCATCATATAGGAATCATCGTGAACGTGTGAGTCATTGCATCACCTAGAATCATAGCGAAATGGTCTGCTCTGTCACGGCCTTGAGGGAGAGATCCTGGCTGGTCTTCCGGAGGAGCCGTGCCTCCAGGATGCCGATATCCCGCTGCAGGGAGAGAGGATCGATCTCCGCCAGTTGACGCAGGAGACGTGCTTTGGCCTGATCACTGACCTCGGGAGCTTGCAGAAGTCGGTGGAGCGGAGTCATGGGAGCATGGTACCTCTTCTGGATCTTGCTCCCGATCCGGATCTTCTCGAGGAGGGCCATGGAAGGCTGGAGGATGTTGGCACGCTGAGCAAGGAGGGTCTCCAACTGTTGCAGGTCAGCAAGCTGACTCTTCGTATCGAAGCGTCGGTATCCCAGGCACCTGCGTACCAGGGTCCAGTTCTTGCTCTCCACGTAACAGTTGTCGTTTTTGTGGTAGGGACGGGAACGGACAACGCCCCTCGCCTTGAACAAAAGGGCTCGGGGGTGAAGCGAATCCCATGGGCATCACAGAACCGCCGCAGTTCATCGTTGATGAATTCACTGCCGTTGTCCGAGTGCAGGACCAGGACAGGGAACGGCAGGGAGGTGAGGACACTGGTGAGAGCAGCAAACACAACAACCTGCGCACGGCTGGGAACTGCAACAATCTG
>NZ_QXIY01000054.1 GCF_003570995.1 Candidatus Cryosericum septentrionale
TCTTCACTTGACTTCTTGTTATCATGACGATATCTCCTCCTGTTGCTCTCTTCTTTGACCTGATTCGGCTCTTCCATCGGCGTGCCCTGAGAGACACAACTGCGTCACCTGCTCATTGCTTCAAATCGTTGGGGCCTAGCCAAACTCTACCACCGTCATTCCGTTTCCAACGAAAAAAACTTAAAATTATAACATGTTACTTCCAACGAGTTCTTTTAGGAAAATTCTAAAACATTTCATAAATTTCGTCAAGAGCGCGAATTGCCTCGTCAAAAGCTATATGAAAATGAATTGTTTCTGGTTCTTCCGATTCAATTCTCCTGTAACTCTCCACCTCTTCACCCTAACGCTTTATGCGCTTGGAGTTACTGGCGGCCATAACAAAACTACCAGGATTTCTACAGACGTTGTAGAGAATCATCTTGCCAAGAAGGTTGCTCCAGGAAAGATAGAGAAAACCCTTCCCGGTTGTGGAGCAGAGTCTACCACCTGGCATGAGGAAGCAATACCAACTCACGAAGTTGAGAGGACATGCAACAGACTTGGGATAAAGCACGCCACGACCAAGGTACAGCATCCCTTGACCAATGGTTACGGAGAGAGGCTCAATAAAACCCTCTTAGATGAATTCTACGCTGTTGCCTTCTGAAAGAAGCGATATGAGCGTATTAAAGAGTTGCAAATTGATCTGGATACCTTTATGGATTATTACAACTACCGAAGAATACATCAAGGATACAAATTGAAGCAGAGTGGCTTTAGAATACCAGCAAAGGCACATCTTCAGAAGAATTTGACGTCAAATAAGAAAAGTGTTATACCAAAAGTACGAGAATCAATCAGGGGCGAGAAGGAGGTGCAAGAACATTTGACTTTTGCCTATGATTCTGTTGAGACAGAGAACAAAAGCAAGGAGGTTCTGGAGCATCAATTGGTACCCACATCTTGAAGCCAGGACAGCATAAAAAACAGGGAGGTTCTTGTAATGAGCAGAAAAATTTTGGCAGTTTTATTATGCGCAGTCATGGCGGCTACTATTACAGTAGTGGGCTGCAGTCGAGGAACAGGCACAGCACCACCCAACGGTTCCGACAGCAAGTATAAAGTAATTTTGATTACCATGGACAGCATGGATCAGCACTGGGTAGCAGTGGATAAGGGTGCAAAAAGGGCGGCCGCAGAACTTGGCGTTGACTACAAATGGATGGCACCAAGTAAGAAGGATGACGCGCAGCAGATCGAATGTGTTAATAATGCCATTGCTGATGGTGCGGATGCAATCATGATTGCAGCGAACGGCCCCGATGCCATTTCTGCATCATTAGAAGGGGCAAAAACTCAGGGTATCAAAATTATTTATGTGGACTCTCCGGCAAAAACCGAAGCCGCTGCTACATTTGCCACAGATAATCAGGCTGCTGGTAAAACAGCGGGTGAACAAATGATTAAGGCTTTGGAAGCAGCCGGTAAAAAAGATGGCAAAATAGGTATTGTCACCGTTAACGCCTCCACCGATTCCACTCTCAAACGTGAAGCAGGTTTCCGTGATGCATTTAAAGGCACAAACTATCAATTGCTCCAAACCCAGTATGGCGAAGGTGATGCCGTTAAATCGCAGGATATCGCAGATAACTACATCACAGCAGGTGTTGTAGGTATTTTCGGAGCAAATGAAGGCAGCACCGTAGGTGTTGGCAACGCGATTAAAAGTTCCGGCAAAAAAGACATTATTGGTGTCGGCTTTGATAAATCGGATGCAATCCTTGGTCTAATAAAGGACGGTTCTATTCTATGCTCTATGGCTCAGAATCCTGATACAATGGGATACGAAGGCATGAAAGCAGCTGTCGAGGCGATTAAGGGAGAAGCAATTCCGAATAAGTTGGTTGACACTGGTGTTTCCGTTCTCAACAAAGACTCTATTAAGTAGAAAAGTTCCGCAGTTTGAACACAAAGCCCAGTCAAGCGATAGTTTGACTGGGCTTTGGTGCGTAAGTAACGAGTATCAAACAAATAAGGGCAGGTGAATCTTATGGGGGAATACATAGTCGAACTGAATCACATAAATAAGAGTTTCCCCGGAGTAAGGGCATTGGACGATGCTTCGTTTAATCTGAAATCCGGAGAAGTTTTAGCGCTGGTGGGAGAAAATGGTGCCGGAAAATCAACTCTTATGAAAATTTTGAGCGGCGCCTATATGAGAGATGACGGTGAGATGAAAATCCTTGACCAAGTGATTGAAGATTTAACACCAAAGAAAGCACAGAAACTGGGCGTAGCAATTATCGATCAGGAACTAAATATGTGTTCACACCTTTCGGTTGCGGAGAACATCTTTTTAGGGCACGAGAAAACCCATTCCGGAGTTCTTTCAAATAAAGAAATGAACCGGGAAGCAAAAGCCATTCTGGACCGATTGAATATAGACATTGATCCTGCTACCATTGTTGGTGATTTGGCGACTTCCAAACAGCAAATGGTGGAAATTGCAAAAGCGCTTTCCATAAATGCAAAAATCTTGATTATGGATGAGCCGACATCTTCCTTAACTTCAAATGAAATTGATGATTTGTTTATAATTATAAGGAAGCTGAAAGTGGAAGGCTGTGGCATTGTTTACATATCTCACCGGCTCGAGGAATTGCAACATATTGCTGATCGTGTAATCATTATGCGCGATGGCAGGTGCATTGTATCCATGAATTTCGAAGATACAAATACGTCGGAAATTATTTCCAACATGGTTGGCCACGAAATAAAAGAAGAATTCCCGCGTGTCACTTGTAAACAAGGCAAGAAGATATTTGAAGTAAAGAATTTGAATGCGGGGAAAATGGTTCGCAATATTAACTTTGACTTATATGAAGGAGAAATTGTCGGCATTGCAGGCCTTATGGGTGCGGGACGAACGGAAACTACAAGAGCTATCTTTGGCGCGGACCCAAAAGAGTCTGGCAAAATTTTTGTAGATGGCAAAAAAGTGATCATTAACGGGTCGATTGATGCGATCCGAGCTGGAATCGTGCTTGTCCCGGAAGACCGAAGAAGAGATGGATTATGTATTAGACTCACTGTGCAGGATAACATTGCTTTACCAAATTGGGATTTGCTTTGCAATAAAATCGGCGTTGTAGATAAGAAGAAAGAAAAGGCAATGACGGACAAAGCGGTTTCCAATTTGAGGGTTAAATTGACGAATGCCGGTACGAATGTAGGAACCCTTTCAGGCGGTAACCAGCAAAAAGTGGTTGTTGCCAAATGGCTGGCTCGAAATTCTCGTGTGGTTATATTTGACGAACCGACAAGAGGCATTGATGTAGCCGCAAAGGTTGAAATCTACAATATTATGAACAAATTGAAACAGCAAGGTATCGGCGTACTTTTTGTTTCTTCTGAAATGCCTGAGGTTATGGGTATTAGTGACAGAATTCTGGTAATGTGTGATGGAAAGATTACAGGTGAACTGGCGACTGAAGAAGCGACGCAAGATCAAATTCTGCAATGTGCAACGAAATTTGATTCAAAGTTCGAGCAAGCAGTAAATATTTAATGTAATAGCAACTAAATACATTCGGGAGCGTTGGAAAATGGAAAATAGAGAGAAACAAAGTCCTTGGGAAGAGTTCTTGGCCATTAGGGGCATGCGCCAGGTTCTAACCGTTACAGTGGCTCTTGCCATATTATGCGTTGCGTTTAGTTTTTTAAGTCCATCCTTTCATTCAGGAAGGAATGTTGGAAACCTTCTTCGCCAGGTTGCACCAATCTTCATTATTGGTATCGGCCAGACCTATGTGCTTATTACGGGAAATATTGACTTGTCAATTGGTTCTGTTGTAGGTATGAGCTGTATGATATCTGCAACCCTGATGACAAAAGGTGTGAATCCTTGGATTGCAATGTTACTTACAATTATCGTTTGCATCGGAGTCGGTATCCTCAACGGTGCTTTGGTTGCAAAATGGAAGCTGCCGCCTTTCATTGCCACAATGGGTACCATGACAATCGCCAGAGGTGTCGCCCAAATTGTCAATAATAACTATAATACAGATGCAGTCGGCGATGCGGCACAGACCTTCAGAAACGTGTTCTACTATGGTAAAATATTGGGACTTTACAACACCATTTGGATTGCTGTCGTATTGTTCTTGGTGTTTGATTTTCTTCTGAGCAAGACCCGCAGCGGGCGTTATATTTATGCGGTTGGCAGTAATATTGAGGCTTCCAAATTGTCCGGTGTGAATACGGCTCGTTCTATCACCATTGCATATGTCGTGAGCGCATTTTGCGCCTGTGTGGTTGGTCTTATCACTAGTGCAGCCGCTGGCATGGGAACGATGGATGCCGGTAATATGTACGAGCTGTACGCGGTTGCAGCTGCTGTTATTGGCGGTGTTTCCACACTTGGCGGTCAAGGAATTCTCATTGGTACTGTTATCGGCGCATCTATTTGGGGAGTACTTCAGAATGGTCTCCAGTTTGCAGGCGCACCGGTCGCAATTCGCAATATAGTAATCGGAACAATCGTGGTTATATCCGTTTTGCTTGACGTTGTTATCCGCACAGGAAAGCCTAGAAAGAAAACGAAAGAATAAATAACTGTAACCTGTTAGTACAAAAACCAAGTTAAAGCAAATGCTTTAATGTGTAAAGAACAGGGAGGTTTTGGTGATGAACGGGAAAATTGTGGCAGTTTTATTATGCGTAGTTATGGTGGCTACTACGGTAGTTGGCTGCGGTCAGGTATTGGGTGATTACAAGAATAATCCTCGTGTGGCAACCATTGATGAGATGTATGATATTCTCATGTGTTGCTACGAGAGATGGGAGAACCGTTATGACTGAAACAGAAATATTAAATCGTGGAATGGCAGCGGAAATCAGTAAAATGGGACATACGGACAAAATGATGATTGTAGATGCTGATCTTGCCGTTCCAAATATAACTGAAGTGATAGATGTTTCGTTAGCACCAAACGTTCCGACGGCTGTTGAGGTGTTAATGGAAGTACTTAAGCATGTTTCTGTTGAGAAAATAATTCTTTCACAGGCTACTGTTGCTGTAAGTCCATCCAGGCGGGTGGAATTTGTGTCCTGCTTCGAACAGGATATTGATGTTGAAATTGTTCCTCACCCGATGCTGCGTGATGACATTACAAAACAAGTACAATTTGTAATCCATACTGGCGACTTTACTGCAAATTCGAATATTGTTTTGGTTTGCGCAGGCGGCTTGCGTTGGTATTGTGAAAAACAGGTTTCCCCCTATAGATCAAAAGGCGGATACTTTTTATGAGTATCCACCTTTGCTAAGTTAGTAGTGAGGTGTTTCCATGTTTGATGTAACAGCTCTAGGTGAATTATTGATTGATTTTACTCCTTGTGGGATATCCCCTGCTGGAATGCGCTTGTTTGAGCAAAATCCCGGAGGTGCTCCTGCCAACGTGTTGTGTGCACTGTCAAATTTGGGATTAAAGACCGCATTTATTGGCAAGGTAGGCCAAGACATGCATGGGGATTTTCTGTACGAAACCTTACAATCCCAAAAAGTGTGTACGACGGGGTTGGTGCAAGACTCAAATGTGTTTACAACTCTGGCTTTTGTTGAACTTTCCGAAAGTGGAGAGCGAAGCTTTTCATTTGCACGCAAACCAGGAGCAGATACCTGTTTGAGAATAGGCGAATTGAATGAGGACATCATAAAAAATACAAAAGTATTTCATTTCGGTTCTCTCTCACTTACAGATGAACCTGCGCGGTCAACTACGTTCTCCGCGGTGGAGACAGCTAAGTCTTCCGGTGCGATCATTTCTTATGATCCTAACTATAGGGCGTTACTCTGGAAGAGTAGAGAGGAAGCAATGGTACGTATGCGAAGCGTGCTTTCTCTTGTCGATATTATTAAAATGAGCGATGAGGAGACTGAGTTGCTCACAGGAGCGAAATCTCCTGATGATGCTTCAAAAATCCTGATTGAAAGCGGAATTCCTTGTGCAGTGATTACTTTAGGTAAGGACGGAGCGTTGATACGTACAAAAACATCGCTTGCACAGGTAAAAGCAATTGATTGTACTGTTGTGGACACGACTGGAGCGGGTGACGCTTTCTGGGGTGGCTTTTTATATAAGCTGGTGCAGAGCAACAAAAGGCCGGGGGAATTAACTGCAGAAGAAGCAAACGACTTCGTAGAATTTGCCAATGCGGTAGCAACTTTGTGCGTGCAAAAGAGGGGTGCAATTCCTGCGATGCCGTATTTGAAAGACGTGATGAACCTTTATCAGCAGAAGGTGAGAAGATGATGAAACAGGAACTGCTTAAAAAAATTGGCAGCATGCAACAAATTGCTTATGCGAGAAAAATCCAGTTTGAAGAGGGCCGCGCTGGAGGAATGAAAGCGATTGAGGTTAAAAGCGGAGAAATCAGTTTTACAGCTATGGAGGACAAATGTCTGGATATTTGTCAATTGAGCTATAAAGGGATTGGCTTGAATTTCTTGAGCAAACCGGGGCTGCAGGGACGTAATCAATATGATACAAATGGTGCCGAAGCGCAACACAGCATGATGTGCGGCTTGTTTTTTACCTGCGGCACAGACAATGTGGGTGGGCCGGTTATGGATGGCAATCAACAATTAGTGATGCATGGCCGACTGCGTACTACTCCTGCCGAGCATGTTTGCTGTGACACATACTGGGAAATGGATCAATATAAACTTGAAATTAAAGGTGAAATGCGCGAAGCAATGCTTTTTGGTGAAAATATCGTTTTACGACGTACGATTTCAACAATATATGAGTCTAATATTGTCCATATTCATGATGAGGTAACGAATGAAGCCTTTGCTGAAGCACCGCTAATGTTTCTGTATCATTACAATATTGGCTATCCTTTATTGGATGAAAACAGCCGTATCATTCTTCCAACACAAAAAACTACGCTAAAGGGGGAGAACAAGTCGACTTCTAATTGGAATTGGGACAAATTTTCTAAGCCGGTTGACAATTTGCCTGAACAGGTTTTTTATCATGATTTAATTGCTGATAAGGACGGCAATACCACTGCCACAATTGTGAACGATGCGCTGGGAATCGGCGTTCAACTTTGCTTTAATAAAAAACAGTTTCCGTACTTTACACAATGGAAAAGTATGGCCTCAGGTGACTATGTTGTTGGTTTGGAGCCGTGTAACTGTCATGTTGAAGCCAGAGTGGAAGAACGCAAACAGAAAACTTTAAAAACTTTGGCGCCGTTTGAAACAGCTATATTTGATATTAATATAATCATATTAGACAAAGACAAAAAAAATTGGATTACTGATTGAGACCGTATCAAATTTATCGTAGGCAACTCAGCGAATTTTGTATAAACAGGATTTAAATCAGATAAAATTCTGTTGCAGGGGAAAAATCAATTGGCCATTATATGCTAAAACTGAGGCATCAAAGCGGATTTTGTGTAAATAGGAGTTCCAATCAGACAGAAAATAGGGCATTAATAGCTTGATTCCACGCGAAACCATAAGTTGGGATTTCCCCATATGTCCTGACTTCAAGATGTGGGTACAAGTTGGCACTCCAGAACCTCCTGGTAGTTGTAATAATCCATAAAGGTATCCAGATCAATTTGCAACTCTTTAATACGCTCATATCGCTTCTTTCAGAAGGCAACAGCGTAGAATTCATCTAAGAGGGTTTTCTTGAGCCTCTCTCCGTAACCATTGGTCAAGGGATGCTGTACCTTGGTCGTGGCGTGCTTTATCCCAAGTCTGTTGCATGTCCTCTCAACTTCGTGATTTGGTATTGCTTCCTCATGCCAGGTGGTAGACTCTGTTCCACAATCGGTAAGGATTCTCTGTATCTTTACTGGAGCAAATTTCCTGGCAAGATGATTCTCTACAACGTCTGTAGAAACCTTGGTGGTTTTGTTATCATCAACGTTAGCTGCTCCAAAAGAGGAGAAGCAGTCACCGACAACGTGATGAGAGATTCTTCCTCTTCCTTTTAAGCAACCGATATGGAGCGTGTCCTGTCCTATCAACTGACCTGGATACTTTGCTTCTATGTGATTATTCTTTGTTTTCTCCTTATCTCTGGCTATTTCATCTTGGGTGATGATCTCTCCAGATACTTTCCTTACCCATTCCATGCGAGCTTTCGCTGTAGTTAAGCCTCTTTTCTTAAGGATATTGTAGATACCGGTATGACCAACAGAGATATCAACAGATGTTAGTTCTGTCTCTGTTCGTTCTGACCCATAGGGAGGATATTCTTTTATGAAGGTTAGCAACTGCTCTTCTAGTTCTTTTGGCACTCTACCCGGCATCTTGGGAACTGCTCTTATCTTGGTGTAGGTATCATTGGTGCAAGGGACAAGGGTGGCAAAAAACTGAGCACCCATAAAGTGGTGGGTGGGATCGGCGTCGTCCTCGTTCTGCTCGGTGCTGCTGAACTTCTTGCAACAAGAGCCCTCAGGCCCACTCTGCCGCACTTCTGGGTTGCCCTGCTGGCGGATGTGTTTTTGATTTTGACCCCTATCACAGGACTGCTCTACGTGAAAGCCGTCCCGGCAAAGAAGGCTGCACTGCGGAAATCACACCGTTTCGACGCCATCGTCTTCTTTGGGCTAGGCGCTCTTGCAGTGATTCTCGGCATCATCGGCTTTCAATCAATGAGAAGGTAGCACTGCCGAGTGTCGTACGCGTTGACGCTCTGCGCCCTTTTGCGCTATACTGCCTTGGATTGCTTGACACAGCAAAAGGAGTGGGGATGGGAGAGGCATTACCAATTGGGTTCGTTCTGGGCACCAAGCCCGCATCGTCGCTGGAGTTCTATGTCCTCGTCGACCAGCACAACTACCTGGAGATGGACGACGTCGTCTTCGTGCGGTCCGCGGTCGAGGGGTATGCCGGCGTCGAGGCCGTCACCTTCTACGGCACCGTCATCGAGGTCCAGCAGTACCATGAGGGCATCCAGTTCGACAGCGACACGACCATCGTGCGCCAGGGCATCATGCCCGCAGGTGTCGCCTACGTGGGCAAGGTACAGGTCACCAAGCTGGAACCCGAGGTCTTTGTCGCCCCGCACCCAGCCGACTTCGTCTACCGCGCCACCGGCGCCGACCTGGACAAGGCACTCAGCTTCGACGTCATGAAGCAGCGCGTGCCCGTTGGCATCATGCGCAACAAGGAACCCTTCTACGTCAACTTCGAGTTCCTCAACGGCGCCAAAGGCGCACACGTCAGTATCAGCGGCGTCAGCGGTGTGGCCACCAAGACGTCGTTCGCCCTCTTCCTCCTGTACTCCATCTTCCATTTCGAGGGCACCAAACAGGGCGACCAGCAGATGCAGGATGGCATGCCGTCCGCCGACAAGGCCGCCGCGCGCAGCATCGTCTTCAACGTCAAGGGCGAGGACATGCTGTTCCTCGACAAGCCCAACAAGGGCCTGACCGACGACCACCGCGCCGTCTACGCGAAGATGGGCCTGCCCACCACACCCTTCACCGACGTGCGCTTCTTCACGTCCCCCAAGTCTGACAGTGAGGTCCCCTCGCCCAGCACCGAGCAGCGCCAGGAGGGCGTCATCCCCTACGTCTGGACCATGCGGCAGTTTGCGCAGGACCGCCTGCTCCCCTTCCTCTTCGCCGAGGGCGACCAGGAGACGACCAACCTCTACGGCCTCATCCAGCATCTTACCAACCGGCTGGACTACCTGGTCTCCAAACTCAACGTGGAGAACGACGCTCACAGCGGAGCCCTCGTGTACCAGGGCCAGACCATCGGCGACCTGCGCGACCTCATCACCATCCTGGAGACCGACATCATGGGCCCGGTCGAGGACGACGGCAAGAAGGGCAAGCGCCCGTCATCCGGTGGCTGGTTCACCTCCTTCGACAACCAGGGCACCCAGCTGGCCTTCCTGCGCCGGCTGCGCGTGGCGGCCGACGCCATGAAGGGCGTGATCCGCAGCGACGTGGACCACCCCGATAAGTACCGCTTCGAGTTCAACCAGCACCGCGTCACCGTGGTGGACATCAGCAAGCTCAAGCCCGTGGCGCAGAAGTTCGTCGTAGGCAGCACCCTCAAGATGCTGATGACGCAGAAGGAGGCCCAGGGCCGCAAGCCCTACGTCTTCGTCGTCCTCGACGAGCTCAACAAGTATGCCCCGCGCGAAGGACACAGCCCGATCCAGGACATCCTGCTGGACATCGCCGAGCGTGGCCGCTCCCTGGGTGTCATCCTCATCGGCGCCCAGCAGTCCGCCAGCCGCGTCGAGAAGCGCATCACCGGCAACTGCAGCATCCGCGTCAACGGGCGCCTCGACTTTGCCGAGAGCCAGAGCCCCGAGTACGACTACCTGCCCGAGTCCTTCCGCCTGCGCAGCACCATCATCAAGCCCGGCACGATGATCGTGCACCAGCCCGACATCCCCGCCCCCGTCCTCATCAACTTTCCTCTCCCCGCCTGGGCCACCCGCGGTGAAGAGGTCGACGACAAAGACCTGGACAAGGCAGCAAGAGAGTTTGCGGAGAGATTCTAGTATGGAACCAGAGAAGACCGCCAGTGCTCAGCCGGATTCGCAGCTAGTCGGGCAGCAGGGTGTGGCCGCACAGAACCGGCGCGGCTGTGACTACAGCTCGCGAGTAGTCGTGATGTTTGTTGGAGATATGACCCTTCCCCGTCTTATGAACGAGGATATTCTGGGCGTGATGCCACTTGCTGCCATTGATGGACGTCCCCTCGGCTTCAATTTCATCTTGCGAAGCAGACAAGCTGCCCAGGAGCTGTTCGACCTACTTCTTCATTGGGCCAGTCAGCGAGGTGGAACCGGAGCAGTGGACCTCGAGTTCCTCATCCGAGATTCTGGAGAAGTAGTTCTCTTGTGCTCCGAGAACTTGGATGCAGTAACTCATTTGTTCTGCCCCAAACGCTATCAACTAGACCTGCGACCTCTCGTGTATATCGGTATGTCAAGGAAGTCCTTTCCTCAGCCAAGTGCAGTTATGCGAATGCTCTTGGCCAACGGTTCTCTCCATGACATTGACATAGGAGCCTTCGTTGTGCAGCCCGACAACGGTCCGCACTCTGGGTTCGACATGCCCGAGCTAAATCTGCATAAGGACGAACTGCCCGTATATCGCGAGAGCGAAGTCAAGCTGCAGTCGCTGTCGTGGACGTATCTGCAGATTCCACCCAACAATGCAGGTGATGGACGTCCGGGCGGCACCGTGCCTCCTGAACCATTCACTCCCCCAGACAGCACATTCTCCGAGAGGCGACAGCGAATGCATCGTCTCTTCCCCATCTCTCTCGCCATACTATCAGGCTCCACTGCTGCAGTATCAGTCAAGGAGTCACTCCTCGGACAAAGCTACAGGACCTGGCAGATATGGCAAGCCGAGTGCAATCTCATTACCTCCAAACGCCGGTCTTTGGCCGTGGGTCAGAAGGAAGGCGGCAAGCGTCTCTCTCAGGTAGATATGGTCGAATTCCTTATCGATCAGCCGGAAATGGTGAGCAATACCGATCTGTTCGATGGTATCTTGGCCGAGGAGAATATCCGAGAACAGATCGCCGCAGATGCCAGCGAGCTCCTGGGCCGCTACAACA
Organism: Candidatus Cryosericum septentrionale; assembly: GCF_003570995.1. Taxonomy (GTDB): domain Bacteria; phylum Caldisericota; class Caldisericia; order Cryosericales; family Cryosericaceae; genus Cryosericum; species Cryosericum septentrionale. The sequence goes on from NZ_QXIY01000054.1 coordinate 11,606, forward strand.
CAGCCATCGACAGAACCATGACGACTGCGGAAGTGCAGCCTGCTTTGGCACGTCTCGAGCTGCTAGGGGAAGTAGATGACCAGTTCTGACAGTTCGTCAGAGTGGCCCACAATTACTTGGGGACCACAAGTCTTCGTCAGCTCAAGCCTAGCAAACAAATCCGAGCGAACGGCCGTAAGAGCTGCCTTGCTGGAGTTGGGTATGCGTCCAATCCTCTTCGAGGATATGGGAGCGAGCCCCGATAGCCCAAGAATCATATATGAAAAGGCTATCGAAACCTCCAAGTTCTTTGTTGGAATCTACGCCGACAAATACGGGCAGCTCCTGCCTGGTTCCACAATATCTGGCCTAGAGGACGAATTTGAACTCTCTGCTGATCTGCCAAGGCTCATCTATGTGAAGAATGTCGAGAACGAGCAACGGGATCCTAAGTTGACTGCCCTAATTCAACGAATCGAACGGGAAGCGAAGGTCACTTACGGCCACTATGACACGCCAGAGGAACTGGCCAAGAAGGTACGCGTTGACATCGTGCACCAGCTCTCGACGCCAGCCTCATCGATAGATGACTCTGTTCTGGCCCCCGATTACACGGCCGACCTCAAGACAACACTTGCGGAAGCCACTCATTTGCTTCCCAGGAGCGATCTACTTGGCCGCATCGTTTCGACACTCGATGAAAGCCACACCGTTGCAGTGACCGGTCCGGGGGGTTGTGGCAAGACATTCTTATTGGGACTGCTGGCTTGTCAGAAACCAAGTGTCTATGTCTCGACTTCAAACCGCGACCTGTCATCCATAGCAGCTCATCTTGCAACCCGAGTATCCCTGACGCTTGGCAAGACCGTTCCACGAGAGTTCCTGAATGCAGACCAAGCTATCAATCTGCTGATCAAGATTGCCAGTCCCGATGTTCTCTTGTTGCTCGACGACTGCACGGCCAACCTTGAAGTCTCAAAGACTCTCGTGGAACAACTGCAGGGGCACTATCTCTTGGTCCTCTCTTTCGAGTCTGCAGAAGCGGCAAACCACATTGGTGGAATTCCCATCCAAGTTCCTCCACTCACCTATGAAGAGACGCTGGAACTCACCAAAGCCGAAGGGCTGGACCTGACGCCGCCAAGAGTTCATGAAGTGCTTCAGCAGACTGGAGGAAATCCACGTCTCCTGAGCAACATTGAGCTTGACACGAATGGTACTCCCCAGACTCTCGATGCATACTTCCGTCGTCAGTGGAGCCGCCTTTCTTCCTCTCAGCGCGATCTAGCGGCTATGGTCTCTCTTGCTTATGGGGGTGACATCTTGGTGGAAGACCTCATGGGCCTTCAATCGCAAGCCAAGACCGATGCCGGATCTCTTTCCCAGCTTGTCGTCGACTTGGACTCTGCAAATTCCTTCCTGCAATGCCATGGTACTCGCGTTAGCATGACAGGTGAAACCGTTCGTCAATGGCTTGTCACGCGTCTGCAGTCACAAGGTGTCTATGACGCCTATCACCGCCAACTAGGTCAGTACTTCAAGTCAAAGGGATACATCCTCCGAGCCTGCTATCATCTGCTAGCCGCCGGCGATCCAGAAGCTGGGGCGGTGTTGCCACAGGCGATGATCCTCGCTTCGGTGCAAGGCAACTGGTCGCTGGCAAGGCAACTAGCTACGGACTACATCTCAGGGAGCTTCGGTGACGACAGAGTGGCCGAAGCTCACTTTGTGTTGTCGGGCGTCTATGCCGCAGAAGGCGACGTCGCACGTGCTGAGCAAGAAGCAGACAAGGCCATCTCCCTATCTGGGGATCATGGAAGCCTTAACATTCGAGCATGGAAGGCAACTCTGCTTGTTGGAACGGTCCATGCCGGTGAGGCAATCGGGATTCTGGAAGAAGCCCTGTCACGCTGCCCAGAAGAAGATGCTGGCGATCGCGGTATCATTCACATGAACCTAGCATTTGTGTGTATGAACTTAGGACTGTACCAACGAGTGATTGACTACACTAAGTCCGCTTCTGAGGACTCGAGCCGGGCCGGGGACTCATTCGGCGTACAGATGGCAGAAGTCAACCTCGCTGGAGCAATGGTAGAGTTGAGACGATATGACGAAGCGAGTCCAATCCTGGAGAGACGGCTTGATGCGGCGCGAAAAGATGGATTGTGGGAAGTAGTGATGATCGTCCTGAATCAACGAGCTCGCCTCAGACGCATGACAGGGGACCCCTCGGGGGCAAGGGACGATCTGGCGGAATGCGTGCGACTCAGCAAGATAACCGGAGATGTCCGGCGCCAGGCGATGGACATCACCAACTTGGGCAATGCCTATATGGACATGGAGAAGCTCGACGAAGCTGAGCAGTGCTATCGGGAAGGCCTCCAGTTAGCAGAAGCGCATAGCCTTCTTCCTACTGCTACGCATGCCAAGCAGTTGCTGGGTCGGGTGAGAATCGAAAAGGGCGACATGAAAGGTGCCGCCATCTTCCTTGAGCAATCCCTGACGGAATCGCGCACATACGTGGATCGAGCAAGAATTGCCTTCGCGGCGGAGTGGCTTGGATACGTACGGAAAGAGCAGAGGCTCTGGCACGAAGCTGCACTCTTGTACCGGGAGTCCGCCAGCGCATACCGAGAGATGCCTGACACCGACGCGGACTACCGCGATCTGCTATTGGGTGCAGATTGTGCCAACCGCGCAGGTGAAGTGCCACTGGCTCAAGGACTCCTGCTAGACTATGAACGCGACAAGTATCGGAACGTCAGTATAACCTCCGGATTGGTGACCGCTCTCGAACCACAGGATGACGCAGAGAGGCTTGTTTTGCTTGCTCTGCACACCGGGAACAGACCGCTTCTCCGTACATCGCTGCATCTCCTTCTGATGAGCGGAGGCAGCTCCCAGATTGCCGAAACCCTCGACAATTCCTACAGACTGGAGGATCCTGAGGCGATCACGCACGATGGGGCCCTCCTCTGGGCTTTGGCTGGATGCTTGCTAGTCTCGGAAACTCCCATCTCCGTTGCACCCATAGTCAATTGGTGTGTTCGCCATCAGCCAGGTGCACCACGCATAGCGTGGCGACACGCCGATTCTGCGTCGTTTCTTGACTGTGTCATCCTGTCTTCGCATCCCGCTGGCAGGGTTCTCGAAGAGACTCTTCTGATCCCCAACACTGCAAGAGTCTTCAAGCTTGCCTTTGGGTCCGTTTTGGCTTCCTGCGCTGTTGATGGACTTCCCGACGTCAAGCCGAGCGAAGGTTCTCCAAGTCAGATGCAGGCGCAACACGTTATGATATGCACTCCTGACGATGTCAAAGACAACAGTCTTGATGACGCCGTCTTGGAGGTACAGTCTCAACCCAGAATCGGCACTTCTGACACACAGCAGACTGGCTTTGGAACCCGCAGTACGTCATTCGTCATCGTTGACCCAGACAAGGCTGACCATGACTATGCCTTTATGCTGCTGTTCAGCGTTATGATGTGTGCTGAACAGGCTCTGTCCCCTTACCTGTCCGAGGAGGCCATGAAGAAGCAGGTCCAAGGTGTCATTCACTCTGTACTTGAAGTAGTTTGAGGGAGTGCGTCTCTGTCGTTTCCTGCTCGGCTGCTAGGTCTTGAAGCACTTCCTCGGTTGAGACCGCCTTGCAGTAGATCTGGTTAAGCATCCTGGTCTCCCAGACCTGAAGCTCGGCGTTGATGGCCGACGTGGCATCCTCCACCAGGAAGACGGTGTAGCCCCAATCCGACAGGTCGCGCACGGTGCTGGAGACGCACTGATCCGTGAACAGGCCGCAGACCACCACGTGCTCGATGCCCATCCACCGCAGGATGTGGCCGTACTGGGTGCCCATCACGGTGCTGTCCGTGGTCTTGCAGACGACGACCTCGCCGTCGCAGGGCTTCAGCTCATCGACAACTTCCTGGTCCCGGGTGCCGATCTTGAGCAGGGTGTAGTTCCAACCCGGTCTGGCCTGGGTGGGCGAACGATCACGGCCGTCTGCGCGCTGATTGCCGAGCGTTGCGAACGTCACGACCATCTGCTGGTCACGGAAGAAGTCGAGGAGCCGCCGGGCGTTGGGGATGACCGTTGCCTTCAGCCGGTCAAACAGGTAGCTGTTGCCTGCATCTCTGAGCTCGACCGACAGGGCCTGGTCGTGCTTCTGAACATCGATGATCAGCAGCGCCGTCTTGGCCTTCAGCGGCTTGATCTTCTCCCAGTAGTCACCTTCGGAATGCACGTCGAAGTTGGGGTTGGCGAACTTCCTGAACGTCGGCATTGTTGCGTCTTCCATCTTTTCCTCCCATCATGAGTGTTAAAATCGCCACGTGATCGCTTTCACAGATACTTGCTATATCGCTTGCGCCCCTTTTTGCTCGGATCGCTATTATCGTCGGCAATAATATGGAGCGCAAATTGGTGCCTTATTATCGGATACTGGCACTTTTCAATGATAACGGACCACCCGCCTGAGGGTTACCGGCTGCTGAAGTTCTTCAGATACTCCGCCACTGACCGGTTCATCTCGATGCTGAAATCGGACAGGTACTTCCGTTTGCAGAGCGCATCGATGCTCTCCTTGTCGCCCCGCTCGCAGTGCATACCAAGAAGCTCATCAGGTTCCATTTTCCGGTAGCCGTTCTCATGGACGATATAGCTCTTGCCAAAACGCACGGGCTTCTTGCGATCAAGTTGCTGCCTCGTAGGATACCCATAGACAACCAGCGTCGCGGGCATCACGAATTCTGGCAGCGACAGGAGTTCCCTCACCTGCTCGCAGTTCTCGAGGACGTCGCCGATGTAGCAGGAACCGAGCCCCAGTGACTGGGCGGCCACTACGGTGTTCTGTGCGGCGATAAACGCGTCCGCACAAGCGAGCATCAAGTCGCCGACGGCTGGTTTGCGCACCGCAAGTCCGGCCGCCCGGTAGGTTTCGTACCACCGCTGGTAATCGGCCAGGAAAACGAGGACGAGCGGGGCCTTGGCGATAAAGGGCTGATGGTCGCACAGCACCGACAGCTGATCCTTGACCTTCTGATCCGTCACGTCGATGATCGTATAGAACATCATGTTGCCGGCAGTCGGCGCTTCGAAGGCCGCCGCGATCACCTCGTTCTTGACAGCATCGGGCACGACTTTATCCTCAAAGATGCGTACCGATTTTCTCTCCCGGAGCTGCTTGATAACCTCGTTCACCTCATTCATGGGTGTACACTCCCTTTCGTTCTGAAATATCGTCTTGACGTCGTCTACAGTTGCCCACGCGCTGAGTCTGCCCGTTCTGCCTCAAGATCCAGGACAAACTGCGGCACACTGGAGCGGAAGAATCGCTTGATGACCGACCACTGCACGGGCTTTCCCAGATATGCCAGGTCGGGTTGTGCATCGGCGTCAGCAAACCAGGCAAGTGCCTTGCCGATGATGACCGGTTCGATGAGTGTCGGGCCGAAGCGCTGGATCGCATTGTGCGCAATCACACGAAACGGCGTGGTCTTGAGCACTGCGTAGAGATCAACGAAGTCGCGCCTGGCACCACGCTGCATGATGGCGATGAGTTTCATCCCGGCAATATCGACCATACCCGCCACCGTAGCTCCGCTGAACCGCTCCGTGGGCTCGGCAAAGGGGTACGGATACTGGAACAGCGACACCTTGACCCTGTCCACGATCATTACCGCCGTCTCTGGCTCCAGCTTCAGCACGCGAACTTCCACCGAAGTAGCCTGCGTGGCCAGAACAACGGCGGCAGGGTCGAACTCGTTCCCGGTGAAGAAGTCAAAGTCGACGGACACGCGGTGACCGACATGTAATGCAAGAGCTGTACCGCCTGCCAGGACAGGGCTATATGGCTGTAGGGCGGAGGCGACGACGGGCAGAAGATGCGCCGCGTCGGGCTGCAAGCACTCAGAATGCACAGGGCACCTCCCTGCCGAACCACAGGTTCCAGAATACCCGCGAGCGTGGTGAGAGTCCTTTGGAAAGCGTCAGGACCTGCGCGATCGTGGTACCGGTATAACGATGCTGCAGCCATCGCACGTCCTGCAGGTCTCCCATCTCGAGGACGCGTTCAATGATGGCGGTCGCATGCCGGGAGAGATCCAGCGATTCGGGATCTGTGTCCCAAAACAGACGGCGCAGGCGCTCAGGGATCCCCTTCTCCTCGGACAAGCCATCGACAGCAGCCTGAACGTCCGGCCTGCTCATGGGACCAAGGTAGGTCTGAATCATGCGCTTGCCCTCGCGTCGAGAGACATACGCATACTGTCTTCCATGAATCGTGTGAACGACGATACTCATCTTCTGGACCTCCTGTAGACATTTTACACAGCATGCGGTGTAAATCAAGAGTCTGATGACCCAGGAAGAGGAACGTGTTACGATATGTAGAAGGTGTGACGTGGAAGAACTCGGTACGAATACGGCATTGCTGATCATCGACGTGCAACGTGACTTGTTTGAGAAGTCGACGCCCGTCTACCAGGGAGACCTGGTGCTGAAGAATATCAACACGCTAGTCGACCGCGCTCATGCCGCTGGCGCCCCGGTGTTCTACGTCCAGCACTCAACCAAGACCACACTGATAGAGGGCAGTAGTGGATGGCAGCTGCACCCGGCGTTGAAGCCGCGGAAGACCGACCACTTCATCCGCAAGCACCACGGCAATGCCTTCGAGGACACACGCCTCAAGGGTGACCTGGACACCCTGCGCGTAAGCAGGGTCATCGTCGTGGGGCTGGTGACGGACGGCTGTGTACAGGCGACCTGCAAGGGTGCCCATGCCCTGGACTATGACGTGACCTTGGTGCAAGATGCCCACAGTACCAATAGCGCGGGCAGCGAGCAGATCATCGACAAGTGGAACACGAAGCTCAGTCAGGGTATCGTTCGCCTTCAGGCTACGGCTGACGTGGCGTCCTCCGCCAGGAAAATCGTATAGCTCCAGTCCGACAAGTCGCGCACGGTGCCAGCAACGCACTGATCCGTGAACAAGCCACCGACCACCACGTGCTCGATGCCCATCCATCTCAGGATGTGGCCGTACTGGGTGCCATTCACTGCGTCGACAGCCATATTCTGATAGTGTTTCTGAACGTCAATGAGGAGCTCACGATGGTCAAGGCACAGGTCATCAGGCCTTCACTTGATCAACAGGTACACCCCTACCCCCGTCGAAACCGCCAGTAGCACCGGCGCAACCCGATGGACCGTCAATAACAGGTCGTTCACCGGCTTCCCGGTGCTGAACATCGCTCCCGTAACGAACAGTGCGATTACCAACACTGCCGAGGCAATCATCAACCCCAACAACAGGGCGCCCGTCTGAACATTCTTGAGCAAACCCCGAAACAGGATGATTGTGAGAACGACCGTCGCAAGAGCAATCAACTTATGAATCGTAAATATCAGAATGTTGAGCGGCTGGCCGGAATTACTGACCCAAATGCCTGTGCCGATCGTCAAGAGATAGAGCAGCCCGATGCCGATTGCTTTTTGTACCACGCTCATTTGAGTACCTCCCCAGTTTATGTTTGATTCTTACTTCTTTGGGCAATCCAAGATCATGTCCGACAACTTTACGCCGGGGTGGTGGTACCGTTTCCCGTGCGGCGTCTCTTTGCCGAACTGTATGGCCTCTTTCGGGCACCATTGCAGGCATGCAAAGCATTGCTGGCAGTGATGCTGCCAAACTGGCCTGCCATCGACCTGCTCGATATCTCCGACAGGGCAAATCCGCGCGCATGTTCCGCATCCTGTGGTGGGGCGAGCGCCAGGAACTGCAGGTAGGAGAGCGCTGCTTCCCGCCACTGGCTAAGTCTATCCGCTACTAACGCTTTGCAGAATCAGGCAGGTGCATGGAGGGGTCAAGCTCCAGGGCCTTTTTAAAGCAGAGGAAGGACTCTTCGGAACGCCCCAGGCCGGCGAGACACACGCTTTTGTTGTACCACGCATTGACATTGCACGGGTCAAGCTCCAGGGCTTTGTCATAACAGAGGATGGCCTCTTCGTCGCGGCCCAGGCTGTGGAGACTGAAGCCTTTGGCATACCAGGCATTGGCATAGCACGGGTCAAGCTCCAGGGCTTTGT
>NZ_QXIY01000006.1 GCF_003570995.1 Candidatus Cryosericum septentrionale
GTCCTGACCTGAGACAACCGTGGGCGGCCAGTGACCGGGGGTCGTGCTTTCGAGATGGGGCGCCTGGCAGACAGGCTTGTTCAATGGAAGCAGAGCGTAATGATGGTGGAGCCGAGGGGGATTGACCGGTCGTCACGACCACTTTTGGATGCTCTCATCAACCTGCTGCAGGCTCGATGTTCGAGAATCGCTTGAGCAGGTCTGCACCGGACGGATTCATGAGTCAAGGCTCAGGCGGGTCATCCGCCTCTTCCGGCGTCAAGACTAGAAGCGGACGGGGCACCTGCCGGCTGATCGAAGTGACGGAGCTTCCTTGAAGAATTCAGCCGACCTTCTAGAATGTCAATTAGATTCTGCGTCTCGTTGAAGGAGGATCCCTGTATTCACCGTGATTGGTTTTTCAGAACGAGTCAATGACCGTTCTTTCGATCTCCGGACGGCTAGGCGGTTCTCTGCATGAACACCCCAGAGGCAAGAGGAGGGCAGTGTCGACATGAGTTCTGTTGATTCAGCGGATGGATATGTGAGCGATTTTCGAAAGCGCTGGAGTATGACCCAGGCTCCTGCAGAGACAATTGAGGAATTTAGAAACAGAGCGTTCGGCAGCGTAAGTGAAGTACTTGGTGGTCTGATACTAGATGATCCGTCGATATCGGCCGCGTTCCTGCACGCATTGGGGGAGCCGGTGTCATCCGACGATTGGGAGTACATCAGCAAACCGACGGAGACGCCTCTCTGGCACGCTCTAGAGCGGCGTACTACGCTGCCCGATTTCCTTTTTGGACTAGAGGTCCTGTTTCATATCGAATTGAATGCGTACGCAAGACAGCAATTGGCGCAGCTGTTGCGCAAGGACGTTGCCGCTTCAGGGGTACCGGTCTTGTGTGCCGAGAGCAATGGCTGCCTCATCTTCTACCCAGAAGGGGCGCAACTCCTTGATGAGCAGGTCGTCAACGCCGACCTCGCTTGGCTTGGTGACTACCCGGAAGCTTTGAAGGCGTTTTCCGAGGCCCTCGCTCTCTACGGTTCTAGCGGCGAGCACGGGCACATGCTCAACTGCCTCAGAGTATGTATTGAAGAACTAGCCAGGAAGCTGCTGGGTAATGATTCGTCCCTAGAGAAGAACACCGTCGGCTTGCTGGCACTACTTGAGCCCGTGCTAAGCAAGGAGACGCGGAACATGACTCACCAACTGCTTGACTACTACGCCAAATACCAAAACGAACACGTCAAGCACCACGATGACTGGACGCCAGTTGAAGTCGCATTCATCCTGTATCTCACTGCAACGTTCGTGTACCTGTTGGTCACGGCGCGTCGGGAAGAGAGTCATGACTAGTGAGCGGGGCACTGCAGTTAGGAGTTGGCCAACTGGGCGAAAGTGCGGTCCTTCGAAAGACGTGCTACGCCTTCTGAACCGTGAGTACTCCCTCATGGTGCCCGAAAGCGTCCGAGCCGCATACGCTGTCGAGGACGGTCTTTGTCACAAACTGACACTGTCAAGGGATCCGAGGATAGAGCTAGGGATATTCGGGAGTTTGCAGATTACTGGGATCGACCTCCCCATCCTTCCTGGTAGCTGCCAGGTACTCGTAGCCCGGAACGTTCTGCACTCATCAGCATTTTGGAGGACTGAAGATGAAGAACACGGTTCATGTCACATATGACGGTTTTTGGGACATTCTGGCGGCACATGACGTGCCGATTGAGAACAGTCCACATGGGAGTGAGCTTCCAAGTGGTGGCCTGAGCGATGCTTTGGCGGGAGCGATAGATCTCCGCAACCATGCCGAGATGGCAGTGCTTGGCATCGATGTCTACAGGTACAGCCAATTCGAGCCTCTGACGCAGTCACTCATGCCTCTCGTGTTGCACCTGCTTCTCGAGGGGGCACAGCAGAGGTGTCTGCAGGCAGCGTCGTATCTATTCCAGAAGTGTACTCAACAGGATTTTGCCGAACACTACATAGACACTGGAGACGGTGGCTTCATGCTGTTTGACACGCCGCTACATGCCCTCATCTTCGCCATCAACTTTGAACTCGAGCTCAGGGTCTTCAATTCGTTTCGGCGGTTTCCTCGTCTTCGGAGCATCTTGGCTACCGACGTCAGTCTACGATACGCCATGACGTATGATACCGTGTTCTCGGTCGATGCTAGATTTTACGGACCGGGGATCATCATGAACGGAAGAATGCTATCCAGAGACCATCTTAACAGATTCTTGATTGATCAAAACACGTTCGATTGGTTCACGAAATACACGAGAGGGATCGAGAACCTGCCATGTATTGGCCTCACAGAATTGCAGACTCTCCCAGACTTCGCCGATTACGATGCCTCTCTCATGGACAAGGAAGGAGAGAAGTTCTTCGCTCGTGAAGGCAACGTTGGGATTGGATCGCGCTGGAAGGACATTGATGTCCTGAAACTGGGGGATATCACAGTTAAGACCCAGACCGTCTGTATCTACGGTCTGCATATCCACTATGTGACTACGATGGCGCCCGGCACGGACAAGAAGGAACGCGTGCCGTTCACCATCTCTCTCGGGAACCTAAACACGTCGGGAATTGACTAGTGCTTCGCACTGTTGCCAGAAGCTGGAGCAGTGGCCCCACTATGACAGGTAGCGGCTGTGCTTCAGGTGGCGACATTTCAAGCGATTCCGCCCGCAGCAGTCTCCTCGTGCGCTATAAGAGGTGGAAGCGAGACTAGTCAGCAAGACCACGACGGGGCGCCGCGCCGCTATTGCAGCCATGAAATCATAAATCTAGGCTTGGCGAGGGGTCCTATGGGTTTCTCACCCTAGAAGAGAGGAAGTTGCTTCCTCATTTCACGATCGAGCAAATCGACGTGGACTTCGTACGCGAGATAGCGACAGTACACTGAACGCTTTCCGAGGCGACCGCGAAGATCAACTCGAAAGCTGAAAAGACACAGTCCTATGAGAAGATTCGCACTTCTCGGAAAGTCCCTATTGATGAACCCGCTACAAGCAAATGTAGTCAAGTGGTGGAGCCGAGGGGATTCGAACCCCTGACCTCATCCGTGCGAGGGATGCGCTCTCCCAGCTGAGCCACGGCCCCATCGACGCTCACTGGGAGATGATCCCTCGGAAAGTGCGTGAACGGACTATTGTCATCGAGACCATGAATGTCCCCGGCGTGCTCTACCAGGTGTCTGAGGAGTTTGCCAAGAGAGATATCAACATCAAGTACATGAAGAATGCCGAGCATCTCTCCATGTTCAGGAAGAAAGGTGAGGCGCCGCGCACACAGATCAAGATCGTCGCGGAATTCGCTGACGAAGCCACCTATCGCCAGACGATGGATGCACTCAGGGGACTTACGTCTGTGATCTCTGTCAACCAGCAGTAGGGTTTGGGCGTCGGTCCTGACCTGAGACAACCGTGGGCGACAGGTGACTATGGCGCTCGGTCTGGCAGACAAGTTCGTTCAATGGAAGCAGAGAGTCATGTTGGTGAGCAGAGGGCGTGGAGTGCTCATCAAGACCACGAGAGGGCACACTGGAGCTACTGCTCCGGGTGATCGCGATGAATGTGCCAGGACTGACCCGCCTGTCGCTCGTGCAATTACATAATTTGCCGGGGAGCAAGTTTTGTCTACTATGTAGTCGTGCTCTGACCGACACTGGCGACTCTGTGCAAGAGCCATGAGCCGTGCCATTTGACAAGGAGGCGCTCGATGTTATGTCCGAGTTGTGGAAAGACAATTCCTGACGGCTCCACCTTATGCCCTGGTTGTGGAACGAAGCTGGCAAGCGGAAAGAAGAAGGTTGCAGCGCTCATCCCCTACCGAAAGGGCCGCAAATGGGGATTCTGCAACCGAGACAGGGAGATGGTAATACCGGCTACCTATGATAGCGCAGCTGCCTTCAGTGAAAGTCTTGCGCCTGTCGATCTCCTCAGGGGCACCAGCGACCGCAAAGTCGGCTTCGTCGACTCCAGAGGGAACGAGGCAGTACCCACTGTCTATGATAACGCAGATGATTTCTGCGAGGGTCTTGCGCGCGTCAAACTCAACGGTGAATATGGTTACATCGATGGTAAAGGCAACATGGCAATACCGGCGGTGTATGATGGTGCAGATTCTTTCGCCGAGGGTCTTGCACGTGTCATTGGACTCAACAACAAATGGGGTTTCGTCGACCTTAGAGGGAACATGACAATACCGGCCGTCTATGATGGCGCCCTTTCCTTCCGGGAAGGTCTTGCGCGGGTCAACTTCAACGGCAAATGGGGCTTCGTCGACGCTAGAGGGAACATGACAATACCGGCCATCTACGATAACGCGGATGACTTCTCCGAGGCTCTTGCGCGTGTCAACCTCTACGGCAAATGGGGCTTCCTCGACGCCAAGGGAAACATGGCAATCCCTGCGATCTATGATGGCGCAGATTCTTTTGCCGAGGGTCTTGCACGTGTCGTACTCAACGACAAACAGGGCTTCATCGACACTAAAGGGAACATGGTAGTGCTCGCTGTCTATGATGACGCAGATGACTTCGGCGAGGGTCTGGCGCGTGTGGAAGTCGAGGGCAAATGCGGCTTCATCGACACCAAAGGGGACATGGTCATACCTGCTGCCTATGATAACGCACTACCCTTCAGCGGTGGCCTTGCGCGCGTCGAAGTCGACGGCAAATACGGCTTCATCGACACCAAAGGGAGGATGACAATACCTGCTATCTATGAGTGGGCGCTTTCCTTCAGCGAGGGTTTTGCGTCTGTCGGCCTCAACGGCAAATGGGGCTTCATTGACGCCGAAGGGAGTATACCAATAGCGGCTATCTTTGATCACGCAGATGACTTCTGCGAGGGTCTTGCGTGGGTCGAAGTCAAGGGCAAATGTGGCTACATCGACAGCAAAGGCACACAGTACTGGGAAGACTGACAGAACGAGGGGGAATCCGCGCCCATCGAAAAGCTTCTAACAACGCACCAGCCAGGAATGTCGTCAGATGGTGGAGCCGAGGGGATTCGAACCCCTGACCTCATCCGTGCGAGGGATGCGCTCTCCCAGCTGAGCCACGGCCCCATCGGCGTTCATTATATGAATTTCGCGGTGATAGTCAAAGCGCCATTGCGAGGATGCAGCCCTGGAAGCTGGTTTTGGGTTGACATTGGCAACCTTGGGACTACAATCTGGTAGGTATTAGACAACTTGTTCGTGAGGAGCAGTCATGTCCAGACCTGTTGGTCTTATCGTCGGCACGGGCGTCGACAGTGTTCAGCTTCTTTCCGATGCGAGCCTCTCCAGCATCAAAACCCCGTTTGGTGACATATGCTATGTGCGGGGCTTCATGGGCGATGCGGATGTCTGCATCCTCAAGCGTCACGGGGAAGGCCACGTCGTACCGCCCCACCTCATCAACTACCGTGCCAACATCATGGCACTGTACATGCTCGGCGTCGAGAAGGTCGTCACGACGAGTGCCGTAGGGTCGCTCAAAGAGTCAATTGCGCCAGGATCGTATGCGCTGATGGACGGTTTTCTGGACTTCACCAAGGTGCGCGTGCAGACGTTCTTCGAGGTTGGCAAGGTCGTTCACACGGACATGACTCATCCCTACAGTGCTGCCGTCACGGTCGTGCTGGCGACAGAGATGTCGGCCCTGGGGCTTTCGCTTCACACGGGCGAGGTGTACGTGGCGGCGGAAGGTCCCCGCTTCGAATCGCCGCAGGAAGTCCGTATGTACGCGGCCATGGGCGGATCAGTGGTCGGGATGACAGGATTGCCTGAGGTGACCCTTGCCCGGGAGGCAGGTCTCGAGTATCAGACCATCGCCATCGTCACAAACTATGCGGCCGGCATCGGCACCTCGCTCCTCACGCACAAGGAGGTTCTCGGCGCCATGGCTGCAGCATCGGCATCGCTGATCGAGGTCCTGCGCCGATCTCTTCCCCGCATCGTGCAACTCCCGGCCGGTCGGGGTGACGATGAGCATCCGCTCGACTTCCTGTTGAATTCATGAGGGTAGAGCTGCTGGCTCATACTCCGGACGCGGATGTGCTGTGTGCCTACGCAGCTCACATCTGCTACAGCACCGCACCATTCAACGCCGATCGAAGCGCTGGCATTCTGCGCAAGGTCTGTGGCAACGGACACCTGTCCGTTCTCGAGCATGCCAGTTTTACGTTTCTTGTCGAGGGGCTTTCGCGTGCAGCTTCCCATCAGTTGGTCCGGCACCGGCTTGCCTCGTACTCGCAGCAGAGTCTGCGGTTCACGAAGGCTCAGCCGGTCTTCGTCTCTCCCCCCGGCCATGATTTCAGACGCTTCTATGAGCAGGCTTACGTGGAATATGAACGTCTGCTCGCAGACGGTGTGCACGAGGAAGACGCCCGCTATGTCCTTCCACAGGGTGTTGCGTCACGTCTCGTGGTTACGATGAATGCCAGGGAGCTGAGACACTTCTTTGAGCTGCGTTGCTGTCTAAGGGCACAGTTCGAGATTCGGGCTCTGGCGTGGCTTATGCTGGCAAAGGCCAAAGCCGTGGCGCCCCTCCTGTTCGAGAATGCCGGCCCGGTATGTCTACAGGGAATGGAGTGCCCGGAACGCTCGTTTGCGTGTCACCTGAAAACGAAGGGACAGAAAGGAGAATCGGAATGACAGGAACAATGCTGGCGCTTGTGAAGGAACGTCCAGAACGGGGGGCAACACTGACGAAGGTGAACATCCCCTTGATCGCAGAGGACGAGGTGCTGGTCAAGATCGACTATGCGTCGATCTGTGGCACAGATGTCCATATCTATGTATGGAACGAGTGGGCACAGAACCGGATCAAGACTCCGCATATCATGGGCCACGAATTCTCCGGGCACGTCGTGGAGACAGGCAGGTCCGTGCGGGGATTCAAGGAAGGCGACTTCGTCAGTTCCGAGACACATATTTACTGCGGGCACTGCTATCAGTGCCATACAGGCCACAGTGAGGTCTGCCAGAACCTCCAGATCTTGGGAGTGGACCGCGCCGGCGCATTTGCCGAGTACATCGTCGTTCCAGAGCGCGTGCTCTGGAAGAACGACCAGTCGATTCCAGCCGCATGGGCTTCCATACAGGAGCCGATGGGGAACGCATTGGATACGGTCAATGCCGAGTCGGTAGCGGGGAAGACCGTCCTCGTCACAGGGGCGGGTCCGATCGGAGTGCTCGCCGTAGGGATTGCCAAGGCTTTCGGTGCTACGCAGCTTTTTGTGAGTGATCTTTCGGATTATCGGCTCGATCTCGCCAAGAGCATGGGTGCGGATTTCGTTCTCAATCCCAGCCGCGACGACATCGAGGCCGTGATCAGGGAGCAGACGTATGGCATTGGCGTCGACGTCGTGCTGGAGATGTCCGGCAGCGAGAGAGCCATGCACCAGGGCCTGAAGGCGCTGACACCAGGCGGACGCATGTCGATGCTCGGTCTTCCTGAGCGCCCGGTGACCATTGATCTGACCAATGAAGTCATCTTCAAGGGAATCCGCATCTATGGCATCACTGGACGCAAGATCTTCTCGACGTGGCAGACTGTATCCCGACTGCTTGCTTCGCGCATTGTGGACCCGAGTCCTGCCATTACACATCAACTGAAGTTTGAGGACTGGCAGACAGGCATGGACGCCATGGTCGCCGGGACCTGTGGCAAAGTCGTTCTCCAGATTGCGGGGAGGTAGTGGCATGAATGAGAAGTTTCAGGGGATGATGCAGGCCGAGCTTGACCGGCTCGAAAAGGAAGGGCTCAGTCTCCGCATACGAACGCTCGACTCCGAACAGGGTCCAGCATGTACCATCGATGGCAAGTACGTCGTGAACCTTGCTGCCAACAACTACCTGGGCATGATTGCTCGCAAGGATGTCAAGGAAGCCGCCAAGAAGGCTATTGACGAGTTTGGTGTGGGGTCTGGCGCCGTCAAGACGATCATCGGTAATACGCGCCTGATCGTCGACGGCGAGAAGAAGCTGGCGAAGTTCAAAGAGGTCGAGGACGTTCTGATGTACCAGGGGGGTCTGACCGCGAATTCTGGTACCATTCCGGCGCTTGTCCACGACGGGGACCTTATCTTCAGTGACGAGCTGAATCACGCCAGCATCATCGACGGTTGCCGTCTCAGCAAGGCGAAGATCGTGCCCTTCAAGCACTGCGACGTTGCCAGTCTCGAAGAGAAGATCAAGGAATACGAGAGCGAGCCGGGCACAAAGATGGTTATCACCGATGGCGTCTTCAGCATGGACGGGGACATCGCTCCGTTGCCCGATATCGTCGAAGTAGCCAGGAGACATGGCGCAGTCACCATGGTCGACGATGCGCACGGCGAGGGAGTCCTGGGAGATCATGGGCGTGGTATTGTCAATCATTTCCATCTCGAGGGAGAAGTTGATGTCGAGGTCGGAACCATGTCGAAGGCGTTCGGTGTGGTGGGTGGATATGTCGCGGGAACGCACACGCTTGTCGAGTATCTCAAGAACAAGTCTCGCACAATCTTGTTCAGCTCAACCATCACGCCGGCAGATGCCGGTGCAATCCTGAAGGTTATCGACATCTTGACCGAGAGTGATGATCTGGTGCACAAGCTGTGGGAGAATGCAGCGTACTTCAAGGCCAAAATGAAGGCCTATGGGTTTGACACCTGGCGAAGCGAGACCCCGATCACTCCCATCATCATTGGCGATGGCCAGCTTGCCAAGAATCTCTCTGCCAAGCTGTTCGAGAAGGGAGTCTTTGCGCAGTCGCTCGGCTTTCCAACGGTTCCAAAGGGCCTGGCGCGCATCCGCTGCATGCTGTGTTCGACGCACACGAAGGAACAACTCGATTTTGCAGCCGATATGTTCCATGAGTCGGCTCTCGAACTGAGTATTCTGAAGAGCTAGGCGTCTGATGTCCTATCCTAGTGTCCAGGCCCTGATCCTAGCCGGAGGACTCGGCACTCGCATGAAGAGTGCGGTGCCCAAGGTTCTCCATGATATCCTTGGCCATCCCATGTTGTGGTACGTTGTTGATGCGCTGAAGGACATCGATGTGCAGCCGATTGTCGTTACACCGGCAGTCAATGAAGCGTTTCGCGCAGCGTTCGGCAACCGCCTGACCTACGCGGTTCAGCCTGAACAGCATGGCAGTGGTCACGCCGTCCAGTGTGGCATGGACCATGTTTCTGCGGAGTACGTCCTCGTATGCAACGGGGATGATCCCTTCCCGTCCGCGGAGGACTACCGCGAGTTCCTTGACGAGAGTCTCGCTGAACACGCAGTGGCGGCAGTCCTTGCGGCGTATCTTGAAGACGCCGGCCAACTGGGACGCATCGTGCGCACCGTGAACGGTGCGTTTGCTGGCATTGTCGAGGCAGGAGACGCGCGGCCGGAACAACTTGGCATTCACGAGATCAACACGGGCATTTACCTGTTCCGTTCGGCGGAGCTTCGCAGGTGGCTGGCACAGATGAAGCCGAACAATGCTCAGAGTGAGTACTACATTACGGAATGTCTCTCAATGGCTGTGCAGGACGGCAGTCATGTGCATTGCCCTGTGGCTCGCGGCACATGGGAGATGTCTGGGGTGAACGACCGGGCGGAGCTCGCGCTGGCCGCCGGCCTTCTTCAGCGGCGGAAGTTGGACCATCTCTACCGGGAGGGCGTCACCGTCGACATGCCGGGAACAGTCCGCGTTGATTGGGACGTCGTTGTCGGACGCGATTCAGAGATCCGGCAAGGTTCCTGTCTGAAGGGAAGCACCAAAGTAGGCAACTCCAGCGTCATTGGACCCAACACCATTCTCATCGACGCGCAGGTCGGCGATGAGACAACGGTTCTGGCATCGTTCGTGGAGGGCTCCACGATAGGCAGCAACTGTGCGGTTGGTCCCTTTTCCTACATCCGGCCGGGGACTCTGACGGCCGAACGATCAAAGGTGGGCGCTTTCTGCGAACTCAAGGCCTCATCCTTGGGAGCGGGGAGCAAGGTTCCACATCTTTCATACATCGGCGACGCTACCATTGCTGAGAACGTCAATGTCGGAGCTGGTACGATCACCTGTAACTACGACGGATTCACGCAGGCCAAGCACCACACGGTCATCGAGAAAGACGTCTTCATCGGCGCCAACAACAATCTGGTCGCCCCAGTGACGATTCATGAGGGAGCGTACACTGCGACCGGGTCGACTATCACCCATGATGTGCCCCCGGACGCTCTTGCCATCGCACGAGCGGTCCAAGTGGACAAAGAGGGATGGGTCAGGAGGAAAAAGCATGGACAGTGAGTATAACCCGATCAAGATCTTCTCTGGCAATGCAAACAAACCGCTGGCCGAGAAGGTTGCGACCTATCTTGGTATTCCTCTCGGTCAGGCTGAGGTTGGCCGCTTTCCAGACGGAGAGATTAAGCTCCGTATCAGCGAGAACGTGCGGGGGCTGAACGTCTACGTCATCCAGCCGACCAACGCACCGGCAGAGAATCTGTTGGAACTGTTGATCCTGCTTGACGCTCTGAAACGCGCTTCAGCCGCGAGCATCACAGCGATCATCCCGTTTTTCGGCTATGCGCGCCAGGATCGCAAAGTTCGCTCGCGAGAACCTATCAGTGCCAAACTGGTAGCGAATCTCGTGACTGTGGCGGGCGCAGACCGCGTGGTCGCAATCGATCTCCATGCCGCCCAGATTCAGGGCTTCTTCGACATCCCTGCTGACAACCTGACGGCCATGGTCCAGTTTGCGCAGTATATCAAGCGCAAGGAGCTGGAAGACCTTGTTGTCCTGTCTCCCGATGTGGGAGGCGTGGCGCGGGCCAGTACGTTTGCCCAGACCATTCGTGCTTCACAAGCCCTGTTTGTGAAGAAGCGTCTTTCGCCGGACGCGGTCGAGATTCAGTCGCTCATCGGCGATGTACGAGGCAAGAATGTTATTATTGCCGACGATGCAATCCATACGGGCAATACGATGTTGAACGCCTGCAACCGTGCCCTGACCGAGGGCGCCAAGAGTGTCATTGCCTGCGCGACTCATGCCGTCTTTGCAGGTGACTCCCTTGGATTGTTCGCCCGGTCGAATTTCAGCGAAGTGATTGTGACAGATACGATGTTCGTCCCTGGACGCGAATATCCTTCGATGTTTACGGTGTTGTCGGTGTCGGAGCTCATTGCCAAGGCTGTCTACAGCATCCACAACCACTCATCGGTCTCTGCCTTGTTCCAGCTTTGACAGTCTGAAGGCTGTCTACTTGATTCAGAGCTGATTTGACATACAATGTCAAAGATATGCCGGTATCTTATGAGTAAGGAGTTGGTATGCAAAGAGTAGCGATAGAAGCCGTTGCCCGTGAAAGCGGGAAGCATGGCAACCTAAGCGCCCTGCGCAGGCAGGGCTTCATCCCAGCAGTGGTGTACGGTCACAAAATGGCACCCATGTCCGTTGCGGTCCCTGTGCGAGCATTCGAACGCGTCCGTCGTACGACTGGGGAGTCTGCCATCGTCGAACTCCAGTTTGAAGGTGGCAAGGCGATAACCACTGTTGTGCACGAGTACCAGATGAACCCGATCCGGGACACCTATATTCATGTCGATTTCCTGTCCATTTCTCTTGACGAGCCACTGACGAGCAGGATCCCGATTCGCCCCATCGGAACAGCTATCGGCCTTAAGGAAGGCGGTGTGCTCGAGCACTCACTGTACGAGCTCGACGTCCAGGCTCTTCCTCTTGACATTCCCGAGTATCTGGAGGTTGACGTTTCCGACCTCGGACTGAAGCACTCCATCCATGTAGCCGATCTGAAGCTTGGCGACAAGGTGAAAGTGCTTACAAACGAAATGGCGACGGTCTTCTCGGTCGTTGCGCCAGCGGTCGAAGAAGCCCCGCCTGTTCCTGAGGAGGGTGTTGCGATCGAGGGCGCTGCTCCTGCAGCGGGAACTGCTCCTGCAGCGGGAACTGCTCCTGCAGCGGGAACTGCTCCTGCCGCTGCTCCTGCTGAGGGCGCTGCGAAGACAGCCTCGAAGAAGTAGCACGGCACAACCGTTGTCCGCTCTGCATCAATCGCTTCATATGCGCTGGCCCTCGGGGGCCAGCGTTTTTGCTGTTCACGTCTTCCGCAAGGGCTTGTCGTGAGATTACTGTTCATCGGTGATGTCTTCGGCCGCCCGGGGCGTACAATTGTACGGCGACTGCTTCCACAGCTCAGGGCAGAGCTGCGGCCCACTGTCGTCGTGGCCAACGCGGAGAACGCGACGCATGGGACCGGCATGACCCGGTCCGCGTTTGAAGAACTGAGCGCTGCAGGCGTCGACATATTCACGGGGGGCAATCACACACTCGGCAAGCCGGAAATTCTTGACCTGATGCAGGAACACCCTACCGTGTTGTGTCCCGGCAATGTCAGTCCCGTCATCAGGCGTCACGGGTCCGTTATCTGGCAGACGCCGGAGGGTCCCATAGCCGTCGTCAACGTCATGGGGCAGTATTGCATGAACGGTGTCGACAACCCCTTCCGATACATGGAAGAGGTCCTGCGCGACCCAGAGATTGGAGCCGTGCGTGTGAAAGTCGTCGATTTTCATGCGGAGGCCACGGCGGAGAAGGCAGCGATGCTGCGCTTGCTGGATGGGCGGATGTCGGCAGTCCTCGGAACACACACGCATGTTCCAACCGCGGATGCGCGCGTCACGGCTGCAGGCACCGCATTCATCACCGATGTCGGCATGACGGGGGTACGATCCTCAATCATCGGGTTGGACCCAGAAGTCATGATGCGTCGTTTTGAGACAGGCATCATGTACGCACCACGCGTTGCGGAGGGCGATGCGACGTTGATGGCCGTCGTGGTCGACATCGATGCGTCCACCGGAAGCAGCACATCGATAACACTCCTGCAGAGGGACCACTGACATGGCCGGGTTCCTTATCAAGACCTTCGGTTGCCAGTTCAACGAGCTGTACAGTGCTACGATCGCTGACGCGCTGAGACGTGGAGGGCATCAGCCTTCTGATAGTCTTGGCGAAGCATCACTTGTCATCATCAATACGTGCGCAGTCCGTGAGAAGGCAGAGGAGAAGGCCTTCAGCTTCCTCGGCGAAGCCGCGAAGCTCGTTGGTGCCAGTCGTATCGTGTTCATGGGTTGCACAGCCACGCTCGACAAAGAACGAGCGGTTCGCATTGCAGGCCGTGGTCTGAACGTCGTGGAAGGCACCGCGGGTATGGAGCAAGTGCTTTCCCTCGTAGGGAATGTTGTGCCGCTCGGCGAAGTGGACTGCACGGCTCCTCTCTCGCTGTTCCCCACCGCAGACATCGAACTCATTCGTGGATGTGAGAGCTACTGTACATACTGCATCGTTCCCAGGTCGCGAGGTCCAGAGGTCGTTGTCGACGCCGGCGAAGTCCTGCATCGAGCCGAACGGGCCATTGGGAGTGGTTTCTCTGAGCTGCTCTTCCTGGGACAGAACATCAACAGGTATCGGTCGAGCCTTGGAGGGCTAATTGAGACCATGTCT
>NZ_QXIY01000007.1 GCF_003570995.1 Candidatus Cryosericum septentrionale
ACCGATTAACTCTCCAAACAGACCGTGCTTCTTCATTCTACTGTCTCCTTTACATGCAGGGACAATACGACTTGCAGAAACCCAATCACCAAAGGTTCTTGAGATACGAACTCTCTGTCAACAACGCCGATCTCCCGTTCACCCCCTTTCCTTTCAGACATCACCTGCTATGGGTGCCCGACACCCAGGGCTTCTGGAACCCTGGAACCGGGAAAACACTGATGTACACAAGCCTGTAGCTATCCTCCGGCACACAATCAATCCTGGATACGATAACACATTCATCAAATTGTACAAGAATTGCCTGTAGTGGAATGTCAAACGATAGTATCCCTTCTCCTACTGCAAGCCCAGCTGCTCCTTTGCCAAGAACCTTACCGCTGCTGCGCTTTCCAGTTCCAGGCTTTCCCTGGCGAAGTCGCGCAGCCCGGCGATGTCCAGAGTGCGCGCAAGACTCTTTGCTGCGAGTATCGATCCAGGGGCCATGCTCAGCTCTTTGACACCGAGGCCAAGCAGTATCGGAATTGCCACGGGGTCGCCAGCCAGTTCTCCGCAAACGCCGACCCATTTACCCGCTTCGTCGGCGGCGCGTATGGTCCGGTCTATCAACCGAAGGACCGCCGGATGCAGAGCATCCTGCAAGTAAGCTACGTCGGAATTTCCGCGCTCTGCGGCCATCGTGTATTGCGTCAGATCATTTGTGCCGATGCTGAAGAAATCCACCTCGCGGGCGAATACTGGTGCAAGAAGAGCCGCTGAGGGTATTTCCACCATGATTCCAACGTCGACTTTCGGCGCAGTCATAATTCCACGTCGCAGTACTTCTTCCCGGGCCTCTTCCAAAAGAGAGCGCGCGCGACGCAGTTCTGCAATGTCTGCAACCATGGGGAACATGATCTTGATGTTGTGACCTGCTGATACTCGAAGGATTGCCCTCAACTGAGCCTTGAAAAAATCCGGCTTGTCGAGACAGAGACGAAGTGCGCGCTTTCCCAGAAAAGGATTCTGTTCTTCCTTTTGCGGTAGATAAGCCAGTGGTTTGTCACCACCCACATCCAAGGTTCTGACGACAAGCGGTCGGCCTCCCATTACTTCAGCAATTTCCTGATAGGCTGCGAACTGCTCTTCTTCTTCTGGCGTATCAAGGCGGCCCAGAAAGAGAAATTCCGATCGCAGAAGCCCGACGCCGTCAGCTCCAGAGTCCAACGCCGCCCGCGCGTCCTTTGCAGAACCGATATTCGCCACGATCTCCACCGCAATGCCGTCTTTGCTAACGGCAGGAGCGCGGCTTGTCTGCCGGGCCAAGGCCTGCAGGTTGCGCCACTCCGCGATCTTTTCCTGGTATACGCTGGAGATCTGCGCGGACGGAGAGATCCAGACCTGTCCTGTCGATCCATCCACCACGAGGGGGGTTCCCTCGGCAATTTCGCCAATGGCTTCGCCACAGCCGAGAACTGCGGGGATACCCAGCGTCCGCGCAAGTATTGCGCTGTGCGATGTGGGGCCACCCATTCCGGTGCAGACACCGAGCACCATTGCGCGGTCAAGCCGCGCCGTATCAGAGGGCGACAGATCCGCCGCAATCAGAATCCCGGGAAACGGTATGTTCAGAGCAGCCGCTCTTCCGTTCAACTGGATGAGCACCTGCCGGCCGATATCCGCCACGTCGGCGGCACGAGCGCGCATGTAGTCGTCTTCGATTTTCCGATACTCGACAAGCGCAACTTGAATTGCTTCGCTCCAAGCCCATTCAGCGTTCCTGTGTCCGTCAAGAATGGCAAGCCGAACCTTCTCCAAAAGATCAGGGTCGTTCAAGAACATGAGGTGGGCATCAAAAATTGCTGCATCGTACTCTGTCGCAGATCTCGATATCTGCCGGCGTAATTGCTGGGTCGAAGCTCGCACGGCTTCCAGGGCCTTCGACAAACGTTCCCATTCTGCCTCGGGGTCATTAATCGTGCGTTGTTGGATTTCCGGGTCGGCCAATTTCAGAACAATTGCCGGGCCTGCTGCGTAGCCTGGCGAAGCGGGAATGCCAATGAGGCCACCATCAAACCTCTTGCTGCTGCGTTCGGCGCTTGCCACCGGGACTGTGGCTGTGGACACTGCTGCTTCTTCGGCTTCACCAAAGTCATTTTCGGCTGCCTTTTTCAGTGCATCGATTGCTGCGGGTGCGTCCGGTCCCTCAGCCCACACATGAACCGTCTCGCCATGCCGCACACCCATACTGGCAACGGCATTAATGCTCTTTGCATTGGATCGCCGTGTTTCATTGTCCGTTCGAGCAAGTTGTATTTTCGATGCGAAGCGTCCAGCTGTTTGCACAAAGGTCGCCGCAGGTCGCGCATGAAGGCCGAGCCTATTCCTTATTTCAATGACCGCATCAACGGCGGAACCTGGTACAGCCTCTGAACTCGCCTGTGCCTGGGCTACGTTGCTCTCCTCGGGCACCGAGAGCTGAGCAGCCTTGTTGCCAAGGGAACCGATTGCTTCTGCCCTTACCTGCTCCAGATTTCCACCAAGGCTTGCCTGCACGGCCGCAGAAACCGCGCCTTCAACGATGGGCGCCGAACTTAACATGAATTTGGCCTTCTTGCCCGGCGACAGGAACTCGAGGGCCATCTCCGCGCTCAAGACCGCGCTGCCCATATCCATCAGCACGAGCACGCCATCATCGCTATACGCTTCTTCCATCGCCTTAGCTATCTCCTCGGCGTTGGTTCCAAGGGGAGAGTTCTCGTCGCCGGTGCCGGCGGCTGTCGCGATAATCAGTGGAGATTGCTGCGTCATGAGCCGCGCAAGTTCGGCAACTCCACGCGCAAGAGAAGGACTGTGGGAGACAAGAACCAAGTTAACCATGGCTTCACCTCTGGTCAAGTCAATTGAATGCAACAAGTGTTCTGTCCCGACTATAACGAACATGACGTGAATGTCCAATTTCGCGTCAGGCAAAACCCAATACGGCAGCTGTGCATACGTTGCCCTGCTTGCATGTGTGTCAACTCACGCAAGAATAGTGCACGCCAAGCTCTGGCCCGTCCAGCTCGTCACAACGAGGAGCTCCTATTTTTCTCATGAGTTTACGGGGCCAGTTGACGTATATTTCGGATTGGCCGAGGCGCTTTCTTGACTTTCTACCGCAATACCTTGATAGTATAGATTTATGATGCAGTTGGAAACACCCGGAGGTGAAATCATCAGACGCATAGCGGTGCTCGAGGACGACGACGACATCCGGGAGCTCATTGGCTTGTACCTGAAGAGAGACTCCATGGAGCCGGTCCTGTTCGCGTCCCCGGTCACGTTCCTTGCGTGGCTCGATATCCAGAAGATTCCTCCGAACCTGTTGATCCTCGACCTCATGATGCCGGAGCTTTCTGGTGCCGACGTCATCAAAGCAGTGCGCAAGCGCCCGTCGTGCGACAACATGCCCATCGTCGTCTGCAGCGCCAAGGCGGCCGAGAGCGATGTCATCCTCACACTGGGATTGGGTGCAGACACATACGTCCGCAAACCGTTCAACCCCCACGAACTCGTCGCCCAGGTGGGCGCGATGCTTCGCCGCGCGCAGGCGGGTCCGGCCACGTCCCAGCAGAGGGCAATGACCGCGGGAGCAATCTCCATCGACCCTGGACGCAAAACCGCCAGCGTTGGCGGGAAGACAATCGACCTGACGCCGGCAGAGTACCACATTTTGACAATGCTGGTCCAACGGAAGGGCTCCGTCGTCTCACGCGAGGACCTGTTGCGGGCCATCGGTGAGACCGACGCCGTGGAACGCGTCATCGACGTACACATCACCAGCATCCGCCGCAAACTCAGCTACGCGGCACATCTGCTACGCACATCACGCAGTTTCGGGTACTACATCGAGGAGGATGAATGATTCGGAGTCGACCGTACGCCCTCCGCGTGCTCAGTGCTGTCCTTATCGTCGCCAGCCTCGTGTTTGCGACCGCACTGATGGTCGAGGTCACGTCCGTCCATTATCAGGCAAACGTGGGTGAGACCAGCCACCTCGAGGCTTCCGCACTGCTGTTGTCCGACAGGTACGTCGCGGCGCTCCATGCGAGCAGCCCTGCTGCGCCCCTGGTCCGCGGGGATTTTCCTGCCGGGCTTCGCCTGACCATCCTGGATGCCGGGGGTTCGGCCATCGCCGATTCGAGGTTCGATCCAGGATCGATCACCAACCGCATTGCCGATCCCGAAGTGAAACAGGCCGCTGCAGGCGACGTGGGTGTCGCCGTGTCCTATCGCATCGAATCGGGACAGCGCGAACGCACCGTCTGTGTCGCAATCCGGGACTCAGGCTCGCTCATCGGCTTTGCCGTGGCAAGTTCACCGGTCGGCCTGACTTGGCAGTCGGCATCCGGGACGTTCTCCTGGGCTCTGCCTCTTCTGCTTGTCGTCAGCTCACTATGGCTCGTGCTGGCTCTCATTCTTGTGCGCATGGCGACAAGACCGGTATCGGACCTCGCCGATGCTCTGGAACGTCGTTCAGTACAGAGCCTGGCAGGTCTTGCAATGCGCGCCGACGTCACCGAACTCGGACGAGCGCAGAGAGCAAGCTATGCGCTTCTGCAGGAGAGCGAGGTGCTCATCGAGCGGGAACACTTACAATCCTCGGCACTCTCTGCCGTCCTGGATGCTGTTCCGCAGGCGATTGCCATTCTCGACAGCACCGGCGCCGTTCTCTCGGCCAACACGCAGTTCGACCAGTTTGTCGGTGCAGATGCGCTGCCAGTGGCGGGACGCCACATTGCAGAACTCATCACGCTCCCCGAGTGCCTTGCGGCCATCGATCGCTGCGTCAGCGAGCATCAGCCACAGACAGTCGCCGCCGAGGACCACGGTCGGTACTACTCCTGTAGTGTCCACGAACTGGATGGGAAGGCATTTCGCGAACGGCGTGCGCTGGTCGTCCTGGAAGACATCACCGACGCCATGACGTTGCCGCGCATCAAGGCCGATTTCGTCACTAACGCTTCCCACGAGCTCAAGACACCCCTGACCGCCATCCGGGGGTATCTTGAGCTGCTGCGGGAAGAACCGGGCAACGCTCACTACCTCGACATCGTGCAGCGCAACGTCGACCGTCTCATCGCGCTTTCGTCGGACATCTCGCTTCTCTCCCGCCTCGAGAACAGGGCGCCAGAGATCGAGCTTGTGGACGTCAGCAAGCTGCAGCACGACCTGGCAGAGCTGTTCGACAAACAGGGGCACGAGACTGGTGTCGCTCTGAGGTTTTCGGTTGACAGCGAAGGGCGGTTCCTATACGGTGACCGTCTGATGCTGCTGCAGATGTTCATCAACCTAATCGAGAACGCCTATCACTTCACGCAGACTGGAACCATAACCGTGTCCGCCACTACAGATGTTTCTCATATCATCCTCAGTGTTTCAGATACCGGTCAGGGCATTCCTGCCAGGGATTTGCCGCGCATCTTTGAGCGCTTCTACTCCCATGCCAGCGACCACGGACGCCCCGGCACCGGCCTCGGCCTCGCCATCGTCAAGCGCATCGTCCTTGCTCACAACGGGACGATCGACGTCGAGAGCACTGTCAACAAGGGAACAACCTTCGTCATTCATATCCCCAAGAACCTGGGACCTCGCAGACCTGCTGCGACATCTGGACAACCATCCGACACGAAGAGGGAGGACCTATGAGACGCATGAAGCGTATTGCCGTATCCGTGCTGATTTGCAGTCTGCTGATCGGGACGACCGGTTGCAGGACTGCTCCGGGGGCTCCAGTCAAGGACCTCGCCGTCGCTGGGTCCACGTTTGCCGAGCCCCTGTATGTCAAGCAGCTCGACGCGTGGTACCAGAAGACACAGGTGAAAGCTGTCTACGGAGCCTTGAGCTCGTCCGGGGCTCTACGCGCCCTGCAGGACCGCACGATCGACGTGGGGGCCACCGACCTCCTCCTGGAGGTCGAGGACCAGGCTCGTCTGCCAGCATCTGTCCTTCAGATTCCGACCTGCCTTGGGGCTGTCGCGATCTGCGTCAACCTGCCGGGCAACCCTGCCCTGCGCATGGACGGGCCGCTCGTCTCGGCCATCTTCCGTGGCGACGTCAAGACGTGGAACGACGCCCGCATCGCAGCGCTCAACCCTCTCGTCAAGCTTCCGGACACCCCCGTCGTCGTCCTCCACCGCGCAGACGGCTCGGGCACTACAGACATCTTCACGACCTACCTGGCTGCAGCCGACCAGACCTGGAACGACAAGGTCGGGGCCGGGCAACTCGTCGCCTGGCCGGCCGGCGTCGGCGTGAAAGGTAATGCGGGCATGGCGGCCATGGTGCGGCAGACCACAGGGGCCATTGGCTACATAGAATATACGTTCGCCGTGCAGTCCAGCCTCAACTGCGTCGCTCTTCGCAACCGCTCGGGTGCGTTCGTTGTCCCCAGCATCCCCTCAATGCAGGCCGCAATCCCGCCCGATGTGACCGCCGATCTTCAGGGAACGCTTCTGAATCGACCGGGCGCCACATCCTATCCGATCGTCAGCTTCACGTGGCTCGTGTTCTACAGGGACCAGGCCTATGACGGCCGCTCGCGCGAGCGAGCCGTTGCCATCTACGACCTAGTCTCCTGGGTCCTTGGCGACGGGCAGTCCCTTGCCCTGCCACTGCAGTACGGCAGTCTGCCCGAGAGCGTCCGGAAAGCAGCCATCGCCCTCCTGGGACAACTCTCATGGCAGGGACATCCAGTGAAATAGCCACAGAGTCCCACCTCGTGACCTGGGATAAAGATCTACAGTCTTAACGCAATCTTAGCAACTCCCATACTACCTCTTAACCTGACAACGTATGCTGTAGATACAGATCGTCTTCCCAATGACGAGCCCTGATCAACTACGGAGGTCTGGATGAAGAACAAACGGCACGTCTCAATCCTGCTGACACTGCTGGCGATCGTTGCCCTTGTGGCTTCCGGCTGCAGTCCCCAGGGAGGTTCCACGACCGTCAAAGAATTGTCCGGGGCTGGCGCAACCTTCCCATACCCCCTCTACTCCAAGATGTTCGACACATATGCCAGCGCCACCGGCGTCCGCGTCAACTACAACAGCATCGGCTCGGGTGGTGGTATCAAGGCTCTCACCGACAAGACCGTCGACTTCGGGGCTTCCGACGCATTCCTCACTGACCAGGAAGAGGCGGCTATGGGCGCACCCGTCCTCCATATTCCCACGTGCATCGGGGCCGTCGTCCTATCATACAACCTGGACAGCACGCCTGCCCTGAAACTGGATGGCACGGTCCTGGCGGGGATCTTCCTCGGCAAGGTCGTCAAGTGGAACGACCCAGTGATATCGGCCCTGAACCCCGGCGTCTCTCTTCCAGACCTGGCTATCACGGTCGTCCATCGTTCGGACGGTTCCGGCACGACGTCCATCTTCACCAGCTACCTGGCAGCCATCAGCCCGACGTGGAAGTCGACGGTTGGCGCCGGTAAGTCGGTGAGCTGGCCCACCGGCGTTGGCGGAAAGGGCAACGACGGCGTCGCGGGCATGATCTCGCAGACGAAGGGGAGCATCGGCTATATCGAGCTTGTCTATGCGGTTCAGTCCGGCATGCCGTTCGCCTCGCTGAAGAACGCGTCCGGCTCCTTCGTCGCGCCGAGTCTCGCTTCATCTGCCGCCGCCGCGGCTGTCAGCCTTCCCAACGACCTGCGCGTCGTGATCGTGAACAGCCCGGGGACAGATGCGTACCCTATCAGCGCCTTCACCTGGATCCTGGTGTACAAGGAGCAGAAGTACGCAAGCCGCACCCTTGCACAGGCACAGGCACTCAAGAAGCTGCTGGCATGGGTACTGATCGACGGCCAGTCTGTCAACGAGGGGATGTCCTATGCCAAGTTGCCTGCGCCCGCCGTCACGAAGGCGCTAGCGCTCGTCGACTCGATGACCTATGGCGGCACAGCCATCCCCTAGCGATCGACGGGAAGCTGCCCGGGAGAGGGCATTCACGGCTGCGAGCCTCGTCGCGGCCGTAGCTCTCGTCGCGACGATTGCGCTCTTCCTCGTTCAGCTTCTCATCACCTCCCGCACGTCCCGGGCCGCCTTTGGCCTTCCCTTCCTGTGGCACAGCGAGTGGAACCCGGTTACGGAGAAATTCGGCGCACTGCCCATGATCGTCGGCACGCTCGTCACGGGATTCGGCGCCCTGCTCATCTCGACCCCGTTTGCGCTGGGCATCGCCATCTTCCTGGCAGACTACGCCGGCAGGAAGGTCGCGGAACCGATCAAGTACCTCATCGGACTTCTCGGCGGACTGCCGTCTGTCATCTTCGGCCTCTGGGGACTGTTCGTCCTCGTCCCCATCGTCGGCAAATTCGAGGTCTGGTTCGGCAAACTGGTGGGCAGTGAAGCCTTGGTCGCCAGCGGCACGACCGGCGTCGGCCTCCTGGCCGCCATCCTGCTGCTGGCTATCATGATCCTGCCCTTCAGCGCCTCGCTCATCCTGGAATCGCTGCTGGTCGTTCCCACTGAACTCAAGGAGGGAGCACTCGCGCTCGGCGCAACGAAGTGGGACATGATCCAGAACGTGGAGCTCCCCTACGTACGAAAAAGCACGGTTGGAGCACTCGTCCTGTCTCTCGGCCGGGCTCTCGGCGAGACGATGGCCGTCACCATGGTCATCGGCAATGGAATGAAGATGCCAACAACCCTGTTCGATCCGGCCAATACGCTCGCGTCAGCGATTGCCAACCAGTTCCTCGAGGCAACGTCGCCCGTCTATATCGGTTCGCTCATCCAGCTCGCCCTCATCCTCTTTGTCATCGCTATCATCATCAACGTCCTGGCGCGCGTCATCCTGAGGCGGGGGATTCAGCAATGACGTCCCGAAAGCTCAAGAACGGCGTGATGGGGTTCCTGGTCGCTGCATCGGCCGTGCTGCTCATTGCCGTGCTCGTCGTCATCGTATGGCACATCTTCATCTTGGGCGTCAAATACCTGAATTGGGACTTCTTCACCAAGACACCCACTCCCATGGGCGAGAGCGGTGGTGGCGTGTTCAACGCCATTGTCGGCACCTTTCTCATCACACTCATGGCAGCCGCCATCGGGACACCGTTTGGCATGTTTGCCGGAATCTACGTGGCAGAACACCGTGGCCAGCGGTTCGCCGGCGTTGTGCGCCTGTGCGCCGATGCCCTGCAGGGTGTGCCGTCGATCGTCATCGGCATCTTCGGCTACACGTTCCTGGTTGTGCGCTTCCGCAGCTACTCCGCCCTGTCGGCCAGCGTTGCGCTCGCCTTCATGTTCGTCCCGACGACAACGCGTGTCACGGAGGAAGTGCTGAACCTCGTCCCCTCGGGCCTCAAGGAAGCAGCATACGCTCTTGGAGCCAGAAGGTCGAGCGTGGTTTGGAATGTCAGCATCAAGACCGCTGCGGCCGGCATCACGTCAGGACTGCTCACGTCCATGGCCCGCATCGCAGGCGAGACCGCGCCTCTGCTGTTCACGGCCTTCGGCAGCCGGTATGTCGAATGGAACATGCTGCGCCCGATGTCAGCCCTTCCACTGCAGATCTTCGTCAATGCCAGCAGTCCATATCCCGCCCTCCAGCAGCAGGCCTGGAGCGCTGCCTTCGTCCTCGTGCTGCTCATCCTGCTGCTCCAGTACGGCGCCAAACATCTCATCGCCCGCGTGTTGCGGGTGAAGGCATAAGGAAGGCAACCATGGAAGAACCTGTCATCGTTCTCGAAACCCAGAAGATCAACGCCTGGTTTGGCAAGGAGCAGGTCCTGTTCGACGTCTCAGCGCGCATCCCGAAGAACAGGGTCACCGCGATCATGGGCCCGTCTGGTTGTGGCAAGACAACATTCGTTCGAACGCTCAACGGGTTGCACCTGATGACGCCTGGGGCCCGTTCCTCCGGCACTGTCCTGCTCGAGGGCTCCGACACGTCCACCATGGACATCGTGGACGTCCGCAAGCATATCGGCATGGTCTTTCAGCGGCCCAACCCCTTCCCTACGATGACCGTCTACGAAAACGTGCTTGCCGGCTACCGGCTTACCGGGCAACGCCTCTCGCGAGAGAAAGCGGACCAGATCGTGGAGGCGACCCTGAACAAAGTCGGGTTGTGGACCGAAGTCCAGAGCAAACTGTTCAAGGCTGGCACGTCCCTTTCCGGAGGACAGCAGCAACGCCTGTGCATCGCGCGCACAATCGCCATGGAGCCGGCAGTTGTGCTGTTCGACGAGCCGACCAGCGCCCTTGACCCGAAGTCGACGGCGATTATCGAAGAATTGCTGTCCGCCCTCAAGTCTGACTACAGTATCATATTTGTGACCCACGGCCTGCAGCAGGCAGCGCGCATCTCGGATTACGTCGCCTTCTTCATGCTGGGCGAATTGGTGGAGTTCGGCGAGACAAAGCGCGTCTTCGTCGGCCCACAGGACAAGCGAACCGAAGACTATCTGTCTGGCAAGTACGGATGACAGGGAAGGAGTAGACCATGCACGAAGAGAAACTGCAGGAAATCAAAGACAAATTGTTCGCGTTCAGTGCTCTGGCCAGTTCCATGGTCGAAAAAGGCACGAGGGCTATCGTGACCAAGGACGAAGCTCTTGCCAAGGAGGTCATCGACGTCGACGAGCCCATGGCAAATGAGTTCGACCACGCCGTCGAACGCGAAACCATCAACTTCATCGCGCTCTATCAGCCTGAGGCACACACCTTGCGTCACGTGTACATGTACGCCAAGATCGGCACAGACCTCGAGCGCCTGGCGGACCATGGCGTCAACATCGCCGAAAGCGCACAGTACCTGATCGCGCGTCCGGACATCAAGCCCTACATTGACATCCCCCGCATGAGCGAAGAAGCGCGGAAGATGCTCGCCGACGCGATGACGGCGTTCTCGACCCAGAACACCCGCCTTGCCATTGACGTCGTGGAACGTGACAACATCGTCGACCAGCTGGACAACCAGATCCTCAGAGAGCTCCTCACCTACATGATGGCCGATCCCAGCACGATCGACCGGGCACTCCAGATCCTGTTCATCAGCGGCAACCTCGAGCGCGTCGCCGACCTGGCGACCAACATCGCCGAAGACGTCGTCTTCGCCACCACCGGGCGCCTCATCCGGCACAACCGCCTCACCAAAGAGGAACTCGACAAGCTGCGCTGAGGGAACATTCGAAGACTGGATTCCCGCATGCGCGGGGAGTGTAACACTCTCGGGACGGTTCCATTCGACACGAGAGTGTTACAGCAGTTGTCACCGGGCCGTTCTGCGGCATACTGAAATCGAGGTGAGCCCATGAACAGACAATTGATATGCGTAACGTGTGGATCGACCTACCCTGTCGAAGACCGGCGGCTCCGATGCGATTGCGGCGGGCTGCTCGACGTTCAGCTCCACATGGACAGCGCTCCGCCTCCTGTTGCTCTCGCCGCCAGGTTCGAGTCGCGCCTCGCGTCCCGTGTGCCGCAGGACCTCTCCGGCGTCTGGCGCTACCGCGAACTCGTGCTGGAGTTGCCTGCAGACGACATTGTCACCTTCCCGGAAGGCCGCACGAACCTCTACGCACTGGACCCCGCCCCTCTCGGCCTATCCGCCCTCTGGGCCAAGCACGAAGGAGAAAACCCCACGGGCTCCTTCAAGGACCGGGGCATGACCGTAGCCGTGAGCTGGGCCAGACATCAGGGAGCGCGTGCGCTCATCTGCGCCTCCACCGGCAACACCTCCGCTTCGCTGGCCGCATATGGCGCCCGCGCCCACATTCCGGTTTTCGTCCTCATCCCTAATGGCAAGATTGCGCAAGGCAAGCTGGCGCAGGCGCTTGCATACGGCGCTCACACCCTGCAGATCGACGGCAGCTTCGACGACGCCATGCACGCGGTGGAACAGATGGCCGCGCAGCACAATCTGACCCTGGTCAACTCGCTGAACCCGTTCCGCCTGGAAGGGCAGAAAACCATCATCCTGGACAGCTTCTTCCAGCTGGGGAGAATGCTGCCAGACTGGATCGTCGTCCCGGGAGGAAACCTGGGCAACACCAGCGCGTTCGGCAAGGCACTCATCGAGATGAAGGCGCTGGGCTTCATCGACCGCGTGCCGCGCCTCGCGATCATCCAGGCCGAGGGGGCATCCCCGTTCGCGCGTGCAGCGCAGGGCGGCTTCCAACACTTTGAGCCCATGCAGCCCGAAACGGTCGCGACCGCCATCCGTATCGGCAACCCAGTCAATTACGCAAAGGCCGTGCGTGCCATCCGATTCACGGACGGTGTCGTGACCACTGTCACCGATGCTGAGATCCTGCAGGCAAAGCACGACCTCGACCGCCAGGCCATCGGGTGTGAACCCGCATCGGCTGCCACTCTTGCCGGCTTGCGCAGGCTGACGCGCGAGCAGGTCGTGCGTCCCGGCGAGAGCGCTCTGCTGATCATCACCGGCAACCTCCTCAAGGACCCGGACACGACCATCGCACTGGCAACGGGGCAGACGGCCGCACTCGGTATCCAGGGAGCTCCGTCGCTGGACGCTTGTGCCAATGGGCCGCGCCACGTACCCTCGGATCCAGAGACAATAGCGCGCATCATCGAGGAGGAACTGCAATGAAAACAGCACCTACGACACACGTCATCCAACTGGGATACGGCAAGGTCGGGGCTCCGCTGGTCCACCTGGCGATCGAGAACCGGGCACGCATCGAGCGCGAGACCGGCGTCCACATGCAGTACGCCGCTGTCGTGCGCAGCAGCAGCGTCGCGCTGGGCGACGACCTGGCACTGCGAGCAGCCGACAGGGGGGCCTCCTTCGACGAATGGACACAGCGCGCGCCTGGCATGACGCTTGACGTCCTGGATCCCATCTTCGACCGCTTCGGGCTTCCAGATGCCACACGGTACGTGCTGGTCGACGTCACGGCCACGGCCGAGACAGGGCCTCTGCTCCTGGAAGCTCTGGGGATGGGCATCCCGGTCGTCACGGCAAATAAGATCCCACTGGCCGAGACGCCCGGCTGGTTTGAGCAGGCGCGGGCAGCAAGCCAGCAAGCTAGCACGCCGTTCCGCTATGAATGCACCGTTGGCGGCTCCCTGCCTGTCATCAGCACGCTTGTCGACCTCATGACAACCGGTGACACCATCCAGCGCATTGTTGCCCTGCCCAGCAGTTCGCTGTCGTGCATCCTGGGGGGCTTCAACCGCGGGCTTCCACTGGACGCAGCTATTGCAGACGCGATGCGGAGAGGGTTTGCGGAACCCAATCCACTGACGGACCTTGCCGGCCGCGACGCCCTGCGCAAGATCGTCATCCTGGCCAAGACCATGGGGCTCCCAACCAGCATCGGCGATGTCGACCAGGAGCCACTGCTCGACCAGGACTACCCCGATTTTGACGCCTTCCAGGGTAACGGCATGGCACGCCTTGCGGCTCGCCTGACGGCAGCCCGGCAACCAGGGATGGTCACGTACTACGTCGGATCCACCTCTGCTGACGGGACTGTGACGCTCGGCCTCCGCAGCTTCGCGCAGGCATCCGTCTGGGGGACGCTGGAACCATCTGAGAACATCTTCCTGTTCAGCACCAGTCGGTTCGGCGACCTCCCGGTCGTCGTCCGCGGCATCGGCGGAGGACCCATCCTTACCGCCTCAGGCGTCCTCGCGGACATCATCAAGGCCGCACAGAGACAGATATAGGGAAGTTCTACCCGACGCTCATCCCACGGACCGTGACACCCGCGGAGGCGGGGACCCACGCATCCTTCGAGGAAGGGTCTGGCGCTATCTTGGCGTCTGCTCCTGCCCCGACCCGGTGTACCGCATGTACTTGCTCCAAAGGTCGAACAGCTGCGCGGTCGCCTTGGCATCACCCAGACAATATCGCGCGATCCTCATGTACTCGCCGGCGGCGTACAGGGCGGCAACATCGCTCCCGTGCACTTCGCGCTTGGGCTGCTCCACTCCGAGCGCATTGCACCAGACCTCAAGGGAGAAACGGCGCCGAAGCGCCCCAAACCACGTAAACTGGTCCATGAGGTCCACGTGCTGGTTGCTGTAACGATTGGGCATGAGGTCGATGGTCGGACGCACACGGTTGGCCGCCGAGCGCACCAGGAGGAAGGGGCAGTCGAAGCCGCGCCCGTTGAACGTGATGACCTGCTTCGCCCTGCCGGCCGCTTCCCAGAAGTGCATCAGCAACTCCTTCTCGGTGCAGGGGACAAACACCGCCTTCTCCTCGCGGACGGTTTCTACCCCAGCGTTCGGTACCTGGAAGAAGACGGCCGCGTGGTCCTGTTCGGGCGAGTAGAGCGCAATACAGGCTATCTGTGCCGTAACGGGGAAGAGGCCCAGCGAGTCCCGCACTTCCTGGCGTTCTTCGTTCGTGTCCGCCGATCGCAGCAGTGATTCCTGGACAGCAGGGTCCAACGATTCCCAGGTCGTCCCGAGGGTCTCAACGTCAAAAACCAGCCGCTCCATGTCAGCCCCGGCTCGAGAATCGGTCCAGCGGCGACGTCATATCGATGCGCACCATGCTGCGTGCGTTCCCGCCGTAGACGCCGTCCAGAAACGCCAACTCAGCGTCCAGTTCGTCTGCCATCACCGTGATGTGCCAAGCTTTGGGCTTGCCGTTGGTGCCGTTATTAAACCTGTACCCTCGCATCCTCAGCAGATCCTTCGCCTCGAATGGAGCACCCACGGCCCAGATGTGGGCATCGTCAGCCACGGCGTGGTCAAGCAGAGGCTTCAGGACTGGACGACCAGACAACGGCAGCGTGCCGGCGAGAATGTGCAGAAGCGCCCGGCAGTCGTTCTCGGCGCGGTGGGCCTCATAGAAGAAGCCCAGACAGAGTGCAATGAGCTCCTGCTTCTGGGTCCCGACACCTTCGTCGTGCCAGTGAACCTGGCTCATGGAACACGCCCATGGCCTGGTCTCAAACACCCGCCACGTCTTCTCTACAAACGGGCGATCGAAAGCGGCGTTGTGGGAGATGACCAGCGTGGCGCGCGAGGCAAAGGCTTCCACGGCTGCGGCATCAACGTGGTGCCCCTGGACCATGTCGTCCGTGATGTGGGTCATGGCCGTGATCTCGGCAGGGATGTGGCGTCCGGGGTCCCTCAGCTCGTCGAAGGCGTCGACGATTCGGTAGACGCGTCCCGTAGTAGGCGCGTACTCAAACAGGACCATGCCCAGCTCGATGACGTCATCCACCTGTGCGTCGAGACCGGTCGTTTCCGTGTCGAGGACTAGGCCCAGCTGAATCGGCTCACCGTCGGGTTCGGTGTACCGCTCCACCTGGTGGAGTTTTCGGACGATACGGTAATCCCCCGTTTCCTCCAACGCCCGTGCCACGACCTCCCATTGCGTTCGCTCGTCGTCCGTCATCTCTTCCTCCCCATCACGCGCACGTCATCGCGTGATGTTGTTATAGCACGATTCCGGCCGAAGGGCTCGCCCGCGTGGAGACTGTTACACTTTTGGAACCGTCCCGAAGTGTAACAGATGGGTTCAGGCACTGAACAGGTCCCCGGGGTCCGATGTCCTACGCCGGCCGCGCGGAGCGTCGGCCGCTGCAATGCCAC
Source organism: Candidatus Cryosericum septentrionale (assembly GCF_003570995.1). Lineage (GTDB taxonomy): Bacteria > Caldisericota > Caldisericia > Cryosericales > Cryosericaceae > Cryosericum > Cryosericum septentrionale. Next base: position 15,552 of record NZ_QXIY01000007.1, read on the forward strand.
CATAGCCGATGCCGTGCGCTGCACACCAGTCACGTGCGGTGACGCCCGTTCGCCGGTAGAACGCGCGCCACCCCGGATACTGCTTGACGGTGTCGTTGTAGTTGAGCTGGCCCAGACGGATCTCATCCACGAAATCGACAGCCTCGAGGACGCGGAGGACGTCCTGCTGCCAGATGTTGGGTGGAGGATATGGCTCCATGTTGACGAAGCAGTGTAACCCAAGGTCGTGCGCGCGGCGTAGTCCCGCAATCCTCTCGGGATAAGGGGCGGTACCCGGTTCGTACCGCGTGCGGAAGTCCTCGTCGACCGAAACCAGAGTGATGCCGAACTGGTTGTGGTGCGACAGCTGCAGCGCCTCGTCCGGGATGACCCCCTTGGTCAGCGTATGCACGGGGATGTCATAGGAGTTGATGAGGCGCATGAGCTGGAGCGTCAATGCAGTGACCTCTGGATGCTGGTACATGAATGTGTCGGTTGCAAACGAGAGGTGCACATAGCGCGCCTTGCCACGCAACCGCGGGAGTTCCTTCTGTGCCAGCTGCAGCGCATTGGCGACCAGCCGAGGCTGACACCATTCCTCATACGAGGCGACCTTGCCAAACCGCTGCATCATGAGGAAGGCGTAGCACGGGAAGCGGCAGCCATGCGAGCAACCGACGACGTGCGTCGCCGCATAGGCGCCAGTGCCGCCGATGCCGGTACGATAGAGCAGCGACTTACGAGTGACCATGTCCATGGTCACATGGTACTGCTCGCAACGCTATGGACAATACCGGCAACCACATAGTAACCGCCCGAGACCCACTCGGGCGGTTCGTGGCCAACAACCCCCCACTTCCTGAGGAGGCGCCTTCATCTTGGTTATCATACTTCTGACGCGGAGTTCGGCAAGAGTCGCCTGCTGTTCCAGGGCTTGCAGGAATAGAAAGGGCCCACAGGTCATCCCTGCGGGCCAGGAGGAAAAATGGCAGACTACGGTCAGTGCTTGCCGTTGCCCTTCGCTGCCTTCACGTACTTGTCCTCGATGTGGACCTGCTGCGCAGTGTACGTCGTACCCGACAGAACCACGTGGACCTGGACGGTCTGCCCGACCTTGATGGCGGTGATGTCCAGCTTCCCAGCGCCGACCTGTTCGACCTTCGTGTCAGCATTAAGGACGATGTCATTGGCGAACCCGTCGACGTGCAGCACGGTAGCCGTCACGACTGTGACCTTGCCACGTACCTGCTGCTCGTTGCTGGCGGTTGCCTGCTCGCTGCTAGCCCCATCCTGAACGATGACGAGATTGGCGAGGAGGGTCGTATCGGCCTGCTTCGTCCCCTGCACGGTGGCGTAGAGCTTGCCTGCAGACAGCAGCTTGGCAGCTATGTCGGCCGGCGCAATCGCCTTGCCATGGTACTTGAGCTGTGTCTCCGGCACGATGGCGAACGTCTTGTCGGCGACCGTGATG
>NZ_QXIY01000008.1:0-75222 GCF_003570995.1 Candidatus Cryosericum septentrionale
TTCGCGGGTCGTGAGCGCCCGAATGACCGGTGGTTGAATAATCGGGACAAGCGACATATATGAATAGGCGGCCACGGTGATCGGGGCCAGCAATCCTGGAGCAAACCGCGTAGCGACATAGATCGCCGTCGGTCCGTCAGCTGCCCCGATGATTCCAATCGCAGCAGCCTCTCTGAGACCTGGAATGCCCGTGACGCCGGGGATACGTCCGACCAGCAGAGCCAGCATCATCGTAAAGAAGATTCCGAATTGCGCTGCCGCCCCAAAGAACAACATCTCGGGATCCTGCAGGAGTGGACCGAAATCGATCATTGCTCCCACGCCGATGAAGATGAGGATGGGGAACAGCTCATTCGTGATACCGCCCTTGAACAAGACGTCCAGGAAGCCGCCGCCGACCGCCGACGAAAACGGGATGTTGGCCAGCAGACAGCCAAATCCCATGGGCAACAGGAGGTTCGGCTCATACTCCTTCTTCACTGCGAGCCAAATAAGCGCCAGACCGACGCCGAACATCGCCCATACACGCCAGTCTGACATACCGACAATACCACGCAGCAAGTCTGTCATACGCTACCCCACTTTTTTTTTGAAGTGTGCTTCCTGGAGTCATTGTACAAGACCGGACGAGTTCTCCAAGAATGCGGAACACTCCTCGTGAGCCAATGCCTCCGAGGAGTGTTCCGACCGGGCAAGTTGCTACCTGTCATGCAAGCTTCAGCAGAAGATCCCCAGTCTTAACAGTCTGGTTGGACTCGACGGCGACTTCCTCGACCGTGCAATCACGGGGAGCAAGAATCTCGTTTTCCATCTTCATGGCCTCAATGATAAGCAGCGTGTCGCCTTTCTTCCAGGAACTTCTGGGCGTCGCCATGACCTTCAGAATCTTGCCGGGCAGCGGCGACTTCATGGCTGTCGCACCGCCTGCCGGAGCAGCGGGTATTGGGGTCGCCGGGCTCGCCGCGGCAGGTGCCTGACCAGTCACTGCCCTGCGTGCAGGAACAGGCGCAGGAGCGGGGGCAACAACCGGAACAGGAGCAACGGCCGCCGGAGCTGATACTGGCGAATGCCCGGGTTTCTGCGCGCCTACTTCTTCTACGTCGACGTCAAACGTCTTGCCATTAACGGTGATCCTGTACTTTTTCATGGCCTATCCTCCCGTCAGCGCCAGCGCGGCCTGACTGATTGTTCATATGGTGGTCGTCTCCATGCCGCGTTGGCAGCGGGCAGAGGCGGTTCTAACTGCTGGAACGACACTCCGGCAGCAACCATCGCGGCCAGGGCTGCCGCTGCAGAGGCGTCGTCAAGAGTGGACAAATCGGACAGGAAAGCAGGGCTCTCGTTCCCTTTGGCCGCAGCCAATGCAGCTCCTGCAACGACAGCCAACTCCTCGTCGGTCACGTCCTGTTCGTGCAAATCCATGCGAATCATGATAGCCCTTCCTAGAGCGGGATGTTCCCGTGTTTGCGCGTCGGTCGGTCCTCGCGCTTGTTTGCGGCGGCTCTGAAGGAGCGAATGATGCGACTTCTAAGCTGGGATGGCTCCAGGATGTCATCAACGAGACCTCGTTCTGCGGCCACGTAGGGGTTGTAGAGCTTGTCCTTGTAGTCGGCAATGAGCTTCTGACGCGTGGCCTCCGAATCTGAAGCCTCGCGGATCTCCTTCGAGAAGATGATCTGGGCAGCGCCATCTGCCCCCATCACAGCGATCTCAGCCGATGGAAGCGCAAACACGAAATCTGCGCCAAGATCTCGGCACGACATCGCGATGTACGCTCCACCATATGCCTTGCGAAGAATAACGGTTACCTTGGGCACGGTGCACTCCGAGAAGGCGTAGAGAAGCTTGGCTCCGTGCCGGATAATGCCCCCGTACTCCTGGTCGACGCCCGGAAGGTATCCACCGACATCCACCAGGGTGAGCAGCGGAATGTTGAACGCGTCGCAGAAACGAACGAAGCGAGCAGCCTTGTCTGAACTGTCAATGTTCAGGACTCCTGCCATCGACCTGGACTGATTGGCGACCACTCCGACGACTTGCCCGCCCATGTGCGCGAAGCCAACGCAGATTGACTTCGCGAAACCCTCAGCTATCTCAAAGAACTTGCCTTCGTCCGCCAGACTCCCTATGACCTTGCGCACGTCGTACGGCTTGTTCGCTTCCGCAGGGATGATGTCCCCGATTTCCGCCGTGCTTCGATCGACGGGGTCGTTGCTCTGTGCCGCAGGAGCGTCTTCGCTGTTGTTCGCGGGCAGATACGACAGGAGCTCTCGGATCAGCTGGATGGCCTCCTCATCATTGGCTGCCGCCAGGTGAACGTTGCCGCTCTTCTCGGCGTGCACGGTGAGACCTCCGAGCTCCTCGTCTGTGACTTCTTCGCCCGTGACGCTCTGGATGACCTTGGGACCGGTGATGAACATGCGAGCCTGGTCGGTCATGACGACAAAATCCATGATGCCCGGTGAGTACACAGCGCCACCGGCACACGGACCCGCGATCATGGAAATCTGGGGAATGACTCCTGAGCTGATCGTATTTCGGTAGAAGATGCTGGCGTAGCCCTTCAGCGAATCGATTCCCTCCTGGATGCGAGCTCCACCGGAATCGCTGATGCTGACAATGGGAGCTCCATACTTCACGGCAAGGTCCTGAACATGAGCGATCTTGGCTGCGTGCATCTCGCCGAGTGAACCCCCTGCGACCGTGAAATCCTGAGAGTAGACGAAGACCAGGCGACCATCGACGTACCCGTGGCCTGTGACCACGCCATCGCCAGGCAATTCCTGCTTGTCCAGTCCGAACCCGGGATTCCGGTGGCTCACGAAAACGTTTTCTTCCTGGAAAGAACCCGAGTCCAGCAGAAGCTCGATGCGCTCGCGTGCAGTCAGCTTGCCAGCTTCGTGCTGTTTCTTGACACGACCGGGCCCTCCACCTGCAATGATCTGCTCTCTTTTCGACCGCAAGGTCGAGAACTGCTCATCATTGCTCATGCTACCTCCTCAAGATTTCGGTTGGCAAATAAACGTGACAAATACTCTTCGTAAGTATACCGGGTTCACGACAGCACTCAACCGGCGGCACATGCGAATGTCCCCTGCGACAAGCGCCACAGGGGACGGAGAGTCTTGAACCAGGCTTAGTGAGTTCCCTTGAATTCGAAGTAGTGGACCTTGCCGTCCAGTTCTTCTTTCATCCGAATAGCGTTCACCGGGCAGACCTGCATGCACTGGCCGCACCCAGGACACTTCTCGGCATCCACAGAGGGCTGCCTCTTCTCGGCATCCCACAGAATCGCTCTGTGAGCTCCATCGCTGCAGGCACGGAAGCAGTTACCGCAACCGATGCACTTGTCAAGGTCGATGTCCGAACGAGAGCGAGGCGTGACCAGCTCTTCCTGGCCCTTGATGCTCTTGAGCGCCTTGCCGACGATGTCCAGGGGCGATGCATATCCCTTGCGGTCCAGATAGTCTGCAAGACCGCTCTTGAGATCTCGTATCGTGCCAAACCCATGGTGCATCGGGAGCGTACAGAACTGCACGTTGGAAGCTCCAACAGCCATCAGTTCCACCGCATCGCTCCATGAGTAGGCCCCGCCGTTCCCACTGATAGTGATGTCCACGTTGCGGGCAATCTCTGCAATGGTGCGGAGAGTGAGGGGCTTGATCGCCATGCCCGTCATCCCTGAATATGCCCCCTCGCCAAAGAGAGAAGGGCGTGGTTCAAGCGTCTCCACATCGACTCCGATCAGCGCGGGCACCGAGTTGCTTGCCGTGACGCCGTCGACGCCGGCTCGCTTCAGTGCCCTGGCAATCTCGACAATGTCCGTGACCTGAGGCGTGATCTTGATGAGGACAGGGGTGTCTCCGGCAACTTCTTTCACCCAGCGTGCAACCTTCTCCGTCGCCTCGACACTCTGAGCAAGCATCCGGCCGGGGGCTTCACCCATGCTTCCCTGTGGACAGCTGAAACTGCACTCGACAAGGTCGACGCCGGCCTTCTTGAGCTGCCAGACCAGAGACTGCCAGTCTTCCTTTCTTGACCCCATGATAGAAGCTGCAATCATCTTCGTGGGGAACATGCGCTTCAGTGCTGCGACCCGCTCACAGATCTCGTCGATGTGATATTGCGAAATGAGGTCGATATTGCCCAATCCCCATAGTTTGTGCGCAGCTGTGCCAAACGACGACATCATCGGGTACTTCAGGTTGACGGGATTGCTCTCGACAGACGTAGTCTTGAGGACGACTCCGGCCCATCCTGCCTTCAGTCCGTCAATCGCCATATCCAGTTCATCCGTGGGCGGAGCCGCAGACAAAATGAAGGGGTTCTCAAGATGTATGCCCAAGAAATCGTAGGAAAGGTCATGTTCTCGATACATCACTTGCCTCCCGCCACAAACGCGGCAATCTGCTCCGCCGCTTTCTTGCCGTCACGCACAGCCTCCACAACAGTCTGAGCACCATGAACGGCGTCACCACCGGCATAGACGCCCGGCATGCTGGTCTGCATGTTCTCCCCTACGCTGATGAGTCCTGAGTCGCTGCGAGCAAGACCAGGAAACACACCCTGGTCGATGCGCTGTCCGATAGCGACAACCACCGTGTCGAGTGGTATGGTGAAGCTCGACCCTGGCAGGGGTTCAGACCTGCATCGGCCGGATTCATCCTCTTCGCACAGATGAGCCTGCGTGACCTGCAGCCCCTCCACGCGATGGCTGCCAACAACCTTGTCCGGGATTGCCAGGAACTGGTAGGTCACCCCAAGCGCCGTGGCTTCTTCGATCTCCTTCTTGAATGCCTTCAGCTCCTTGATGCTACGACGGTAAACCACAGTGACATCTCGTGTCGGGTCTTCCTCACGGAGCATGGAGGCTACCTCGATTGCAACATTGCCGCCACCGATAACACCTACGCGGTTTCCTGCACCGCTGATTGCGCCAGATTTCATCTTGCGCAGGAGTTCGCGGGCCTGATGCACACCCACCAGCTGAGTGCCTTCGACGTTCATGTCACTCTCGAAGGGTAGTCCTGTTGCGACAAAGACGGCGTCATAATCAGCAGCCAGAGGTTTCAGGTCTGCCACGCGCTCTGTACAGACATGCGCAGCGAATGTGGATGTCAGGAAGTGGACTTCCCGTTCGTCAACCTCGCGCGGATACCGATGCGTGGACACTTCCTGACTGGGCACGCCACCCACCTGCCGAGCCTCGAACACGTCACAGGAGAATCCCCTGACCCTCAGCTCGCGGGCACAGGCTAGTCCCGCAGGGCCAGCCCCGATGATGGCAACCCTGCCCAAGGTGGTTTCAGGCAGCTCCATGCGATCAGATGGATCGGTCGAGTCTGTGACGAAACGATGCAGCTCCCGAATGCGCAGAGGGGCATCTATCTTCGACCGCGTACATACAGACTGACAAAACGCTTCTTCGGGACAAATACGGCCACACGTCTCGATGAATGGATGAGACGTCTGTAGAAGGGTCCGGGCCCCGTGCAAGTTCCCGCTGCGAATCGATTGTATGAACTCGGGCACCGGAACGTGCGCCGGGCACTTCGCCTGGCATGGCGCATCGTAACAGTAGAGACAGCGCTCGGCCTCGATGGCTGCCTGCTGCCGGCTCAGGGTCTTCTCAAATTCTTCCATTGTTCCTCCCATGTTCCATGATTGCCGTCAGCAACCTGCGCAACCACGCTACACTGAGCCTCCAACGGCACACGCAGGTGGCTTGCAGGTTGTCAGAAACCGCTTCTCTTGAGTTATATGCGAATTTTCGGGTTTTCCAACCTCATCGAGCCCTGGCTGGATCCGGAACAGACAGGGGCCGGCCTTTCGGCCGGCCCCGTGAGACTTGCCAGAAAGATCCCTAACTCGCGAAGTGACAGGAGACCATGTGACCAGAACCCATGTCACGCAGCTCGGGCTCCTGCTCAGCGCATATCGGTTGTGCAATGGGGCACCGCGTTCGGAAATGGCACCCGCTCGGCGGATTCACCGGACTGGGAAGGTCTCCCTTGAGTACAATACGCTGGCGTTGCATCTCAATCCGCGGATCAGGGATAGGCACTGCCGACAGCAGAGCCTTTGTATACGGATGCAATGGATGTTTGTAAATATCCTTGCTTTCATCCACTTCGACAATCTTGCCCAGGTACAGCACGATCACACGGTCACTGATATGCTTGACCATCGCGAGGTCATGAGCGATGAACAGATATGTCAGTCCCAGGTTCTGCTGTAGATCTTCGAGCATATTCACAATCTGGGCCTGAATACTGACATCAAGGGCCGAAATGGGTTCGTCCGCAACGATGAACTCCGGATTCATGGCCAGAGCTCGAGCTATGCCGATGCGCTGACGCTGTCCCCCAGAGAACTCGTGTGGAAACCGGTTGATGTGTTCCGGGTTGAGTCCAACCGTGCGCAACAGTTCCTGAACACGCTCCCGGCGCTCGGCCATGGTTCCAATACTGAAGATGTCCATCGGTTCTTCGACGATGTTTCCTACCGTCATCCGTGGATTGAGCGACGCATAGGGATCCTGAAAGATCATCTGCAGTTTGCTGCGAACCTTGCGCATGGCTTCCCGCGTCAGAGCGCACAGGTTTTCGTCACAATAGGTAATGGTGCCCGCTGTCGGCGCATACAGACCCACGATGGTTCTGCCGACAGTCGTCTTACCGCAACCCGTCTCACCGACCAGTCCTACCGTTTCGCCCCGACCGACCTCAAACGAAACATCGTCGACAGCCTTCAGACTGGCCATGTGTCGCGCAAACGGTCCGCCGACATTGACTGCAAAGTACTTCTTGAGATGTTCGACCTTGAGTATGGTATCCATCGTTATCCCACCTTTACAAATCCAGGAACTGCCGGCGCAGTCGGATGGTGGAGAAAACACCGAGCACGGTGCCCTTCTCCGACTGTGACGAGTTGCGGTTCCTGCTCACGGCAGATGTTCATGGCGTACTTGCAGCGTGGAGCGAACTTGCACCCAATGGGAGGCGCCAGCAGGTCTGGGGGACTCCCTTCGATAGGGACCAGACGTTCCCGGTCCTCGGCGTCAAGGCGCGGGACGGACTTCATGAGTCCCATGGTATACGGATGCCCGGGCTTCTCGTAGAGATCGTAGACGTTCGCTTCTTCGAGCACGCGTCCTGCATACATGACAACCACCTTGTCGGCCATGCCGGCTACGATGGAAAGGTCATGACTGATGATGATAATGCTGGATTTGAGTTTCACTTTCAACTCCTTCATCAGTTCCAGGATCTGTGCCTGAACCGTAACGTCCAGAGATGTCGTTGGTTCGTCGGCAATGACTAGTTCCGGATTGCACGAAAGCGCCATGGCAATCATAACGCGCTGCCGCATACCGCCCGAGTACTGGTGAGGATAGTCACGCATGCGTTCTTCGGGATTGGGAATGCCCACCAGGGCGAGCATGTCGACGGCCCTCTTCCAGGCCTCTTTGTTTGTCGCAAGGCCGTGCACCACCATGGACTCCGTCATCTGCAGGCCAATGGTCAGCACCGGATTAAGAGAGACCATCGGATCCTGGAAAATCATGGCGATATGGCGGCCTCGCACTTTCATCATGGCCTCGGCAGAAAGACTCAGCAGATCGACCATCCCCTTGTTGGGACCATCCTTCTCCATCCGGTCCGGCATTCTCAGCGCTGTACCATCAAACCACACGTGCCCGCCCTCAATCCGGCCAGGAGGGCTCGGGATGAGGCGCATGACGGACATCATCGTCACTGACTTGCCAGAACCGGACTCGCCCACAATACCGACGACAGAGTCCTTTGGAATGGTCAGGGTCATGTCGTCCACCGCATGGACAACGCCCGCATAGGTGTGGAAATTGGTCGTAAGACCCTGGATGCGCATCAGAACATTGTTTTCATCCATTGCGCACCCCCTACTGCCTCAGGCGTGGGTCCAGCGCATCGCGCAGGCCGTCGCCCAGGAAGTTGAATGCAAACATCGTCAGACTGATCGCGAGTGCTGGAAACAGCACAAGGTAGGGGAATGAACGGATAGCTTCGGTACCGTCTGAGGCAAGAACGCCCCAGCTGGCCACCGGCGCGCTGACGCCCAGCCCTATGTAGCTGAGAAAAGCCTCGGTGAAGATCGCGGCTGGAATCTCCAGCGTCACTGTGACAATGATGGGACCCATGGCATTGGGGATCAAGTGCCTGAAGAGGATACGGTTGTTCGGGGCGCCGATGGTCTTCGCGGCCAGCGCGAACTCACGTTCTTTGAGCGACAGAATCTCGCCTCGGACAATGCGCGCCATAGGTAGCCAGTAGGTAAGCCCGATGGCAATAAACACATTCACCAGAGGATTGACGCCTTTGTCCTTGAACAGCACCGTCAGCAGGATAACGATGATCAGCGTGGGTATACCGTACAGGATATCGACGATACGCATCATGATGTCGTCGACCCGCCCTCCAAAGTAAGCGGAGATTCCGCCATAGGTCACCCCGATGAGAAAGTTGAGAGCCGCGCAAACAATGCCCACGGCAAGCGAGATGCGCGAACCGTACATGACACGTGTCATCTGATCGCGTCCCAGCTGATCCGTTCCGAAGGGATGTCGCAGCGTGGGGGACTGAAACGTATTGTCCAGGTCCTGATCTTCGTAGCTGTATGGTGACACCATCGGTCCGACGATGGCGACGACGAACAGGGCGATAATGATCCAGAACCCTACGACGGCCAGCTTGTTGCGGCGAATCCGGCGTATGGCGTCGCTCCAGTACGTAGTCGACCGTCCAGCAATCTGCTGCAGCTCGCCAGAATCCTTGGGGGCAGGAACGAATGAACCTGCATCAGGCGCAACGCCTTCCTTGAATTGCCATGCAGTCTGCGCAGCCATCACGACACCTTCCTTTCGACGTAGCGGATACGTGGGTCGAGCCAGGCATACGTGAGGTCTACCATGAAGTTCAGGAACACCAGCAGGGCGCTGTAAAAGATGGTCACGCCCAGGATGGTCGTGTAGTCGCGGTCATTGATACTGGTGACGTAGTAACGGCCCAGACCCGGGATTGCGAAGATCTTCTCGACAACAAAACTTCCCGTGAACACCGCCGCGATAAGCGGCCCCAACACCGTAACGACCGGGATGAGGATGTTGCGAAGTGCGTGCCGGAAAATGACAAGGCGCTCAGAGAGTCCTTTTGCCCGTGCCGTCGTGATGTACTCCTGGCGCAGGACCTCGAGCATGGACGAGCGCACAAGACGTGCTAGGAATGCTATCGGATACCCTGCCAGCGTAAAGGCGGGAAGGATAATCTGTTTTATGGAACCCCAGCCAGCGGCAGGCACGAGGTGTAGTCCCAAGGCAAAGATGAACATGAGCAATACCGCCATGATGAAGTTGGGAACGGATACGCCCAGGAGCGCGACGAACATCACAAGATTGTCCTGCCAGCCGTTCTGCTTGAGTGCACCCCAGATGCCCAGCGGGATGCCGATGCCGACGGCAAGAATCACCGCCACCACTCCCAATGCAGCCGACACAGGAAATCCATCGTTGATGATGTTGTTGACGGTACGGTCCGTGTACTTGAAACTGGGACCGAGGTCACCCCGCAGAAGGTTCTTCATGTAGTCGACATACTGCTTCCAGAGCGGGTCGTCCAAGTGATAGCGGGCCTCGAGGTTCTTGATGATCTGAGCTGGCAGCTTCTTTTCGCGGGAGAAGGGCCCCGATGGAAGCAGGCGCATCATGAAGAAGGTAGCGGATGCGACAATGAGGACGACAAGAATCATCGAGAGCACACGTTGCAGAATAAACTTGAGCATAGGACCTCCATAGATAAAACTGGGGGCGGCTCTCCACCTTCCAGAGTAGAGCCGCCCCGCTTCTTTTCCTGTCTAGATCGTGTGTGCCGCCGTCAAGATGTTTCTGACAGCTATCCCATGTAGGCGTTCTTCCAGTCGACAAATCCCAGCGTCGACTGGTAGAAGTTCTTGATGCTCTTCTTCAGGAGCACCGTGTTCGTGTAGTAGTAGATTGGAAGAATGGGCATATCTGTCATGAGGATCTTCTCTGCGGCATGCAGTGTCGCCATGCGCGCCTTCGGGTCGGTAGTCGCCTTGGCCTTTGCGATGAGAGCATCGTAAGACTTGTTGCTCCAGCCGGTGCCGTTGTTTCCGCCATTCGTTACAAACATGTCCAGGAACGTGTTGGGGTCCATGTAGTCACCAATCCAGCCCGCACGCGCAACAGTGTAGTTGAGGTTTGTCCGGTCATCCAGGTAGACGCCCCACTCCTCGTTCTTGAGGGTGCAGGTAATACCAAGGTTCTTCTTCCACATCTGCTGGATCGCCTCGGCAATGGATTTGTGTGCCTGGGAGGTGTTGTAGAGCAGTGTGAAGGCTGGGAACCCCTTGCCATTGGGATAACCGGCCTGAGCAAGCAATGCCTTTGCAGTCGCGATATCGTTGTCCTTGTAGAAACTCACCTGGGAAGCCTTGCGGAAATCGCTGCCAGGAAGCGCGTCTGCAATACCGTAGGGAACATACGCCAGCGCGGGGACCTGTCCGCCCTGAGTGATGGACTGCGTGATGCCCTTGCGGTTGATCGCAAGCGTCAAAGCCTTACGCACGCGGACGTCGTTGAACGGCTTCTTGGTGACATTGAACATATAGTAGTATGTCCCCAGGTACGGAAGGATTTGTGCATCGCCTGAGGCGACCAGCTTGGGCAACTCTGAGATGGGTACGGTGGCCGACGCATCCAACTGACCGCTCTGGAACATCGAAAGCGCAGTTGACTCATCCTCGACCATGTAGTAGGTGATTTTCGTGAGCTTGACCTTGCTCTTGTCCCAGTACGTCGGGTTATTGACGAAGACCATCTTCTCATTGTGCGACCACTGCGTGACCTTGAACGGTCCATCGGTGACGAAGTTTGTGACATCGGAGGCCCACTTGTCATTCTTGCTGACAACAGCCTTGCAGACTGGCATCAGCGTAGGGAACGCCGTCAAGTTGAGGAAGTAGACGGTGGGCGACTGGAGATAGACCTTGAGCGTCTTGGCATTCAGTGCCCTGACGCCGATGTTCTTGCTGGGGTCGATCTCTTTCGCCATGTCCGGAACGGGGACGTCCTTGCCCCCTACTTTCTTCGTAAGAGGATTGCCTTTGGCGTCGACAGCCTGGACATAGTACTTGCTGCCGACCTTGATGGACGTGTTGAAAGCTTCACCGCCATACACATAGTAGAGCTGGTAGGCGTACGCAGCAGCCAGTTCCGGGGTGAGAGCGCGCTTCCAGGCATATTCGAAGTCATACGCTGTGACTGGCGTTCCGTTCGTCCAGTACGCATCGCGAAGCGTAAACACATATGTCTTCAGGTCCTTGGAGATCGTCCAGCTCTTCGCAATCGCTGGCTGTGGCATATTCTTGTTGTCGATACGCGTCAATCCGTCAAAGACCTGCAGTATGATGTTGGCTTCCGGAATGCCCTGTGAAAGGGCTGGATCGATCGTCGCGGGCTCAGTCGCCAGGTTGTACGTTACCTCCTGAGCAACTGCCTTTGCTGACGGTACAACAGATAGACCACCAAAGAATGAGACCACAACAACCAGTATCAAGACAAGTGACAGTGCTTTCCTCATTGAATAGCCTCCCCTTTCCCAACAGGATTTGTCGCTCACGCGACTATTTCTAATGTTATCAGCTGGCGGACAAAATACAATGGGGCGAGACCAAAAGTCCCAATCCTTCTCTCGGTTAACACTACAGTATACAGAAGTGCCGTTCTTCGTGACCGGCGCTTCTGCACACAGCCGGTTCCAGCTACTTGCCCTTCGCAGTTCGAACCGGCGGAGTAGCCTCTGAAGAAGCGTCCTTGAAGAGCTCTTTGATGGTGCCGAGACTTCCCATGAGGGCGCTGCTTTCATACGGCAGGAACACCTTGTTGGATGGGTTTGCGCTGATAGCTTCGAGCGTCTCCATGTACTTCAGCGCCAAAACGTCCTGGGAGGCGCCACCCTCGTGGATGCCCTGAAAATACGCAATCGTCGCTTGCTTGCGAGCGTTGGCGACTGTGATCAACGCCTGCCCCTCACCCTCAGCACTGAGGATCCTCTGCTGCCGATCGCCCTCGGCACGAAGAATCGCAGCCTGCTTCTCTCCTTCGGCCTTGTTGATCTCGGCTTCCTTGAATCCTTCGGCCTCGAGAATAACGGCACGTTTGCTACGCTCCGCCTTCATCTGCCGCGTCATGGCCTCGAGGATCTCGGCCGGTGGGTTCACCGCCTTGATTTCCGCACGCGTGACCTTGACGCCCCACGGGTCCGTCGCAACGTCGACGATCTGAGTCAGCTCGTTGTTGACATTCTCGCGCGAGACCAGAAGCTCATCAAGGTTCAAACTGCCCGAGATGTTGCGAATAGACGTCATCGTGAGCTTGAGGATGGCCTCGTTGAGATTGCGCACCTCATAGACCGACTTCACAGGGTCCGTGAGATAGTAGTACAAAACGATGTCGATGCTCGTAGGAACGTTGTCCTTTGTGATGACGGCCTGGGGTGGATAGTCCCACGCCTGTTCCCGCAAGTCGACGACCGCCCTCACGCTATCGAGGATAGGGATCAGGAAATGCAGGCCGGGCTTCAGGTCCCGGCTGAATTTCCCGAGGCGCTCGATGATGACAGCGGTGCTCTGACGCACGATGATGATGTACCGCAGAGCGAAGATGAGAACAACCACAATACCAACCACCCACCAGACAATGGACCAGTTGAACGTTAATGGCATGAGTACCTCCTATTCCTTTCTCACAGTCAGGGTGACGCCTTCGATCGAGACTACGACAACCTTGTCGCCAATGGCAGCTACGGCTGTCTCATCATTGAGAATGGCTCTCCACGTCGTGCCCTTGAGCGCCACGCGTCCTGCACCGTCAGCTGGGATAGCCATGACGACGCTGGCCGTCTTCCCTAGCATCTCTTCAGTATTCGTTCGCATCTTGGAACCACCTCTCAACAAACGCGAATTGATGTAACGCCCAACGAGTGCCATGAGCGCAAACGATACCAGGAAGAACATAAGAAACTGCACTGACGTGTTGAACCCGGCCCAGCAAAACAGGAGCGCAGCGACGGCCCCACCCGAAAACCAAACCAGCAGGTAGTATGGAAGGAAGGCATCTACCACGGCACAGACGACTGCCATCGTTATCCAAAAACCAATCATGAACACCTCCCCGTAACGGAAACCCCTTCGTCGCGTAGTACTGCTGTCATTCTAGTATCATGCGTACGCAGTTCAAGAGGAAAGCGGGGCAATCGCGCGAGCGGATCCGCGACGCATGCTACACTTTCTTCAGCTGGGCATACTGTGTGGCCAGCTTCTTGATGCCAACCTTCTTGAAATCGATGACCACATACTGATTGTTGCCATCGTAGAACACCTCCAGCACTTTCCCGGTACCAAAGATATTGTGCATGACCGTGTCGCCCTCGATGAGCTCGGGTCGCTCGCGAGACGATACTCCGGCAACCTTCTCCCTGGTCAGTTCCATCTCCTTGATGAAACGCGATGGCTCCTGGAATCCCGAGCCGTAGTAGCTGGTGCGCTGCGTGCAGTACGTTATTGAGAGTTCCTTGCGCGCGCGTGTGCATGCGACGTAGAACAGCCGTCGCTCTTCTTCGATGTCGGCGCTGCTGTCCAATGCCCGGCGGTGGGGAAAGACCCCTTCCTCAGCACCGACGACGAACACGTCGCTGAACTCGAGACCCTTGGCCGAGTGCGCCGTGATGAGCAAGACCCCTGTTCCCGTGCCTGGCTTCATACTGTCCTGGTCCTGTATGAGCGCCACCTGCGACAGATAGGCCCCCAGCGAGCAGTCCTCGCTCATCCTGTCGAACTCATCGACAGTGCGCATGAACTCCCCGAGATTTTCGCGTCTCGACTGCCGTTCGAAGTCGCCTTCCTCACCTTCGTCGCTGTATTGTTCAAGAAGTCCCGACGAGGCAAACACGAGGTTGGCCGCACTGATCGCCGACTCGCCCGCCGCGCCGATGTGCACAATGAGATCGACAAATGCCTCCAACTTGTCCTTGGTCTTGCCGGCCTTCGCCTGCCCGACCCATTCGGGCAATGCCATGAACCACGACGTGCCATGCTCGGCCGCCAGCTGCTTCAGTTCGGAGAGGCTCTTGTCGCCGAACCCCCGGGAAGGCCGGCTCACTGCCCGCTCGAACGCAAGATTGTCGCTGGGGTTGAAACCAAGCCGGAGATATGCGAGAACGTCCTTCACTTCCTGCCGTTGGTAGAACTTCAACCCACCGACAATCTGATAGGGGATATTCGACGCGAGCAGCGCTTCCTCGATGACACGAGACTGGCTATTCATCCGATAAATGACCGCCATGTCTCGAGGATCTGCACCGCCCCGGACCAGCGCATCGATGCTCGAGGCGACGAAGCTAGCTTCTTCCTCCGGCGTCAGAGCTTCGAACAGATGCACAGGAGTACCTGTTCCGTTGTCCGTCCAGAGCTTCTTCGCAAAACGCGTCCGGTTGCGTGCCACCAGGGAATTCGCCGCGTCGAGGATGGACTGCGTCGACCGGTAGTTCTGCTCAAGCTTGACGACCATCGCACCCGGATAGTCCTTCTCGAACCCGAGAATAAGCTTGCTGTTAGCGCCACGGAACGCATAGATGCTCTGATCATCGTCACCGACAACCGTGACGTTGCCATGCGTCTTCGAAAGCCGCTTGACCAGTTCATACTGCATTTTGTTCACATCCTGGTACTCGTCCACCAGAACATGTTCGAACTTCGAGCCGTAGTACTCCTCAACCTCCGGACACTTGTCGAACAATCGGATGACCAGCGCAATGAGATCGTCGAAATCCAGCAGATTCCCTTGCTGGAGACGCTTCTGATAGAGCTTATAGACAGTCGCCGTCGCCTTCTCGATATAGCTGTAACCATAGTCAGAGAGCTCTTCGGGACCAACTAGATTCGACTTCGCATCGGAAATGCGATAAACGATCTTCTGTGGCTCGTAGGTCTTCGGGTCCATGTTCAGCTCTTTGAGGACCTGTCGTACAAGACGTGTGCGGTCATCTTCGTCAATGATGACGAACCTGTTCGTGTAGCCCAGCCCAAGTTTCTCGATCTGCTCTCTCAGGATACGGCCGCACAGCGAGTGAAACGTGCCGATCCACAGTCCCTTGCGGGAGAGGTCGGTCCCAATGAGCACATCGACGCGCGAGCGCATCTCGCCTGCTGCCTTGTTGGTGAACGTGACGGCCATGATGTGCGATGGGGCAATACCACGCTTGGTGATGAGATATGCGAGCTTATAGGTGATGACTCTGGTCTTGCCCGAGCCCGCTCCCGCAAGAACGAGGCAGGGACCCTTGCATTTCTCGACAGCCCTGAGCTGCTGTGGGTTAAGGTCTCCCTGGAAATCCAGAGGCATCAGGCGGCTCCGCCGAAAGTCATCGTCAAAAGCACCAGGACACCAAGCCCGAGCAGCGTCGGGAGGAGGTAGAGAACAAGTGCCTTCGCTGTGCTCTTCTCATAAAAGAAGCGGACCGCCAGGACTCCCATGACGAGCACATACAGGACAGCTCCATAGGCGAAGACATCGAGAAAGATACCGCTTGCCACACCGGCCATGAGTATCCCGACCACACGCAGAGCCGCTCCCACCAGCCCGGAAAAGCTGAGGGCAACATACATGTGCGGAGCCGCAGTGCGCTTCCATACAAGTTGCGCTATGGCGTCAATGATAACCACCGACAACATCACGAGAACAAAGGGCTCGGTCACAAACGTCCAGAACGTCCCCGGAGCTTGTTGTGCTTGGGTAATGGCGTCTGTCATCTGGCTTGTGAGACCAACAGACTTCAGGAGGCCGACGATATCCATGAGGCGGAAACTCATCGCATCGATGACACCTGTCAGCAGCAAGGCAATCAGGGCCGCGAGTACTGACGGATGCTCACGAATCCGGCGCATGCCCTCGGCGGGGCGTCTCACAAACAGGAACAGCAGATCGATGAAATATCCCACGTCTATCTCCTTTTCATATGCAGCGACGATCAAAAAGTACGCTCGGCAGACATCTACGTGCCTGCCACAGAGGGCGTGGTTCAGTATACCGAGGAACCGGCCCCAGCCAACGGTGACCGCCGCTGCCGGTCGTCACGCCTTGTTGACGCGCCGCAAGCTGGGCTCATACTAAAAAAGGGACGGGCAGGCGCATCGGAGGTGCCAAGTGCTGTTCGACACGATCTTCGTCATATCAGCAGCGATCATTATCGCCCGGAACCTGTTTGCCAAGCAGGGTAAGATTGGCATATCCCTTCTGGCAATCGGCCTGTCCGCACTCCTGACGGCCTCGCTTACGCCGTATTACGTCAGCTTCATCAGGCTCCCGAATCAAGGCCTTGCTACTGTCGCCTATTACATCGTAACCTACCTGCTCTTCTATGTTCTGATTGCCGTTCCCGCTACTATCCTCTCGTCGATCATCAACATCGCTATCGCAGGACTTCTGTTGGGACTAGTGACGCATCTTCTGCCCGTTTCCCTCTCGGCCGGTCTCGTGAGCAAGAGCCGCATCTATCCCCTGATGACACCCCTGTTTGCCAGACTCCCTCCGATCAATGTCCAGGCTCTGGGAGGCTGGCTCCACAATCTACTGCCCGGAAGCCACTAGGAGGCCGCGGCGCTACGCCTTGTCGCGTGTGCCGGGTTCCACGTGAACGACAACCTCCTCGACCGTTGGGACAGACGCCTTGATACACTTCTCGACTTGCTCGGCAAGCTCGTGTCCTGACGCGACGGAGATGGTCGGCAGAACGTCGAGATGAAGGTCGACGGCGAGATCGCTGCCCTCGAACCGGGTGCGGATGCTATGCGCATCCTGGACTCCCGGGATCGACTCCGCCGCAGCCCTGATGCTCTCCACCACACCCTGGTCCGCACTTCGACCAATGAGGATATTGATGTTCGGCAGGAGGATACCAAGAGCGAACCTGATGATCAGCACAGCAACGATGACCGTGATGATGGGGTCGAGCACCGTCCACCGCTGCCCACCAGCGACGACAGCGGTAATGCCCACGAACGTGCCAAACGAGGACATCGAGTCGGAACGGTTTTCCCAGGCGTTTGCGACAATGCCCTGGTTGTTCAGCCTCTTTCCCCATCGGAGGTTGTAGTGATAGAGATACTCCTTGCACACTGCGGTGACAAGAGCTCCAGCCATCGCAATCCAGCTGATTTCATATCTCAGGCCGTGGTTGACGATTTGGTCGATCCGGATGACCCCCGATCGGATGAAACTCGCGCCGACTCCCACCAATATCAGGCCAAAAGCTGCAGCCATAAGCGTCTCGACGCGCTTGTGACCATACTGATGGTCTGCGTCCGGCGGTTTGGCGGCGATACGCAGGCTGATAAGGAGAAGGATGTCGGTTACAAAGTCTGACGCCGAATGTACTCCGTCTGCCAGAACGGCCTGGCTGTGGCCGAAGTAGCCTGCCAGAACCTTCAGAAGCGACAGGCCCAGATTTGCCCCTGCCACCCTCCACGTTATCCTCGCCCCTGTCTGGGCACGCTCAGCATCACTCAGCCCTGTCATTGTCATATGTCCTCTCGCATCATATCGGTGTGGAGGTCCCGCGGCAATGCCGCTGCAGTGACTGCCCGACTGTCCTCGTCTGATCCTCTCTGACGTGTGTCCTTGCTTGGGCACACGCTCGAAGTATAAGTTCGTACATCTCCCTGTCAACAAGAAAACACTGCATGCATGCGAACCGAAACTGGAGGCTGTTGCGCCGAAATTCGCCTCCACCAGCAACGAGATTGTCTCACAGTCCCTCGTTGACAACTAGCCCAGCCCCAGCTAGGCTATATAATATGGGTATTGCGGAATCCGAGCCAGCAAGACCGTCTGCCACTGGGAGGAACAATGGATGACAAGTTTGCACGAGAGGGTCTGACCTTCGATGATGTCCTGCTGATTCCCGGAAAATCGGACGTCCTGCCGCATGACGTCGATCTTGGCACACAGCTTACGCGGTCGATCCACCTGAACATCCCAATCGTCAGCGCTGCCATGGACACCGTCACCGAATCCACGATGGCAGTAGCAATGGCACTGGAAGGCGGCATTGGCTTCATCCACAAGAACATGCCCATCGAACGTCAGGTTGCAGAAGTCGCCACGGTCAAGTCGATCTGCATACATACACCTTGCTCCATAGCTCACCTCGATCCGCGACAGACTGTTCTCGAAGCGCACGATCTGCTGGACCGGTTCAACGTTTTCGCGCTGCCACTCATGGAAGGGCGCCGTCTGGTCGGCCTCGTCACTCCCTCAGACCTTGCCTTTGAAGAGCCATCGACCCTTCTCTCGCAGCTCCTCCACGCGAGCTCGAAGATCGCAATCCCGCCAGGCCTGGACGTGCCCGGCCTCTCCGCACATCTTGCAAAGTGGGGCATACGGGAACTTGCCTTGGCCGATGCAGATGGGCAATTGGCCGGTTTTGCAACAATCGACGAGATTACGCGGACGCTGGCATCTCCCGAGGTTGTGACGGACGACAGGGGCAGACTGCTTGTGGGAGCTGCAGTCGGTGTGGCAACCGACCTGCTCGCACGAGCCCGCTCGCTCGTCGAAGCAGGGACAGACCTGCTTGTGCTCGACAGTGCTCACGGTCATTCTCTTGGCATCGTCAGAGCCGTAGCGCTCCTCAAACAGGCATTTCCCATCGTCCCCATCCTGGCGGGCAACGTGGCGACACCAGAAGCTGTCCGTGACTTGGTCATCGCCGGAGCTGATGCGGTGAAGGTTGGCATAGGTCCGGGTTCGATCTGTACGACCCGTATCATAGCGGGAGTCGGCATGCCCCAGATAACCGCCATCTACGAGTGCGCCCAGGAGGCCCAGCGTCATGACGTTCCCATCGTCGCCGATGGAGGCATCCGGTACTCCGGCGACATAGCAAAAGCTCTTGCAGTCGGAGCTAACACGGTCATGCTCGGCGGTCTTCTCGCCGCCACAGTCGAAAGTCCCGGCGACGTCGTCACGGTAGGGAACAGACAGTATAAGACCTATCGCGGCATGGGATCGCTTGGCGCAATGGAGCAGGGAAGCAGCGACCGATACTTTCAGGATACCCGGTTCAAGCTGGTGCCTGAGGGTATCGAAGGCCGCGTTCCCCTGAGGGGATCGGTCCACGACGTCCTGTATCAGTTGCTGGGCGGTCTGCGAGCGGGCATGGGCTATTGCGGCACACCAACAATCGACCTTCTGCGAAGTGAATCCCGCTTTGTCCGCATCACAGAGGCGGGGCTTCGCGAGTCTCATCCCCATGACGTCGAAATGACGAACGAGAGCCCCAACTACCGCCCAGAATGAACTCCACGGCGAAGCACGAGCTTGTTCTCATCCTGGACTTCGGCGGTCAGTACACGCAGCTCATCGCACGCCGAGTCCGCGAACTTCACGTTTTTTGCGAGATCATCCCGTTCGACACACTACTCGAGACGCTGACCGGGAGAAACCCGAAGGCGATCATCCTCTCCGGCGGTCCCGCCAGCGTTTACGCCGCCTCTGCGCCTGTCTGCGACACAGCCGTTTTCGAAGTCGGGGTACCAGTCCTTAGTATCTGTTATGGAGCCCAGTTGATGGCCAGACTGCTTGGAGGGTCAGTTGAACACGCTCCAGCAGGCGAGTATGGGAAGACAACTGTCAAACTGGACGAGACTTCCTCTCTGTTTCGCGGTCTTCCGGCCGAGACCTCCTGCTGGATGAGCCACACTGACCGCATTGGGATCATTCCCCCGGGGTTCCGCACCACTGCATCGACCCCGGCATGTCCCATTGCCGCCATGGAGAATCCAGACCGACGGCAATACGGCATACAGTTCCACCCCGAGGTGGTTCATACATCCGTCGGCCGCGACGTCCTGCAACACTTCCTTTTCGACGCGGCAGGCTGCTCAGGCGACTGGACGATGTCCGGTTTCGTGGACGATGCCATCCAGGACATCCGTTCGAGAGTAGGTCATGAGCGTGCGCTCTGTGCTCTCTCGGGCGGTGTCGACAGCTCGGTCGCAGCGACGCTGGTGCACCGCGCCATCGACGATCGCCTCACGTGCGTGTTTGTGGATACCGGGCTGCTCAGGGCCGGAGAGGGCGACCGTGTCGAGTCGGTCTTCCATCGCCGTTTCGATATACCTCTTGTGCGCATGGATGCCTCCACACGTTTTTTCGCGTCGCTGAAGGGTGTCACGGAACCCGAGAAGAAACGCAAAGCGATAGGCGCGGCTTTCATCGACTGCTTTGCCGAGCAGGCGCGCGCCATGCAGGGCATCCCGTTTCTCGTCCAGGGGACACTGTACCCAGACGTCATCGAATCCGGAAGCTCCGTCGCCAGCACCATCAAGAGTCACCACAACGTCGGTGGCCTTCCTGCAGATCTCTCATTCTCGCTCATCGAACCACTCCGGCTGCTGTTCAAGGATGAAGTGCGCGACCTCGGCCGCGCTCTGGGACTGCCAGAAGAACTTGTGGACAGACAGCCTTTCCCGGGTCCTGGTCTGGGCGTCCGTATCCTTGGCGAGGTGACACCAGAGAACGTTGACATCCTGCAGCGTGCGGACGCCGTCGTCGAACGAGTGATGAGAGCATCTGGATGGTATACGAAGGTGTGGCAGTCGTTCGCAGTACTTCCTGGCATTCGAACTGTCGGCGTCAAGGGTGACGAACGGACGTATGTCCATACAGTTGCCCTGCGCGTCGTCGAGAGCAGCGACGGCATGACCGCCGACTGGGTACGGCTTCCTGCGGATGTGCTCGAGGAGATATCTCACACGATTACCAGCGAACTGCCTGAGGTCAACCGGGTGGTCTACGATATCACGTCGAAACCCCCCTCCACGATCGAGTGGGAGTAGAGCCGAGGACAGCAGTCGAACACCGCCTACTTGACCGTCATATCGCCTCTTCAGATGTCGGGATACCCAGTTATCTCCTGAATTTCGCGATAAAGCGGCTGCAGCGAGGGATAGATGCACTTGTAGACGCGCGTGTAGAGCTCATGGTAGATGCGGGACGCCTCGGGACGTGGAAGAAAGGTACTGTCCCAGTGAACCATATGCTGCGCCGCCTCTTCATGTGTAGCATAGACGCCGATCCCGACGAAACCGTTGATGGCAGCGCCCAGACCCGACGTCTCATAGGTCTCGCTTCGCACCACCGGTCGATCGAACAAGTCTGCGGTGATCTGGCAGATGGCGTCGCTCTGCGAACCCCCTCCTGACACCATGACCCGGTTCACCTTCCGCCCGCTTTTGCGCTCGATGCGCTCGACCCCTTCGAGCAAGGCATAGCCGATGCCTTCGATGATGGCGCGATAGATATGCGATCTGGTGTGCACATCGCCGAATCCGATCATGGATCCCTTGGCCTCGGGCATCTTCAGTCCGGGACCCCAGTATGGCTGGAGCATCAGTCCCTGCGATCCTGGCGGTACATCCTCCAGATGCTCGTTCAGCACAACCTCGGGGGAGACGCCTCGCTCTCGTGCTTCCACGGCTTCGCGAGCGGCGAATTCCTTCTTGAACCAGGTCACCATCCAGTAGCCACGGAATATCGCGACCTCGGGATTGAAGCTTCCTTTGACACTGGCTGGGTAAGGCGGCATGAACGGAATCGACTCGTAGTACCTCCGTGACGTGGTCTGGGCGGTGGCAGTCGTCCCGAAGCTTAAGCTGATACTCGTCTCGTCGACACAGCCGACGCCCAGTGTCTCACATCCTTTGTCAGAGCCAGCGGCAATGACAGGTGTTCCTTCAGGAATACCTGTCTCACGTGCCGCTTCCGCTGATACTGTGCCCATCTGCCCGCCGGCATCCACAAGCTCGGGCATCTGATCCCGACGTGCGCTGAACATGTGCCACCGCCAGCTGTTGTCACTGCGGGGCCAGCTACGTGCAGCATAGTCAAACGGGGTGTGGCCTATCTGCGATGCCACCGAATCGACGTACCGTCCCATCAGTCGGAAGGAGAAGAACCCCGACAACAACAGCCACTTGCTGGTACGTGCCCACAATTCGGGCTCGTTCTCCACCATCCAGTTGTCTTTACCCTGACGTCGCGTAATCTCGGCGGCCATTGTCATGCCTGTCACTTTGAACTGCAGTCGGTCCACGAGAGGCATCGGTTTGTCACAACGAGCCATGCGCTGATCCAGCCAGATGATGGCAGGGCGCACAGGGACTCCGTTGGCATCCATAGGAACGACCGTATCACGCTGCGTGGTCACCGCGACAGCTCCGATACGGCTCCACAGCTCAGGCGACTCTCCCCTTAGTCGCTGCAGCGCCGTGCATGTGTCACGCCAGTAGTCTTCGGCCTCGTGCTCGGCATATCCAGGTACCGGTGAGAAATAGGGCTCGAATTCTACCTTCTGCTTGGTGACCAGATGACCACAGTCATCAAACAACAAGCCTCGGACGCTCTGTGTGCCACAATCAATCGCCAAAACGAGACGGTCTCCCATCGCAATCCTCCCCTCCAACCGGGTCCGGCGGACCCGCGGCCACTATGCGAACTATGCATATCGCGACAGGACCTCGGCCACCGGTGGAATGAAGTCCTTCTTTCGAGAGAGTACTCCATCGAGAACGGCATGTCCATCTTCCATGTGCACATCAAATGCCTCTTCAAACGCCTCGGCAGGCCCGGCGACGACCAGATATGACGTCCTGCTTAGAGGATCCGTGGCCAGAAATGCTACCATGGCGAGCCCCATGCGTGCCCGCACATCCCGCATTGCCTGCTTGAATTCCGACTCCCGTTCCCGAATACGGTCAAAAGAGAACACGACAGCCTGAGAGACGCCGATGCGCGTGTCGAAGAGGTCGAATTCCTTGAAGTCCCGCATCAGAACTTCTGTCGCAGGAAGACCCTTGAACATCACGGAACCGTTCTGAAGCAGCTCGAGGCCATATGCTTCCGCGTCGATGCCAATGGTCGCCGCCAGTCGCCGCACGGCGCGGACGTCCTTTGGCGTAGTTGTCGAGAGGTTGAGGTTCATTGTGTCCGAGAGAATGCCCGACATCAGGAGCCCGGCTACCGACTTCGGCATGAACACCCCATTCTCCGTACACAGTTCGGCGACGATCGTACACGTGCTCCCGACCGGCTCGTTGTGGAAGTAGATGGGGCGGAAGGTGGAGATATCGCCGACACGGTGATGATCAATGATCTCGAGGATATCGGCCTCCTCCACGCCGTCGACAGCCTGCAGCGTCTCGTTGTGGTCCACGAGGACAACCTTCTTGCGCGTGAAGGGGATGAGGTCAGAGCGGGTGACGATGTTCACCGGGTGGCGCGCTGCGTCGACGACGACAGCACAGCGAGCAGACGAGTCGAGCACCGCCTTCTTTGCTCTCTCCAGCGTGTCTGTCATGCCCAGCAAGGGCACGGTGCCTTCCATAAATGCAGATACCGGAATCGACGACCAGAGAGCGCGCAGCGCCTGTGTCACCGTCATATCCGTCTCGAGAACAAGGCTCAGATGGGACGGCCACTGTGCCTCTGTTTCCGCCGTAGCGGCCCTGCCAGTGACAATCAGGGTGGAAGCGGCCGAACACGCTGCCAGGACGTCCTCGGAGGGTATCCCGTCAGAGATGATAATCGTGACATCCTCGGACCCCGGCGCAAGACGCCCCACCGAACCGGTGACAACAAGTAATCGTCCCCTTAGCTCCGTGGATTCCCGGGTATGTACGACGATCCTGGCTGACAGTTGTCGTACGAGGGTGTCGAGGTCCACGGCATAGGGGAGGACGTCGGCATGCTCAAGCTGGTCGGCGTACGCGGTGGCGATGTCGACGGCGTCCACAACGCCTCGTACAACCAGTGCATCGTCGACGACCGGGAGCGAATGAATATGGTTGTCCTTCATGAGAATGGCGGCCTTCCCGACGCGGGTGGAGGGAGCGACTGTCACGAGGCACTTCCGGGGAATGTCCTGAACCTGTGGCATCAGCGATCTCAACAGCGGCGGCACGCAAAACCCGAAGCGCTCCAGAACGAAGCGGGTCTCATCGTTGAGGTCTCCTCCACGAACAGCGGTATAGACGCGGGAAGGGTCTGTCCGATTCTTGTAGAACGCGTAGCCAAGGGCAGAGCAGATGGAATCCGTATCCGGATTCTTGTGCCCGGTCACAATGACTCTCTGTCGCATGTCAGCTACTCTTTTCGCCCTGGACGACCTGGACCGCTCCACGCGCCTGCATGTCCGAGGCAGGCTGGGCCGACCGCTCCGAGTGGAGAGCGAGGTTCGTCCTGTAGAGTGTCGTCCACTGAAACTTGTATGGCTCCTCGCCTCGCATGAAATCCAGCTCGTGGCAACCCTCGCGAAACGACTGCTCTGCAAACGATACCAGCACAATGCGCCCAAGCGAGTAGTCTGCGTACGTGGGGTCGTACTGAGTATTCCAGGTAGACACAACTCCCTGCCACTGGTACCCGAGCATGAATGCGAGCAGAGCGTCTCCGCACCGGAGCTCCCCCACGCGCAACTGGTTTCGCCGGCCCATGAGTGGAAGCACTTCTCGAAGGAACTCCTGGTCCGGATGGTCGAGGAACGGGCTCCGATGGTCGTCGGCCGACCGGCGCTCATCCGACAGTGCAACAACCTCGTCCACAAACACGCTGTCAACTTCTCTGCGATCGACGTAACGCAGTTCCAGCCCATTTCTTTGGCAACTGTTCAGCTTGTTCCATCTGTTCAGCTTGTTCCGCACCTCATGCCGGAATCCCTTGCCCATGGTGGCGTAGAATGCCTCCCAGCTGCCCTTGATTGGCAGGTATGGGCATCGCACCGTCGTTTGCCACACTGCAGGGACACGGCCTGCCTCGATCACACGGTCCAGAAACGCCTTGTTCGGCGACAGGGCCGGGATCTCCTCGAGATCCATCCCGTCCCATGACGAACGAAGATCCAGCAGGGCTGAGACAAGGGCCTCAGTCACCTCCGGGCGATCCCGGGGAGTAATGAAGTCAGCGTAGTCCGAGAGCCCCTGACCAATGAAATGGAGGTTCCTGGAAACAGCTGCAAAGGTATCGGCATACAGTGGAGCAAGGCCAACGGGCACGCTGTCTTCGTATGCTACAATGAGCAGTAGTAGCCTGTCCACGCCGAAGTGTTTCCACCACGTAAACAACCATTCAAACGTAGAATGGCACGTATTGGCGACGCTTCCGGCAACCAGCCGATTCCAGAACGGTTCCAGCGATGCGAACCCCGTGCTGTCCTTGATGAGCCTTGTTTCCATCAATGTTGTTCCTCTCCTGTCACAACGAGTCGCAATCAGAATCACGGCACGTCAAAACCCAGGCATAGTGCGGTTTCACGGTTACGGGGGTAGACTCGCGCTTATGCATCAATACAGTATACATGAGAATCACCCCACCACACCGCTGCAAAGGAGAATACCTGTGTTCGATCTCTATCTGTTTGACCTCGATGGAACGCTTGTCGATACACGTCGCGACATTGCAGAGGCCGTTAACCATGTCCTTCAGCTGCACGCCCGGCCTGTTGCCGACCTCGCCACTGTCATCTCGTGGGTGGGAGACGGACTGGATGACATGATGGCACGAGCCTTTAAGACTGACGAAGGGGAGTTCGTCGATGAGCTGGTGGACGAATTCCGCTCCTACTACAAGGACCACTGTACTGACTTCTCGTACGTCTATGAAGGTTGCTCGGAGACACTCACATCGCTGCAGGAACAGGGAGCCCACCTGTCAGTGCTGACGAACAAACCCCAGGATCTCTCGCTCGAGATCCTGCGGCACCTCGGGATACTGCAGTACTTCGACCGTGTCGTTGGGCCCAGCGACACCGACCTGCGCAAGCCAGATCCATCCAATCTCTTGTCCTTGGTACGTGACATTGGCACCAGCAAGGAGCGAACGCTCATGGTTGGGGACTCCCGGAACGACATCCTTGTAGCTCGCAACGCCGGTGTAGCTTCGTGCGGCTGCACATTCGGCTACATCGGACGCGATGCACTGCTTGAGCTCAATCCCACCTACCTTATCGAAACCTGGCCTGGGCTTCTGCTGCTGGCAGACCCTGCGAGTTGAAGCCTGCGCCTGCCGAACTACAATAATCCCGTCAGTTCTGGAACGTGCCACCCCAGGATTCCGGGGTTTTTTGCCACAATGAGCGTCCGCATGCGGACGGGAGGAATACGATTATGCGGCATGAAGACACAGCACTGCTCCATGTCAGGGTCATGTCGTCGCTGGACGGACGGTGGAAACAGACTGGCGACGCCCTGTACTTGAGAAATGGAATCATCGACCATATCGGAAGTACTGCCGACGTCCAGGCAATAGCCTCCAGCAGGAACGCACAGGTCCTCGACTTCGCCGGCACACCTGGAGCGACGTGCTATCCCGCATTCATGGACTCTCACCTGCACCTTGAACTGTACGGGTTCTCTCTTCTGCACGTGAACCTGAATGGTGAGACCTCACTCGACAGCGCCCTGGAGCGCATACGCCTAGCTGGGAGACCGGACAACGGAGCCTGGGTCCAGGGCGATTGCTGGGACGACGAACTCTGGTCCGACAGCCCACATCGGCGCCAGCTCGACGATCTCTACCCGAATTCGCCAGTGGTTCTTAACCGCAAGGACTACCACTCACTCTGGCTCAACACGGCCGCTCTCAAGGCGGTTGACCTGTGGAATTCCCGCCCATTCGGCTCTGACCTCGTTCCATGCGACACAGACGGCCCCACCGGTATCGTCCGCGACGCCGCTCAGGACTGGGCACTTTCCCGCATTCCTGCCCCCCAGCTCGACGAACGGTTCGCTGCACTCCATTGCGCCATCAGCAAGCTGCTCTCGATGGGATTTGCCTCATGCTGCAGCATGGATTATGACATTCTCCCGGAACTCCAGGCACTCATTCCTGCCATGAGCGACGAACCTCGCATCCGGATCTGGCAGGCCGTCGGCCTCGACAACCTCGACGCGGCTGTCTCGCTTGGACTCCGGTCCGGTTTCGGCTCAGACTTCCTCCGACTCGGGGGCATCAAGGTCTTCGCCGACGGTTCACTGGGTTCCCGGACTGCGTACATGGAGGAGCCATGGCCAGGAGCGCCTGGCAACCATGGCTACCACACCTACGAATCCGTAAACTGGCTTGCCGACCGATTCCGCAAGGCGGACGAGAACGGCTTGTGGGTATGGATCCACGCCATCGGCGACAGGGCGAACAAGGAGACGCTGGATGCGTTCGAACAAGCCGGCGTCGCCACTTCCAAGGGGCATGCTCACCACCGCATAGAACACGCCCAGTTCCTGCGCCCCGAGGATGTGGAACGCTTTGCCAACCTCGGCATCACAGCGTCCGTGCAGCCCTCGCACCTCGACCTCGATATCGGCAAGCTGAAGACGGTCTTCCCCACGCCGCATCCTCGTTCGTATGCCTTCAGGTCATTGCTCGACAGCGGCGTAGAGCTGGACTTTGGATCCGACGCACCCGTCGAAGACCCGGACGCACTCAAGGGCATCGCGTTCGCGGCATTCCGGACACGAGCGGGCGAACTTCCCTATCAGAGCGAGCAGTGCGTCAGCGTGCAGGACGCACTTACCGCATACACCATGACACCTCAGAGCTCCGTAGGCCTTTTCGGACAGCGGGGCAATCTCGCAGAAGGGCAGGACGCAGATATCGTCGTCCTGTCGAGAGATATCTTGGGAGACAACGAACCGCTGGCAGTCCGGTCGACTCAAGTCCTCGCCACTATCGTGGCAGGCGACCTTGCATTCAAAGCCTGAGCACGGGAGAGCTTGTATAGCAGGAGGCCCCGCTTACGCGGGGCCTCGTTGTTTTGCACTGACGTTCCGATTGCGATACTCAGTGTTCGGTCCCACGAGTCGGTTTGCGATAGTAGAGCCACATGACCAGACCCAGGAACCCGGCAAGAACGACAAACCACACGACCCTGTCGAGGTGAACGGGGTTTGCCTTGGTGGAACCAGGCGTCAGGACCGTCACGCTCACGGCGTGGATGTCGGTCTCACCCTCGTGCTGGACGCACACACGGTGGAAGACACCGGTGATGAGCACGACGTCTCCAACTGTACGGTAGTCCTCCGCGTGCGAAAGGGCAGGCATGGCCACGCCCTCCGGGACAAATACCCCCATGGCAGTGTTGTTGCCATCCGACAGGTTCATCCATGTGCCGTCCTCGCGTACCATCAGATCCTGCAGTACCTCTCCCTTGAACGACACTGTCTTCCCGTCCCACTTGTAGGAGTTTTCCACAAGTTCCGTCGTCGACAGCAGGGGCGGTTGTCCAGCGCTTGCGGGAATAGGGGCGACGATCAGAACCCCGAGCGCCATGATTGTCAGAACGACACAGAGTCTCTTCATACGGCTGCCTTCCTGAGTCTCATGCTCCGGAAGCTTGTGGCGATGAACCCAAACAGGGTGAATACGGACAGGAACTCCAGACGTCCCATCCACATCTCCAGAATGTACACGATTTTCAGCAACGTGGGCATGCCGGCCTGTGTCACTCCGCACGATAATCCAGTGTTGCTGCCAGCCGACACGGACTCGAACAACGCATCTACCATGGGATATCCGTAGGCCATGCCCACGATGGCGCCAACAACATAGATGAGGACATACAGGACGACGATGACTGCCGCGCTCTTGACCACGCCGTCGCTGATCACGTTGTCATGCAGGTGATGATAGTGCCCCGTAACGACAGCACGCTCGGGAGACAGGAGCTTCCTGATGTCGGTTGCTATGCCCTTGACGATGATGCCTATGCGCAGTCCCTTGAACCCACCGCCAGTCGAAGCGGCGCTCGCGCCGATAGCCATGGCGATGGTCGTCGCAAGCATGCCCAGAGGACCCCATTCGCGCACAAACGTCCGCGCATAGATGTTGGACTGGCCAGTCGTCGTATGGCCCGATACCAGTTGAAAGAATCCACGCCGAAACAATGCCACGGCATTTGGATATACGCCTCGCTGCATCAGTGCCAGACACACGAGAGAGAAGGTCGTCAACACAGTGACAGTAAACGAGACAATCTCAACGTTGCGAAGGATTTCCTTGCGGTTGCCGCTCCAGACGGCGTAGTGCAGGGCGAAGTTGAATGAACCCAAGATGAAAAAAACCATGCTGGCGATCTCCATCGCACTGCTGTGATAGTACAGCATGTTCTGGCTGTAGGGGGCAAAACCTCCGGTGCTCCAAGCGGACATGAAGATGTACGCGCCGTGAAAGAATGCAAGGTGTGGCTTGATGCCGTTCGCTATGGCGATGAGTCCAAGGACAACAGTACCGACGCCCAAGTAAATGAGGGAAATGCGCCAGATGAGGACCGCGATGTGCCGCACGTTGGGTTCGAGCTTCTCTTCCTTGCCTTCGCCGACCATGATCTTGAACGCACCGCCCGTGGAACCGATCAGGAACGTCAGAGCCAGCACGACGATCCCTTGACCGCCGACGTACGTCAGGAGATGGCGCCACATGTTCAGTCCCTGGGAAATGTGATCCAGGTCCTGCAGGAGAAACAGGCCCGTCGTCGTGTACCCGCTCATCGTGTCGAAACATGCATCGAGGAACGACTTCTCGTGTCCGCTTAGCATGTAGGGAACGCCAGAGAGTACCATGGCGACCAGCCATGATCCCGCAGCGATGACCATCGCATGGGTAAGTCCCGGGGTGTTCTTCGTACGAGAGATGAGCGCCAGAATATATCCGACGAGCAGTGTCAGTGCAGCGGAAATGGCAAAATCCAGAGCGGAGGCCCATTCACGAAAAACGAGACTGGTCACCATCGGGATGAGCATCAGCAAACCGACGCCAATGGTGACAAGGCCAGTATAGTATCCTATGATACGAAAGTCCTCTCTCCAGACCCTGCGAATCATAGTCTAGCGCCCCACGAAGAACAGCCAGGAGATGAGAAACGCGACCCCGATGAGGCCACCTGCAAATGCAACCTCTGTGAGCATCCCCAGGAGGTCACGACGGAGAGATGTCATACGCTTCGTTCGAGTCCTTTCATTCATGACGGTCACCCCTTCCGGAATACTCGTCTGAACTGCTCTTCCGCCTCAGGAGCTACGAGGCCAACGACGATGTCACCCGCATTCAGCACAGTGGCTCCCCGCGGGAAGATCACCTCACCCTCATGCATGATAGACGCCACGACGCACCCGGTGGGCCACGTCAGCTCCCTGATGGTCTTCCCTGTCACAGGAGATTCACCGGAAATCTTCAGTTCGACAAGAGTTGCCTTGCCCTTGCCCAGTGACACGAGGGGAATCATGTCATTGACAATGATGCCTTCTTCAATGACCGTCGCAAGGATGTTTGTCGAGTTAAGGGCAAAGTCTACACCGAACTTGTGGAAGATGTCCTCGTTACGGGGGTCGTTGATGCGAGCTGTCGTTAGCGGAACATTGAACCGCACCTTGGCAAGCTGACACGCCACCAGGTTGTCGGCATCGTCTCCCGTCACCGCAGCAAACCGGTCGGTCTTCTCGATGCCGGCGTCGATGAGAGCGCCCAGATCACAGCAGTCCCCGTTGATGACAAGCGCCTTTCCCCAGTCCGACAACGCCTCACAAGCTTCCGTATCCTGCTCGATAACGGCAACGTCATGCCCCTTGCCAACAAGCAAATGAGCAAGATAGGACCCGACCTTCCCTCCGCCTGCAATAATGATATACATGGTTCTACCTCTCATTCAGATGGAAGATCGCGCTGACCCTTGGGAGATCCGATACGTGCAGTGCCACCAGCAATTGATCATTGTCGGCGAGAACGTCGGTTCCTTTGGGAAAAGTCGTGGTTCCATCGCGCGTCAGCGAGATGACCTTGAAGTCGTCCAGAGCCTCGATTTCGGCTATCGTTGTTGCCGGAATCCTGGTGTGGAAGGGGACTTCGACCAGTTCAATACCGCCACCGGGCAGGATGAAGTGACTGTTCTCGCTGCGGATCATGAACTTGCTGTAGATGATGTTCGCGGCTGACGTCGTTGGACAAACCGTCTCGAGGCCGAGAGCCCTGTAGGTCTCCCCCTTGACAGGATCGAACACACGGGCGATCACCATGGGAACCTTGAAAATGGTCTTAGCGACCTGCGCGGCCATGATGTTTATGTTGTCCCCGTCAGTCACTGCAGCGAAACCATCCGCATGCTCAATCCCTGCGGACTTGAGTACCTCGATGTCGAATCCAACTCCGGTGACGGTAGCTCCATTGAACTCGTCACTGAGCCGACTGAAGTTGCTTGGATTGCGGTCTACCACGGCCACGTCATGGCCTTCTTCCGAGAGCTTTGTGGCAAGCTGAGCGCCAAGGCGCCCACAACCAACGATAATGATATACATGACAGACATCTCCTTGCGAATCCTTAGAACGGACTCATCACAAACTGTTGATTATAGGCATCTCTCGGCCGTCGTCAAGGTGTCCAAACTCCATAGATGGGGATTCTTCGCATTGCCAGAGGAAACCCATCCGCAGGCTCTTGCGTTGTTGCGGGCCCACTGCAACAGTGCTACCATGAGCTACGCTCATTTGTCGTCATGGGGAGACACCATGCAGGAACCGGTCGAAAACCAGCTCATCAAGACGAGTCCGAGAGGAAATCGTCCGCGCCCCAGGCGAGCTGCGTCCCCGGTGACGTGGGGTCAGTCAGGCGCCGTCATGACATTCTACCACAGCGGAGCGTTGGCTGACATCGTGATTATTCTGGGGATCCTCGGCGTTTTCTACGGCATTACTCAGGTCGGTCGCGAGTGGACGGGAGTTCTGTGGCCCACGGTGGTGACCGACCTTTCGTTCCGCGCGCTGCCGCGGTACACACTCTTCTCTCTGGTCCGAGGATTGGCTGCCTACTGCATCTCCTTCCTCTTCACTATTGTGTATGGATACTGGGCGGCCAAGGACCGCCTAACCGAGAGACTTCTTGTACCCATTCTGGACATCCTGCAGAGCATCCCCGTCCTGGGGTTCATGCCGGGCGTCGTGCTGGCACTGGTGTCCATCTTCCCCGGGAGCAACGTTGGACTGGAACTTACTGCAGTACTGATGAGCTTCACGGGACAGGCATGGAACATGACCTTCAGTTTCTACAACTCTCTCAACTCGGTGCCACAGTACCTCCAGGAGGCCAGCACCATCTATCGCTTCAACTGGTGGCAACGTCTCACTCAGATTGAGATGCTCTACAGCGCCGTCGGCCTCATCTGGAACAGCATGATGAGCATGGCGGGTGGATGGTTCTTCCTCATGGTCACCGAGGCATTTCAACTGGGCTCGTTTCGGGAACCTGCTGGCATTCGACGACGACTCGGACGAGGTGTCGCTCCAGTAGAAGCGTACAGTCTTGTCATCAGTGCAGCAAGAGCGTCGGAACCCAGTTCGCACAGGTTTCCTGAACTCCTCTCCGACTTCACCTGATCTGAAGAGCGCAGCCTTTGCGCCCACCTGATTTCCTGCCCGGCACCGCTCAGCAGCGCTTGCGGTCTCGAGCTCCGCCCCCGGAGTCTACCATCGTCGCAGGTTGACAGAGCGCGCGCACTTGTATAATGACAAGGTGTTGGTGTGGTCGGCCGGGGTCTCCAAGGTCGCTTGTCGAATATTTGCTCTCCCCGGAAGCCAGCCTTCGGAGGCACGAAATGAATCTACTCATCATTCCTGTCGTGGCTGGCCTTACCTGCATTGGAGCCGCACTCTATCTGTTCCTCAGGCTGAAGGCAGCCAAAATCTCCTCGCCGAAAATGAGCGAAATCGCCAGCTACATAGCAATTGGGGTGCGAGCGTACCTTTCTCGCCAACTCCGGGCAATTCTGCTCGTCACTCCTATCGTGGCAATCGTTCTGGGCTTCACTCTGAATATCTGGATCGCAGTGACATTCGTGCTTGGCGTCTTCACCTCGCTGATCACAGCATACATGGGCATGAGCGCGTCCACCCGGGCAAACGTCAAGACCGCCGACGACGCGACCCGGTCGGTGAACACGGCATTCCACACGGCTGTCTTCGGTGGATCCATCATGGGTTTCTCGATCACGGGATTCAGTCTTGTCGTGCTGTCGGTGCTCTATCTGTTGTTCAAGGATCCAAACCCCCTTGTCGGCTTTGGATTTGGTGCCAGTCTCGCGGCCCTCTTTGCCCAGATCGGTGGAGGCATCTATACGAAGGCGGCCGACATCGGAGCGGACCTCGTCGGCAAGATCGAGGCGAATATTCCCGAGGACGACCCACGCAACCCGGCTGTTGTCGCAGACCTGGTGGGTGACAACGTAGGCGACTGTGCCGGCAGAGGTGCAGACCTGTTCCAGACGTTCTCAGATGATATCGTGACCGGAATGGTCGTTGCTCTCACGCTGGTCCCCAAGTATGGAGGTGCAGTGCTCTTCTTCCCCATGCTCCTCCAGTCGGCCGGCCTTGCTGCTTCGATGCTTGGCGTCCTGTCCATACGGCTCTTCGACCGCAGCAAGCCCGAAACCGCTTTCTACTTCGGCATGGGGGTGACCACCGTCTTTGCCGTGCTCGGCTCCTTCCTGGTCAGCCATTTCCTGGTTCACGACATGGCCCTTTTCATCGGCACCTGTCTGGGAGTCGCAACCACTCTCGTGTCTTCGATCATCACGCGGTACTACGCGGGTTCCTCGGGAAAACCGGTTCACGACATTGCCGATGCATCCAAGCGCGGCGTGGCCCTCAACGTCATCACAGGGCTCTCCGCTGGTCTGCAGAGCCCACTGGGATCCATCGTGATGATTGTCATTGCTGTCGCAGCGGCATACTTCATCTCGGGCGGATCGCTGCTGGCAATCGTCGCTGTCAACATCGGTACCGACTTGCTCATCGGCTACATCATGACAGCCGATGCCTTCGGTCCGATCATCGACAATGCCTCAGGTATCGCAGAGATGTCGGGGGCGCACGAGCAGGTAGTGCACTCGCTGTCACAGCTCGATTCAGTCGGTAACACCATGAAGGCGACGACCAAGGCCTATGCCATGTCATCCGGAACGGTAACGTCATTCGTCCTGTTCTCGACGTACTTCTCCATTGTCGGTCTCAAGACGATGAACGTGATGGAGCCTTACTCCATTGCATTTATCCTCCTCGGCATCTGCCTTCCATACCTCATCAGTTCGCTTACCATTGGCTCGGCAGCCAAGACGGCAATGCTTATGGTCGACGAGGTCCGCCGCCAGTTCAGAACTATCCCTGGCATCCTGAAGGGCGAAGCAAACCCCGACTATGCAACCTGCATAGATATCTCGACGCGCAACGCCCTCAAGGAGATGATCCTTCCGGGCGTCATCAGCATCGCGGTGCCGATTTTCGTGGGACTGGTGTTCGGTCACTGGGCGCTCGGTGCGCTCCTCATCGGAGCAGTACTCAGCTCAGCCCTGCTGGGGCCATTCTTCAACAACACAGGCACAGCCTTCGACAACGCAAAGAAACTCATCGAAGACAGTGGGCGCAAGGGCTCCTTCGAACATCAGGCGGCAGTTGCTGCGGACACCGTCGGCGATCCGCTCAAGGACGTGGCGGGACCTGCTCTGCTCATCTTCATGAAGCTCATCGGCATGGCTGCCCTCCTCATTGCAGGGATCAAACCGCTGTTCTAGCGCCGACATAGCACCATCATCAGGACGAGGCGGGGCGCAGCATGGCTCCCGCCTCTTGCACGAACCTTCTCCGAATTTTCACGCCGTCGAGACATCGTTCGCCCTGAACAGCTAGGCTTTCTTCGTTGGCCCTGTCGAGGCGGTCAACGGGTTCTGGATCGCGCGCGCCGGCCAGGGCAAGGAATACAGCGTCCTGACGTGGAAGAACGAACAGCAGGTCCGAAGCCGCATAAGTCGTGCCAGCACGATCTGGTTGGTGCTCAGCTTGCTAGCGTTCGCAGCGGAGTTGATTTTTTTCGTTTGCCGGGAACAATAAAAGAAGACACCCTTCCCGGCGACAGGAGGAATCCATGCCCGAATCGATCCGTGCAAAGCGTGTGTACGAACCATACAGCCCCGACGACGGGACACGCGTCCTTGTGGAGCGTCTGTGGCCACGCGTCATGCCGCGTGAGCGGCTGCACGCCGACACGTGGCTGCGCGACATCGCGCCGACCACGATACTGCGCACATGGTATGCGCACGACCCTGCGAAGTGGCCGGAGTTTGTGACGCGGTACAGCGCCCAGCTCGACACTCAACCCGACGTGGTCGAATCCCTGCTGCAAATAGCCCGCCCTGGTCCGCTCACGCTTCTGTACGCGGCCCGCGACACGGACCACAGCGGCGCGCTCGTCCTGCTGGACTACCTCAAGGAACGCCTCAAAACAAGGTAGAGTTTCCGTCTATTCGCCGAACAGCCCACCCTTCGCCTCGTCGGCTCCCGGCTCGGCGATGACGGTCATCTTGCGGCCGTTGCGGACCTCTTCGGGCGGCAGTTGCAGGGGCAGAAACTCCTTGAACAGGTCTGCGGCCGACACCAGTTGCAGGCGCGGGATTTCGCGCTGGTTGTTGTACTTGTAAACACCCGCCTTACCTGCCTCGGTGCGCATGCCATCGGTCGGCTCCTGCAGCGTGACGAGGATGCCGAAGTCTGCGTCTTGATGATCCACCGTGCCCGCCAGGTCGCGCACCATGCCGGGGTTGACCGCGATGGTCCCCTTGACCGAGATGATGCCCTTCCCCGCCTTGCTGGCCTTGGCCGGGTCCCAGAAGTGCAGCACGCCGTCCACACCGTGGTCGCCGGTCTTGCGGTCGCTGGGCATGGCGCCGGGGATGCGGCTGAGCGCCCAGTACTGAAACTGGAACGGCGCCCGGGCGGCAAGTTGGTCGGTGCCCAGCACGTCGGCAGGCGCGCCCTTGATGACAAAGTCCTTGCCCTCCGTGAGACCAGTCTTCCTCAGCCGGCTGGCGATGACATCGATAGACAGGTACGTGATGTCGATGCCCACCCATTGCCGGTCCAGCTTCTGCGCCGCAGCGACCACCGTGCCACACCCGCAGAAGGGGTCCAGGACCACGTCGCCTTCATTGGACGACGCCTGGACAATGCGCTCCAGAAGCCCTTGCGGTTTCTGCGTAGGATACCCGAGTCGATCCGGGTCTGTGGTCCTAGCCATGCGACATCTGAGTCGATTCCCTTGTCAGTTCCCCAAACCGCTCCCTCGGTATATGGTTGATACGCCCACATGTCTTGGATCGGGGTTCCATCTCGTTCATCGAGAAAGCGCACCATCGTTGGCCAGACGCTCGTTCCGTCGATTGTGATGAGATGAGCCTGATAGAGGGCCTCGAGCTTTTGAGTGGAGATCAGGTCGCGATATGAAACTGGCATCAGTGACTCGTAGAAGCTGGGGACAGCCCAATGACGCCCTTTGGCCGCGGGGTCGAATCCTCTCCAAGGTTTCGCTGAGTCGCCAGCAGTGGCTCCAGCGCCAGTGAGTACGTTGCCGCCCGATGTGAATCTCATCCGACCATCAGAGGTCTTCTCATATCGAGATTCCACATGCCTCTTCATGTAAGGTCGGCGAAGGATGTTAAACGTGTGGTTGCTGGACTTGGAGTAGAACAGTATGACGTCATGGATTGCGCCGAAAGACCTCGTTGAGTTGTGAGTTCCAGTCCGCCTCCAGTCGATTTCATTGACGAAGTGCTCTCCTCCAAACACACCGTCCATCAGCATCTTCAGATAGTGACTGGCCGTGGAATCGCAGTGCAGGTAGATGCTGCCCGTGTCCTTCAGCACGCGGCGCAACTCCAGCAGGCGCGGGGCCATCATGGTCAGGTACGCCATCATCGACGTCTCGCCCAGATACTCGCGCATCGAGGTCATCAACTTGATGAGGCGTTCGCCCGGCGGTTGGCGCGTCAGGTCGCGGTCGATGACGAAGTGGCGGTAGGTCTCGTCCGCCTCGGCACACTCCACGTCCACGTGTCCTCAAAGGCTTGAATCTGGGCCGTGGCCTTGGCAGCCGACTCCTTCTCGGGCTGGAAGATGATGTTGTAGTTAGCGCCGCTGTTGAACAGCGGATCAAGGTACACAAGGTCGACGGACTGTTCTGCTATGCTGTCCCGCAGGACCTCAAGGTTGTCGCCAAAGTACAGAGTGTTCATGCCTTCCCTCCTCTTGTTTTCTGCAGCTGCACCACCGGTGACCACCGCACCCATGCGGCCAGCAGCGGGTCGACGACGAAGAAGCGTCCCGTTTCAGATGCGTGCTCGACCAGGTCCATTTCCAGCAGCGGCTTGATGGCGCGCTGGACCGAACTGGCGACCAGCCCGTGCCGACGCAGGTAGTCGGCAGACGTCAACTGTACGGTCGGCTCGCCGGCCAGCGCTTGCAACAAGGCGCGCTGCCCCAGCGGCAGGCCCATCCATGTTGCCCCGTGTTCGACGCCTGCCAGCGCAAGCAAACGTCGGTAGGCTTCGTCCACTTTCTCCTTCGTGCACAATACGCTCGTCAGGTCCCACACTGACGACGCCAGCCGCTGGACATAGGCGGGGTATCCTTCCACACGGTCGTAGATGTGGCCGGCAGTTTCCTCCGAGCACTTCTTGCCGCTGGCGGCAAAACGTCCAGTGATGTAAGGCACGAAATCCACACGGGGGATACGCTCCAGCGGATAGAGATAACCAGCCTGATATAGTGGCCGCGCATTCGCGAACATCTCAGTCAGGGCCTGGCGCCTGCTGCCGACGAAGAAGAAGGGGATGTCGCGGTGCTCCTGAAGGTGCGTGCGCAGGATAGCTTCGATGGCACGCGCACCGGGTAGCCGGCCAATCTCCTGAACCTCGTCCAGGACCACACAAGCGGACAGCCCGTGCCGCTTCGCATACTTCTGCAGGCTATCCAGCACGTCGGCCAGCAACAGCGCCGGGTCCGATCCCTGCGCGATTGTGACGGTGACGGTAGGGCCGTCGAGTCCAAACTCGATGGTCGGCACGATACGTGCAAACAGTCCGCTGATGCGCTCCCCCAGCCCAACGGGGTCCGCTCCTCTGCCGACGCCTGCCACGACAGCGGCTGCCAGCTTACGCACCACATCGTCGTCGGACGCCACGGTCAACAGATCGACATACATGCCAACAAACCCCGATGCTCGGAGCTGTTCCTGCATCGCAAGGACCAGCGACGATTTGCCGTATTGCCGCGGCGACACCAGGATGACGTTGTGGTGGTTCCGGGCGTGACCAGCCAGCTCGCCCAGTTCACGTCGCCGGTCACACAGGTCGTCCCCGCCAACTAGTCCCAGTACGAATGGATTCCTCGCCACCGTTCGCCTCCAACCCTCATGGTTGCCAACATCACACGGTTACGCATCTAGAATGACGCATAGTGCATAACGCACATTGCGCTATATGAGAAGATAGCCCTGAAGAACGGCCGTGTCAAGCCTGCCCGGTATCGACAAGAAATCCGGCAGCTATTACTCCGAGCGCTACTATGACGCTACTACCGCGAGATTCCGCTGGGTTCGAACGTCGACGAGGAGCACATCAACGCGACGCATGAAAACGGAGTACTCACTCTGGAGTTACCCAAGAAGGCCCTGCCCGAAGCCACCAGCGAGGAGATCGCGATCAAGTAGGCTCCAATCACGCCAGATTCGGGCCCCGGACAGACGTCCAGGGCCCTTTTTCATTTGTGCGAGACAACGTTGGACTATCATGTATTGGAGAGGGCAGTCTGTGCCCCGATGATGGAGGAATACATGCCTGACAACATGAACGTCAAACGTACCAAGATCGTCGCCACACTTGGACCAGCCACGAATTCCGAGGAGATGATCCAAGCGCTCGCCGAGCGTGGTGTGGATGTCTTTCGGATCAATTTCTCGCACGGTACGGACGAAGAACGACTTGCCACGATTGCTGCCGTGAAGAAGGTCCGCAGCCAACTCGACCTGCCGCTGGCCATCCTCCAGGACCTGCAGGCACCAAAGATCCGTCTGGGAGTGTTCAGCCAGGGACCATGCGAGATCGCGACCGGAGACGCCTTTCGTCTTACAACCCGCATGGCGGATGGAAACGCCGAGCAAGCCAGCGTGGACTACCCTCCTCTGATCACTGAGGTGCGCCCCGGGGAACTTGTCTTCATCGACGACGGCCTGATTTGTCTCAAGGTACGTGAAATCCAGGGTGATACCATTGTGACGGATGTCCTCAAGGGAGGAGTACTCTCGGACCACAAGGGGGTCAACTTCCCTCAGTCTGACCTCCATGTCCCGTCAATCACGGAAAAGGACAGGCATGATCTTGTCACCGGTCTGCGAGCGGGCGTCGACTATGTGGCTCTCTCGTTCGTGCGCACGTCAGACGATGTCCGCGAGCTCCGCACGCTTATGGAGAGCCACGGAGCGCATGTCCCCATCATCGCTCTGATGCCGGACCTCGTTCCACCGGAAGAGCGCTCGCCGGCCAACGGCGTCATCAATTTCATGGGAGGATTTGGGTCCCTGCTGCTGGCATTTGGCATCGCCAGCACGGCCGAACTCGCAGGCGGCTCAATGTCGGTCACGTTCCCGTATGCAAGTATTTTCTTCGTGCTTGCGGCGGTCTGCATGCTCTTCATGCACCCTGAAGACAAGCCGGCGGTCTCGTCCGGCCAGACCCTTTCTGCCAATGAGCCTGCCGTTTGACAAGG
Source organism: Candidatus Cryosericum septentrionale (assembly GCF_003570995.1). GTDB lineage: Bacteria > Caldisericota > Caldisericia > Cryosericales > Cryosericaceae > Cryosericum > Cryosericum septentrionale. The sequence continues at coordinate 39,740 of NZ_QXIY01000008.1, forward strand.
CCTCGGCAGCCCCGATCCGCCGCCAGGCAGGCTCAGACACAGCCTGCCTCCTACTCCACGGCCTGACCGGAGCACCTGCTCGCGACCTGTGGTTCCTCGCGGATTATTTGTTTGCACGTGGCATTTCCGTCGTTGCCCCGCTTCTCACGGGCCATGGCAAGACGTGGAAGGAACTGGAGCTTGCGACGTCGGAGTCCTGGCAAAATGACGCCCTCGCGGGACTCGATGAAGCACGCACGATGGGCAAGACGGTATTCGTCGCTGGATTGTCGATGGGTGGAACCCTCACCTTGTACCTGGGAGAACACCATCCCGAAATCGCAGGGCTTATCACCATCAACGCGCCCGTCTACGTAGACGACCCCAAGATGAGGATGATCCCGATACTGCGACACTTCCGGAAGAATCAGCCCAAGGGACCTCCGGATGTCGCCGATCAGGACGCTATGCTGCCAGATCTTGGATTCAACTCCCTGGAAGCTATCTATCAGTTCGAACGTCTCATGCGGGGCGTGCGTGAAGACCTCGGCATGGTCACCCAGCCGCTCCTTTCCTTCCGCTCGATGCAGGACCACGTCGTCCCGCCGCGCAACGCGGAGTACATTCTGGACCACGTCAACAGCCGCATCAAGAGCGTCATCACACTGGAGCGTTCCTACCACTGCGCCACGATCGACTATGACCGCGAGAGAATTGCGGTCGGCATCGAACAATTCATCACGCTGGTACGAAAACAGCAGGTCTGAGCTTCGTTCTTCTCACTCCGACTGGCATGTCAAAACCTCCGACCGTGAGGCCGGAGGTTTTGACAGAGCAGAATATGAGTGCTACTTGCGCCGTATGCGGAACCTGATACCTTCCCGCTGCAGAGTCCAGCCGCCCAAATCGGACCCGCGGCGTGCCGTATTGAGCTTCATGGTCAGGATACGGTCGGTCGAGAAGATGCGAGCCGCGACCGTGGCCAGAACGAAAAACAGCGCAAACTGGTAGACAATGCCTGCGATGACCATAGTCAAGTTGTGGGCGAAGATGAACTGGGCCGCCAGGAATGGGTGCGAAAACGGGATTGCATAGATAAGCCATTTCAGGACGGGCGATGTCGTGTTGATGTCGATGAACATGGTAATGAGGTAGGGCAGCATAACCACCATCATGAGCGGCATAATGATGATCTGAACACTCTTGAGGTCTTCGGCGAACGCCCCCAGAATGAGGGCGATGGAGAGAGCCACCATGATGCCGGCGAACACGCTCAGACCGAGGAGAACGTAGCCGCGCAGATTGAGGACCAAGCCCAGCTTCTGGATTGCCTGAGCAGTGGTTCCGGAGGTCCCACTGCTGCTTCCGATGAGACTGCCCATGTAGCTTTTCATGCCGACCATGTACGCTGCGGCTGACACCAGCGCAACGATGCCCGAGGCCATCATCTTGGCCGTGACCAGGGCACCACGCGCGACGGGCGTGGAAAGAAGCGTCTCGAGCGTCTTGTTCTCCTTCTCGCCCGCGATAGAGGCGGCAATCATCTGGGCAGCCATGATGATCACCATGAAGAGGACGATCGGAATGATCATGGTTTGCTGCATGACGACGCCAACAATCTCCTGGGGGTTCGCTTCTGCCGATGTCGCCCCGACCGTAAGAAACGACTGTGCGCTGATGGCATGCCTGACGATAGCCGGGTCCAGTCCAGGAGCCGCAGTCTTGATGTACATGTCACCGATGTACTCGTTCATGGCGCTCAGTGCGGCGTCGAACCTGAACGTTCCCTGTATTCCCATCATCGAGAAATTGCGCATGATCGTGTACGTGCGTACCTTCTGAGGGTGCTGCGCCTGGATGCCGGCCTCGAGTCCCTGAGGGATGACCAGGACGGCGGTCCCCTTCTCTGCCGCGACCTTGCGGACGATATCGTCGACGACACCCTCGGTGACCGTCGTAACCTTGAACTTCACCTTTGTGAGGATGTCGACAAGCATCTGTGACGTCTGGCTGCGGTCGAGGTCCACAACCGTCACGGGCTGGGGGGCGGCCTGCTTCTTCACCTCCTGATTGATAGTCCTGCCCAGGAAGCTGTAGATCACCATGATCAGCAGGATAGGGACCAGCGTGTGCCACGTGAGCATCTCTTTCAGTTCCTTCTTCAGAACGACGAAGAATCTCCTCACTGCTTCACCACCTGGACAAAGACCTCTTCAAGGTTTGCTTTGCCATATTTGTCCTTGAGCCCCCGGGGTGTTCCCACATCGTGGATGGTGCCCTTGTCGATGATGGCCACACGATCCGACAGGTACTCTACCTCCAGCATGTTGTGACTGGAAAGCAGCACCGCCATGCCTTCAGCCGTCGTCCTGCGAATCAACTGACGAATGTCGATGGCAGCAACCACGTCGAGACCGCCTGTCGGCTCGTCGATGATGGCCAGTTTCGGGCACGTCATGACGGCTCGTGACAGAAGCAGCTTGCGCGTCATGCCCTTGCTGTACGTGCCTATCCTGTCACGCAACCGCTCGCCCAGTCCGGTGATGTCCGAGGCTCTCTGGACATACTCGCGCTGTACCGCAGAATCGGAAGCGAACAATTCTGCCATGAAGCTCAGGTACCCAAGACCCGTCAGGTTCTTGTAGGCGCCGGCCTCCTCGGGCAAGTAGCTGATGATCTCGCGTATCCGGGCTGCATCCTTCTGGACATCCATCCCGTAGACGTGAGCCGTGCCCGACGTCGGTTGCAAGATGGTCGCCACGATACGCAAGGCCGTGGTCTTGCCGGCGCCGTTGGGTCCGATGAGCGCGAAGATCTCCCCGGGCGCCACTTCGAAGCTAATGCCGTGCAGGGCCTCGAATTTCCCGTAACTCTTCTTCAGGTTCTCTACGACGAGTGCCTGTTCCATGCCGAAAACCTCCTTGCATGTCCTCACAACGATGCACGCCTTTCCTCACGAAGTCCAGCGTCTCACTAATGGAATTGTACCACAATATAGTAATATGGCCCCGAGTATGAACACCAGACGTGAAACGTCAGACCAGGGAACCCTCCCAGACCCAAACCGCCAAGCCACTGAGGGCAACCGGCGCGAGTGCGGTCATGCCAGAACATCCTCCAGGAACTCGATACACGGCGCGGCTCCATCACTCATGAGGATGCTCATCGCATCAATGTGAATACCCCGTGTGGGCCGCGTCAGACCGGGTACGCCTGCCGCAAGGGCTGCCATTGTCGACCGTCTCAAATGCTCCTGCTTGCGATGGTCAATCGCCTCAAGAGGACTTCCATACCCTATCCCGCTCCTCGTCTTGACTTCAACCACATGGACGTGACCGTTCTTCTCGGCGACGACATCCAGCTCTCCATAACTGGTACGAAGGTTTCTAGCCACGACGCGGAAGCCGTGGTCAGTCAACCATCGAACCGCAAGTTCCTCACCTGCGTTTCCCAGCGCCCGGTTGTGCTGCCCGCCCAAGCGGCAACTCCTCAGTTTCTACAAGTTGTTTGACAACAAACGTCCGCCGGTGTTCGCCAGAGGGCCCCCTCGTCCGAAGGGCCTGGATGTGCTCACGCGTGCCATAGCCGACGTTGCCCTCGAATCCATATCCGTGAACATGTCGAGCCATGACGCGCATGGCAGCATCTCGTGACACCTTGGCAGCGATGCTGGCACCCGCAACTGATAGCAGGGTCGCATCCGCATCGATGATCGCCATAGAGATCAGATGCTCCTCACGCTCAAGGAAAGGTGGAAGCAGCGGACCGTCGACGACAACGCCAATCCGCGAACCGATGCCCCAGTGCTGTCTGACTGCCGGCAAGAGAAGGAGGAGAGCCTTCTCCATGGCCCGGTAGGTTGCCCCAAGAATTCCATCGACATCGATCTCGGCTGCTGTGGAACTTCCTGTCGCAAACAGCGCGTGCGCAGGCAGGAGCTCGAACGCTTGCTCCCGCTGGTGCTGACTCAGCAGCTTCGAATCGTTGATGAACATAGTGCCCCGCGGATCCGTGATGGCACAGGCCCCCGCATAGACTGGCCCCGCTAGCGCCCCCCTGCCCGCCTCATCGATCCCGATGATGACATCCAGTTCATACCGGGACTTGATTCCTTGCTCAAAGAGCGCTAGAGCTTCATGTCGCATATCGTTCTCCCCGTCCGCCGATGGAAAAACCCTCCCCGTCGAAACGAGGAGGGCTGATGGTCGCTGCTGCTATTGCGCCAAGCCTGTCTGGGCTCGAAGCACGACAAAGTGCTTGAGGGGCCAATAGGCAAACATCGCGCGCCCGATGATCGAATTAGTCGAAACGGTGCCAAAGGAACGCGAGTCGAGACTCACCGCCCGGTTGTCCCCCATCAGGAACAGCTGCCCCTGGGGAACTGGAGTTGGCGAGAAATCCGGCGTGACGCACCCGTGCAAATAGGGTTCATCGGCTACCCTACCATCCACGTAGATCTTGCCGTCCTTTGCCTCCACGGTTTCGCCAGGAAGGCCAATGACACGCTTAATATATGGATCACCAGTGGTAATGCCGGGTGGCCAGAAAATGATGACGTCACCTCGCCGCGGCTGGTGAAAATGGTACGAAAGCTTATCTACCATAACGAGATCATTCGGAAAAACGGTCGTCTCCATCGATGACATCTGGATCCGGTATGGCTGCACCACCCAGTGGCGCAGTGCATACGACGCGCCGAACGCGATCGCAATGATGATAACCCAGTCAAGTATTTCGCGAATGGCCTTATTCAAGGACTACTTCGCTTCTCTCTTCTCCTTGACATTGCGAGCCGTGCCGACTCTGTCTCTGAGATAGTACAGCTTCGCACGACGAACATCGCCATGGCGCACGACCTCAAGTCTGGCAATCATGGGAGAGTAGAGCGGGAATACCTTCTCTACACCAACGCCAGAGGAGATCTTACGAACAGTAAACGTCTCGCGGCTGCCGCCACCCTTCTTGGCAATAACGAGACCCTCAAATACCTGGATTCTCTTCTTGCCACCTTCCACAATGTTGATGTGAACCTTGACAGTATCCCCGACCAGAAGGACGGGCATGTCAGGCTTCACATATCTGCTCTCTACAAGGTCAATAGCATTCATTTCAGAACTCCTTTCACCGGGCTGACATTCACGAACAGATAGTTTAGCAGAACGCCCACGTTTATCAAGGCGAGAAGAAGCACATAGGTCCAGCACACTTGCCGACGTGTCGTCACACGGCACGTTGACAAGGCGACAGACGCTGCCTGCAAGAAGTCTACACGTTTGCCGGACGACCGCAAGCCCGCGAATACGAGCAACCGCAAGGCCAAGAAACAGTTCTTGGCGAATGCCCTGCTATCGTATATACTTCTCGTGTATCGAAAGCCGCCCGGCACAGGTGGCAAAGAGAGCATCGAGGAGGCGCTCGTGGACACAATTCGCAACAGGAGAAGCATTCGGAAGTACACCGCCCAGCTGGTGCCTCAGGAGCTTGTGACCAGACTGCTCGAGGCAGCCATGTCGGCTCCGTCGGCCGGCAACGAACAGCCATGGGAGTTCATCGTCATCACGGACCGCGAAGTGCTGCAAGCCATCACGAGAGTACACCCGTACTCCCAGATGCTGAAAGAGGCACCACTCGCCGTCGTTGTATGCGGAAATCTGGAGCGAGAGAAGTACCCCGGGTTCTGGGTTGAGGACTGCTCGGCCGCAACAGAGAATATTCTTCTCGAGGCAGAAGAGATAGGTCTGGGAGGGGTGTGGCTCGGCGTCTATCCACACGACGAGAGGGTCAAGGGGCTCGCCGAACTGCTTAGACTGCCCTCCTCCGTTGTTCCGTTGTCGATCGTCGCACTCGGCTATCCCGCAGAAAAGAAGCCACCCGCCGAGCGTTTTGATCCCTCACGGGTCCACACCAATCGGTGGTAGACCCTTCTCCTGACGGCAAGCCTTCTCCCTACAGTCTGCCACGACCCCATGCGGGATGAAACGCATGGCGAGCCAGACGAGGCCGCGCACGATCACCAGATCGTCGAGCTGCCCCAATACCGGTATGAAATCGGGGATGAGGTCTACTGGAGAAGCCAGATAGACGAGAGCTGCCCCAAGAAGCCATTTTGACACTCGTGGGGTCCGTGGGTCCTTCAGCACAAGAGACCACACACGCACTTCGCGCCTGATGCGTGCGACAGCTATTCTCAGGCTCATGTCAGGAACGTCCCAGCAGGCGGTCCAGAATGATTGCGGCTGCGCTGCGTACCGACAGGTGGTTGAAGTCCGTTGGGCCCCATATCGGGTCAAGAACGTAATCCATCTGTGCCATGATCTCGTCGGCCAGGCCAAAACCAGTCCCGAACACCAGCAAGTATGGAGGATCTCCTGAACGAATCTTCTCCCCCATTGCCACATAGTCGATGGAGTTGGCGAACGTCCGCGCACTCGTCGCTATCAGGACTGGCTTTTCACCTTCCACGTGCTGAATCTCGGCAACGGCTTCTTCGAAATGCGACACGACCCGCAGCAGCGACAAAGACTCCGCGCGATTTGGGTTGTACTCATGCCCGAATCCTTCATTCCAGAAATGAGCGATGCGCAGGGCAATCTGTTGTTCCTGGGGAAGGGGCTCGACCTCGTACATGGCCGTGGCTCCGTATGTCTTGCCGGCTCGCGAGATGTCATGGATATCGTGGATGACGATGGACGTCGTGACAATCTCGTGGTGCTTGTTGTAGACCGGATGGTGCACAACTGCCAGATATAACCTGAAGTCAGTCAAGGATCCCCCTCAGGTCTGCCAGTACTTTGCTGAGATACTTGCGGTCCTGGTCAGTCAGGTCGAAATCGCGCAGCAGATCGGGCCTTCGAATGAGGGTTCTTCTGAGCGCTTCCTCGCGACGCCACCTGGCAATATTCGCGTGATGGCCTGAAACAAGAACCTCAGGCACGACCCCGCCATCCAGTTCTCGTGGACGTGTATATTGGGGATACTCGAGGAGCCCGGAGGAGAAGCTCTCTTCGCCCGTGGATGAGGCATTCCCGGTTGCCCCTGGAAGCAGACGGGTAATGGCATCGATGATCTCGATGCTGGCCACTTCGCCACCCGACAGGACGATGTCTCCGATCGAAATGGCCATGTCGAGCCGTTCCATGACACGCTCGTCGATGCCTTCGTAGCGCCCTGCCACGAACAGCAAACGTTCCTCGTGCGCCAGGTCCTCGGCCATCCTCTGGGTAAACCGGTCGCCCTGAGGGGCAATCCCGATCTTGACCCAGGAACCTGCTGGATTGTCAATTGTCTCCAGTGCCTCGATGAGCGGCCGGGGAAGGAACATCATCCCTGCGCCTCCACCGAATGGGATGTCATCCGTCGTATGGTGGCGGTCATGGGTGTAGTCACGAAGGTTGACGGCCTCAAAGTCCAGAATGCCCTTGTCGATTGCCATCTTCATGACGCCGACCTGAGTGAACGGTTCGTACAACTGGGGAAATATGGAAATCGCTTTGATTTTCATAGCAGCAACAGTATAGCAGACGCGCTGGCTTGCCAAGCATGACGCGTTGCACTTTCCGATCTCAGAGACAGCACGCCGCCCGACTCCCTGCCAGGTCAATGCGGCCAGATAGCGGCCACAAACCGACTCAGTAGTTGTTCAGTACTCCGTTCGTCTTCACATTCCTGAAGAACGCATTGAAGACGAAATACCCGATCACGAAACATGCAAGGTTGATGAGTAGCAGCCACAATAGGACATACAATACCTGAGAGTTGCCATCAAGCAGTTTCTGAGATGCATTAATCCCAGCTGTGAAGGGGATGACATTGAGTACTCGTTGTACCGTCATGGGCATCTTGTCAAAAGGAATTATGGTTCCCGAGAAGAACAATAAGCCGTATGAAATGATAGATTCAAATGATGCGGTCTTCGCGAATTTCATCGTCAAACCAGATAAGGCGAGACCTACGCCTGTGAAACCAATTACAGAAACGAGCAGTATCCAGACCAGATTGATATTGAATACCAGGCTGATAGGCAGAGTGATCCTGATGATAGCGAACAGTAACGCACCCTTAAGTGCGGTAATCAAGAGCACAACGTAAGTTTTGACAGTCAGAATCAGCCAAAATGGGTAAGGCTTGATTATGAGCTGTTCTATGGTGCCTACTTGCTTTTCAAAGGATATGCTCATTGACAATTCCGAGATGATGCTAGACGCAATAATCCAATACATATAGGCCACACAATAGGCAGTTGAATTCCGTACATTATAGACAAAGCCATAAAAAAACGTGGCGAACAAGATGTACTTTACGACCATATCTACGATCTGATCAGGGTAATATGTCTTTACCTCTAACAGATATTTATCTAATTCCGCTCTGAAAAGTTTGAGCATCCTTACTCCTATCTCGCTGAACGAAAACTTCCATAATATCTTCTAAACGGCTGCTATCTTTCGAAAAAGCTACAATTTCATAGTCTCTCTCGAGCATGTGTGCAAGTACAAGATTGATATCGCGGCGTGAAATATCGTTAAGAGTGATATCTGTCGTTGTTTCCCTTTCTTCTATGGTATAGTTGTCGAATGCAATGTCTCTTCTGTCGACAGTTCCGTTCACCGCCAATGTGTACTTGTTCTCACTGTACATTTGCTTGAAATCGGAAGTCTTTCCGATATATGCAATACCTCCGTTTTCCAATACCAGGACCCTATCAGTTATCGCATCAATGACGTCTAACTGATGAGATGTGATGACGATTGTGGTCTTCTTCTCTTCTGCCAGATGTTTCAAATCGTTCATCACAGCCTTCTTGGTCATAATATCCAGGCCCAAGGTTGGCTCATCAAGAAATAGTACTTCTGGATCATCAAGCATCGCTATGATAATCGACAGTTTTTGCAGCATTCCTCTTGAATAGTTACCCGCAATTTGATTTCTTGCATCATAAAGATCAAATGTTTTAAGCAACTTATCGGCCTTCTCCGCTATTTTAATGTCATCCAATTGCTTTAGTCTTCCAAAATATTCTATATTCTGAAAGCCAGTTAAGTACCAATAGACATTTCTATTTCCTTCAAGGACAGCCGAGACGTCTTTATAGTACTTGCGCAAAGGAATCTTTGACAAGTCATCGCCAACAAATTCAATCTTTCCACTAGAAGCCTCTAATGCTCGCAGCAACAACTTTATTAAGGTCGTTTTGCCTGCTCCATTAACGCCGAGTATGCCAAGAATCTCCCCCCTATGCACATCAAAGGATAGACCCTTCAACACTAAATCGGCTTTCTTCCTATAGGACTTCCCCAATTTGCTAACTCTATACATAATAATCTATCTCCAGTCACCATATTCCAATAAACTACGACTCATTATCCTCTAACTCTTCGTAGGGACAATAGGAAAACGCCCCGGTGGATCCAACCGGGGCGTTTCGAGACAGAACAGCGTGGACTACTTCAATTGCTTTAGAGCCTCAGTGCCTTTCGCCGGCTTGGTGGAGACCGGTTTCAGATAGGTGTCCATCCACCGACGGATGCTGTTCAGGCGATCGATGCGCCGGTCCGTGCGTCCGATGCGCGACAACCCGTGTGGTTCCTCCGGGAAGATCACGAATTCACTGGGAACACGATTCACCTTGAGTGCCGTGAACACCTGCTGACCCTGCTCCAGCGGACACCGGAAGTCCATTTCGCTGTGAAGGACCATCGTGGGCGTGGTCGCCGAGCCCAGGTACTTCACCGGCGACCTGTCCCAGAGCACGTCGATGCTCTCCTGTGGAGATTTTCCACCGTGAGGCAGTTGGAAGACCCAGTTGAGGTCACTAGTGCCCCACATGCTGATGAGATTGCTGACGCTGCGCTGCGTCGCCGCAGCTGCGAAGCGGTGCGTATGGCCGATGATCCAGTTGGTCATGTAGCCGCCATAGCTGCCACCCGTAACACCCATGCGCCTGCGGTCGATATACGGCTTCTTCGCTACAAGGTCAGTCCAGTCCATGAGGTCATCATAGTCGACCGTGCCCCACCGGCCCCAGATAGCCTTTTCGTGCTCCTCGCCATATCCGGTTCCGCCCCGCGGATTGCTGAAGAAGACGACATAGCCACCAGCCGCGAGGAAGTAGAACTCATGCATGAACAGATTGCCATACTGGTCCTGCGGACCACCGTGGATTTCGAGAATCGATGGATACTTCTGCTTGGGGTCGAACCCCGGAGGCGTCATGATCCATCCCTGCAGGTCGTGTCCATCGCGTGCTTTGAACCACACCTCTTCAACCTTGCCAAGATCGAGCCGGGTGAGGAGCGCCTGGTTCAGATGTGTCAGCTGCCGGACGTTGCCCATCTCCATGTCGCGCACCCAGACCTGCCCGGGGTCAGTCATGGTGCCCAGGAAATAGGCCATCATCGTCTGCCGGTCGTCCACAGTGAATGTGCCGACGCAGCCAGCAGGGTCGATGACGGTGTAAAGTGTCCCCTCGTCAACCGCGATCGCCATCAACTTCTCGCTTCCGCGTTCCGAGATCTGAAAATACAAAACCTTCCCATCAGCGGACCACACGGGAGGCATCTGGAACCCTGCCCCTACGTCGTCCAAGGTCGAGCATGTGAGTGAGATGTCATACGGTCGGGTCACGCTGTGTGCGATTCCCTTCCCGTCGGCGGGAACGACCCACAGTTCGACGTTCTGCCACCATTCGTTGGGATCTCTTGCCCCAACGTAGCAAATCCGGCTCCTGTCAGGAGAGAACACCGGTGTGCCCTTGGGGCCTCGAGGGGTCTTGACCAGCTTCATCTCTCCTCCTGCGGCCGGCATGACGTAGAGGTCGATCAGGTCGGGCTCGAGGTCGGGGTTTTCCCTACGATTGCTGCAGAAAACGATCGACCTGCCGTCCGGAGACCAGGATGCGCCGTATTCGTCGTACACACTGCCCGAGGTGAGCTGCTTCATCCGGCCTTTGGCAATATCGACGACCCACAGGTGAGTCCGTTCATGGCCGAGCCAGCCCTGGCCGTCTCCGCGGTAGAACAGGCGCGTGTAGTGACGCGATACGACGCCCAGCTTCTTCTTCTTCTCGTCCGCCTCGCGATCTATGACTTCCTGATCCTTCTGTGTGAACTCCAACAGGAGGCTCCTGCCATCAGGCGACCATGTCAGGTTGGCGATGTCGCCCTTGAGATCCGTAAGGCGACGCGCCTCCCCGCCGTCAGCATTGATGACATAAACCTGCGCGCTCTCCCCTTCCTTGCGCGACGACAGGAATGCAAGGCTCCGTCCGTCGGGCGACCACCTTGGCGATGCATCTGTCTGGTCTCCCTGCGTGAACTGGCGTTCGCCAGAACCGTCTGTGGGTGCCATCCACAGATTCGCGTACTTCTTCTGTGTCTTCTTGTCCAGCCGCTGAACGCCATAGACGACTTGCCTGCCATCCGGCGAGAGGCGGGCATCCGTGAGAAGCTGAAGCGCATAGAGATCCTGCGCCGTGATGGAACGCAGTGATTGCTTTGGTTGTGTCATGATTTCCTCCATCGTTTCCGTGTCAGTGGCGGGGGTGCATGCGCACCCGTTCCAGCCCCGTGGTTCCATGTCCATTGTAGGCAAAACGAAGTTCAGGTATAGCGGAAACCGAAAAAAGCCCCGGCACGCAGCACCGGGGCCTCCTGGACACGAATCAGAGCCGAGCTAGAACTCCTGCCGCTGCAGCATGCGGTACGAGATCCATAGCATGCACCCACTCAGAACCATGCCGACGACAATGGGCACGAGCTGTGGTACGGGGCGTACGATGAGGTTTGGGCTTCCGAACAACGCCAGCGGGTTGAGCCAATGAAGAGGCTTGAACTGGCCCGCTACTGACAGAACGATAAGGATACCCCCTGAGAAGAGCATTGCTTTCACGCGGTCCGGCACGAGCACTGAGAGAAGTGTCGCAAGTGACGCAAATGCGATAAGCGCGACAACGCTGTGCAGCGTCGCAGCCAGCACGAATGCAAGCTGGGGCGCCTTGCCGACGATGAGAGCGCCCAAGACTGCTCCTCCTGTAGAAACCAGCACTGCCAGCACAAGTCCTCCAAACAGGACGATAACCTTGGCTGCCAGGATCATGCCCCGGCTGACAGGCCGCGAGAATAGGAAGATGGCAGTGTGCAGTTCCCGCTCACCGGCGACCGCACTACCCAGCAGCACGACTGCGAGGATGGCCCCCACCTGTTGCAGGTTCTTGCTGAACCACTGGGAATACAGATACGCATTCACATTACTGAAGTCCGGCAACAGCTTCTTGATCAGATCCGCATACTCCGGTGGAATCTGTCCCATGCCGGGAATGCCCCCCTCGAGGAAACGATACGCAATGGACACGGCGGCTCCTATCACAGATAGCAGCACGCATCCTATGATCATCTTCATGCGGTTTTCCCGCAACTCTTTCCACATCAATGCTTTCACGTCACGCCTCCACAAACCGCATGAATATCTCGTCGAATGGCAAAGATTGCACATTCAGTACAGTGCCCCCAGCATCGACAAACGCTGTGCGGGCTTGTTCCTGGTCGGCGAGCACCTCGATGTCCCAGGCATCCTGGCCGAGATCCCGTTCCCGTTGAACAGCAATGCTCTTCACGTCGCGCGGGCTGTGCCCCACCATAAACCGGACTGTGTAGACCCGATACCGTGTCTTGATGGATTCCACCTCGTCCTGGAGGACCGTGTGACCGTGGCGCATGAACGCCACCGTATCACAGATCTTCTCGACCTCGCTCAGAATGTGCGATGAGAAGAAGACCGTCAGATTGCGCCGGGCCGTCTCGTCTGCCAGCACGCCCAGGAAATGCGACCGAACCACGGGGTCCAGACCATCGGTGGGCTCGTCGAGGATGAGCAACTCCGGTTCCGTCGAGAGGGCGATATAGAGCCCAAGCAGCTTGCGCATGCCCTTGGAATACGTAGCAATCTTGCGTGCGAGCGGCAGTTCGAAGATAGTCTGCAGTCTCCGCACATTCTCGTCTACGGAGCAGCCGTACAGTCGCGCGTTGAACTCCAGAATCTCAAAGCCCGTCATGTGTGGATAGAGCGAGAAGTCCTCGGGTACGAATCCGATACGCCGCCGGAGGACCGTTCCATCTCCTGACGGGATGGCACCAAGAACCGTGAGTGACCCAGCCGTAGGCTCCATCAGGCCGAGCATCAGCTTGATGCTGGTCGTCTTTCCCGCGCCATTTGGTCCCATCAGGCCGAAGATGCTGCCCGTCGGCACGGTCAGGCACATGTCCTCCAGCGCCTGTACCTGTCCATACGACTTGCTGACGTCAACCATTTCTATTGCATTCATGAACTCCCTCCTTGATCACGCTCTTTCGTAGAACGTTGTTTGCGTTTCTCCAGTCGTTTAATGAGGTCATCGATCGTGAGGCCAGCGTTGCGAGCCTCGATGACCAGCATTTCCACCATGTGTTCCAAGCGTTCTGTCTCCACGCCGATCCTGCCTTCCTGCACAAACGTTCCCTTGCCGCTGACGGTCTCGACCATACCCTCGCGCTCCAGGTCCCTGTATGCCTTGGCGACTGTGTTCGGGTTGACAGCCAGCTTGACGGCAAGTTCGCGTACTGTCGGCAGCTGGTCGCCCGGGTGCAGAGTGCCGAGAGCTACACCATTCCTGACCAGCTGGATGATCTGGAGGTACACGGGCACACCATCATACGGGTTCACGTAGAATTCCATCATCACCTCTTATTGTACTATTACGATAGTACAATATGTAGAGCTGTCAAGAGTTGACCGAGAACAGCTGGAACGAGACAAAAGAGTGCTGGTACTTGGTACAAGAGAGTGCTGGTACTTGGTACAAGAGAGTTCTAGTGTTTCGCTCCATAGCGGATTGCATCGGCGTCTGCCGTAATGGCGGCACACTCGATCAGAAATGCTCTCAGGTGTCACGCCGTCTTCGCTTCTCTTGTTTGGCCTCTTCCCATGACTACATATTCGTTGATGATGCTACACTAGTATTCAAGAGCAGCGGCGTCATCGCTTCAATGGCTGGCGTCGAAGGAGGCGTTCAATGTACTGTCCAACGTGTGGAAAGGAAATCCCTGACGATTCTACCTTCTGTCCTGCATGTGGGGCGAAGCTGGCAGGCGGGAAGAAGGAACGCAGACCCAAGCTCAGAATCATCCTGCCGGTCGTCCTTGTCCTGGTGCTGCTGGCCGCATCTCTTGCCGTGTATCAAGTGATCAGGGCACATGCCGGCATGGACCAGAAGGTTGCAACGCTTATCCCTTACAGAAAAGGCAACAAATGGGGATTCTGCGACAGAAATAGAGACATCGCAATACCGATCATTTATGATGAAACATATCCTTTTAGTGAAGGCCTTGCGCGGGTTATGGTCAATGGGAAATATGGCTTCGTTAATGCAAATGGAAATGTAGTAGTGCAACCTGCCTATGATCTTGCGGGAGATTTTATCGAAAACGTTGCATGGTTCGCAATCAACAGTAAATACGGCTTCATAGATAAAAATGGAAGCATTGTAATAAAACCTGTTTATGATCTTGCGAAAGACTTTAAAGGGGGACTTGCCAATGTTATGGTTGGCAACACCGATAGTTTCATAGACACACAAGGGAATATAGTAATAACAATGGCTTATCCTGGTTTGAGTAGAGAAGTTAGTGAAGGTTTTGTACGGGTGGAGACTCGTTCTAAGTCTGGCTTTATTGACGCAAAAGGGAAGATAGTGATCCCAGCTGTTTATGATCTTGTAAGAGATTTTAGCGAAAGCCTTGCAGCTGTTTGCCTCGACGGTAAGTATGGCTTTATCGACGCTGAAGGGACTATGGCAATTCAACCCGTCTATGAAGATGCACTAGATTTTCAGGAGGGACTTGCAGCGGTCAAAGTTAATAATAAATGGGGCTTTGTTGATACAAAGGGAAATCTGGTAATAAAATCTCTCTATGATGATATCAGTCAAGATAATCCAGCCTTACGGGGCTTTAGCGATGGACTTGTGTCCGTAGAGCAAAACGGAGAGTGGGGCTATATCGATACTAAGGGCAATATGGTAATATACCCCGTCTTTGGTCCAGGAAATTTCAGCGAGGGTCTTGCAGCAGTTGGACTCAACGGTAAGGTTGGCTATATCGACAAGAAAGGAAATGTAGCGATAAAGGCTGCTTATGTTTTTGCAAGGAGTTTTCACGAAGGTCTCGCGCAGGTTCGTATTCGAGGTAAAAGTGGTTTCATCGATAAAAAAGGGAATATGGTAATACAACCCATCTATGAATATGCGAACGACTTTCATGAAGACCTTGTAGCTGTTAGGATCAGTAAGAGATGGGGTTTTGTCGATACAAAAGGAAAGATGGTGATACAGGCAATTTATGACGATGTACAGGATTTCAACGAGAACTTTGCAGCTGTCAAATTCAATAATAGGTGGGGTTTTGTCGATACAAAAGGAAAGATGGTGATACAGGCAATTTATGACGGGGCATCGGAGTTTAGTGAAGACCTTGCCTCTGTTGAACTTAATGGTAAATCTTTCTTGATCGACAAAAATGCAAGTATCGTAGTCCAACCTATTTATGATTATGTGAGAACTTTCCACGAAGGTCTTGCAAGTTTTTATGTTGGATCCAAATATGGTTTCGAAAATACAAAAGGGAAAATCGTAGTACCAATGACTTATGAAGATGCAAGAGACTTTCATGAAGGCTTTGCAGCTGTCAAGGTCAACAATAACTGGGGTTTTGTTGATACAAAAGGAAACACGGTAATACAACCTCTTTATGATGAAGCAGAAGACTTTCACGAAGGTTTTGCAGCAGTTGGACTCAGCGGTAAGTTTGGTTATATCGACAAGAATGGAAACGTTGTGATACCATTAACTTATGAATATGATTATGCGCGCTGGTTTCATCTTGAAGAGTATGCACGACCCTTTAGCGAAGGCTTCGCGGCAATTCTGGTTAACCATAAATGGGGTTTCATAGGAAAGAATGGGAAAAGGGTAGTAGAACCCGTCTACACTTCGATGAGCGATTTTCGAGATGGTCTTCTTGCTGTCGGCCTCAATGGGAAGTACGGCTTCGTTGACAAGAATGGAAAGGCAGTCATAGACCTGACCTATGACAAGGTGGAGGATTTTGAACACGGTATTGCGCCTGTCTATCGATTGGTTTACTCCGGTCCTCCAGGTGACGACTACGACACTCTGGGTTACATCGACACCAAGGGCACTCAGTACTGGGAAGAGTGACAGCGAACGGGCAAGTGGCCTGGGTACTCTTGCATTCAGCGTTGAAGCTGGTTCTCCTACGGTCTGCTGAGCGTGAAGACCGTGACCTCGGGAGGACAGAAGAACCGGACGGGCAGGACGCTCATGCCAAGTCCCTGACTGACATAGAGAGGGACGCCGTCGACCTGGTACAGGCCGCGCACGAACGGAGACCCCTCCAGGGCGGCGGTCAGGCGGTCACCCCACACAGGAAGTCTCACCTGGCCCCCATGCGTATGACCGGTCAGGACCAGCGAGGCATGCCCCGATACCACAATGCTGGTCACGTCGTCTGGACAGTGTTCCAGCACGATCGCCCGCTCGCCCGCTGCCAGCCCGGAGAACCCCGCCTCGACATCCATGTGGTGGCTGTACGAATCATCTAGACCTACGATAACGAGTGGACTCCCACCTGACCGTCGGCTAATCCGCGTCAACTCGTTCTCCAGGACAACAAAGCCTGCTCCACGCAGCTGCTCCAGGAACTGCGCCATGGCCTCCCCATCACCGAAGCGCCAGTGTTCATGATTCCCCGGAACGTAGACGACCGGAACGCCCGCCGCCTCACAGAGCTGCTTGGCCCACGCAAGGACCACAGGGATGCTGGAACGTCTGTCGGCGACGTCTCCAGTAACGACAACGAGGTCCGGACGTTCCGTGCGAATGGTATCGATGGCGCGCCATGCGGCCGGCGACGGGTAGCCCAGGTGGGGGTCGCTCAGCTGGATGACGGTTCCCCCGGTCCACTCTTCTGGCAACCCGGCAACCCTCACGTCGATCCGACGTACAAGAAGGATATGCGGCTCGACGACTGCAGTCTCCAGAAACAGGGCGGCAACCAGAACCAGGGTCCAAAGCAGTCGCCTGCGCCTGCGCACGTGAGCGGTCACCCAGCAGTCGATTCGTCCAGCCTGCATGACGTGAGCGTGATGAATGTCAGTTCTGGCTGGCACAGGAACCGTATAGGAAGATGGCTCATACCCATCCCGGCGTTGACATAGAAGAGCGTATTGCCCAACTTGAACAACCCGCGCGCGAAACGCGTGCCGTATCGCGAAGGAACACGCACAGCACCGATAAATGGAAGACGGACCTGACCTCCATGGGTGTGGCCAGCCAGCACCAGTCGGGCGGCAGGACGCTGTGCCAGCTCCTCGAACGCCTCAGGAGCATGTGTCAGCACCAGCGCGAATGCGGTGTCCGGGACTCCCTTGAAGCTGGCATCCAGATCGGCATGCCCAAAGTACGGGTCGTCCGTGCCGACAAGCCACATGCGGTCACCATGCCGATGCAGTACAACATTTTGATTTGCGAGGACTCGAACACCGATCTCCGCCTGGATGCGCTTGTGCCACGCCGCAATGCTCTGTTTTGTCGGAAAAGCCCGATGGTCCCAGTTCCCGGGTACGACAACCACCGGAACTCCAGCGGCGCCCCGTAGCTGGCTCAGGAATGCGAGGCATGCCGCTGCCTGTTCTGGGCGGTCCACCAGGTCACCCGTGATGACAACAAGCGAGGGGTGCTCTCTCCTGACAACGTCGATTGCCCTGCGATAAGCCCGCGAAATGTGGTGGAGATGCAGGTCCGACAACTGCACGATCTTCAGGCCGTCGAAGCCGGCCGGCAACCACGGAGACACGATCGTCAACCGAGCAACATCCAACTGAAACGGCTCCCGCAGGAAGCCCTCAACCGCTGCGGCACCTGCGATCGCTCCAAGAACGGTCGCAGCTGCCTTGAGCGCTGTCTCTCTGCTCATGGCTTGTCTTCCTCCCGTGAGGACATCTCGAAGCATTCTCCGCCCTCGCCACAAGAGAGTATATGAACTTGTGACCTGACGTCACACCGAGAACACTCCTCTGTGCCCTCTTCGGCTACGGCGGACATGCCTGGAGCATGTGTTTGTGACACAGAGCCCACGTCTCATCGTTTACCCCGTAGGACCTGCAGCAACCTGACTGCCCCGACAACGCAAAAAGGCGCCAGGAAACCCGGCGCCTTGCGTCACGTACTGTGGTTGGACTGTCAGATCTCTTCCAGCAGGCTCTGGAAGGTATCGTGGTGCCCTTCCTCGTCCCCCAGGATTTCGGTGAAGAGATGTGCCGTCGTGAGGTCTTCCTCTTTGGTGGCCAAGACAATAATCTCCTTGTACATCTTGACGGTCTTCTCCTCGGCCTTCTTGTCCACGGTCAGCATCTCTTTGAGTGACGACCCCACAGTGATGGGTTCAGGCTTCGTCGTCGGAGTCCCTCCGAGGTAGAAGAGCCGTTCGGCAATTGCCTCGGCGTGTTTCATCTCCTCGATGCCTATCTTCTCGAACTCATCTTTGACCGCGAAGTGCTTCACGCCCTTCCACTGCACATGCTGCCACATGTACTGGAGCGAGACCTGCAGTTCACCGGCAATCGCGTCGTTCAGCATGCCGAGCAGTTTCTTGGATGCCATCGTTACCCCTTTCGGCAGCTCACCGGATGCGTTCCAGACCCCCGGTGCCGCCCACCAGCGGACTACGTCTTAGCTGTAGTCCGCTCCTGAACCCAAGTACGACCAGTCTTTCGGCCTGCTTCATGTGTTATCAGACTATACCACACAATGCGCGAGCATGTCAAGTCGAGCGGACATGCAAAAAGGGCAGAGCGCTGCCGCTCTGCCCTGAACCGTACGATGCAGTGAACTGCTAGTCCATAGAGAGGATGACGCCGTCCTGGACAAGGATCGAGGTCGAGCCGATCTTCTGGAACAGATTGTCCCCGACCTTGACTTCGACAGTCCCTTCAAGAGCACCCTGAACGTAGACGGAGCCGAGCTCCAGTTTGGATACCTCGGCCTTCTTGGCCTCGAGATCCATGACCATCTGCTCCTGCTTTGCCTTGTCGTCCTGCAACTGCGCCTTGACAAGATCGTCGTACTGACCGCCCACGCCGCCACGAAGGATAACCTGCGACAGTGAGGACTTCAGTCTCTCAAGGTTCTGTTTCGCCCCAGTATGCGCTCCGTCCAGCTCCTTGAGATAGCTGTCCTTGAACTGCTGAGTCACGACCGTCTTGATGAGAACGTTCTGTTTCATCCAAACGCTGGTTGCCATTGATTCTACTACTCCTCTTCCAGGCCACCCTCGGCCTGTTCGTCGTTCATGCTGTCGATTTTGACTGTGGCGCTCTTGCCAGTCTTGGCAGAAGCCGCTCTGATGATGGTGCGAATTGCCTGGGCCGTATGACCCTGTTTTCCGATGACTTTGCCAGTGTCCTTCTGGCCGACCTTGATCTCGTAGACCACGGCCTGCTCTCCGGCGATCTCATTGATAACCACTTCTTCGGGGCTATCCACGAGAGCCTTGACGATGGTTTCGACCAATTGCTTCATCGGGTATCTCCTGATGCACGCAGGGCCGGCTTACTTCGCGGCCTTACTCGCAACGAATCTCTGCCAGATACCGTTGTGCTTGAGGAGGTTGCGCACGGAATCAGTTGGCTGCGCGCCAAGTCCGAGCCAGTAAGCGACACGCTCTTCGCTAACCTCGATCTTTGGCTCCTTGGGCTTGGGATCATAGTAGCCGAGGGTCTCGATGACGGCGCCATTGGTCGGTTTCTTACGGTCGAGCACGACAAAACGATAGTGAGCCTGATGCTTGGTTCCAGTCCTTGCGAGCTTGATGCTTACCATGTTTCCTCCTGTTACGTATCTGCAAGTATCAGAATCCGGGCAAGCCAAAACCCCCGGCATGCCTGTTGTTAGCCATCTTCGCCATGCGGCTGAACAACTCGAACTGCTTGAGCATTCTGTTGATTTCACTGACATCCACACCCGCGCCACGAGCGACACGACGCTTACGGGACGCGTTCAGGACGGCAGGACTGCGTCTTTCGGTGTCGGTCATAGAGTCAATGATGGCCGTGAATCTCTTTGCAACACCCTCGTCGACAACAGCCCCCTTCGGGACCATATTGGCGGGAAGACTCTCAAGCATTTTATTTATACCACCAACTTGAGCTATTTCAAGCAACTGATCGCGGAGGTCGTAAAGGTCGAACTTCCCCGTTTGGACTCTCTTGGCGACGCCTGCTGCCTTTGCCTGTGACTCGGCGTTATCGTACCGCTTGAGCAGTCCCTCAATATCACCATAACCGACGATACGCGCCGCATGCCTCTCCGGCACAAAATAGTCGAGGTCCTGTAAATGCTCTCCGACTCCGACATACCTGATAGGTTTGCCAATGGACTCTTTAAAAGACAACACGGCACCGCCCTGTGCGGATGAATCGAACTTCGTGAAGATCGCCCCAGTAAGCGGCGCAACCTTGTTAAAGCTCTGCGAAAGCGGAATAGCTTTTGATCCGATCATCGAATCGAGAACAATCAGCGTTTCGTCAGGATGGTACAGCGCAGTAACCGTCTGCAGTTCATCCATGAGTTCGGTGTCGAAATCATGGCGCCCCTGCGTGTCCAGAAGCTGAACATCTAGGGATTTTTCCCTGGCAAATCGATCAGCACCGTGAACGAGATCGGCCAGACTCCCGGCATGTTCGCCATAGAATTCAACCCCTGCATCAGACGCCAGCTTCTGTAGTTGCTGGTAGGCGGCCGGCCGGCCGTAGTCTCCAGGAATCAGAAGAGGGTAGTGGCCTTCCTTCTTGAGGAGGAGCGCCAGCTTGCCCAGTGTCGTCGTCTTGCCAGACCCCTGAAGGCCCACAAGCATGACCCGATACGGGATGTGTGTTATGGCGATGCCTTTGCCGCCCTGTCCTCCAAGTGCCTGCGTCAGCTGTTCGTAGAGAACCTTGACCACCTGGTCACCGGGCGTGATACTCTTGAGGACCTTCTCGTCCAGGCATGCCTCACGCGTCCGAGCGATGAATGACTTGACAACTCGGTAGTCGACATCGGCGCCGAGCAGACCCAGCTTGACCTCAGCAAGCGCTGCATCGATATCTCCCTGCGACAGCAGACCCTTGCGGCGCAGCCCATCGAAGACCCCACCGAGCGCTTTCTTGACAGATTCGAACACTCGGCAGGCCTACAGCTCGTGGCTGTTGCGGTTGATCAGCTTTTCGAACAGGGTCTTCAACTCTTCGAGGGTCCGTTCACCTTCCATGTTGTGTGACTGTGCGCAGCACTGGTCGAGTTTGGACATGATCTTCCGGAACATCACCACGTTCTTCTTGTAGTTGGCGATAAGCTGCAATTTGCTCTCGCAGCGCCTCATGCGTCCAAGGGAGCGACGGATGTGGTCATGGACGGCCTGCCGTGAAATCCGCAATTTGCGGGCGACCTCGGCGCCGGAGCAGCTCGGCTGGATGTACAGCTCCAGAACTCCGAGTTCCTTCTTGGTGAGCAGTCCCGAGTAGAACTCAAGCAACTCGCCGATCTCTTCCTTGCGCTTGATCTTCTTCTCGTGACCAGGAGTGATGTACACCTTTTCCTTCGACTTGCTCTGCATAGTTCAACTCCTTGTTGGCATGTAACGGAATAGTCACGTTCTCGCTGCTATTGATGCTTACTCTGACAGCAATATCATGTCCACAATATCGTCTTTGTCAAATGGTTTTATGCTCATAAGTGTTTCACCATTGCATACCAGCTTTATCGGGATGCGCAGTTCACGCGCAATGCTCACGATACTGCCGCCTTTCGCGCCGGAGTCGACCTTCGTGAGGATGATGCCTGAGATCGGGATCGCCTCACTGAAGGCGCGGGCTTGCATGAGAGCATTCTCCCCGGTCGTCGCGTCGATGACCAGCAACGTCTCTGATAACGGCAGCCCGAACTTTGTCTCAATGACCCGAACAACTTTCTGTAGCTCGAACGTAAGGTTCTTCTTATTCTCGAGGCGACCCGCCGTGTCGATCACCACGACGTCCACCTTGTCCGCCACAGCTTTCTGAAGTCCGTTGAACACGACACTGGACGGGTCCTGGCCCTCCACCGAGCGCATCATTGGGACGCCGACGCGATCAGCGAGGATAGCAAGCTGGTCAACCGCCCCAGCGCGAAAGGTATCGGCGGCAACCAGCAGGACCGTGCGGTTCTCATGCTTGAGCATGTTTGCCAGCTTGGCGATCGAAGAGGTTTTGCCTGCGCCGTTGACCCCTGTAACAAGGACGACGGCAGGTGAACCCGTTGTGTGCAGCGTGCTGTCCAAGTCAAGCACGGCGCTCAGCTTGCCACGGATGCGCTCGATAACCTGTTCTGCCGTGGGACGGCCTAGCAATCCACCCCTTCGCACTTCCTGCAGGATAGCCATCGTCGTGTCGACGTCGATGCCGGCGTCGATCAGAAGCTCCTCCAGAGCGTCGAAATCTGCCGCCTCGCGGCGAGCGCGTCCGCCCTGCTGCTCTACGGTCTGTGCGGCGGTTGACAACACCGACTCCTGTGGCTCGGCTCCGATCTCATGTGCCTCGACCGGAGATTCCTCCTCCACCAGCGTGTCCCCACCAAAGAGTTGCTTGACACGCGAAAGGAAGCTCACTGACCAGACTCCCCTCGATGCGGGTGCTCGGAAACAAAAGCCTCAAGGGCCGCACGAGCGGCGTCCTCTTCGGCCTTCTTCTTGGATGACCCGCGGCCTTCGCCATACAGAACGCTGCCGACATGCACCAGCGACGTGAATACGTCCGATCCGTCCTCGCCCCGCGCAACCTCCGTATCATACGACGGCAGCAGACGTATGCTCCGCTGCGTCTCTTCCTGCAGAGCAGTCTTGTGGTCCAGGACCGCGCCGTTGTGCAGGTCGCCTATTGCCTTGTGGAACACGATGCTCACAAACTTCTCGGCCGCGTGCATGCCACTGTCAAAGTACATGGCAGCCACAAGAGCCTCGAAGCCGTCCGCAAGAATGGCAGGCTTGCGCTCGTCGCGCAGCTTGTCTTCGCCCTTGCCCAGCAACAGATACCTGTCAAGCCCAAGATCCAGCGCACGCTCATAGATGCCCTGCTCTTTGACCAGTGCGGCGCGCATCTTGGACAGATCACCCTCCCGGGCGTCCGGAAACTCCAGGAACAACAACTTGGCAACGATGAAGTTCACGACACCGTCGCCCACGAATTCGAGCTTCTCGTTCGACGTGTAGCTGTGGTGCTCGCTGGCGAATGAGCTGTGCGTGAGAGCGACGACCAGGTAACGGAGATTCTTGAATGATACCGGAAGCGACTTGTTGAATTCCTCGGTCCGCTCCATCACGAGGGTACCAGTGAAGTCCTCCTTCGGAGCGACAATCCGATGAATAGCAATCCTGCGAGTCCGATGCATGCTGTTTGTCATTTCCAGAGTGCCTCCAGCTTCGTCACAAGGCCCTCGTCGCTGACATTCCTGGCGACACGGATGGCGTGATAGATGGCCGTGGCATCGGACCTGCCATGACAGACGACGCTGATACCCTTGACTCCCAGCAGCGGGACGCCGCCGTACTGACTGTAGTCGAGTTTCTGCTTGACGAGTCGCAGATTGCTGTGAGCCAGCGCACCACCGACCTTACCCTTGATGGAGCTGCCGAGCGCCGTCTTCATCAAGTCAAACAGTGTTTCTGCCGTACTCTCCATGGTCTTTATGAAAATGTTGCCGGTGAACCCATCGCTGACCACGACATCCGCAACATGCCGAAAAGCCTCTTTCGGTTCGACGTTGCCTATGAACCCGAGGCTTCTGGCTGCCAGAAGCTTGTGCGTCTCGATCACTTGGCGGGACCCCTTCTCGACTTCCTCGCCGATGTTGAGGAGGCCAACCGTCGGCGTCTCCTTACCCGTAACGAGGCGACAGTAGACTTGGCCCATGCGCGCAAACTGCAGGATGTTCTGTGGAACACAGTCAGCAACTGCTCCAACGTCGATGAAGTAGAACGGCTCGCCCGTCACGGATGGTACGGGAGTAATCAGCCCCGGGCGAAGCACGCCGCGAATGCGGCCGAGGACAAAGAGGGAGATTGCCATCTGTGCGCCGGTACTGCCGGCGGAGACGATCGCGTCGCACTTCTTCTCGGCAACGAGCTGGATGGCCCGATAGAGCGACGAGTCCTTGCGCGTCCTCAGCACTTCGGATGGGTGATCGTGAAAAGTGATGACCTGGGTCGTCGGGACCACTTCGTACGAAAAGGGCTGACCCTGACGATACTGGGACAGCTCAAGACTGATGGCGACCTCGTCGCCCACGAAGACGACCGTGACACCAAACTCGCGGGCAGCTTCTACGGCCCCCTTGATAATCTCATGGGGGGCATAATCGCCCCCCATTGCATCGACTGCAACTTTCATACGTTAGGCAGCAGGCTTTCCCTTCTTCTCTTCCTGTTTGACCACGAGCTTGCCATCGTAATACCCACAGTACGGGCAGATGTGATGTGAACGGATAGGCTTGTTGCAATGCCCACAAGGGACAAGAGGGCTACGATTGTTCCTGAAGCGCATCTTGACTTTGCTGTATCTATTGCCCTTCCTGCTGTGGGTTATCTTCTTCTTTGGATTTGCCATTCAACTTCCTCCTGAACGAGAGTCACTGAACTACAATATTAACGATTTTTCCCTTGATTGCAACGACACGCTTGACAATGTGTCCAGCCGTGTACTTGACAACGTAATCCTGAGCGAGCGCCAGGCTTCCCTGTTCCTCGTCGGTCGAGTCGGAAGGAACCAGCATCGAGCCACGTACCTTGCCATTGACCTGCACTGCAACCTCTACTTCGCTCTCGACGAGTTTGCTCTCGTCCCAGGCAGGCCAGGGCTGTCTGTGAATGCTCCCTTCGCAACCGTACTCCTGCCAGAGTTCCTCTGTCATGTGCGGAGCAAAAGGGGCCAGGACAACAAGCAGCTGCCGCATCGCGGTTTGCCACTCAACTGTCGACAGCACACCCTCGTCGTTTCGCACGGTCTCGGACAGGAAGTTGAAGTATTCCATGAACGCGGCCACTGCGGTGTTGAACTTGAACTTCTCGATGTCCTCGGTGATCTTCCTCGTCAGCTTGTTGATTTGCAGCTCGAGCCTGGGGACACACGCATCCCTCAGCCCTCCGTGCGATGCCTCCATGCTACGCTGGGCGAGCTCCCACAGACGCCTTAGAAAGCGGTGTGCTCCCGAGATGCCTTCCTTGGACCAGGCGACCTCCTGCTCAAACGGCGCCATGAACAATTCATACAAGCGCAAGGTGTCGGCACCGTACTGCTCGACAACCTCGTCGGGAGTAATGACGTTATGCCTGCTCTTGCTCATCTTCTGCCCGTCGTAGGACAGCAGCATTCCCTGGTTCATGAGGCGAGCGAAGGGCTCTGTGAAACCAACGAGACCTTCGTCGTACATGACCTTGGTCCAGAACCGGGAATACAGCAGATGCATAACCGCATGTTCCGCGCCACCAACGTACAGGTCGACAGGAAGCCAGTAGTCTATGGTCGCCCTGTCAAAGGGCGCCTTGTCGTTGTGAGGGCTAGTGTACCGCAGCTCGTACCACGAGGAACAGGCGAAGCCGTCCATTGTATCCGTCTCGCGCCGGGCTGGTCCCCCGCACACAGGGCATGTCGTTTCGACCCATTCCTTGATGCCGGCCAGAGGCGACTCACCCGTGCCGCTTGGTTCATATCTCTGGACATCTGGCAACAGGACTGGCAGCTGGCTCTCAGGAACGGGGACTGCCCCACATGCCGGACAGTGTATCATGGGTATTGGAGCTCCCCAGTAGCGCTGGCGGCTGATAAGCCAGTCACGCATGTGGTAGTTGGTCTGCGCCTTTGCAAACCCCTTTGCTTCACCCTCTGCGACCATTGCCGCGAAAGCAGCCTCCGTCGTCAGACCGTCGAAGCGGCCCGAATGCACCACCGTGCCGTGCTCGGAATATGTATCATTCCAGGCCGTTGCTTCATACGCGACACCTGGCCATCCGATGACCTGACGGATCTGGATGCCATATCTGGTGGCAAACGCAAAATCACGGCTGTCATGACCAGGTACAGCCATGATGGCGCCCGTGCCATAGCCCATGAAAACATAGTCGGCAATCCAGACGGGAACCTTCTCGCCGGAGAACGGGTTGACCGCGTAGGCCCCCGTGAAGACACCCGTCTTTTCCTCATCCGTCGACATGCGGTCGATCTCCATCTTGGTCTTGCTGGCCGCGATATATGCATCGACCTCGGCGTGCTGTTCGCTCGAGACGATCTCATGGACCAGAGGATGTTCAGGGGCCAGCACGAGGAACGTGGCCCCCATGATTGTGTCCAGACGGGTCGTGAAGACCGTTACCGGATGCTTCGAACCGTCGCTGGCCGACACGATGTCGAAGACGACCTCTGCACCAACTGACTTGCCGATCCAGTTGCGCTGCATGATCTTGATGCGCTCGGGCCAGTCCACGGTATCAAGGTCATCGGCCAGGCGATCGGCGTAGTCGGTGATCCTGAAGAACCACTGTTTCAGCTTCTTCTTCTCCACAGGAGTCCCACAGCGCCAGCACTTGCCGTCCTTTGCCTGTTCGTTAGCCAGGACAGTCTTGCAGCTGGGGCACCACCACTGCTCCGACTCCTTCTCATAGGCAAGGCCCCGTTTGTACAGAAGCAGGAAGAACCACTGGGTCCATCGGTAGTATTCGGGATCGGATGAGTTGATCTCTCGCTCCCAGTCGTACGAGGTCCCGATGAGTTTGAGCTGCCGCTTGAAGTTGGTCGTGTTCTTAATGGTAATCTCACGGGGATTCTTCTTCAGCCTGATAGCCTCGTTCTCAGCGGGGAGCCCAAATGCGTCCCACCCCATGGGGTGCAGGACATTGAAGCCCTTCATGCGGTAGAAGCGGCTGATGACGTCGGTGGGAATATAGTTGCGGCAATGGCCGACGTGCAGGCCGTCTCCTGATGGATAAGGGAAGTAATCCAGACAGAAGAGCTTTGGCTTGACTGAGTTCTCTTCTGTCCGGTAGGCCTTTTCAGCCTCCCAGAGGTCCTGCCACTTTGGTTCGATGCTATGAAAGTCGTATTCTCTCATGATCACCTCAACCTGAGTTCGTGCTCTTACATCTGTTTCGTGGATTGCAGGACTGCTCTTGCGCTACCAGCACTCCCGCGCAAGAAGAGATCTGCTCGTACGATACAGTTATCCCCACCCCCGCAAGCTTAGGAATTGCCTCTCCTGCTACTGTGTAATGTTCACCGTCATCCCACTCGTTTCCGGAACGCAAGCGGCAATCCTGCCAGTCCTTCACTGTTTCAAAGGAAATGTCGGCCACCACAAGAACACCGCCCGGAGCAAGGCGTCTGAAAGCTTCCCGCATGAGTTCGTTCTTCCGGTCTTCCTCCAGGTGGTGAAGGGCATACCCTGAAACAATGGCGTCAAACAATATATCCTTCAACTCGTTCGGCAGTCCTTCCCCAAGATCAGCGCAAACGAATCTCCCTCCTGGCATCCTGCTCCGCGCGACATCCAGCATGCGTGGCGAAAAATCAACTCCAACCACCATCGCCCCCTGCCGAAACAGCTCCAGTGACAACAAGCCGGTTCCCACGCCGAGATCAAGGATGGTCTTGCCACGGCAGTCGCCAACCAGCTCACATACTCTGTTCAGGACGTCAAAGTAGCCTTCGAACGGATACCCTTTGGAATGCTCCCGCACGGAAGTATCATAGTTGCCAGCCCAGCTGTCGAACCCCTTACTGTCCATCGGCCGCATACGATCTCCCTATTATGGTTGCAGACGTTCCATGTCGCGTGGGAACAAGGCGGCCTCGCGCAGGTTCGTCAGACCCGTCAGTTGCATGATGAACCGCTCCAGCCCGATGGCAAACCCACCATGCGGCGGCATGCCGAACCGGAACGTCTCCAGGTAGCCCGCCACAGCGTCCTGGGTCATGCCACGAGATTCCAGGGCCTTGGCGTAGTCATCGAACTTGTTAAGACGCTGCCCGCCAGTGACCAGCTCGGTTCCCCGGAAGAGAAGGTCGAATGAGTTGGAGTACTTGGGGTTATCCGGGTTCGGCGCCGTGTAGAAGGGACGCTTCACCATTGGGTATCCGGTGACGAACAGGAAATCGGACTGGTAGGTCTCCTTTGCCCACTCGCCCAGCCACTTCTCGTGTTGAGGGGCAAGATCGGGCTCTCCGCGGCAATCCTCGCCGTGATGCTTGAAGATCCACTGCTGTGCGTCCGGGAAGTAGACGTGTGGAAAGGTCTCGGGCGCCAACGGCATCTCAACCTTGAGAAGCTCCAGCTCCCTGGCGCAGTGCATTGTGAGATAGGAGAGGATCCCCCTGATGACGTCGGTCAGAAGGGCCATGACCGTAGTATGGTCCTTGATGAACCCCATCTCGGCGTCCATGCTGACGTACTCGTTGAGGTGTCGGATGGTCTGATGAGGTTCGGCCCTGAACACAGGGGCCACCTCGTACACGCGTTCGAAGACACCGACCATCATCTGCTTGTAAAACTGGGGGCTCTGTGCCAGAAAGGCCTGCTTCCCGAAGTACTCGATCGCGAAAACGTTGGCACCTGACTCAGAAGCCGTGCCTATGATCTTGGGCGTCGCCACTTCGGTGAAACCCTTGCCGTCAAGGACCTCCCGGAATCCGTGGGCGGCCGCAGCGCTCAGTTTGAAGACGGCTTGTTTGGAAGGCGCCCTGAGACCGATCATGGCATTGTCGAGGAACGTGTCCAGATGCGCATTGATGACCGGCTTGTTGATCGGAAACGGCAAGGCTTCGGTGACAGGAGACAGCACCATGAAGGAAGGGTCGTGCACTTCGTATCCGCCGGCAGCCTGTGGCTCTGCAACCACCGTGCCCTCGACCTGGATGACGCTCTCGACAAGCAGTCCGTCGATGGAAGCCACCGCCTCGGGAGCCTC
This sequence comes from Candidatus Cryosericum septentrionale, assembly GCF_003570995.1. Classification (GTDB taxonomy): domain Bacteria; phylum Caldisericota; class Caldisericia; order Cryosericales; family Cryosericaceae; genus Cryosericum; species Cryosericum septentrionale. The sequence goes on from NZ_QXIY01000008.1 coordinate 68,791, forward strand.
AACGACGATCTGACAGATGCCAGAGCGATCGCGCAGGTGGACAAATACCATCCCACTTCCCAGCCTGCGAATGCGGTGCATCCACCCTGCCATCATGATGCGTTCACCTGCGTGAGAGGACAGTTCGCTACTCAGCACACGTTCCATGTCAACCTCCATATATGACAATGGCCGCTCTCAGGGCAACCGCCCAGGACCGGCCCTCGATAACCCCATAAGGTTACTTCCTGACTGTCTTCCTGTCAACAGGGAAGTGCTGATGAATCGACATGGGCAGGTCAGAGTGCACCCAGATCCCCCAAATCTGATCACCGCGAACCAGAGCAAACGGACGTCCAGTGCCACGTTCCAGTCCGGAACACACGTCTCGTTCCCATCTGTCGAGAAACCTGCTGTCGATCTTGCGTCCAGTAAGCATGGTCGGCCTCCATCATCTTGCCCCACACGTTATAGCCCCCAGACCGGAAATGCGCAACCGACGTTTCACACAGACTGTGTTCGGCGTATGACAGTTGATTGGCTGTCGCTTCATGGTAAACTCAAGATTTGGAGACCTGCAGACACATCTCCGAGCCGAGTGAGGCGTAGATGGCATTGACTGACCAGACAATCAAACTCGCGGATGGACGTGCCCTGGGGTATGCGGAATTTGGCGACCCATCAGGGATGCCGGTGTTCTTTTTCCATGGGTTCCCGGCGTCACGCCTCGAGGGCATCCCCCTTGATGCTCCTGCACGGGCAGTCGGTGTTCGAGTCATCGCGCCCGACAGGCCCGGATTTGGTCTTTCAGACCCCAAACGTGGACGCTCCTTCTCGGACTGGCCGGACGACGTCATCCAGCTTGCTGTGCATCTCGGTATCTACGATTTTGCAGTCCTCGGCACCTCCGGAGGAAGCCCCTACGTCGTCGCGTGCGCAGACCGCATCAGTGAGAGACTGACCGCTGCGGGGATCGTCTCAGGCATTTCTCCCCTTCACAACCGGGCTGTTCGCCTGACAATGGACCCTGATCAGCGCCGGATGTTCGTCTCGGTAGCGCGCTTCCCCTGGCTTGCTCGCCGCGTACTGGCTCGAAGCATGCAGGAGGTACTGGCCGACTTCCCCTCACTGTTGAAGCGTATGGCAGCGGAACGACCCGACGTGGACAAGTCCGTACTCGAGCGACCGGACATCAAGGATATGCTCCGTACGAATCTGATCGAAACGTTCAGGCAGGGTGTCGCCGGCGCCGCACAGGAACTGGCTCTCTACCCTGGCTCCTGGCGCCTCGCGCTGAAGAAGGTCGTGTACCCGATTCAGATATGGCAGGGGCGCGAAGATGTCATCACTCCTCCATCCATGGCGGAGGAACTTGCATCTCTCCTTCCTCATACCCTGACACGATGGTATCCCAACGAAGGTCACTCCTTGCTGTTTGCCCGTTCAGAGGAGATCCTGAGACAGCTCGTGTCCTGACGCGCGAGTCCACCATGCCGTTGCGACACGCTTGGTCGAACCGGCCGGTCAGTGAGGGATAGGCTCCCCAACCGGTGCTCCGTCCGGGACTCTGTCCACAAAAGCAATCCGTTCCAGCAGAAGGCGAGGCGGACGCTCACCTTCATCGTGTAACTGCTTGTCGGAGAGAATGGGGTTGGGGACCGTCGTGTGCTTCCCCACGATGACCAGCGTCAGCAGTCTCATGTCCTCCGGTATTCCCAGCATCGGCTTCACCTCGGCTGGACGAAAACCGGCAATCGGGTGCGCAACCAAGCCAAGCTCAGTCGCCCGCAGAATGAGCAGGGCCGTCGCCATACCCGTGTCGAACCAGTTGTACTCGCGCTCCTTGATGACACAGTCGAGTTCGGGCCGGCTAAAGACAGCGATGATCATGGAAGCTCGTTCCGTCCATTGGTTGCCCTTCGTCATCGCTGTGCACACTTTCGCCAGCACTTCGGAATCGCGAACGAACACATATCGCCAAGGCTGGTTGTTGAAACATGACGCCGAGAGACTTGCAGCCCGGGCCAGGTCCCAGATCAGGTCGTCAGTGATAGCCACAGGATCCAGAGAACGGTATGCCCTGCGGGCTTCGATAGCATTCTTTACATCCATAGGTGCCTCCAAGTGATCACTCTGCACAGTGCGCCAGTACTTCGTCGATGTCAGGTAGCTCAGGAACGGGATAGACCTTCACCCAGGTGACCTTGCCCGATTCGTCAATGAGCACGTTGGCACGCTCGGAGTACCCCTCGACGTCGCGGAACAGCCCATATGTACGCGCCACGCCTCCGTGGGGCCAGAAGTCGGACAGCAGCATGGTCTCGGCGATGAGCAGCTGCTTGGCCCATTGGTTCTTCGACGGAACGGAATCGATGCTCATGCCGAGTGCGACCGTATTGAGGCGGGAGAAGTCCGCGAGGTGAGCTTCAAGCGATTTCATCTGCTCGGCACAGACATTCGTCCATGCGAGAGGGTGCCAGGACAGCAGAACCTTCTTGCCCCAGTAGTCGGCCAAGTGAATGGGCCGCTTCCGGTTGTCGCTCAAGGTGAAGTCGGGCGCCATATTGCCGCCGGCGATTCGGTTGATCTCTTCCATATGATCCTCCTGTGTCTGCTGCCGGTCAGCAACACGACCGGGCATATATTTAGTATGGCCACGTGCATCGCATGTGTCAACGCGACAAGTTGGCGATCCTTTCCATTTCACCACAGCATCCATTGAAGCACATCCACGCTGACTCAGTTGTCTATCTAGAGGCATTGGGCTGCCTCGTTCGTGACCGATGCCGCGATGAAGTTGGAACTTTTTGCGCTACAATAAAATTATCTCATTCATGACTGATGTAGTGATGCGGTGAGAGGATGTGAGGGGGATGAATGGGTGACATGTACCGGCCTCCACATCCTGGGGCTCTGCAAGTTTGTGGTAGAGAAGAGAACCAGAAGCGAAGGTTTAACCATGTTCTTGCCATATTCAAGAGAAGGAGAGCAATGAAACAACTGAGAACTCAGAAGTGGGTCGTGTGTCTGTCCATCATGTTGATTCTGGTCTTGTGTCTTGCCCTGAGTCTTTCGGGTGTGCTGGTTGGTGTCGCCGCCGCGCAGGCAGCAGATACGGATACCTGGACACGGCTTCCATTGTATGGGAGTATGGTCCGGTCTCTTGCCGTCAACCCCCTGACCCCCACCACCCTGTATGCCGGCACCAGTAGCGGTGTCTTCCGCTCCGTGAACAGCGGCGCTACCTGGACAGCGGTGAACACCGGTCTGACCAGCATGAGTGTCACCTCCCTTGCCATCAACCCCAAGGTCCCAACCACCCTGTATGCTGGAACCTTGGGTGACGTCTTCCGTTCCGTCAACAGCGGTACTACCTGGACAACGGTGAACAGGGGTCTAAATGTCCAGTGTCTTGCCATCAATCCCCTTACTCCAACCACCCTGTATGTCGGTACCCAGGATGGCGTCTTCCGTTCCACGGACAGCGGCACCCACTGGACAGTGGTAAATACCGGTCTGACCAGCATGAGTGTTACCTCTCTTGCCATCAACCCTCTCACCCCCGCCACCCTGTATGCCGTTACCGATGGTGACGTCTTCCGTTCCGTCAACAGCGGTACCACCTGGACGGCGGTGAACACCGGCCTCACTTATCAGGTGGTCTGGTCCCTTGCCGTCAACCCCCTGACCCCCGCCACCCTGTATGCTGGCACCGGTAGCAGTGTCTTCCGCTCCGTCAACAGCGGCACCACCTGGACAACGGGGAACACTGGCCTCACCAACAAGGATGTTGTGCATATTGCCATCAACCCTCTTGCCCCTTCCACCCTGTATGCCGGCACCGGTAGCGGTGTCTTCCGCTCCGTCAACAGCGGCGCCACCTGGACGACGGTGAACACTGGTCTTACCGGCATGCACGTTAGAGATATTGTCATTAACCCTCTTGCCTCTTCCACCCTGTATGTCGGTACCCAGGGTGGCGTCTTCCGTTCCGTCAACAATGGCACCACCTGGACTGCAGTGAACACTGGTCTCACCAACAAGGATGTTTTGGATATTGTCATCAATCCCCTAACTCCCGCCACCTTGTATGCCGGTGGTAGTGGCGTCTTTCGCTCCACGGACAGCGGCGCCACCTGGACGGCGGTGAACACTGGACTTATCGCTCAGGCTGGCTCCTGTCTTGCCATCAACCCCCTCACCCCAACCATGCTGTATGTCGGTACCCAGGATGGCGTCTCCCGTTCCGTCAACAGCGGCACCACCTGGACGGCGGTGAATACTGGCCTGACCAATCAGGGCGTCATCTCTCTTGCCATCAACCCCATCACTCCTGCCACCCTGTATGCTAGCACCGGTGGTGGCATCTTTCTCTCCACGGACAGCGGCGACCACTGGACTGCAGTGAACACTGGTCTCACCAACAAGGATGTTTTGGATATTGCCATCAATCCCCTAACCCCCGCCACCTTGTATGCCGGTACCGGTCGTGGTGGCGTCTTCCGCTCCACGGATAGTGGCACCACCTGGACAGCGATGAACACCGGTCTCACCAATGTGACGGTCCGCTCACTTGTCATCAATCCTGCTACCCCCACCACCCTGTATGCCGGCACCTATGGTGGCGTCTTCCGCTCCACGGATAGTGGCACCACCTGGACTGCGGTGAACAGCGGTCTCACCAATGTGACGGTCTTCTCCCTTGCCGTCAACCCCCTGACCCCCACCACCCTGTATGCCGGCACCAGTAGCGGTGTCTTCCGGTATGGTGCTGTATCTTCGTATGTGCTCACGACCACTGCGTCGCCGTCTGCCGGCGGATCAATTGGCCGGTCTCCCAAGGCTGCTTCCTACGCAGCCGGCACGGTTGTCACGCTTACTGCAAGTCCTGCTGCCGGCTACACCTTCACCGGCTGGTCCGGGGCTCTCACCGGTACGGCGAACCCGGTAGCCGTAACCATGGATGCAGACAAGATACTCACAGCCTCCTTCGCTGTCGATGCCAAGAGAATCATTGAGCTGAAGATCGGGAGTAGCACGATGCTTGTGGATGGGAAACCCGCCTCTCTGGAGGCAGCCCCCATCATCCTGAATTCGCGTACCCTCGTTCCTCTCCGTGCCCTCATCGAGACGCTGGGTGGCCATGTCCTCTGGAACGCTTCTGCAAGGTCGGTAGACGTGTTCCTTGGAGAACAGTCTGTGGATGTTGCTGTTGGGGGCAATATCGGATACGTCAATGACAAAGCAGTTGCCATTGATCCTGCAAACCCGAAGGTTGTCCCCGTGATCATCGGCAGTCGGGCGTTCCTCCCTCTCCGGTTTGTCGCGGAAGCACTCGCACTGGATATCCAGTGGAATGCGACTACCGAAGCGATCACGATAACGTACACGCCGTAGCAGGAAGTGATAGGCGACCCCCGGTCAGAGGGACTGACCGGGGGTTCTTCTTCCTATGCGAACGCAAGAATGGCGTCAGTGGTGTAGCAGAGAGGGCATGAAGCCCTCGTCGCGACCAGCATTGGAGCTCCTCATTAGCGCAGTCCAAGCTCGGTCATGGGAGACATGTCGCGTGTCCGTGGCCAGACCAAGGTGCGGTCCTAGATCTACGTAGAGCATCTGTCTTGTCTGGTACCATACCTTGCGATGACTGAGCTGTCGTACCGGAAGATTGGAGTATTGGTCCGCTCACTATTGAAGAAACACCAGCCTCACTTTCAATAGCCGTCCTTTCGATAATCCAGTAGCCTGGGGTCCTTGACTATGGCTCCAGTAAAGCCCGAAGAGTTCTGTGGGCTCCGAACGGGCTGGAAATGCGGCCGCCTTCTCTTGATCGAGAACAGGACACGGGCTGTCCGGGGAGAGTCCACTGCATGAGCGCCTGGGTTCCTGTGGGGCTCAGGTCAGGAGGGGTTGTTCCACAGAGACATTCTCGATCCTGAGGCATATCACCTATCTGATGCACGTCAACATGGAAGCTGCCAAGGCCATGTACCAGATGAGCAGAATGCTTGATCTTCCCGCACGTGTGGATATGATAACATTAGTAGCAATAGGAACGTCCTGAAGGAGGCGTTGACTATGAAACAATCCGTCTGCTTCGTCTTGATACTGGTCTTGTGTCTTGCCTTGAGCTTTTCGGGTGTGCTGGTTGGTGACCCCGCTGCACGGGCAGCAGGGACGGGGACCTGGACACAGCTGTCCCTGTATGGGGGTAACATCGGGTGTCTTGCCATCGACCCCCTCACCCCCACCACCCTGTATGCCAGTACCATCGGTGGCGTCTACCGCTCCACCGACAGCGGCGCCACCTGGACAGCTGTGAACACTGCCCCCGCCCCCTTGGATGTCAGCTCTCTTGTCATCAACCCTCTCACCCCCACTACCCTGTATGCCGTCACCGGTAGCGGCGTCTTCCGCTCCGTCAACAGCGGCACCACCTGGACTGCGGTGAAC
>NZ_QXIY01000008.1:75338-75818 GCF_003570995.1 Candidatus Cryosericum septentrionale
TGTCTCCTGTCTTGCCATCAACCCCCGTACGCCCACCACTCTGTATGCCGGTACCTATGTTGGCGTCTACCGCTCCGTGGATAGTGGAGACCACTGGACAGTGACAAATACCGGTCTGACCGGCATAAGGGTTACATCTCTTGCCATCAACCCCAAGGCTCCTACCACCCTGTATGCCGGTACCGACAGTGGTGAAGGACCAGCCGCTGTCGGCAGTGGTGGTGTCTTCCGCTCAACGAACAGTGGTGCCACGTGGACAGCTGCGAACACTGGACTCATGACTCAACGTGTCTTCTCTCTCGTCATCAACCCTCTCACCCCCACTACCCTGTATGCCGTCACCGGTAGCAGCGTCTTCCGCTCCACGGATAGCGGCGCCACCTGGACGGCGGTGAACACTGGCCTTACCAATACGAATGTCTGGTCTCTTGCCATCAACCCCAAGACCCCCGCCACCCTGTATGCCGGTACCTATGTTGG
>NZ_QXIY01000008.1:75937-78364 GCF_003570995.1 Candidatus Cryosericum septentrionale
GTCAACCGCGGCGCCACCTGGACTGCCGCGAACACCGGCATTACCAAATGGGAGGTCATCTCTCTTGCTATCGACCCTCTCACCCCCACGACCCTGTATGCCGGTACCCATGATGGAGTCTACCGCTCCACCGACAGCGGCGCCACCTGGACAGCTGTGAACACTGCCCCCGCCCCCTTGGATGTCAGCTCTCTTGCCATCGACCCCAAGGCTCCCACTATCCTGTATGCTGGGACGTGGTATGATGGCGTCTTCCGCTCCGTCAACCGCGGCGCCACCTGGACTGCGGTGAACACCGGCCTCCCACCCGTGGATGTCTGGTGTCTCGCCATCGACCCCCTCACTCCCACCACCCTGTATGTCGGTACTTGGATTGTCGGTACCCAAGGTGGTGTCTTCCGCTCCACGGACAGCGGCGGCCACTGGACTGCCGTGAATACCGGCATCACCGGTATGACTGTCTACTCTCTTGCTATCGACCCTCTCACCCCTTCCACCCTGTATGCTGGTACCAACGGTTACGTCTGCCGCTCTACCGACAGTGGTGCCACCTGGATGCTGGTGAGCATTGGCCGCTCCTACGTGTCTGTCACCTCACTTGCCATTGACTCCTTCACCCCTTCCACCCTGTATGCCGGTACCGACAGTGGTGGCGTCTTCCGCTCCACCGACAGCGGCGCCACCTGGACGGTCGTGAAGCTCGGCATCACTTCGAGAGATGTCACCTCACTTGCCATCGACCCCAAAACCCCTTCCATCCTGTATGCCGGTACCCAGAGTGGTGGCGTCTTCCGGTATGGCGCTGCATCTTTTTATGTTCTCACGACCACTGCGTCGCCATCTGCCGGTGGGTCGGTCAGGAGGTCTCCCAAAGCTGCTACCTATGCAGCCGGCACGGTTGTCACGCTTACCGCCACTCCTGCCACCGGTTACACCTTCACCGGCTGGTCCCGGGTTCTCTCTGGCACAAAGAACCCGGTGACTGTGATGATGGATGCCAACAAGAAACTCACAGCATCTTTCGCTAAGAAGGTCAAGAGCGTCATTCAACTGAAGATTGGCAGCAGGACGATGTACGTGGATGGGAGCCCTGTTGTTCTGGAGGCAGCCCCCATCATCCTGAATTCGCGCACCCTCCTCCCCATCCGGGCAATCGTTGAAGCCACTGGAGGGACCATCGCCTGGGAAGCGTCGACACGGAAGGTCACCATTGTGCGGAAAGACAAGACATTGGAACTGTGGATCGGCAGGAACGTAGCGACGCTGAATGGTAAGTCGGTCAACATCGACAGCGACCCCAAGGTCGTACCGATCATCATGAGTGGAAGGACGCTTCTTCCTCTCCGGTTTGTCGCGGAAGCACTCGCACTAGATGTTCAGTGGAATGCGACCACCCAGGCGATCACGATAACGTACACACCGTAGCAGGAAGTGATACGAAATCCCCGGTCAGAGGGACTGACCATGTGGGCCACACGACCCTGAATAGCATGAGGAGCATGCCGCCCGGACGTGGGCGCGTGCCACGTCACTACGCGAGCTGCCCGGATCACTCGCCCGAGGAGCAGAACGCTTCTTATTCTTCGCATGCGAGGTTACGGTAGCGATAATGTTACGAGAAACACAGAAGTTCAAAGGAGGCTTTGGTTATGAAACAATCCGTCCGCTTCGTCTTGATACTGGTCTTGTGTCTAGCCCTGAGCCTTTCGAGTGTGCTGGTCGGCGTGCCCGCTACACATGCGGCAGACACGGATACTTGGACACAACTGCCACTGTATGGAGGTAGTGTCTCCATCATTCTTGCTATCGACCCCCTTACCCCCACCACCTTGTATGTCAGTACCGAACGTGGCATCTTCCGTTCCATCGACAGCGGCGACACATGGACGGCGGTGAACACCAGCCTTGCGAATCAGTACGTTCGTTCTCTTGAAATTGACCCGAAGGCACCGACCACTCTATATGCCGGTACCTCTTTTGGTGGCGCCTTCCGCTCCGTCAACAGCGGCACCACTTGGACGGCGGTGAACACTGGACTTGCCAACAAGGTTGTCGGGAGTGTTGTCATCGACCCTGTCACCCTCACCACGCTGTATGCCGGTACCGACAGCGGCGTCTTCCGCTCCGTCAACAGCGGCACCACTTGGACGGCGGTGAACACCCAAGGCCTCGCCGCTTGGCAGGTCATGGGTCTTACCATCGACCCCAAGACCCCCACCACGCTATATGCCGTCACCAATGGCGGCCTCTTCCGTTCCACCAACAGCGGCGAACACTGGACCCTTGGTCTCCCAAGGGTGGGTGCGAGCTCTCTTATCATCAATCCTCTCACTCCCACCACCCTGTATGCCGGCACCGGTGCCGGAGTCTTCCGCTCCACCGACAGCGGTGACACATGGACGGCGGTGAATACCGGGTTCACCAATC
>NZ_QXIY01000008.1:78492-90386 GCF_003570995.1 Candidatus Cryosericum septentrionale
CCTCACCCCAACTACGCTGTATGCCGGCACCAATGGTGGTGGCATCTTCCGCTCCGTGGACAGCGGCGACCATTGGACCATGCTGAATACTGGTCTTGACTTCCTGGGTGCCTATTCTCTTGCCATCGACCCCCTCACCCCCACGACGCTGTATGCCAGTACCGAAATGGGCGTCTTGCGCTCCGTCAACGGCGTCGCCACGTGGGGTGCCGTGGCGGACACTGGTCTTAAGGGTGTCCAGTGTCTTGCTATCGACCCCATCAATCCCACCACCCTATATGCAGGCGCCAGGTACGGCGTATTCCGCTCCACCAACAGCGGCGAATACTGGACCCTTGTGAACACTGGTCTTGCCAAGTCGCAGGTCTCTTGTCTTGCCATTGACCCGAAGACACCCACCACTTTGTATGCTGGTACCTGGGGGGCTGGCGTCTTCCGTTCTATGGACGGCGGCGACCACTGGACTGCCGTGAACACCGGTCTTACTAATACGGAGGTCCACTCTCTTGCCATCGACCCCCACACCCCCGGTACCATCTATGCCGGCAGTAGCGGTACTGGCACAGGGCCGGAACCGACCGGCGACATTTTCCGCTCCACAGACGGCGGTGACCACTGGATGGTTGTGAAGACTGGTATTGCCAAGGTCTACTGTCTTGCCATCGACCCCCTTACGCCGACTACCCTCTATGCAGGTATCTGGGGTAGTGGCGCCTTCCGCACCACGGATAGCGGTACGACCTGGACAGCAGTCAGCACCGGTCTCATGAACCACGATGTCTATACTCTTGCCATTAGCCCACACACCCCCACGACGCTGTATGCCGGTACCTGGGATGGACTTTTCCGTTCCATGGACAGCGGCGATCACTGGACGGCCATGAACACCGGTCTCACCAATCGGAGGATCCGTTCCCTTGCCATCGACCCCCTTACCCCCACCACCCTGTATGCCATCACCGGGCTCGACGTTTTCCGGTATGGTGTTGTCTCTGCTTCGAAGAGCGTCATTCAGCTGAAGATTGGCAGTAGGACGATGTACGTGGATGGGAGCCCCGTTGCCCTGGAAGCAGCCCCCATCATCCTGAATTCGCGCACCCTCCTCCCCATCCGGGCAATCGTTGAAGCCACTGGAGGGACCATCGCCTGGGAAGCGTCGACACGGAAGGTCACCATTGTGCGGAAAGACAAGACATTGGAACTGTGGATCGGCAAGAACGTAGCGACGCTCAATGGTAAGTCGGTCAACATCGACACCGATTCCAGGGTCGTGCCGATCATCAGGAGTGGAAGAACACTCCTTCCTCTCCGGTTTGTCACCGAAGCACTCGCGCTGGACGTCCAATGGAATGCGACTACCCAGGCGATCACGATAACGTATACACCGTAGCAGGAAGCGATACGAAACCCCTGGGTCAGAGGGACTGACCAGGTTGGTCACACGGCCCTGAATAGCCCGAGGAGCAGAACGCTTGTTATTCTTCGCACGCGAGGTTACGGTGGCCGTAATGCTACGAGAAACACAGGAGTTCAAAGGAGGCTTTGGTTATGAAACGATCCGTCCGCTTCGCATTGATCCTGGTCTTGTGTCTTGCCTTGAGCTTTTCGGCTGTGCTGGTCGGTACCCCCATCGCGCAGGCGGCAGATACGGCTACCTGGACACGGCTCCCTCCGCTCTATGGGGGCAGCGTCTCCTTTCTTGCCATCGACCCCATCACCCCATCTACCCTGTATGCCGTCACCGATGGTGGCGTCTCCCGCTCCGTCAACAGCGGCGACACATGGACGGCGGTAAACACAGGTCTCGCCAACTTGTCTGTCTCCTGTCTTGCCATCAACCCCAAGGTCCCAACCACCCTGTACTCCGGCACCGGCGGCGGAGTCTTCCGCTCCACGAACAGCGGTGACACATGGACGGCGGTGAACACCGGCCTTACGAATCGGAACGTCAATTCTCTTGCCATCAATCCCAAAGCTCCCTCCACTCTGTATGTGATCACCGGTGGCGGAGTCTTCCGCTCTGTCAACAGCGGCGACACATGGACGGCGGTAAACACTGGACTTGTCGCTCAGACTGTCTACCAGCAGGGTGTCTACTGTCTGGCTATCAACCCCCTCACTCCTTCCACGCTGTATGCCCTCAGCGACAATTATGGTATCTATCGTTCCACGGACAGCGGCTCCCACTGGACAGTGGTGAACTCTGGGTCGGTCTCCTGTCTTGCCATCAACCCCGTCACCCCTTCTATCCTGTACACCGGCGCCGATAGCCGCGTCTTCCGGTCCGTCAACGGCGGCGCTCTCTTGACGGCAGCGAGCAAGGGACTTACCGCTCAGCTTGTCTCCTGTCTTGCCATCAACCCCAAGGCTCCCACCACGCTGTATGCCGGTACCGATAGTGGCGGTGTCTTCCGCTCCACGAACAGCGGCGCCACGTGGACGGCAGCGAACACTGGACTCATGGCTCAACGTGTCTTCTCTCTCGTCATCAACCCTCTCACCCCCGCCACCCTGTATGCCGTCACCAATAACGGCGTCTTCCGTTCCACGAACAGCGGCGACACATGGGCAGCCGCGAACACTGGACTCACCCAAGCGGCGGTCACGTCCCTTACCATCAATCCTCTCACACCGACTACCATGTATGCTTGTACCAGCGGCGGGGTCTTCCGCTCCGTCAACAGCGGCGACACATGGGCAGCCGCGAACTCCGGCCTTACCCAAGGGACTGTCACATGTCTTGCCATCAACCCTCTTACCCCCACTACCCTGTATGTCGGCAGTATCGGTGTTGATACGCGGCCCGAAACGGGCGGCGGCATATTCCGTTCCGTCGACAGCGGTGAACACTGGACAGCGGTGAACACTGGACTCACCCACAAGGATGTTCTGGATATTGCTATCGACCCCCTGCATCCTGCCACTCTGTATGCCAGCACCGATAAGGATGGCGGCGTCTTTCGCTCCGTCAACGGCGGCGACACATGGACGGAGGTGAACACTGGACTTGGGCTTGTCGCTCAGACTGTCTACCAGCAGGGTGTCTACTGTCTTGCCATCAATCCCCTCACTTCCACCACCCTGTATGCCGGTGGCACTGGTGGCGTCTTCCGTTCCATGGATAGGGGTGACCACTGGACCGCGGTGAGCACCGGCCTCACTGGTTACGAGGCCAGCTTTCTTGCCATCAACCCTCTGACTCCCACTACCCTGTATGTCGTCATGGCGGGAGAGTCCGAAGCGGGTGGTTGGGTCGGTGGTCTCTTCCGGTCCACAAACAGCGGCGATACATGGACGGCCTTGAGCCCTGGTCCCACCAATCAGTACGTCAACTCTCTCGCCATGAATCCCCTCACCCCCAGCACCCTGTATGCCAACACCGATGACGGCGTCTTCCATTCCACAGACGGCGGTGACACATGGACGGCGGTGAGCCCTGGTCTCACCAATCAGGACGTCAACTCTCTCGCGATAGATCCCCTCAGCCCCAGCACCCTGTATGCTGGGACCTACGCTAGTGGCGTCTTCCGCTCCGTCAACGGCGGCACCACCTGGACTGCAGTGAACGCTGGTCTTACCAATCAGGGCATCACGCCTCTTGCCATCAACCCCCTCACCCCTACCACCTTGTATGCCGGCAGCGGCGGTGGCGTCTTCCGCTCTGTCAACAGCGGCGACACATGGTCGGCCATCGGTCTCACCGACGAGTATGTTAAATGCCTTACCGTCAACCCTCTCACTCCCACCACTCTTTATGCGGGCACCCAGAATGGCGGCGTCTTCCGCTCCACGAACAGCGGCGACACATGGACAGCGGTGAACACCGGCCTCACCGACACGTATGTCGTGGCTCTTGCCATCGACCCTCTTAGCCCCACCACCCTGTATGTCGGTATCCATGGTGGTGTCTTCCGCTCCACAAACAGCGGCGACACATGGTCGGCCATCGGTCTCACCGACGAATATGTTGAATGTCTTGCCATCAACCCTGCAACCCCCTCCACCTTGTATGCCGGTGCCCAAATGGGTACCGTGTTCCGCTCCGTCAACAGCGGCAGCACATGGACGGCGGTGTATACCGGTCTGACGACCGGCAGCGGTGTCAACTACCTTGCCATCGACCCTCTCACCCCTACCACTCTGTATGCAGGCACCCAGAATGGCGGCGTCTTCCGTTCCATGGACACCGGCAGCACCTGGACTGCAGTGAACTCCGGTCTTGCCAATCAGGGCTTCACGTCTCTTGCCATCAACCCTCTCACCCCTACCACCCTGTATGCCAGCATCTATGACAGTGTCTTCCGTTCTACAGACAGGGGCAACACATGGACAGCGGTGAACACTGACCGTATGCCAGCCTTCTGTCTTGCCATCGACCCCCTGACTCCCGGCATGCTGTATGCCGGTGGTATTGGCGTCTTCCCGTATGGTGCCGTGTCTTCGTATGCGCTCACGACCACTGCGTCGCCTGCTACCGGCGGATCGATCGACCGGTCTCCCAAGGCTGCTTCCTACGCCGCTGGTACAGTCGTCACGCTTACTGCCTCTCCGGCTGCCGGCTACGTCTTCACCGGCTGGTCCGGGGTTCTCTCCGGCACAAAGAACCCGGCGACTGTGACGATGGATGCAGACAAGAACATCACAGCATCCTTTGCTGCGAAGGTCAAGAGAGTCATTCAGCTGAAGATTGGCAGTAGGACGATGTACGTGGATGGGAGCCCCGTTGCCCTGGAAGCAGCCCCCATCATCCTCAATTCGCGTACCCTTCTCCCCATCCGGGCAGTTGTCGAGGCCACGGGAGGGACTATCGTCTGGAATGCGTCAGCACAGAAGGTCACGATCATGCGAGAAGGCAAGACATTGGACCTGTGGATCGGCAAGAACGTGGCGAAGCTGAATGGCAAGTCAGTCAACATCGACATCGATTCCAAGGTCGTGCCCATCATCAGGAGTGGAAGGACGCTCCTTCCTCTCCGGTTTGTCGCAGAATCACTCGCGCTGGACGTCCAGTGGAATGCGGCTACCCAGACGATAACGATAACGTACACACCGTAGGATAGAGTGACGGGCAACCCCCGGTCAGTGACCCTGACCGGGGGTTGCGTTTTCTCCGTGCCACGGAAATTCCATCAAGAGCTCAACCCCAGTGAGACCCTTTGTTGAGAGAATGGGGGCTACAATGGGGCGCTAACTCCTTGCTTTCACCGCGCTGCGCGGCCGGCAAAGCGGTCCACGCTGTCTTATCCATTATCGCTGTCTGAACTTTCGCTGCAAACGCTTGTCCTGCTATACTGCATTCATGAAACGCCCGGATGACACATCATACATCGAGAGTGCCACCGCCCGGAAGGCTGTGAGGAGCGCAGGCGCTGATCTCTCGGTCGATCTGACCGCCGTGGAGCGCGTGCAGGCAATGGTTCTGGGCTGGTATGCGACTCACGCACGTCGTTTTGTGTGGAGAGTCCCCAATCCCGACCCCTATGTCGTTCTCGTGTCCGAGACGATGCTCCAGCAGACCCAGACAGCTCGCATCCAGGAGAAACTACCCCTCTTCCTTCGGCAGTATCCTGACTTCAACGCGCTTGCAGCCGCAGACAATGCAACCATCATCCGTGCATGGCAGGGCATGGGTTACAACAACAGGGCTCTGCGGCTGCGAGACTGCGCGCGCGCCGTCGTCGAGCGCTTTGGCGGGCTTCTCCCGGACACCGCCGATGACCTGCGGTCGCTCCCGGGTCTCGGCCCGTACACGGTGTCGGCCGTCCTCTCATTTGCGTTCCATCGAGATGTCATCGTTCTGGATGTCAACATCCGCAGGCTATACAGCCGGATTTTCGGGCAACTCACGACAACAGTCGAGGTCATGCCTGAATCCCAGCTGCTGCATGTCGCCAGTGAAGTGTATCCCCGCGGGCGCAGTTCGGAATGGCACCAGGCCTGCATGGACATCGCCGCGCAGTATTGTACGGCACGTGCCCCCCGATGCCTGTTCTGCCCCGTCACCAAGGCCTGCCGTTCAGCGTTCAGGCTTGCCGAGGCTGTTCCACCCCGAGTCTCCGAGCCCTCTCACCGGGGCAAGCCGAACCGTATCTGGCGTGGCCGCATCGTCGAGCTTCTGCGCGGCCTTCCGTCTGACCAGACAATGGGGCTCACAGAACTACGGACCCTCCTGTTCCCAACGGAAGAAGAAACCGATGGGCCCTGGCTGGAACGCATTGTGGCCGCCCTCGAACGCGATGGACTTATCGACCGTGACTTGGCAGCCAACGATATCAGGCTGCGCTCCTGACTTTCCAGCATCGGCCGCCGAACAATCCAGCACTAACAGTCAGAGAGGTCGCGCTGTACCAGCAGGCCCATAAGTGGCCACCAGGAACCGGAATCCCAGCTGACTCGAACAGCGGTCAGCCTTTCAGGGTGAGGGTACCCTGGTAGACTGCCCAGACGGCCTTTGACAAGGCTGTCGTGAATCCGCACTTCTCCAGCTCATAGAGTGCTTCGGCAGTGGTCCCGCCTGGCGACGTGACGAAGTTCTTGAGCTCAGCAACATGTTTGTGGCTGGACCGAGCGAGCTTGAGCGAGCCTTCCATTGTCTGCAACACCAGCTCCAACGCTATGTCGCGCTGAAATCCAAGGTGTACGGCGGCGTCCACGAAAGCCTCGATGAACATGAAAACGTACGCGGGCCCGGTGCCGCTCACTGCCGTTGCCATGTCCACGTATTGCTCTTCGTCGACTTCCATCTCGATACCCACTGCACCAAGCACCGAACGGACCAGCGTCCGGTCCTCCTGCGTTACCTGGGAGCCGGCCATCCAGACACTCACCCCTGCACCGATCTGGGCGGGTGTGTTGGGCATGCATCGCACGATACGGTCATGACCTGTACCTTCCCTCAGCCTCTCGATACTGGCTCCAGCAACAATGGACAACAGCACCTGTTCCGGCCGCATGGCTCCCTTGATGTCAGCAAAAACACGCTCGAGATTCTGGGGCTTCACCGCCAGGAGAACAATGTCCCCGAACTGGACTGCCTCACGGTTGGAGAGCGTCGTGTGAACGTGGTTTCGCTCGCGCATGACCTCAAGCGTAGCCCAGCTACGAGAACTGACCATCACGTCGTCCTCGGACACAATACCCTTGGCTAGGAGCGATTCGACGAAGGCTTTGGCCATGACACCTCCGCCGATAAACGAGATTCTTGGCCTGTCACTCATGCGGCAACCTCCTTGACGGATATCAAATCATACCGCCTTTCGCTGCATGATGCCATGAGCGCATCGACTCATTGTGTCCGGCAGACCGATCAACCTCTGGAGATCAACTTCTGCACGTTCTCCACCAGCTGGTGCAGGTCATACGGCTTGCCCAGGAACCCCTGGACACTGTTCTCCTCGAGCATCCGCCTGACGGCGCCGTTAGAGGTGTACCCGGAGTTCAGCAGGATGGGGACCGTGGGGTCCAGGGCACGGATGGCCCGCACGATTTCGTTGGTGGTCATGCCCGGCATAGTCATGTCCAGCAGGATGAGTCCGATGCCTACAGGGTGATCCCGCAGGACGTTCAGGGCCGATGCCCCGTCCGCCGCTGTCAGGACCGTATACCCGCTCCTGCTCAGGAGAGCCTGAGTGACCGTGCGCACGATTGGCTCATCCTCGACCACCAGGACTGTTCCGCTGCCTGCGTTCACAGGGATGGATGCGGGAGCAAAGGACTGCCTGGGTTCTTCCAGGCATCGAGGGAGGTAGATGTCGAAGGTCGCCCCCGAACATGTTTGTCCAATGCCCCCGAGGATGTTCTTCCAATCCCCCCGAGGATGTTCTCCCAATCCGAGGGGTGCTTCTGAGGGGTACTTCTGAGGGGCGGTTCTCCCGACGCCTTCCGTGGATACTGCCGTGATCCAGCCGCCGGCCTGCTTGACGGCACCGTAGACGATGGAGAGGCCCAGCCCCGTGCCGGACCCTATTGGCTTGGTCGTATGGAAGGGCTCGAAGAGATGCTCCAGGATTGCTGGCGGAATCCCGGGACCGGTGTCCGTGACGCTCAGGCGGATAAATTCCCCTGTGCGTGCAAACGGATGGGTCTGGACGTATTCCTCCCCCACAACCTCGTTCCTGGCACGTATCGTCAGCATCCCTTTGCCCTCCATGGCATCCCGTGCGTTCACTGCCAGGTTGAGCAAGATCTGCATCATCTGCGACTGGTCCAGCAGGACGTTCCAGGCCGTGTGCTCGTAGTCGCGGACGATATCTATGGTTGCCGGCAGCGATTGCTTCAGGATGGCCAGGGTCGCATCGAGCGCGTCCGCGATCTTCATGGGCAGCGGCAGGACCATGGCACTGCGGCCGAAGGTCAGCAGTCCTTGCGTGAGGTCCGCCGCCTGACGGGCAGCGGTCTCGGCTGCATTCAGGTTTTCCAGCAACGGGTCGGCAGCAAGCAGACCCCCGCGTATCAGGGCGATGTTGCCCAGGATGCCGGTCAGCAAGTTGTTGAAGTCGTGTGCCACCCCTCCTGCCAGTGTCCCGATGGCCTCCATCTTCTGGGACTGGTGAAGCTGCGCCTGCAAGGCCTCCTTCTCTGCCTCCGCCTGCTTGCGCTCGGTGATGTCCCAGAAGGAGATCTGCACGCCGTTGATTTTCCCGGCACCGTCATAAATCGGCGTCTTGTAGCTTTGGATGACCCTCGATTCACCGCCGAGGACGACACGCTCTTCGATGAATTCCCGAGCTTGCCCGCTGTCCATCACGGCTCGATCGTCACGCCGATATTTCTCAGCCAACTCCGGCGGGTGCAGGTCAAAATCAGTCAGGCCGATGAGGTCAGCCAGTGATGGGTTCAACGCTTCCAAGAAGCGTTGATTGGCAAAGGTGAAGCGTCCTGACAGGTCTTTGCGGCAAATGCTCAGGGGCGACACTTTGACGAGCGACTGGTAGAGCGCCTCGCTCTCCCGCAGCGCCTCCTCCGACCGCTTGCGGTCCGTGATATCACGGTAGATGGCATAAACCGCCTCCTGCTTCCCTGCGATGAGAATAGGTGCGACGATGAGGGACACATCAACGAGGGTGCCGTCTTTCCTGCGCCGCACCGTTTCCAGAAGAGTTGTTTCCCCTTCACCGACAGACCTTGTGATCGTTCTGGCTTCTTCCTCGCGCCCGGGAAGTGCCACCATGTCGTCGATGCTTCGTCCGACGGCTTCATCAACGCCATAGCCAAACATGCGCACGAACTCCGCGTTTACCCGCATGACCCGGCCTTGGCTATCGGTGATCGCAACGCCTTCCGGGGCTGTCTCCACTAGTCGGTCGAAAAACGCTCGCTCCCGCTGAGTCTCTTCCTCTGCCCGCTTGCGGTCCGTGATGTCGCGACCGATACCTACCAAACCGACAATCCGGCCGTCCTGGTTCCGCAATGGAAGTTTAGAGGTGAGCAACCAACGTTTCTGTTGTTTCTCGTCAAATATATACTCTTCCCTATTGAGCACTGGCTCACCAGTTTGTATCACCAATTGATCGTCAGCAAAGAACTTCTCCGCAAGTTCTTTTGGATAAATACCGAAATCGTCCTTGCCTAAAACATCAGCTTCCGATTTCGCTCCGATGTAGCGTACTTCAGCTGAGTTGACAAGTGTCTTGCGGCAGGCCAAGTCTTTGGAATAAATTGAATCCGGAATATTATCGATAAGTGTACGAAGCAGTAATCGCTCATTGTAGAGTGTTTCCTCTGCCTGTTTGCGCTCGGTGATGTCGCTGATGAATCCTTCTATGTAGAGCAACTGCCCGGCATCGGAGAAGATGCCTCTCCCTCGCTCCCACACCCAATGATCGGTTTCTCCGCTGGCGACGACAATGGGGTACTCATGTTGGAAAGCCTTTTTCTGCTGAAGACAATCCTGCACATTCAGCCACACCCGCTCCCGGTAGTCTGGGTGAACTATGTCGTTGAAGGTCAACTTCTTGTTGTGCAGAAAATCTTCGGGTGCATAACCCGTTATGTCCCTGCACCCATCACTGATGAACGACATGGTCCAGTCGCGGTCGTTCTCGCGACGATAGACAAACCCGGGAAGATTGCCGATCATTGTACGGTAGCGTTCCTCGCCATCTCGCAGCGCCTTCTCCGCCTGCTTCTGCACTAAGGAATCCTCGCCAGAACGAATTTCCTTGTCAATCATGATCGCCCCTCTTGCCTGTTTCCGGGGCACGTTTGGCAACGCAAGCCCCCCGCACTGCCCGCGACCGTCTTGTGCATGTTCTTTGCATTCGCTTTGCTCCTGAACTCTCCTTGACTTCGTCGAATGGCAGTTCTCTTGCCACACGCGCGAAAAGTGGGGGACTCGCACGATCCTGCTCTCAGGATAGTCGTGGCACAGAACGGGTCAAGTGCTGCATCGACTCATCCAACGTAGAGGTGAACTACCTCCGTAAACTCATGAAAACTGGAGGTGAAGGATGGTAGAAGAGTGCTGGTCCACCTCCATTCTTACGTGAGTTGACACGTCAGCGATGTGGACAAATGCGCGTCTTGCCATTCACCGGCTTGCCCCACGGAACCATTGACGCAAAACGCTGCGCTGCTATACATATTGTAGTAGTTGGATTCTGAACACGTATTCGCGACCCGGCGCGTGCTCGCCGGGGAATAGGAGGCAAACAATGGAGCCAGTACGCAAAATCTTGATCATACTGTCTACGGCCGAACGCGAGAAAGCCATCGCCGGCTTGATGTACGCCAAGAACACCCATGACAACCACTGGTTTGATGATGTGCGCGTCATTCTGTTTGGCCCTTTCGAACGACTTCTCGTCGAGGACAAGGAGATCCGGGACCTCGGTGCGGAGATCTTCAAGATTATTGCTCATCCCGTCGCCTGCAATACGTTCGCAGACGACCCGGTCGTGAGCGATGCCATCAAGAGCTTGGGGTGCGAGATCGATCAGGTGGGAGGCATCATCTCGGAGTGCATCCGGAACGGCTACGTTCCTCTCGTGTTCTAGACGTTCCGTCTCACCATAGTCGCATAAATCGCAAGCGCCCTGGTTTCCCGGGGCGCTTGCTTCTTGGATATCCTCTACGCTACTTCTGTTTCCTCTCACACAACTCAAGAAGAACGCCGTGCGTTGCCCTGGGGTGAACGAACGCTATCCGGGCCCCGCCCGCACCGTTGCGAGGCGTCTCGTCGATCAACTGGATACCCTTGGCTTTCAGCTCCGCGAGAGCCGCTTCGATATCGTCGACTCGGATCGCGATGTGATGCAGACCCTCGCCGTGCTTCTCGATGAACTTGGCGACCGAGCTGTCCGCACTGGTAGGCTCCAGCAGCTCGATCTCCGTGCCGTCGACGGGCAGGAACGCCGTTCTCAGTTTCTGTTCAGCCACCTCTTCGATACTATGTGGCTCGATACCCAGCGATGTCTCCCAGAATGATAGCGACTCCTGCAGGTTGGTAACAGCAATTCCGATATGATCGATGTTCTTCAGGTTCATGTGTTCCTCCAGCTTTGCTCAAAGATGATGTCTGCCAGCGAGTACGGGTCGCTCTGCTTGCTGGCGACCTTCTCCAGCTCGGCCTGAACTGCCGGCTGGTCCAGCTGCTGTTTCATCGTGTCTGCCAGGCGCGCCTTGAGAATCTCGAGCACGTCGAGCTTGGCCATCCGTATCTTGAGTGCACCCAGCTTCCCAGAGGCCACGAGATGCGCGTGATGCCGTTCGATCGTGTCCACAACGCTTTCAATGCCCGTGTTCTGTTCGGCCGACACCTTGAGTACGGGCGGGTTCCAGCCCGTCGTCATCGACAGTTGCAGGACAGATTCGACCTGCGTTGCCGTACGGTCTGCTCCATCGCGGTCCGCCTTGTTGACGATGAACAGATCCCCGATCTCCATGATACCTGCCTT
>NZ_QXIY01000009.1:0-5086 GCF_003570995.1 Candidatus Cryosericum septentrionale
AGCAGAGGAGGCGTAGCAGCGCGACCGAATCCGACCCACCCGAAACGGCGACGACCACCCGGGCACCAGGGACCAACAGCTCAAGAGAAGTGCAATATGACCAGACGTCGTCCTGGAGCATGAGCCTGATCAGCTGTCAGCAAGCAGTTCGCTGAGCAGGAGCTCGACGTCGTGCCTTCTCCTGCCTGAACGGGTGAATGCCCGCAAGCACTCGATGGCCGTGGCACGTCTTCCCCAACCGTTCATGATTCTCACTGAACGCATAAGGAGTTCAGGGTCGTCCGGTCGCAGTGCAATCGCCTTCTGCAAGAACATCGTGGCGCGTTCCGTCTCGCGTGCCGCACCCAGAGCCATGGCCAGATTGTAGTAGCAGACGGAGGCGGCACCCGGGAGAGCGATGGCACGGGCCAGCGCTGTTACCGCGGTGGACGTCTTGTTCTGGGCAAGGGCATTCGTCCCCTTGTGGTGCCAGTACATGTACTCAGTTGGGGCAAGCTCGGCTGCCTGAGCGAACTCGATCCCGGCCTGCTCGAGGCGACCGGCATGGTGCAACACCAAACCATAACTGTTGTGGAGAGATGCATCGTCGGGGAACCTGGCAGTCAGATCGGCAAAGATCTCGATAGCCTCGTCGTTCAAGCCACACGCACTCGAGGCAACCGCAAGGTTCTTGCGCGTCACGTCAGCGCTGGGCAGGATCTTCAAGGCTTTGACGAAGACACCACGTGCTTCTTCCCATCTACCCTGGCCGTACAGGTAACTGCCGTACGCGTTCAACGAAGCACACCGACGGGCATCCTCGTTCTCCCTGGCCTCGACGATCACCTCTGGTTCAACAGCTCGTGGTCTTCGTGCCATCTCAACCTCCCTCTTCCTCTCCGCCCTGCCCCTGATGAGAGTGCGTTAGTCTCTGAACCGTCCGCAGGGCCAAATTGCGGCAACCGACCGCTTCGCTCTCACCTAGTAGTGTAGCGAAAAAACATAACTCACAAAGGCCGCCACAATCGATGTAAGCACGCCGACGTGCGTTACATCAGTATAGCCGCGTTGTGCGCCACCGCTACATCGTGGGGTCCCCTCGAAGACGGAGGAGTGTAACACTCTCGGGACGGTTCCGTTTTCTCCGAGACTGTTACAC
The DNA here is from genome assembly GCF_003570995.1 of Candidatus Cryosericum septentrionale. GTDB lineage: Bacteria > Caldisericota > Caldisericia > Cryosericales > Cryosericaceae > Cryosericum > Cryosericum septentrionale. The sequence goes on from NZ_QXIY01000009.1 coordinate 1,139, forward strand.
CTTCGCTACGCCCTTCAAGAAAAGGACTGGATTCCCGCATGCGCGGGAATGACGGAAGGGAAAACGGGAATGATGGATTGGCGCAGTTGAGGCCCCGGTGTTGTGTGGTATCATGAGGTGTCCGAACAAACATGCTCTTAAGGAGGAATCGATGAAAGCAGCAAAACTGGGGTCAGAGAATGTCATATGGGACCTGAGCGCCCTGTATGCAAGCCTTGACGATCCGCGCATCGCACGCGACATGAAAGCGGTACGACGGGACGCCGCCGCTCTCGCTGCGGAGTACCGCGGCAGGGTTGCAGCCGGCAAGATTCCCCCCGCCGAGCTCAGGAAGTTCATGGTCGAAGAAGAACGCATTAGCTCCGCGACCGGCCGCCTCGGTGAGTATGCAGAGCTCATGCTCACGACAGACAATCTGGACGAGGGCGCCAAGAGCTTGATGATGAAGATGCAGGAACTGGGCAGTGACATCTCCAACACGCTCGTCTTCTTCCCCATCGAACTGGGCCAGATCGACGAGGCCCTCTTTGCGCGCCTGGTCGCCGACAAGGCACTGGACAACTACCGCCACTACCTGCTGTTCCTGCGCAAGCAGAGAGAGCATCTCCTCAGTGAGAAAGAAGAGATGCTGCTCAGCAAGCGTGACCTGACGGGCAAGCTAGCCATACAGCGCATCTACCAGGAGCTGACGAGTTCGTTCAAGTTCACAGTCACCGTGAACGGCGAACGCAAGGTCATGAACGGCGAACAGGTCCGCTCACTGCGGGAAAGCACCGACTCGCGTCTGCGCGCACGTGCCATGAAACAGTACTTTGGCAAGTACGCCGAGAACACCCTCGTCATTACCAACGTCTTCGACACCTTGCTCAAGGACCACCAGATCGAGTGCGAGCTGCGCCACGTCGACGAACCGATGGGCATGCGGAACCTGGACAACGAGCTGGACGCAGAGATCGTCAACACCCTCTCCGACGTTACCAGGGACAATACTGACATCGTCGAGCGCTACTACACCCTCAAGGCGCGCCTTCTAAACAGCAAAAAGCTCACGCTGGCGGACATCTATGCGCCCATCAGCGCCAAGCCCCACACGTACACGTGGAACGACTCCAGGACCATCGTCCTGGACGCGTATGCCAAGTTCGATCAGCGGGCGCACGACATCATCCAGCAGTTCTTCGACAAAAACTGGATCGACGGCCGCACCCTACCCAACAAGACGGGAGGGGCCTTCTGCACCTTCAATCTCCCCGGCGCACATCCGTGGGTCATGCTCAACTTCACCGGGGCCAGCCGCGACGTGGAGACCATGGCGCACGAACTGGGACACGGCATGCACGGTATCCTGTCCGCCAAGCAGACTGCGGTCAACCGCGACGCCATCCTGCCCCTCGCCGAAGTGGCCTCGGTCTTTGGCGAAATGCTCGTCACCGACTACCTGCTTGGCCGCATGAAGGACCCTGAGGAGAAGATCGCACTCTACTGCTCCAAGCTCGAGTCGGCCTTCGCCACGACATTCCGTCAGAACATGTTCCACCGGTTCGAGACCCGTACGCACGGCCTCATCGCCGACCATCAACTGTCCACCGATGAGCTCCGCTCCATCTATCACGAGGAGCTGGTCAACATGTTTGGTGATTCCGTCACCATCCCCGCACACTACGACATGGAATGGGGTATCGTCCAGCACATGTTCCTGTGGCCCTTCTACGTCTACGCCTACAACTTCGCGCAACTTGTCGTCCTGTCGCTGTACCAGAAATACCTGGAGGAAGGAGGCGAGAAGTTCAAGCCCGTCTACTACCGCATCCTCGAGACAGGCAGCGCCATGACCCCCGCCGAGATCCTTGGTCTCGCAGGCATCGACCCGCGCGACAAGGCCTTCTGGCAGAAAGGTTTTGACTTCATGCGCACCCACTGGGTCGAACCCCTCGAAAAGCTCGTGTCTGAGCGCAAGTAGCCGCAAACACCCCGATGTCGATGACGATGGCGCCGGGGTGTAACACTCTTGGGACGGTTCCAAACTGTAACAGTGTTACACTTCGGGACGGGTCCAGCATGAAACAGTGGTGGACCCAGCCAATCTGGACTGGAACCTGCTGCTTGCTGATTAGAGGAAGTTGAGCGCCATAGTAGAACTAGCTACTCGAATGTCTTGCTGTGAATCTCATTGGAGCAGGAAGAAAAAGGCGCCTGGTTTGGTCTGCCAAACGACAGTCTTGCCGTCACTGATTACAGTGATAGGGACGCTCCATTGGTGGAACTGGTAAATCAGCCAGACCACGCCTTCATGCTTGTTTTCTCCAGATGACACGAGCACTACCTGGGTGACCGATATTTTACGTCCGGTGGACAGAAAATCCTCGTTCAGTTTCTCCTGGTACGAGTTCTGTACCTGTTGTTCTAACTGTTCCTTGCCTGGTTTGCACCCCGTAACAAGAAGACCAGCAGCACGATAGTCAACAAAACCTTCAGCAGATGTGTTTTTCTCATACTCCTCCTTCATTAGGGATACCAACGTCATAGTGTGTGTCGGATCCTCATCGGCGTCAATAATTCGTATTGCCTCACCTATTTCCTACTCCAAATTGCATCGTTGCCTCACGGATAAATCTACTCCAACACAGGTGACTGAGGAGGACCAATGGAAGAGGGTGAACAGATGAGAGGTGAGGAGATGGGGTTGACGGTGAAGCAATGACAAGCCGTCATGAACGAGTTGCGAGGACAATACCTCCCATACACCCCCGAACGAGAAGTCGAAGATCCTGGACGGGTTCGTGGACCTGACACATCTCAACCGTTTCTCCGCACGCAGCACCCTGCGAACGAAGGGGGCGCAGGGCAGGGGTCCCGTGCATCACCCCAGAGCATCCGTCTACAAGGGGGCGGTCCTCCCTGCGCTCACAGAGTTCTGGCATCTGTCGGACAGGCTGTGTGGCAAGCGTCTTGTCCCGTTCCTGCGGCGCATCCTCCCCTCCCCCTGACCCGGGGACAGCTTGACCTTGTTCCTGCTCTTCGTGATCTCCTCCTTCGCATGAGTCCGGCCACCTGTGACCGGTTGCAACATCCGCACCCTCGTCCCGGCATGCTCCTCCTGCGGCAGGTCCCTGTCCAGACTGCTGCGGAGTGGGACCGTACCCGGCCGGGGTTCGTCGCTGTGGACCTGGTGACCCATGAAGGCAGTGTTGCCGGAGGAGAGTATGCCTGCACGCTGGACGTCACCGACGTGGCAACAGGGTGGACCGAGACCAGGGCGGTACGGAACAAGAGTCAGGAGCATGTCGTGACTGCACTGAGCAACATTTGCAGTGACCTCCCGTTCCCGCTCCTGGGTATCCATTCGGAGTACGGGAGCGAGTTCATGAACAACCACCTGATCCGCTAGCCTCAGCAGGAGCACATCACTAAGGCACGGTCCCGCCCATACAGGAAGAATGACAACTGACCAGTGGAGCAGAAGAACTGGAGCATCGTCCGCAAGGCGGTCTGGTATCTCCGGTATGACACCGAGGACGAAGTCCTGCTCATGAACACGATCTATGAATCGCTCCGGCTGTTCACCAACTTCTTCCTGCCGGTGATGCAGCTCACCCACAAGACACGACAGGGAGCCAAAGTCACCCGCTCATATGGCGCACCCTGCTCCCCGTATGAGCGTGTCCTGGCCTCCCCCTGCATCACGGAGGAAGCAAAGGAGGTGCTCAGGGCTCAGGAGCAGCATCTTGATCCTGTCGCTCTTCATGATACGATCCTTGAGGATCAACGGCACCTGCGGGACCTTGTTCTCACCAGGAACTACGACCAACCCCACATCATTCCGAGGAAAGGCATGGACTGGCAACTTCATCCGGTTTCGAGTAGATTCTGATGTGAGGCAACGACTCCTCGTTCGAGTAGGTTTACTCGTGAGGCAACAGGTACCACCTGGCCGGCGAGGACCGCATA
>NZ_QXIY01000009.1:5293-39562 GCF_003570995.1 Candidatus Cryosericum septentrionale
CCCGTCGCGCCGTCGAAGACCAGCGGGACGATAGCCAGAGCCCGATGCAGCAGCTCTCCGTGTCCCACCATGTCTTGTACGGCCTCGAGGAACAGGAGTTGCAGCGTGTCATAGTCGGGGGCACCGGTCACGTCCAGTACCGTCTGCTCCAGTACGGATTTCGGCCCTGTCCCGTCGTGGGAAAGAAACGCATAGTGCAGGATGTCTCTCAGCATGGCCAGTCCACCGCCTCGCAGGCCGCTCTGATAGCCCAGGCCCCGGAGCGTGACCCAAGTCCCGTCGCGGCTGCAGGCACATGCGTTGGCGCCTCCGCCGCACACCAGGGCAATCCCCCAGCCCTTGTCGCTTCCTGCCTTGAGCATGATCCACGTATCATTGACAAGGTCGAAGATGAGCCCGGGGAATGCAGACGTCAGAGCTGCAGCAAGTACTTCGCGGTGCATGGGCAGATCCATCCCCGACAGCCCGAACACGGCGCGCTCGACCTGCGTTAGCAAAAGGCCCGCAGCCGCCAGGGCTCCCTGAACGGCGTCGGTGATGCCTGATATGGCCGCTTCGAGTCCCACAACCTGGTAGTTGGAGGCGCCCCCTTCGCCGGATCCGACGATATGGCCGGCATCGTCACCGACGACAGCCTTCGTCCTGGTCGTCCCCCCGTCGACGCCGAGATAGTACGTTAGAGCCATGCTAAAAGAACTCTGAGTCGACGTTTGTTGTATGAAGGTGGGAGGGGGTCAGGACCTTGAATGCCTCTGCCAGCCGCATGCCGTGTGCGCTGCCCAGCTTCAAGCCCTTGAGGTTGAGGTACTGCCTCGCCTCTTCCAGTGTCTCCGGGGTAAACTGGCTCCTGTACAGGCCGAGAGCTGCCAGCAGCTGGGGCTGCTCGGCCTTGATGTCGACTACCTGGTTTGGCCGGCTAGTGCTGTAGAACGCGATGTACCGGACATCGTGAGGGGGCAGTTCGGGGAGATACAGGGGCAGCTTGCAGTAAATCATGCTTTCTTCCGCCGACCAGCCGCAGTTGAGGTGGTCCTGATGGGCTTCATACATCAGCCACGGATCGGGCGCCAAGATGGCGTCCGGTTTCTCCTGCCGGATGATGCGGACCATCGCCGCGGTCGTTTCCCCGCCGCGCGGCAGCTCACCGTCGTGAAAGGGCAGGTACAGGTGTTTGTGAACGCCGATGGCCTCGCCAGCCTTCTGGTCCTCATCACGGCGGATTGCGACCAGGCGTTCGGGTGTCATCGAGACGTCTGTACTGCCCAGGCGTCCATCGGTCATCGTGACGAGCGTGACGTCTTTTCCTGCCTTGGCCAGCTTGAGCAGGAGACCACCCGCGTAGAAGACCGCATCATCGGAATGTGGTTGAAACACGACGTATTTCTGTGCCGAATCGATGGGCGGAATGGGAAGGAAGTCGTTCCAACTTATTGCCTGATGGCTTTCCGTGGAGAGATGGGCGCGCTGGCTGCTGCCCATCGAGCCGAAGCTGTATGCAAGCTTTTCCCAGAAGTTCATGCTGTCTCCATCGAATTGCGGATACGTGCTGCTATTTGAAGTTGTCGAAGTATGGGGCTTCCTGCTCTTTGAACGCAAGCACGAGATCTCGTGCCACGGCCGGCGAGGGTACCAGCGGATTGAGTGCCAGAGCCTCGATGAGAGCTTTGAGGTCGCGGTACGCAACCGCGTCGACGAGGGACCTCTCGTACAGTTTCACCTGCTCGATCAGCAGTTGTGATTCCCTGTCGATGGGTCCGACCGCGAGCGGGCGGATGAGCCGTTCAGTGATCAGTGACGGGACCTCGACGACATCGTCGGGGGCAAGGCCGGCAATCGCCCCACGGTTCATGACATTGACGGGGACGACGGACTGACCTTTGCCTGCGAGGCCGAGAAGCACATCCATGGCAACTGCGCTGTATCCTCCGTCATTCGTGAGGCCCATGGCGGTCCGATACTCCTGTGCGAGGTGACCGTCCGCGCGTCTGCCGAGATATGCCTGATATGTGGCCAGCGGGTCGCTGGTTGCCATGAGATCGGCTACAAGTTGTGCATTGAGGCGCTCCACTTCCTCGCCGCGGGTTTCTCCGGCAGCCTTGACGGCCGCGAGCGATTCGCGCTTGAACGCGTAGTACCAGATGTACTCGTTGGGGAGTTTGCCGAGGCGTTGGATGAATGTTGGTGAGAAGTGTGTCCTCGCCTCGAAACCGGGCGCCTGGTCGATCATGGAAAGGATCTGGGGCAGCACGTCGTGCCCGAGGGCGTAGACACTCTTGACGAAACCGCAGTGGTTCAGCCCGTAGTAGTCCAGCACCAGGTCTTCCGGTTGGACCTTGAGGAGATAGGCCAGCAGGATGCCGATGAAGGTCGGCGCATCACAGATGCCGACGACGTTGTGAAAGTCTCCATGGCTAACCATGGCCTGCGTGATGATCCCCGACGGATTCGTGAGGTTGATGAACCAGGCGTCGGACGCAACCTCACGCAGCTCTTTGAGCATGTCCAGCACGACGGGGATGGTGCGGACAGCCATGGCAAAGCCACCTGCGCCGACCGTCTCCTGCCCCAGAACATCCATCGAGAGGGGGATGCGTTCGTCCAGCGTGCGCATATGATCGCCACCCACGCGTATGGCGGCGATGACGAAGGAGGCTCCCATCACGCACTCGCGGAACGTACCAGTGTGTGAGATCTCGACCGTGCTGTTTCTGTCCTGGACAATGGCTTTGACGACTTTGTCCACGGCGGCGAACCGTTCGCCGTCGGGATCGATCAGCGAGATCTCCGTGAGGCCGAGTCGTTCCTGAAGGTCAAGGAGAGCGCCCACGAGAATCGGGACTCTAGTCCCCCCTCCACCAATGATGCTGACTTTCATCGTTGCCTCCAGTCGGCGCGAACCGGCACACCACGGGGCATCCGCCAGCGTTTTTTGTCGAGCGATATAACGGGCGGTCCTTCGCATCAATATTTTAGCGGGTCCTCTTCCTTTGTCAAGGAGAGGCTCCGGGTGGTCTATGCTGTTCGGGCGCGTTTGACAGGTCATCCATGACGGCTACGCTCAAAGATGTCGAGAGAGGGGATGGATGAACCTGGACAATCCAGCAACCAGCAGTCGTCGTAACGAAGCAGGTGCGACAGGAAGGCCGAAGTAGTGGTTCAGGCGGGCGAGGACCGGAGCCACTCTGGCTGCATGCTTGTATGTGGTCGTGTGGAGTGTACTCCTGGGCAGTTTTGCCGACAACCTGACCATTGGCCAGGAAGTGCTGATGGCGGTCGCCGCCCTGGACACTAAAGACCACGTGATCGAGACACCGCCCGGCCCGGTTATACCTGCACCCGTCACACGTTGTCTGTGCCATGTCTAGTCCCCCCCGCCGCGCCCGTCCTTGTCGAACAGCAAGAAGCCACCTTGCGAGTAGTGCTGCTTGAGGGCTTGCCACATTCGTTTCCTTGCTGCCTTACTCAACCATTGACTTGTGATTGCTCCCCCCTTTTTATAGTGTCTCCGGTCAGGATGTCGCTCTTCTGAGAACCCCCCTGTGCCTTCTGAAGAGTGCCTACGGCAATTTCTAGTTCTCCGCTTTCGCTCGACGGGAGGGGAGAGTCAGGGAGACGCCAGCCTTTGCAGCTAGGGACAAGAGCGTTATGTCGTCTCCAGCCGTGATGTATTCCAACTTCAAGGCTTCCCAATCATAGGCTCTATACCCGGCCATGCTTCCCCTCCTCGACAGCGGGCGCACCGTCCAGGGAACCCCACATCTGACGCTTCTTGTCGAACTCGAGTCAACAGCTGCCCCTCTTCCCGGAGCGATGTTTGTCGACGACGCAGCCCAGGACTCCTCGCTCTTCCGACGACTCTTCCAATTCCGACAGGAGGATCACGTCGTCTGCTGCCTGCTCGAGACCGCTCGAATCTTTGAGGTCCTGCATCTTCAGCACAGAACCCTGTTTGACTGCTTCATGGGAGACCTGGGACAGCGCGAGGATGTAGACCCCCAGACGCACAGCTGTCACCTTCAGACGAGCTGCAACCGTGACAGGGTCCGCTTGCTTGCCTGAGCTGACAATAGCCTCGATCGCACGGACGATGTCGGAATGTTCTGTCCGATAGAAGTCGTCGACTGGTTTCTTATGCTGAAGATAGTCGGAGCTTTTCTTGTCATCTGAAAGCCAGGCTCCCAGGAGGGCCGTCTCGGCGCGGTCGTCATATAAGGCTTGGACTTCAGACTGTACGTCGTCGCTCATGAGTCCCTCCATTTTGACAGGATCTCTTCCTCTGCCTTGCTGAGAGACCTCGTCTCCCGGGGCTTCTTCTGCTCGACCTGGTCCAGCTCCTCGTCGGTGTGCGTCTTCACGCGCCCGGTCGTGCCATCATCGAAGGTAATGAGTGCGCCCTTCTTCATGACGCAGCCATGCGTCAACAGACACGTCTCCAAATAGGCCAGGGCCCTGATAGGTGGTGACTTTCCCTGGAGGACCCGGGCTTCGATGATCTTCAGGGTCGCGTCGAGGTCGACGTTCGGATGACCCTCTTCAAGTTTCCGGCGGGCGTCTGTCCCCAGGACAAAACGACCTGCTTCAGAATCAAACGAAGCGGAAAAGTCTGGGCTTTGTCCTTGCTTGGATTTTGCTCTTTTTCGAGAAGTCTCTCGATTGATTTTTTGGATATAGTTCAATGGATATAGTTCGTCGGTAACCTGGGCCGCACTCACCTGTTGAACCCGCATAGGCATTACCTTTACCCTTTTCTAGTCCGGTAACAGGGGTCGCACTTGTACCTGAAGACAGCATAGAGACTTCGTTCTGCAAGGGCATGGAAACGTCTCCGCTCTTGTTTCGAGGAGAGACCTTCGGGACGACCAGATGATAGAGAGAATAGGTCCCTTTGCGGACTGTTATCTTGAGCCAGTCGTACTTCTCGAGATTCTTGACTGCCCTTCGGGTCGTCCGTTCAGACAACCCCGTGTCGCTTGCCAGGGTCGTTATCATTGGCCAGCACCGCCCCTCGTCATTGGCATAGTTGGCGAGAGCAATCCAGACGATCTTCGCATACTTGTCGAGCTTCGTGTCTCCCTGGAGGAGGGAATCTGAATGAACTTCCCTTCAATCTTCATGACAGGCCTCTCAGGGACAAGCGTTTGACAAAATCTTTTGCGTATGGTATAATAAAATACGTCAATAAATCAGCCCGACTTCGACTGTGGCTCCGGGTAGGGGACAACGGCAAGGCGGGCTTCTTCATTTCTGCCCTGCTAGTGGAACCAGCCCTCTCAGCACGTCTTGACGGCGTTCCTTGCGCCATTCCCTGTACGCCTTCTGCAATGGGCCCTCATGAGCGTTCCGGTAGGACAACTCCGGCGGCCGGGACAACACCCCTTTCCCTCTCTGTCTCTGCATGTTTGTAGGACGCCATATCCGCTACAGAATCAGGGGAACCCTGGGTCGCCGCGTCCACAGGATCGAATTGTATTTTCCTGGTACATTGTTATTATTTTAGTAGTCGCAAGATGCGACAAATCCTGTTGAGAAGGGGAGGCTATTGTATGAGGAAAGCACTGTCACTTGTCTTGGTAGCTGTATTTCTGGTCTCGTTGTTTGGTGGACTGTCTGTTGTACCGTCAGCAAAGGCAGTTGCTCAAGAGGTAACGTACAACCTTGGGACCGAGCCTGCTACACTCGATCCAGGCATTACAGCTACCCTTGCGGATGTCAACATCGACCTGCAGGTCTTTGACGGGTTGACGCGTATCGACAACAAGAATGCGCCGCAGCCCGCGATTGCGAAGAGCTGGACGATCTCCAAGGATCGGAAGACGTATCTGTTTACACTTCGCGATGCGTACTGGACGAACGGAACGCCGGTCACTGCATACGATTTTGAGTATGCCTGGAAGCGCGCTCTCAGCCCGGAGTTGGCTTCCGCATACGCTTGGCAGGTCTACTACGTGTATGGCGGTGAAGCTTTCAACACGTCTATCAAAGTCGGCACCAAGTACTATGCCCAGGCTGTCGATGCCAAAGGCAATCCTCTCACGAAAACCGTTGGGGGCAAGGTTGTCCCCGTTCCGAACATGGCGAAAGAGATCGATCCCAGCAAGAATGTCGGTGTCAGGGCACTGGACGCGAAAACGCTCAAGGTGTATCTCCAGTCGCCCACTGCCTACTTTCTCAGCTTGACGGCGTTCCCTACGTACATGCCGGTCTGCAAGGCCGTTGTCAGCACAAATGACAAGTGGGCCTCCGATCTGACGAACTACGTCACCGATGGACCGTTCAAGCTCACGCAATGGTCACACAACGAGAAGATGGTCTTTGTCAAGAACCCGACATATTGGGACAAGGACAAGGTCAAGCTCACGAAGATCACGTACCTCATGGTCGAGGATGAGTCGACTGCGCTTTCGATGTATCAGAGCGGTCAACTGGACGCATCCTCCACCGTACCCCTCTCGGAGTTGCCCAAGCTGGTCGCCTCAGGCGATGCACAAATCCTTCCGTATCTTGCGACCTTGTTCTATCGGGTCAATGTCACCAAGAAGCCGTTCAACGACGTCCGCGTCCGTAAGGCCTTGCTCCTGGCGATTGACCGCAAGGCCATTACTACGTCCGTCACGAAGGGCGGACAGATTCCTGCGCTGGCTATTGTTCCCTACGGTATGCCAGATGCGCTTCCTGGCAGCGATTTCCGCAAGGCTTCCCAGGTGAGTTTCTACAAGGACAACGATATCGCGACTGCAAAGGCCCTGCTTGCTCAGGCCGGTTATCCCAATGGCAAGGGGTTCCCAGCCTTCGCACTGCTCTTTAACACCTCCAACCTGACCAAAACCATTTGCGAGGCGATCCAGGGGATGTGGAAGAAGAACCTTGGTATCACCTGCACCCTCAGGAACGAGGAGCTCGGCGTTTTCGTGGATGACCTGATACACATGAACTTCAATCTTGCGTTGGTGCAATGGACTGGTGACTACATGGATCCCAGCACGTTCCTGTACATGTTTGTAACGGGTGGCGGATCCAGCCACACTGGCTGGAGCAACAAGTCTTACGATGCTCTCATCGCAAAGGCCAAAGCGACTGTCGACCCGAAGGCGCGCATGGCGACACTGCATGCCGCAGAGAAGATCCTCATGACAGACTTCCCCATTCTTCCAATCTACTACTGCACGAGCCCGGTGCTCCTGAAGAAGAGCATCAAGAACTTCTACCAGTCGGCACTGGGAATTGTCGACTGGAAGAACGCTTACATGGGATAGCCTTCAGGAGTCACTGAAGACCACAGCCCAGCACATCAGGAATGAAGAGAGCGGCCGCGAATTCGCGGCCGCTCTGCATGTCGTGGAACTCCGTCGTTCCCGCGAAGGCGGGAATCTGCGGTTCGGAAGCTGCTGATGAACAGGGCCTACACAGGATCCTTCACGGCTTTCGGCGCGACCGTGCATGGCGACCTCACAGCCATAGTCTCACAGGAGCTCTTCCTGAGAGTGCAGCCGAAGCTGCACCGGGTCAAGAAGACAGGGAGGCTAGTAGCATACCGCATCAACAACCCCGACTTTCCCCTGCGTGGCGCGGTGAGGTGCCCGGCGAGAAAGTGGTGAATGGATGCTGCGGCCCTGGGATCACACACACTCGATGTTGACGGCAGCAATATGACATATGTTCGATGCGGGCATGCGCCTATGTCATGCCAGGCCAGACGGCATCTGTGATAGGTACGGGGCGAGGTTTCAGACTTGGGGGCAGGCCACCGTGTCATTTCTGCAACAACCATGGACGTCGGATGTTGCAGTGACAGGGAGTATGCCCTGTTGCGAGAGTATTACAGTTATGGAACCGTCCCAAGAGTGTTACAGTCCCAAAGCGAAACAGTGGTGGACCCAGTCAATCTGGACCGGAACCTGCTGCTTGCTGATTTGAGGAAGTTGAGCGCCATAGTAGAGAATGAGGAGGAAGAGAACACCGCGTATGAAAAGCCTGCTGCTCCGACTGTACGACAGAAACAGCCGGTGAGCAACCATTCGAGGCTCTAGCCGTCCCGGACAAGACTACCTGTTGTCTCTGGAACTATTCCTGTGGGTGGCCCCATGTACTTCTACAATTGCTTGCCAGGGAGAGAGAGATGGGTTCCCAGTCTTGGTCATGTCTCTTGGGAAACAGGCTCACCAGGCCGACCACGAATGCGGCGACAACCGTCGGTACAAGGACGTACTCAGCAGTTACCCTGCTATGACCCACCCTTGAGCGACACGGTGTTCGTGTCAAAGGTAAGCTTCACGGCTTTCATGTCGTCGGCGGCGGCATTTCGATTTCTACACGGGCTGGTTGACGCAGAAGCCCCTGCGATACGGGCGCTTTCACAGTTATCGCCCAGCACCGCCGTTGTTGCTGTCTTACCTGCTGTCAGGCACGCCTGTCCCGTGACTGTCGTGGGCTTCCACGTTCCTACATCCCGGGCTCCATTCCCGCTCCTCCTCTCTCGTCCGAAGGACCAGCAGTATTCTGTCATTCTTCACCTCCGTTTTCTCATGAGGTTACGGAGCCAGTTCACCTCCATTTCGTACGATGGAGGAGTACTATTCCAGGTAGTATGGGTGAGAGACAAGGGTAGATCGTGAGTACATGAAAGCAATGAGAGATCCTCATGAGCTTGTATCTAAGATGAGTCGATGCGGGGTGAACGTCCCGTCATTTTCAAAACCTGCCCGCAATGCAAATTTGCTTTCATTGTTCTGCATGTCAATTTTTATATCCACAGGGTTTTGCAGGAGATGCAGGCGATGGTCAATTTTATCGGGGTAAAAACTTCCCAGAAAAACGGGGATATCCAACCTGGCAAGCATGGAGAAACATAAACCTGAGAGTGGGAAAACCCTACAGACGCGTCATTATAATTGAGGAAATTGCGAAGGATGGCGCATGTGAGCCGAAAGCCGGACAATATCCCGGAGTTCTGCCACCTTGGCGACGGGCAAAGCAACTGATTCGGCGATGAAGGCATCGTCCAGTCCCTGTTCAATGCCCCAGAGCACTAAGTCCACCGCCTCCGACGAAACATGCAGGACATCCTGATACTTGTCCTCGATACCAGGCAGCATCTCCGGATTGGGGCTGCGCTCAAGCACCTCGGTCGGCACACCTACCCGGGCGGCAATGGCCAGAACCTGGCTGCGGTACAGCATCTTGAGTGGCATGAGATCGGCCACGTCATCCACCCCGAACTTCACAAAGAGTCCCAGCAGGTCCTCGCTCTTGTGCGCGCTGCCAACAACCATCAGGCGATGTAATTCAGCATAATGATAGGTTGTAACCATGCGCAAACGCTGCTTGGCATAGATCGAAGCAAGGGCCTCGCGGGTCAGCTGGTGGTCGGTGCCGGCGATACCGGCTAGGTAAAAATTACCGTCATCACCGGAGAGATAGCGCCTCACCACCGAGGCAACCAATTTTTTGTTGGGCACCTTGTTGGCGATAAAATCGTATACCCCGCCCGATTTATTGAGTTTTGTGGTGTCCTGGCGCACTGTCTTGATGCCCAGGCGATCGGCAACAAGGGTGGCAAATTTGATGGCGTCCGGCGCACCCTGCCTATCCGGAAGAAGAAGCGCGGTCACTTTGTCAAGACCGACTGATTGCGCGCAGAGAACAGCCACGGTACTGGAATCCAGCCCACCAGACAGCGGCACCACAATCCCCGTCCGTCCCAACTCGTTCATCTTGGCGGCAATGAAGGTTTCAATGACGGGAATTACCCGATCCAGGTCGAGCTCAAAAACAGAACTGTCCAACTTCATGATCCCCCTCAGAGCAGGTCGCGATATTCCCGTTCCGGAAACTGATAGGAACTGTCATCCAGGCCGGCCGCGGGGTTTGCCGGCCATTAAGCCAATAGCATTGTTCGTCATGGCCACAGGCTAGGGTACTGGGGTAAAACTGTAAAGCCACTACCCCGGTCCCGCTCTCTCGTTATGAGCGGGTCTCTTTTGCCTGTTGCCGTTTAACGTACCAGTTCATTAGCCTTTGGACCAAGCCCACTTTTGCCTGGACCCCACTCGCGCTTTCTCCCGCTCCGCCAGCCAAGGACGCCGAGTCGGACAGGTCTATCTCTCCGCCGGAAAGACAATAGGTGGCCGCGAACATATTGAGTACCTGCTTGTGTACCATACCGCGCAAGGGGATGTGAGAAATCATCCCGTAGGTGGCAGCCTGGCCGGATTCGGCCAACTCGGGGTGGGCTCGAACTTGGGCAACAGCTTCGGCTAAATCAGTAAGGTATGTATCCACAACCGCGTCATGGGAGGCGGTAACCATTGCGTGCAGGGCGTCTGGGCGCTGGAGGCGGTCGATAAGCCAGCCCTTTTTCTCCAGCTGGTCGCCAACGGCGAATATGTTCACCGCGGGGTCCGACGAACGGTACGCGAAGAGACTCGTTTTGGGGTCGCCGATGATCTCGAGGCCGGGAATGGCCTTGATGCCGCTAAGCAATCGGCCGGTTGCGTCCATCGTTCTCCTGGCGAGCTCAAGGTAGCCCTCTTCTCCGTTGGCCTGGAGGGCGGCCCAGGCCGCCGCGTAGGCGCCACCCGGCCGCGTCCCCAGCAAGGCAGGGGAAGCGAAAATGCCACCTGGCCAGTTTTCGTAGACGAATACTTGGTGCTTGAAGTAATCCAGGTTCCTGTACAGGATGCTCGACGCGCCCTTGGCGGCGAAGCCATATTTGTGGATGTCCGCGGAAATGGAGGTTACCCCCGGCACGCGAAAATCCCAGGCCGGTAAGCCAACGCCGAGCTTCTCCAGGAAGGGAAGCAAATATCCGCCAACGCAAGAATCGACATGCAGGGGGACGCCCCGTTCTTGCGCTATGCAACCCAGGCCCTCTATCGGGTCGATGATGCCGTGGGGGTACTCGGGCGCCGACCCCAGGATCATGACCGTGTTCCGGTTCACCAGTTTCTTGACGGACTCAAGGTCAACCCCCAGGTCCTTAGCGAGCGAGGCGCGCCTGATCTTGACGCCGAAGTAATCGCCGCCCTTCTCCCAGGCAACGTGCGCCGTCTCAGGGATGACCATCTCCGGCTTACGTATACGTTGGGCATAACCACGGTCACGGTAGGTCTTTACCGCCAACAGGCAGCTTTCCGTGCCGCCGGAGGTCATGACGCCACAGACCTGGTCGTCGCCGTGCAAGAGGTCGCAGGTCGTGCGCAGAACCTCTCGCTCGAGACGCTTTAAGCTCTTGAAGGCCGCGGGATTAAGGCCATTGGCGGAAAAGTACTTGCCATAAGCTTCCTGGAGAAACTGGGTATAGTCCTCGTCCAAGTAATACACCAGGCTCCACGTCTTGGCTTTCTTATACTGAGGATCGTCCTTGCCGAAGCCCTCGAGCTCGGCGAGGATCTCGGCGCGGGGTCTTCCCTTTTTTGGCAGGCTGTTCGTCATGTCTGCTCCTCTCATGGAATGCTCCTGAACAGGTAAGCGAAGAAAATGCCCAAGTAGTTTCCGATAGCGTAGCCGACAATGCCCGTCGTCAGACCGGATATGATGATGGCCTTGTTCTTGAGCGCCGCGGCTACCCCCGGCACGAAAGGCGGCGAACAGACAGCCGATACCGAGGTGATGATAAAGGTATCCACGTCAATCTTGAATAAGCGGCAGAGAAGGGAATGGAGAAGCAGGCTACCGAATATGCAGGCGATCACGAAGCCCAGGATGCGGAAATCGATGTGTATCAGGCTATCGAGCTTCGCCATCGAGGCGACCACGAAACAGAACACGTAAATGACGTACATGCCGGCCTGGAAGGTCTTCCGGATCTTGCGGATAGCCGGCACGAAGGAAGCGCTAATGCCCAGGGTGGTGATGGACAGGATAGTCACCGCCGTAGAAGCCGATCCGGGCAGGAGCCCTCCCAAGAAAACCGATACGCCGACGATAGCCGCGCTTAGCAACAGGGCTAGACCAAGGCCGCGCACGTTGGCCGGCTTGAACATACCCGAATAGGCTTCGATCGACTCATCCTCATCACCCTCGGCGGTAACCGCGCCGTCGGAGAGAGGGGATTCAAAGGGCTTCAGGTAGAGGCGAAAGAAAGGCCGGGCTACCGAGGACATGAGCAAGATATAGACAAGTGAAACAACCGTATCGTAGGTAAGGAAGAGAATATAGGTGGAGCTCGGTACCCCCAGGGCGGACTTGATAGCCGCCATGTTGGGCGTTCCGCCGGTGTACATCCCCATAGCCATGCCGGCGAGTTGCCAGGCCTCCGTGTCGCCCTTCCGCGTAACCAGGTAGGCTGCAAAGGCGACCGCCACGATGGCGATCGTCGCCAACAGCATGCAGAGCATTCCCTTGCCCGCCACTTTGAACCATTTTTTCACGTCGATC
This sequence comes from Candidatus Cryosericum septentrionale, assembly GCF_003570995.1. Classification (GTDB taxonomy): domain Bacteria; phylum Caldisericota; class Caldisericia; order Cryosericales; family Cryosericaceae; genus Cryosericum; species Cryosericum septentrionale. Next base: position 17,669 of record NZ_QXIY01000009.1, read on the forward strand.
GAGAAGAGCAGAAGCGGCAGGGCAAGCGCCACGCTCAAGTTCGTCACGGTAGATTGCAAAGGCGCGACACTTTTGGGCAGGAGGCCTATATTGCCCAAGATTATCCCGGCAGCGTAGCACAACAACACCGTGCCGATTTTTCGCAAAGCGGCAAACCGATAACACAGATAGACAAGTAAGGCAGGAAATATCACGGCGACAACGCAGAACACAATCACCATAAACTAGCCTCCTGCATGCTCGATGATAGGCGACCATACCACCGATTGGCAAAAAAGCAATGAAAACGGCGCTTTCATGCCGTTCAATCGATCAACCTATAAGGAATACAGGTAAGACGGCGCTCAATGTTTCGCACCGTATCCCTGGGGACCAACCAGGCGCACCCACCCGGTCCGCGATGCGCCGAGGGCTGCACCCGCGACAAGGGTCTCCAGGGTCAACTCGTCGTCTGCCCGGACGTACAGGTCTCTCAATGCCTTCCAATCGTATCTCAATCTCATGCTGCCTTCTTCCCCCCGGACGTACGATCTCCAAGCGCAGTGCCTCCTCGTCCCTGCCGGTCTGCATGAGACCGACCGCCCCCCACCATGCGCCATAGTCTGAACGTGGAGCTGCAGCGAACAATCACATGGCGACGCGCTTGGCGCCAAACCAGTCGCACAGCGAGGCAATGGCGTAGATCATGGTTTCTCCCGTCCGTTGTCGGCTATTGTGACTTCTTCTCTGAGATGATGACTCCGACTATGTCAGGTCCCGACTGCGATCCGACGACAGGTCCAAGCTGGGTTAGAATGCTCGGCAGGTTGTGCCTGGAGGTGAACTCACGCTGGAAGTCCTCAACCTCGGCCCGGTTGGTGGCGTACTGGAACCCTATATACTCGACGCCCTTCTGCACATGCTTGTCGATGATTGCCGACAGACGTTCCAGCGCAACTTTCTTGGTGCGGGGACGGTCCACGACATCTGTGACCCCCTCGATGAAGGTGAGGATGGGCTTGATCTTCAGGATGCTGGCGGCGATGGTAGCAGCCTTTCCGATGCGCCCGCCTCTCTCGAAGTACTTGAGGGAGTCGAGCACGAAGTAGACATGGGTCCGCAGACACAGTGCCTCCACCTCGGCGACGACCTGCCCCAGCGGCGCCCCTGCTCCGGCGAGTTCTACTGCTCGTATCGTTGGAAAACCGGTACCGAGACCAGCATTCCAGGTATCCACCAGCCGGACATGAACCGTGTCCAGCTGGTTGCGCCCGGTGAGAGCCGCATTGAGCGTGCCCGACAGGCGCGAACTGATGTGAATCGAGACGATGTCGCCTTCGGGGTCTTTGTCCAGAATGGCGCGATATGCAGAAGCGAATTCGTCAGGCGACGGCTGCGTACTACCCGCTTTCGCGCCTGCCACGAGGCGGCGGTAGAACTCATCGTTCGTGATGTCGATGCCATCGCGGAAGTACACGCCGTCGAGCGAAACCCTGAGTGGAACGACCGTGACGCCATGCTCTTCGGCATACCCTTGCGGCAGGCATGCCGTGCTGTCTGTTACGATGTGGATGGCCATTGCCGGCTCCTTTCTCCGCTTGTGCATTCGTCCCCTTGCTCATCTTGTACAACCATCGTCTCAGGAAGAACCGATAACTCTTCCTTTCCGTACCTGAACACTAATACTCCCGCCATTGTCCTCCCTTCCTTTTTATAGGTGTGTAGCCCGGATCTCCTCAAGGAGGCCCTTGATCACAGCAGCATACTGTTGAGAGACCTCATTGACAGAAGCCGCTACCTCGCGAAAAGCCCGGCTGGCCGGAGCCATGAGCAATCCAGTATCCCCAGGTGCCGTCGGGCATACCGACCAGGAACGACTCGTATGCGCTTCCCGGCCCGGCCACCAAGCCCTGCTTCCTGGCCAGGCGGCCCGGCCAGCCCTGGGTCGCGAACCCGATGCGTGGCGCACCTGGAAGCGGTGCCACCTGGGGCATCATGTCATCCTCACAACCATGTGCCTCTCCATGGCATCAAACAATCCGCACAGATAGTCCGTGTCCAAGCTAGCCGTGCTGGATCTTCCGCGAGTCTATCATGGCCCATCTCGAGCCTCCTCCTTGAGCAGTACGGGCGCGCGATCATGGCCCCGACACCTGTCATCAAACAGAGCTTCCATACCCCCGGTTCATTTCTGACATCCAGCATATCTAGCCAAGCCCTGGCGTCAACATAGTGCGAACAGTGGACCGAACTGCGTTGTTCGTATCTGCCGCAGATTGAAGCGGCGGAGAAGTCAGACATCTAGCGATTCTCGATGAACAAACACGTTTCGCTATATGTATTGGCTAAGGAGTAACCCTGTATCTGCCTTATCGGCCCATAATGATTCTATCCTCTCTTACTTCCTGCAGGTTCCTTGTCCCCCTTAGCTCGGCAATAGCCGCCTTCGCATAGCAGTCTTCCCCGAGCAGAGAGCCAGTCTCTAAGTCGGGATACAGGAGGCCTTGGGGGAGGAGTCCTGCGACGATGACAGGGAACCCGAATCAGGTCAACGATGCTCCAACGACATTCCGGGAGCCACGCAAGCTATGAGTTCGAAGATCAAATTTTATAGTATGAGAGCGCATTGTGTGCGCTCAAGTGGCCCAAGAGAAAACCTCAGGCAAGCTTGACGCTCCACCTCACGTTTGGGAACACAACCACGAAGACACAGACGTATGCGGGCAATCTCCCGGGCGGCTCCTGGACGCGCATCGAGTTCATAGCAACTCCTGCCAGCGCAGACGACATGAAAGCAGTGAAGCTTACCTTTGACACGAACACCGTGTCGCTCGAGGGTGGGTCATAGCAGGGTAACTGCTGAGTACGTCCTTGTACCGACGGTTATGGCCGCATTCGTGGCCGGCCTGGTGACCCTGTTTCCCAAGAGACATGACCAAGACTGGGAACCCACCTCTCTCTCCCCGGCAAGCAATTGTAGAAGTACATGGGGTCACCCACAGAAGTAGTTCCAGAGACAACAGGTAGTCTTGTCCGGGACGGCTAGAGCCTCGAATGGTTGCTCACCGGCTGCTTCTGTCGTACAGTCGGAGCAGCAGGCTTTTCATACGCGGTGTTCTCTTCCTCCTCATTCTCTACTATCGCGCTCAACTTCCTCTAATCAGCAAGCAGCAGGTTCCAGTCCAGATTGACTGGGTCCACCACGAGACACGACGCGCATCTGCTCTGTCCATCTGTCATGCCAGACCAGACACAGCCGGCTGCATCTTGGACGTATTCGTCGGCGTCCTGGAGGAAGCATCCCTTACTGACGAGGATGTCCCGTGCGTTGCTGAAGATCACCTGTAGCGTTTCATTTCTTTTGTGTGCCTCCTGTGCATGTTTGTGACGGGCTTCTCTCGTCTCGCTACCTGCGTTGTGAAAGTCCCAGGACATTCATTATGGGAGAGAGCCTGCGCATCTTGCAGGTGTAATGGGCCCAAACACTCATCACCGTCACTCAGAGGGTGATCTTTGCCCGTAGGAGTCTCTTGTTCTTGTTTTTTTGTTATTCTGCACTCCCTTCCATGCCGTGGGCAAGCACTTGTTTCAGAATCCAATTCTTGAAGAGAGATCAGGGAATAGTCTTGAACTTTACAAGTTTTTAGACCTTGTATCATAAACTTTAGATGGAAAATCGCCTACAGCATATTCAATCTTCTTTTCTCCTTTTACAACCTTTTCGTCTGCATATGCCTCTATCACTTCACCAACAAAGAGGTTTTTGTCGCCTGTTTCAAATTTTTGCACTACTTTGCATTCCATATGAGCTACACATTCCTCAATAATTGGGGCTCTTAGTTTCCGTGCAGGTTTTGGTGTTAAACCTGTTTCCTTAAATTTGTCTACCTCGTGTCCTGAATGGTAACCGCAGTAATATATCTTTGCTTGCAGTTCTTTTGTGGGGACATTTACAATGAATTCCTTAGTGCTTTCTATTAACTCTGATGAGTAAGCCTTCTTTCCAATAGCGCATGCTATAAGCGGGGGCTCCTTTGAGACAGGCATGCAAAAACTAGCTGCAATAATGTTTGACTTGTCGTCTATATCTCCACAGCTAATTAGAAAGTGTCTCATAGGCCACATAAACTGCAAATATTCAACATCAGTTTTCATTCACACCTCCCCATTAGGATATTCTTAAGAGCATTTTCAATTCTTCCGGCCCCGCATGTATTCCCCAGACAGTCTTCTCTTCCTTCATTGAACCCTCCATACCGGATGATCACATCAAGACCGCACTTGGCGACCGCCTTCATCGCTCATTTGCGTCCTGGCCACCGACCTACGGAATGCGCGAATCCTTAGTTTCTTGTTTGCTGGTTTCGTCGATGTACTTCTCCAGCGACCTCGCCCGGCACGATGTCCATGATGACCTCCTGCACAATGCGCTTGCCACTGCCGCCATTCCCGCGCAGGCGGGAATCCACCCCCATCACTTCGTCATTCCCGCGTATGCGGGAATCCAGCGTTGTCTTCGGGGTCTGTTGTTGGGGTAGCTGCCAACTATGGCCGGAGTCGTCATCTCGACGCCAGCAGCCCGCTCAACCTCTGTGGAGCAGCATTTGCACCTTTCCCAGCAACTGGTCCAGGTCGTACGGCTTGCCCAGGAAGCCCTGGACACTGTTCTCCTCGAGCATCTGCTTGACGGCGCCGTTGGAGGTGTACCCGGAGTTCAGCAGGATGGGGACCGTGGGGTCCAGGGCCCTGATGGCCTGCACGACTTCGCCCGTGGTCATGCCCGGCATGGTCATGTCCAGCAGGATGAGCCCGATGCCCACAGGGTGATCCCGCAGGACGTTCAGGGCCGATGCCCCGTCCAGTGCTGTCAGAACCGTATACCCGCTCCTGCTCAGGAGAGCCTGAGTGACCGCGCACACGATTGGCTCATCCTCGACCACTAGGACAGTGCCGCTGCCTGCGTTCACAGGGATGGATGCGGGAGCAAAGGACTGCGCGGGTTCTTGCAGGCATCGAGGGAGGTAGATGTCGAAGGTCGCCCCCGAACATGTTTGTCCAATGCCCCCGAGGATGTTCTTCCAATCCGAGGGGTACTTCTGAGGGGCGGTTCTCCCGACACCTTCCGTGGATACTGCCGTGATCCAGCCTCCGGCCTGCTTGACGGCACCGTAGACGACAGAGAGTCCCAGGCCCGTGCCGGACCCTATTGGCTTCGTAGTATAGAAGGGTTCAAAGAGATGCTCCATGACCTCCGAAGACATCCCGGGACCGGTGTCCGTGACGCTGAGATGGATGAACTCACCCGTGCGCGCAAAAGGATGGGTCTGAAGGTATTCTTCTCCCACGACCTCGTTCCTGGCGCGTATCGTCAGCGCTCCTTTGCCATCCATGGCATCGCGGGCGTTCACCGCGAGGTTGAGCAAGATCTGCGTCATCTGTGACTGGTCCACCAGGACGTTCCACGTTGTCTGCTCATAGTCACGGACGATATCTATGGTGGCCGGCAGTGACTGCTTCAACAGCGCCAGGGTCGCATCAAGCGCGGCCGTGATATTTATGGGAACCGGCAAGACCATGGCACTGCGGCTGAAGGTCAGCAGTCCTTTCGTGAGGTCGGCTGCCTGACGGGCAGAGGTCTCGGCTGCGTTCAGGTTCTCCAGCAACGGGTCAGCTGGGGGCAGGCTGCCGCGCATGAGGGCGATGTTGCCCAGGATGCCGGTCAGCAGGTTGTTGAAGTCGTGCGCCACCCCTCCTGCCAGTGTCCCGATAGCCTCCATCTTCTGGGACTGACGGAGTTGGGCCTCAGTCTGTTCGCGCGACTCCTCCGCCTGCTTGCGGTCCGTGATGTCGCGACCGATACCTACCAAACCGATAATCCGGCCCTCCTGGTTCCGCAATGGAAGTTTAGAAGTGAGCAACCAACGTTTCTGTTGTTTCTCGTCAAGTACATACTCTTCCCTATTGAGCATTGGCTCACCAGTTTGCATTACCAATTGATCGTCAGCAAAGAACTTCTCCGCAAGTTCTCCTGGGTAAATATCAAAATCACTTTTGCCTAACAGATCAGCTTCCGATTTCGCTCCGATGTAGCGTACTTCAGCCGAGTTGACAAGTGTCTTGCGACAGGCCAAGTCTTTGGAATAAATTGAATCCGGAATATTATCGATAAGTGTACGAAGCAGTAATCGCTCATTGTAGAGTGTTTCCTCCGCCTGCTTGCTCTTGGTAATGTCGCGGTAGAGCAATTGATATTGCTTTTTACCGTTCCAAAGCTGCCCTTTGCGGGAGACTAGAAGATGCCGGACCTCGCCGTTTTTCCTCACGACGTTGACTTCATATTCCGAAGGAGAATCCTCGCCTTGCTGTCTTCTCTCATATCTCTTCTTGAATTCGATATAGCTCTCAGACGTGTACCGCTTTTCCAGGGGTGTCGTTCTCAATTCCTCAAGGCTGCTGAACCCATAGATATCCAGGATCGCCCGGTTGGCATAAATTGTCTCGCCTTCGGCAGTAACTATGCGCACGCCGAGCGGAGAGTCATCCAGAAAGTGCCGGAAGTTCTCCTCGCTCTCCCGCAACGCCTCCTCCGCCTGCTTGCGGTCGGTGATGTCGCGGTAGATGGCGTAAACCGCCTCCTGCTTCCCCGCGACCAGAATCGGTGCGCTGATGAGGGACACATCAACGAGGGTACCGTCTTTCCTACACCGCACCGTTTCCAGAAGAGATTCCTCCCCTTGGCCGGCAGACCTTGTTATCGCCCTGGCTTCTTCCTGGCGCGCGGGAGGGACCACCAGGTCGTCGATACATTGCCCGACAGCCTCATTGGCACCATAGCCAAACATGCGCACGAACTCGGCGTTCACCCGCATGACCTTTCCTTGGGGATCGTTGATCGCAATACCTTCCCGGGCCGTCTCCACCAGTTGGTCGAAGAACGCTCGTTCCCGCTGAGTCAGTTCTTCAGCCTGCTTGCGGTCGGTGATTTCCGTCCATAGGTCCTCATTGGCCTGTTGCAACTCCTCAGTCCGCTCCGCCACACGCTGTTCCAATTCGTCGTGCGCCTGTTTCAGCGCCTCATCGGCCTGCTTCTGGGCGGTGGTGTCCCAGTTCGTGCCGATCATGCGCACAGGTTGGCCGTAGGCGTCGCGCTTTACGATGGCGAGGACGCGGATGTTGTGGATAGCTCCGTTCGGCCAGAGAACGCGGAATTCGGTGTCCAAATCCTTTTCGCCACGCCACGCCAGTTGGACTTCTGCGTCGGCTTGCTGTACGTCTTCCGGGAGAACAGCCGTTTTCCAGGACTCGTAGGCACCGCCGAAGTGATCCCGCGTGACCCCGTAGAGGGCAAACATCTGGTCATCCCAAATCAGTATGTTCTGGACAAGGTCCAAGTCCCAGATGCCCACGCCGCCCGCGCGTGTGGCCAGCGACAGACGATCGTTGCTCTCCCGCAATGCCTCCTCCGCCTGCTTCTGTAATATGGCAGCCTCGCCTGAACGGGTTTCCTTGTCAGTCATGGTCTCCCCTTTTGCCTGTTTCCGGGCCACGTTTGGCCATGCCAGCGATACCCTGCACTGCCGGCGACTGCCTTGTGCATGTTTGTTCCATTCGCAGCTCCTGAACTGTTGACTTCGTCCAATGGCAGTTTGCTTGCCACACGCGCGAAAAGTGGGGAACGCGCTCCATCCTGCTCTCAGGATAGTCGTGGCAGAGAGTGGGTCAAGTGCCGCAATGCTGGGGATGAATGAGCCGAGAGAGACTCGAGCATTGCCTGCTGGGCCCAGTAGTGTTACACGCGGCTGCACATTCGGGCGCGGAAGCTGACGAGTCTGAGAGGTCCGGTGCCGCGACGGGCGAAAGGAGTCGGTGGGGTTCGCAGGTGGTGCTGGAAACGCAGTATTGATGCATGTGGTGGCGGCGGGGGGAGTCGAACCCTCGACACTCCGGGTATGAGCCGAATGCTCTAACCAACTGAGCTACGCCGCCACAGGGCGCTGGAAAACTGGAACATAGTAGCAGAGGCGACAGCTTCTGTCAAGTCAGGAAAAGCGAGACGCTATCCGCGCTTGCGCTCTGTCCGCTTCTTCTTGTCGACCTGGCACTCCTGTGAGTCCTGCAGATACCGCTTCATCATCATGTCGAAGGGGCTCAGCACGGGCTTTTCGTGGAAGGGACGCGAGTTGTAAGAGGGACGCGCAGATGGCGCACCTGGCGCAGAAGTCTGGGCAGGGGAGCTACCTTCCGGGGCGGGCGCGGCAGGCGTTCCATCGGCAACACCGGCGGCCTTTGCAGCCTTGATGGAGAGGTTGAGCTTGCCATCCTTGTTGCGGCCAATAACGCGAACGATGACCTTGTCCCCTTCCTTGAGGAACTGGTTGACGTCCTTGACGTAGGTGTCACTGATCTCTGAGATGTGAACCAGACCTACCTCATTAGTGTCTGTCTTGACAAACGCTCCGAATGGAACGATCTTGATGACGATGCCTTCGGTTAGCTTGATGCGGTGCTCTTCGGCCATTAAACTAGTCACTCACCTCTGTGGGGGATAGCTCTGCCGACGTGGCAGGCTCCAACAGAACAGCATACAGTGCCCAAGCCAAAATGCAACCCTAAAACCATCCCTTGACCCATGTGATCAGCTGACTCAGCACGCGAGGGATGCCTGTCAGCTTAGGAGGAACCGGCTCTCGGGCCGTGCGATCCACAGGGAAGAGGATGACAGTGTCGTTCCTCTTGCTCATGAGCATGTCCTCACGCGCGGCCTTTTCGATGTAGGCTTTGGTCGCATGATATTCCATGACCTTCTGTTGTTCGAGCGTCTGCGCGCTCACCTGCTGCAACTCGGCAAACGTGCGTGTCGTCTCCCGGTCCGCCTTGCCCAGATAGGCGAGCGCCGAAATCGTGCTCCAGATGAGATAGCCGATAACGAAGCAGGCTACCAGCATCATGACCTTCTGCATGTTCAGTGTATGTCCACGCTTCCGTTGTCTCAACACAGGTCTCCCCCTTCAGGCGCCGGGTCCACGGTGCTCAACTGGTCGATGCTCAACCGTCTCACCGTTTCGGCCGTCGGAATACCCAGACGGTCCCAGCCCCTGAGGTCATAGTACTCATTCAACACGTCCGCGTCAAGCCACGCAACGTGCCCTGCAACGCTTCCACCCCGGTCAGTGCTCAGCAAGCGCTCAGGCAACGTATCGTCCGCCCTGGAGATGCCCATGCGTGTGGCAAGCAGGCGTTTGTAGGTGTAGATGCGCTCACCGATCTCCATGAGTTCGGCGGTGCTCAGCCGGCGCCCAGTCACGGCGCTCAGGAACTGGCTCATCAGCGTGAGGTTCAGGCCTCCGTAGATGGCAAACTTGCAGAACTTGAGACTGTCGAACAGACCCATCAGGTCCTGCGTGGCTTTGACCATGGCAACCTTGCCGGTATGCTCGAACCGGTCCATCGGTGCAGTCAGCCCAATCTCGGGCATCGTCGCCGCCCGCTCGAACGCATAACTGAAGCCCTGCAGGTGGCACGCGCCACGCGTTGCGGTCGCGTAGCCCAGACCCAGCGAAACGTAGGCCCGTGGGTCATGTGCCGGCAACTCCATGCCCTTGACTTCCATGGCCAGCTCGAGGTGCCCAACCGACGCCGCAAACGTGCGGGAGCCGTCTGCCAGCCGTGTACCGAAGCCCTGCCGCCGGGCGACGCGCGGAATCATGGCGAGGACTGCCTCGCCGTTGCCCCACACAAGGTCGATGCCGTCAGTGTCAGCAGCAGTGACCAACCCCAGTTCACGAGCCTCCATGGCCGTCGCCAGCGTTCCGCCGGTTGAGATCGTGTCCAGACCGAGGACGTTGCAGAGGGAGGCGGCCTGCTCGACGACGTCGAGATCTGTGAGCATCAGCAAGGACCCAAGTGCCCCAACCGACTCGTACTCGAGCCCGGCTCCGTTGTGCCCCTCGTGGCCCTCCACATGCAGGCGCACGGTACGGCCGCAGCCGATGGGACAGCCGGCACAGTGATACCGGCCGGTGAGGCGCTCGGCGATAGCCTCGCCGCTCAGCGCGGCCGCCTGTGGGAAGCTCCCGTCCCGCCAGTTCCTGATGGGCAGGTCTCCAGCTTCCTCTGCACGCTGTACACCCCCGGTCGTACCAAACAGGTGCATGCCGATGGCTCGCTCGCGCATGGCGGGAACCGTCTCCCGCATCAACTGCTTCAGCGCGTCGGGGTCGTGCACGAGAACCTGTTTCGTCCCACGCACGGCGATACCCTTGAGCAGTTTCGACCCCATGACGGCGCCCAGCCCACCGCGACCTGCCACACGCGCGTCTGCCCCATCGTGCACGATGTTGGCCATGAGGACAAGGCGCTCCCCCGCAGGACCGATAAGTGCAGTGGAGAAACCACCTCCCAGGCGTGCCCGCAGGGCCGTGTCGGCATCGATGACGTCCTTGCCCCAGAGGTCTCCAGCGTCCTCAAGCCGAACCTGGTCCCCGTCGACAACGAGGACACTCGCGCGCGCCGCCGAACCCGTGATAACCAACGCGTCGTACCCCGCTCGCTTCAGGGCTGTTCCGAACGTGCCGCCTGCGTCCCCTTCGCCGTAGGCGCCGGTCTCGGGAGAGCGTGTGACGACCTCGTGCCTGCCAGAGGTCGGGGCGAATGTCCCGGTCAGCGGTCCTGTAGCGAAGACCAGCGCGTTCCCCGGTTCGAGAGCGCCCGCGCCCGCCGCCGAGTGATGCTCCCACAGCCATGCGCCCAAGCCTGACCCACCGAGCAGAAGGTCCCGCGCGCCCGCGTCGAGCACCTCGTCACGTGACGTCCCTTGTTCCAGGTCGACAACCAGGACGCGATTCCAGTATCCTCCGCTCATTTCACGTACCTCCCCAAACGAACCGATGTTTTCACCTACAGGAACACGTCCAGAGATTGCAGGACGGCTTCGCGCTCCAGCGGAGTCGTAAAGTGGACCGACTGCGCGACGCGACGCACCCATCTCCGTCGCCTGGCACCCCAGAAGAACACGGACATCGTCGGGTTGAGAGCACGCAGTTCCGCAAGGTACTCCTCCTCATCGGAGGGCAGGTCCGACAGCAGGAAGAAGAGGACATCAGCCAGCCGGACCATGTCTTTCATCGTGTCGTCCAGCACCTGCATGACAAACACGGTCGCCAGGTCATAGGAAGGGTGAGAGATCGTCCTCCGGTAGAGCAGCTCATGACTGTCCCACTGCAGCGGCATCTGCGCGCCACAGACGTTCTGCCAGAAAGCATTGGCCAGCAGGGCGTCGCGCGAGGCAACAACGCAGCGATACGTCGCCTGACGCGGAGAACGCACAAATGGCACGATCTCGAAGGACTCCTGTCGTGCCATCCGGTTCAGCGTCCTGGCAACCTCGAGCACGTCCTGCCCGAGCACTGACGCCAGCGAATCGATCGTCTGCGCACGGTCCCTGGTCAGTTGCGCAATCTCATATTCCGGAGCGGCCAACTGCTGCACATCCTTGCTGAGCTTGCTGCGCCACCAGTAGAGGCGCCCGGGATCCAGGAAGCCGAGATCGGTACCAGTCAAGCGATTCTTCCATTCTGCGAACCCGGCATCGACGTCGCTCAGGTTCTGGAAGACGCAGTTGGATACATAGTCCGAGGTAACGGGCCCCAGCGCAAACGTGCCCTCGGTCTCCATAAGTAGGAGAAACAGTGCGGTCTCGCCACCCAGCTGTCCCCGACTCGCGTAGCGAATACCACTGCGGCCAACGACAACGTCGTACCGGGCGACCCTCGTCGTAACAGACAAAAGTGCACTCGGGTCCTTGGTGAACAGCACTTCGAGAATTGTGCGAGCTGGAAACTCGGCCAGTTTGCCTTCACCCATCGTACCCCTCCAGCAGACAGTCCCCTCAGATCACCGTCGCTCGAGCCAGACCATCTCGTAGCTCAGAGTATAGCACCGGAACATCCAGTGCAATAAAACGTGGTGTGTCTCCCGATTCGCCATGCCCGCGCAGGCAGGAGTCCAGCTTTGCGTGAAGTGATGGGTTCCCGCCTTCGCGGGAACGACAAAGATGCGCGGGGACGACTGAGGGGGCCACGACACTGGCATACGGCAAACCGGCACCATGAACCAAGCGCCGGCTGCGTCATTCATATGTAGTGGAAGACTAGCTCTTCGCGCTCGGAATCCCGACCTCTCGGGGAGTCGTTTCGAACTTGCCGGACACTGATGCACCCTCCTCGACGGAGATGCGCGCACTCGTGATGTCGCCCTTGACGGTCGACTTCTCCAGAACCTCAACCTTCTCCGCGCCGGTGACATTCCCCTCGACACGTCCTATCACGACGACCAGACGCCCTTCGACGTTGCCATGCACCTCGCCCTGTTCGGCGACGGTGATCGTCCCGTGACCGGTAACGTTGCCCTGCAGTTGACCCTCAATGTGCAGGTCTCCCTGATTCTCGACGTCACCCTTCACGACGAGGTCGTGGGCAAAGAAAGACGCCGTCTTGCTCTCTGTAGAAGTCTTGGATGATCCAAATGCCATGGCTGTCTCCTCCGCACCTAGTCGAGATACGTCATCGGGTTGACCGCGGTACCGTTGATCATGACTTGATAATGGCAATGCGGACCAGTGACACGACCGGTCGATCCCTCGTAGCCGATGACCTGGCCCTTCTTGACGGTCTGCCCCGCGGAAACGGCCATGCGACTCATGTGGCCGTACAAGGTCTCGATGCCGTTCCGATGGTACAGCGTCACCGAAATACCGTAGGTGCCGTTCCAGCCGACTTGCTCCACCGTGCCGTCTGCCGTCGCACGGATCGCTGTGCCATACGGAGCTGCGATGTCGACGCCGTCATGCTCTTCACTGCTGCTGCCGCCGAATGGGTTGGAGCGCCAGCCAAACGGCGACGTAATAAGGCCATAGAGCGGCCAGATGGAAGGGGTCTTCGAAAGCATGCTGTTGTACTTGGAGGCGGCATCCTGGAGGACGATAAGGTTCTTCTCACGAGCTTCGGCTGCTTTCTGCACGACAGCAGTCGACGTCGACAGCTGTGTTGCAGCTTCGCCCAGGCCACGGCTGACAGAAAGGGTCGGCGTGGCCGTCGATTTAAGGATGGACGCCAGGGAGGCGCTGTTCCCGCCGACGCCAAGCATCTTGCGGACCTTTGCATCAAGGGTACCCAGATAATCGACATACTTCTTGAGTGCCGTCAGTTCCGTGTTGCTGGTGCTGATGGCCTCGTTGGCAGCATCAAGTTGAGTCGCCTGCAGGCGCACGACCTGATCAAGACCCCTGCCGTCGTACTGGGCGACAGTGTTCTTGAGCCGCGTGTTCTGCGCAATGGCGTAGGCGAAGCCTGAGACAAAGAGGATGAATGCGGTGATGACACCGTAGATGGCCAGGCGCGAGACCTTGAACTGATGTGCACAACCTTCGTACTGTGGAACGATCATGACCGAGTAACAGGTGCGCTTGCTCTTCTTCTCGACTGAAGCCTTCTTCGCCATCATCGCCTCGCTTTTTCACAATACTGCAGGAATTCGGCTCTCGTCTGGGTATGCATTGCCCGGACATAACACCCACGTACGATAATATAGGAACTCAGACGAAAATGCAACTCTCGGGTCACAACGGGTTGTTCTTCTTGAGCAGTTCCTCCTCTTCGCGACTCAGCGCCGCGTCACTCTTCCAATTCTCAATCCGTTTCACATACACCTTGCTGCCCTGGGTACTCGTGAGTGACGTCAGAATAATCCCTGCTCCATTGCGATTGAGCATGAGCAGCGAGAAGCTGAACTTCCCCGCCTGTCCCGCAAATGCATCATAGTAGTCGATGTCCACGGAGTCGAAGAAGCGGTGGCTCGTTTTCTCGAGATCCGCGCAGGCAGCCCGCGCCTCGTTCTGCGTGGTGGTCTGCTGGTCGAAGGCATGGGTCACCGTGTCGATGTGTGCGTAGAACGATGGATCCGCAGCCTTACCAAACACCATCGCCAGACGTGTACACTGGTGCTTCCACTGCACGAGAAGAACGACCCCGATGACCAGGACGGCAACGACTGCCACGCCAAAGGCCAGACGGGCCCAAACGGTGTTCAGGACTATATCGACAGACTGCAGAACCTGTTCCATGTCATTGCCTCGCTGTAGATGACTGTGATATGTACAAGTGCAAGTATATCCAGCACACGCCGGTGCGCAACCCGTGAGGGTCCATCATTCCCGCGCCACCGTCATTCCCGCGCCTCTTTGTCATTCCCGCGAAGGCGGGAATCCAGTTCTTTTGTTGAAGGGTACAGCGAAGGTGTAACAGTCTCGGAGAAAACGGAACCGTCCCGAGAGTGTTACAGTCGCCCGTGCATGCGGGAATCCGGCCTTGTCTTTGCCTTTGGGGTCTTCCTTGGCCCATCCTTTCCTGTCTGGATATGCAAAAGGCCCCCGGTTGCCCGGGGGCCTTCGTGTTACTGTGCTTCTACAGTCTGCGTAGTCGCGAGACTACGGAGCCGGCGTAACCGCAACCGGGACCAGGTAGGTGATGGTGATGGTGCGAAGAGCAGGATCCCAGACCACATCGCCGCCGAATGACTCGGAGATGACGCGGAGAGGAACCATCGTGCGGCTGTTCTTGATGTACGGAGCAGCGTCCAGAGCAATGATGTTGCTATTGATGACGGCAGTTGCATTGCCGATCTGAAGGCCAATGGTCGTGTCGCCAAGAACGATCGTGACGCCCTTGGTCTCAGGAAGCCACGTAACCGTGGAGCCAAAGGTCTCAGCAATGAAGCGAATCGGAACGAAGGTGCGGCCGTTGACGATTTCAGGAGGAGCGTCGACGGAGGTAGCCTTGCCATCAACAGTTACAATGTCAGTACCAACGGTCAGGACGATGACTTTCTTGACCGCAACGGGGACCGTTACAACAGTGACAACACCAGCGGCGTCGATGGTGACTGCGGCCGTGGTAGTGAGGCCGGCAGCGGAAGCACTGACATTGCCGGTTTCAGCTGTTGAGTATGTCAGAAGACCCTGTGTAGGTGCAACGTTGGAAATAACAGCAACAGGGAGAGTATCTGCCCAGGCTGCCTGCGTTGTATAATCCAAGGCAGCGTACCCTGTGCTTGCAGCAATAGCACCAAACTGCTGCTTGCCGGCTACCTTCAGGGTAGCAGGAACGAGCTTGACAACAAGGCTGGTGATTGTCTGTGGAGCAACGTCAATGACCACAAACGAACCACTGTACGTACCATATGTGGCAGTGACCAACGTGACACCACTGTCTGTCATTGCCATCACCAATCCATCACTATTAATGGTCGCGATTGCTGGCAGGCTGGATGTCCATGTAGCACCGACAATTGCACCAGTGGAGTCAACTGCGACCAGCTGAATAGTCTTGCCCTCTTCAACATAGGCCGGCTGACCCAGTCCACCAAGCGTATGAATGGTGAGGGAAGTGGCAGTGACACTGGTGCTGGCTGTAAGCGTCTTTCCATTGCCAATAGCGCCAGCGACAGTCTGAACCAACTTAATAGACGAGCCGGTTGCCGTAGCAATAACGTTGCCGCCAACCACAGCGTTAATGGCAGCAGTCAACCCAGTGGTGACCTTTGTCAAGGAATCGCCGGACACCACCGTATACGATGCAGTGTGCGATGTTCCAGTAGTATCTTGCCACGTGGCTGTCGCCACGGTCCCAGCAATAATGGGGGCACCACTGACTGCACCACTGAGTGTCAAGAAACCGTACGCCTTAACGGCTGCTTGCAGCTGGACCATGGAAACCTCAAGCTGGGCGCCAACAGGCGGCGGGGTAACCATACCGGTGAATGTGATAGTTTGAGCAGTACCAACAGTGAGCCAGTTCGGATCAGTGGAGTTGAGGGTAAGGAAGCCGACAGTAGTCGGTCTCATCACGGAAACAACACCAGCCAAGGTTCCGACCTTAGCAATCGTCACATCGATTAGTCCAGTCGAACCACTCATCATTAAGACGGTGCCGACGCCAGAAGCACCGGCGGCAGTAACAGTAACCTCATCGCCAACAATAGGCAGGTCGGCGCCGATGAATGTAATATACTGGTTCCCGAGAGTAGCCCAGTCTGCATCAGTGGAAGTCGCTGTTAGAGTTAGCGGTACCGAAACGCTGACATTGGGGGCTGCGTCAAATTGGCCAACGCCCGCAGTAGTCACGTTTACAACACCAGGTGATACAACAGTACCAAGAGCATCGACAGCTGCTACGCCTACACCATCAACGCCGCCGGTAAAGTTGCCAGCTGACGTCACGGTAAGCGCCGTAGGGGTAGTCGTGGTAACCGGAACGACAACCGCGGCAGCCGGGGTAAAGACGATGGGGGAAGCAGCAAAAGTGCCACCGCCCGTGCTATTCCAAGCTTGAACCCAATACCAATAGGGCTGGCTGGCAGCAGTTGTTGTATCGGTGTAGGTGTATGATGCATTTACAACACTAGTAGCAAGGGTGGAACCCACATAATCAGTTGATATGGGACTGGCACCTGTCTGGTTGCGATAGATCTTGAAGAATATGGCATCCGCGGCCGAATAAGTCCACTTCAGAAGGACGCTTGTCGCACTTACCGGTGTCGGAGTAGCCAATGTAACAGTGCCAACGGGAAGGGTAGTGACAACAGAGCCAGAAATCGTTACCGTAGCGTAGGCAGTCTTGGTGACAGTACCTTGGACATAGGTACCAAGGATTGTGTCAGTCTGAGCCGCCACTGTAGCAGCTGGGGCTGTATAGGTGCTTCCGCTGAATGTTCCAAGCGTAGGAGTGTAGGTTGCAATAACAGTTGCGGTGGTAGCATCACTGTACGTAGCGGTCGCAACAAATGCCTGCGTGTCAGCGCCGGCAAGAGTGACTGTAGCTGGAGCAATGGCGATGCTGCTCAACGTCACACCGATACCAAGAATCGTTATCGCAGCAGTGGCAGTCTTGGTGACAGTACCTAGAGTATAGGTACCAGTGACTACGGCAGTCTGAGCCGCCACTGTAGCAGCTGGGGCTGTATAGACGCCTGCCGGGGTGGTGACTGATCCAACCCCACTCGTAAGAGCGTAGGTTGCAGCAACAGTTGCGGTCGTATCATCACTGTACGTCGCAGTCGCAGTAAATGTCTGCGTGCCAGCGCCAGCAAGAGTGACTGTAGCTGGAACGAGAGCGATGCTGCTCAACGTGGCAGGAACCGGAGCAGCCGCGGCTGGGGTCGCAGTAAGAGTGATCGCATTGCCATCAACGCCAGCTGTTGCCGCTGTGATAGTGATCTCCATGCCGATCGATGCCGCGTCATAGGTAGCGCCATCGTTAATCAAAAGCGCTAGCTTGGTAGCCACACTACCCGGAGTATCTAAGGTGACAGCCGTGTAGTTGTATGCTGTTCCCGCGACGGTAGCCGTGACTACATTGTCGGCAGTGACAGTGCCACCAATGGTAACAGTACCAGTGGCCTTGACGCCGGCGCCGGTTGTATCGGCCATCGTAACCGTGACCTGGTCGCCTATGTGAAGGTTTCCAGTGGGAGAGGTCAACGCGACGGTCTGGAGGGTGCTTCCTGCAACTGCCTTGAAGTCAGTATCAGCAGTGGTAGCAGTGAAACCAGGCGTCGTCGTATCCAGCTTGATCAGAGTAATTGTACCAGACGCTGGTACAGCACCAATAGTAACATACATATGTGTCGCGTCGATAATGCCAGTAACTAAAGCCGTCCCGGCGGTGGCAGCGTCGGTCATAATGATATCGCCAACGAAAATGTTGGCAGTGCTGCTGACAGTCACGAGTTGTGAGGAGGCTGCTGTAGCCTTGAAATTGGCATCAGTTGTCGTCGCGAGGGTAGCAGTCGTACGTGTTGTAGCAGACACGGCGCCGGCGCCCGTGAAGGTTCCCTTGGCAGCCGTGTCGATGGTCACCACAGCGGTTGTAGGAGCGGCAGTTGTTACAGCTGTTACCGTAGCTTTGCCGGAAACGGCAGTGGCCCCAGCATCTATGCCACCTGTCAACGTAGCAGCGGAGGCTGTAGCCGTCAAGGTTACAGCTGCCTTTGCCGAACGGGCGCCGACGCCTGCGAACAGGCTGAGCACCATGGCAAGGGCTACAAATATAGATAGGAACTTCTTCATTGAGTAATCTCCTTTTTAGTTTGGTTGAATGAAGATTGTGGAATACGACCGATTGGCACGGAAGCCGTGCCGCGGCAGAGCCGCTAAGGTGGACCATTTCTCAGACGTGTGTCCGAGTTGCCTCTGCCCCAGTACGCCCCTCGCATTGAAAAAACATGCTCGGGAGATAAGCAGAGACGTCCTCGACCGATCCGTACCCTGCTGAGACGGAGCCGCAGAACGTTGGCTGTCACGAGGACTGCTTCGGGCCGTGCAAGCACGGCTGATCCTGGAGGCAACTCTGCAAGGAGTCCGCGTTCTGTGCGCCAGGTACATGCGCATCCTGCGGTGACACATCCTTGCCCTGCCTGAGAAGTGAAGCGGTCCGACTGCCAAATCCTGAAGCATACAGCAGGAACGAAACAATACTGAAGCTTGAGATACGAGAACGCGGGTGGAACGCTCGATTAATGAAGCTTGAGACACAATGACACATCGGGTTGTGTAACGTTTACCCAACCCGGGTACTACCTGATATCTTGCCCTTCAGTTTTCAACGCGCATCACAGCAGTGCCAAGTACTCGCCGCACACAAGCGGCTTGGTTGCTGAGCGGAACTGCAGGAAGAAGAACGAGGAACAGGAGCACACCACAAAACTTCTTCCACCATCTATGATGCACAATCTGTGCCAACCGTTTTCCTGATGTCCTGTCTGCCTTTCTGTGACTGGCTGGTGGGTTCCGTCGTCCTCGCGGATGCGGGGACCCATGCAATGATGCAAAGATGGATTCCCGCCTGCGCGGAGAAGCACCCCTCGCCTTGGACAAAAGGGCTCGGGGGAATGACGGACCAAAAGATGAACTCCCGCCTGCGGGGGAATGACGGAGGCAGGCGGGAATGACGGAATCGTGAGACTACGGGAGCAAGTAGGTGATGGTGATGATGTGGTTAATAGGATCCCAGGCCACATTGCCACCGAATGACTCGGTGATGACGCGGAGAGGAACCATCGTGCGGCTGTTCTTAATGTACGGAGCAGCGTCCAGAGCAATGATCTTGCCATTGATGACTGCGGTTTTGTTGCCGATCTGGAGGCCAATGGTGGTGGTGCCAAGGGTGATTGCGATGCTCCTGGTCGCAGGGATCCACGTAACCGTGGAACCAAAGGTCTCAGCGATGAAGCGAATCGGAACGAAGGTGCGGCCGGCGACGATTTCAGGTGCAGCGTCGACAGAGGTAGCGTGGCCGTCAACGGTCACAATGTCGGTACCAATGGTCAGGACGATGACCCTCTTGACAGCAACAGGGGCCGTTGTAATAGTGACAACGCCGGCGGCGTCGATGGTGACTGCGACCGTCGTAGTGAAGCTGCCGGCGTAAGCACTAACATTGCCGGTTTCAGCTGTTGAGTATGCCAGAAGACCCTGTGTAGGTGCAACGTTGGAAACACTGGCAACAGGGAGAGTATCTGTCCAGGCTGCCTGCGTTGTATAATCCAAGGCAAGGTACGCCGCGCTCGCAGCAATAGCACCAAACTGCTGCTGGCCGGCTACCTTCAGGGTAGCAGGAACGAGCTTGACGGCAAGGCTGGTGATTGTCTGTGGAGGAATGGCAATTACCACAAACGAACCACTGTACGTACCAAATGTGGCAGTGACCAAAGAGACACCACTGTCTGTCATTGCCATCACCAATCCATTACTATTAATGGTCGCGATTGTACCGGTGCCAGACGTCCATGTAGCAGCGACAATTGCACCAGTGGGGTTAACTGCGACCAGCTGAATAGTCTTGCCCTCTTCAACATAGGCCGGTGAAGTCAGTCCACCAAGCGTATGAATGGTGAGGGAAGTGGCAGTGACACTGGTGCTGGATGTAAGCGTCTTGCCATTACCAGCAATGCCAGCGACATTCTGAGTCAACGTAATCACATACGCGTAAGGATTGGTAGCAATAACGTTCCCGCCAACCACAGCGTTAATGGCACTTTTCAACCCAGTGGTGACAGTTGCCAAGGAATCGCCGGACACCACCGTATACGATGCAGTGTGCGATGTTCCAGTAGTATCTTGCCACGTGGCTGTTGCCACGTCCCCAGCGGTAATGCCACCACCGATGGTCAAGAAAGCAAACGCTGGAACGGCTGCTTGCAGCTGGACCATGGAAACCTCAAGCTGCTCGCCAACAGCCAGCGGGCTAACCATACCGGTGAATGTGATAGGTTGAGCAGTACCAACAGTTAGCCAGTTCGGATCAATGGACCTGAGGGTAGTGAAGCCGGCACTCGTCGGTCTCATCACGGAAACAGCACCGCTAATGGTCCCGACAGGAGCAGTCGTCACATTGACTTGGTCAGTCGTAAGACCGCCAACCGTAGTACCCACCATTAAGACGGTGCCGACGGCAGGAGCAGCGCTGGCAGCAACAATAACCTCATCGTCAACAATAGGCAGGGTGCCGGCGGTGAATGTAATATACTGGACCCCTAGAGTAGCCCAGTCTGCATCGGTGGAAGTCGCTGTTAGAGCTTGCGGCACCATAACGCTGACATTGGGGGTTACTGCATCAAACACGCCAACGCCTGCGGTAGTTACGTTTACAACAGCACTGTTGGAACCAGATGATACAACGGTACCAACAGCATTGACAGCTGTTGCGCCTGAACCAGCAAGGCCGCCGGCAAAGTTGCCAGATGGCGTCACGGTGAGCGTCGTAGCTGCCTTTGCCGAACGGGCGCCGACGCCTGCGAACAGGCTGAGCACCATGGCAAGGGCGACAAATATAGATAGGAATTTCTTCATTATCTGATCTCCTTTTAACTTTGGTTGGATGAAAATTGTGGAATACGACCGATTAGCACGGCAACCGTGCCGCGGCAGAGCCGCTAGAGTGGATTGAGATATGAGAACGCGGGTGGAACGCTAGATCAATGAAGCCTCAGACATGATGACGCATCCGGTTGTGTAATGTTTACCCCACCCGGGGACTACGTGCTCTCTTGCCTTTCAGTTTTCAACGCGCATCGCAGCAGTGCCAGGTACTCGCCGCACACAAGCGGCTTGGTTGCTGTGCGGTCCTGCAGGAAGAAGAACGAGGAACAGGAGTACATCAGAATACCCCCCTCCACCATCTATGGTGCACAATGTATGCCAACCGTTTCCCGAATTGTCGTTCATGCACTGTTGATGATGAAAGGATGGATTCCCGCCTTCGCGGGAATGACGGAGAGGGAGGGGAATGGCAACTCGAAAGGTCCCTTTTTGTCGTCCTCGCGGATGCGGGGACCCATGCAATGATGCAAGGATGGATTCCCGGCTTCGCGGAGAAGCACCCCTCGCCTTGGACAAAAGGGCTCGGGGGAATGACGGAATCGCGAGACTACGGGAGCAAATGAGTGATGGTGATGACGTGCTTAGCAGCATTCCAGGCCACGTCGCTGCCGAATGACTCGGAGATGACGCGGAGAGGGACCATCGAACGACTGTTCTTGATGTACGGGGCAGCGTCCAGAGCAGTGATGTCGCCCTTGATGACTGCAGTTGCGTTGCCGATCTGAAGCATGATGATGGTACTCCCAAGGGTGATCGTGATGCCCCTGGTCTCAGGAAGCCACATAACCGTCGAACCAAAGGTCTCGGCGATGAAGCGAATCGGAACAAAGGTGCGGCCGGCGACGATTTCAGGTGCAGGGTCGACCTTGGTGGCGTGACCATCAACCATCACAATGTCGCTGCCAATAGTCAGGACGACCACCCTCCTTGCCACAACAGGCACAACAGGGACCTTTACGATCGTGACAGCTCCGGCGGCGTTG